>CAWUKT010000068.1:0-39184 GCA_963923035.1 uncultured bacterium
ATCACCGATGACCTATTTTGTAGATACTACATTGCGCTTAAACTGACGGCTATGCGCGGGGACCAACCGCGGCCGGTCCGGATGCAACCGCGGTTACGCGGGGACCAACCGAGGTTGGTCCGGATGCAACCGCGGTTACGCCGGGACCAACCGCGGCCGGTCTGGATGCAACCGCGGTTACGCGGGGACCAACCGCGGTTATACTATCACCTCGGCCCATAGTTCAGTCTCCCCCCGCGGTAGGTGTCGGAGGCCATTGTGGAGCTCCCGCGCAAGCGGAGCGACGGCCGGAGGGACCGCCCGGCCCGCGAGGGCCGGGACCGCCCCCCATCAATCCCCTTGGATCCCCCCATCCGGTCAATTGGCACATGTTCACATTTCTAAATTGGCACATTTCCACTTGCACATTTAAATTTTGCAGTAACTTCGCCCCATGTACACACCGGGTGACTATATCCAGCGGGGCCGGACCATGCTGCGGAATGCCATTCTGCCGCGCCAACCCCGGATTTCCACCCTCATGGTCTACGCCACGGACCTCTGTGACTCCCGCTGCCAGCACTGCCTCATCTGGCAGAAGCGCCCGGTCAAGTACCTCGCTCCCGAAGCCATCTACCGCCTCCTCGACAACGACTGCATCACGCCGCAGACGAAGGTGGGCCTGGAAGGCGGTGAATTCCTGCTGCACCCGCAGTCGGAGGAGATCATCGCGTGGTTCTACGAGCACCACCCCAATTTCGACCTGCTGTCCAATTGCCTGAAGCCGGACCGCCTCATCCAAGTGGTGGAGAAGACGCCGCCGGCCCGACTGTTCATTTCCCTTGACGGGGGGCCGGAGACTTACCGGACGATGCGCGGCAAGGACGGCTACGAGCGGGTCCTCCAGGTGATCCGCACGCTGCGGAAGGTGGTGCCGATCTCGGTCATGTACTGCGTCTCGCCCTACAACTCGATGGACGACCTGCGGCACGTGGCGGAGGTCTGCCAACAGTACGAGGTGGACTTGCGGGTCGGGGTGTACAGCAATATCAAGTTCTTCGATACACAGGACGAAGCGTACCAGGAGGACCAGTTGGAGGAGATTCCGGCCATCCTGCGGGAGTTCAGTGAGAACTACGATTACCTGAAGCTGTACGAAGAGTGGCGGGCGGGCAAGCTGGTGCTGCCCTGCAAGAGCATCCTCGACAGTGTGGTGGTCCTGCCCGATGGGGAGGTCCCGATCTGCATGAACCTGGATACCCACCTCGGGAATATCCACGACCATACCCTCGACGAAATCCTGGCGATGCGCTCGACGCGCCAGACGCTAAAGCATCACCACGACAACTGCAATGCGTGCTGGATCAATTTCCACCGCAAGTACGACCTGATCCTCTACCGGAACCTCGAGCGCTTCTTCCCCCAATCGGCCATCCGCAAGCTCTTCGGCTATTACCAGTGGTCAGATGACCCGGGCCGCGGCTACCACGACATCGTATCCCCCGGCCGATGAAGCTCCTCCGCCAAATAAATCCTTGGGATGCCCTCTGGCTCCTGCTGCTGACCGGCGGGAGCATGGTCTATCTCCTGGCCTTCTTCCAATTGGATGGGCCGCCCTTCGAGGACGCGGCGATGCTGATGCGCTATGCCGATCACTTTGCGGATGGGCACGGGATCGTTTGGAACATCGGGGAGGCGCCGGTGGATGGGGCGACGGATTTCCTGTTCATGGTGAGTGTGGGGGCGCTGCACAAGTTGGGGATTTCGCTGTCGCTTGCGGTGCAGCTCCTGACGATCGGGGCGCACCTCGCGACGGTGGCCGTGGTGTTCATGGCCGTACGGAGGATCTTTGATTTGCCGACCATTTGGGCGCTGTTGCCGGCCGCGTTTGTGGCGGTCGGGCCCGCGAATGTCTATATCGAGGCCTTCTTCGGGACGCCTTATTTCGCTCTGTTCGGGGCGCTGATGTACTACCGGATGCTGCGGGCCTTCCACGGAGACCTGAGTGCCCGGAATGGCTTTTGGTGGGCCCTGTTCGGGCTGCTCCTGGGTCTGACCCGGCCGGAGGGGGTATTCCTGGTGGCGATGACCTGGGTGGTGGGGATCGCGTGGCATGGGTTCGGGAAAATGAAACCCACGACGTATTGGTTCCTGGGCTGGTTTGGGACGGTCGGGCTCGGCTATTTCATCTGGCACTGGACCTATTTCGGCCATCCCCTGCCCAATCCCTTCTACGTCAAGGGCGGCGGCGTCCTCTATTTGTCCAGCTTCAAGTACTCCCTCATCAATACCTTCCGCATGGGCCTGCCGGTGATGCTGGTGCTGGTGGCGGGGCTGTTCCAGGACCGGAAAAAAGTCATCAAAGGTGCGTTCATCATCTTCCCGGCCTTTGCCTTCGTGGCGGTCTGGGTCTTCATGTCGAACGCGATGAATTATTTCATGCGCTTCCAGTACGTCCTCGTGCCGATCCTGCTGATGACCTGGCCGGGCGTGGTGGGGGAAGTGGTGAAGCGTTGGGAAATGAAGGGGATCCGGATTGTGGCGGTGGGGATGCTGGGCGTCATGCTGCTGCTCTTCCAGCACTGGAACTACGGCTGGAAGACGCGGATGCCGGCGGATGGTCGGGTGGCGCTGGGCGAAATGCTGGAACCGTACGCGGAGAAGGGCTATACGATGGCGGTGACGGAGGCGGGGAACCTGCCGTATTTCAGCCACTGGCGCACGATTGATACCTGGGGGCTGAACGATTCCCATATCTCCCACGAAGGCCTGACCAAGGACTACCTGGACCGCTACCGGCCGGAGCTGTTCATGATCCATGAATTCTACGTTCCGGGCATGGAGCGCGCCTATACCGATCCCCATTGGACGGGGATGACCTTGCTGTTGGAGGAGTATTTGCAGGAAAACAATTACGATATGGTGGCCTGTTACGGGGCCTATCCGGCGAGTACGCACTTCTATTACCTGCGCCGGGACTTCCCGGACTATGCCCCGATCCGCCAGCTCATCCGCACGATGGATTACCGCTGGTACGAGGACGGCGAGACCTCCACGAACTTTTTGGAGGAGCCCCCCGAATTACAGAACTTTGGGCCCTGATTTCAGTTATTGGAAATGATGAAACGGATAACTCTACTGTTGATTGTGTTGAGTCTAACCGGGACCCAATGGGCCTGGACCCAGGACTGCAATGGCCGGCGCTATGTCGGGGCGGACCTGGAAACATCGGTGCTCGGAGTGGTCATGGGGAACTATCCCCATTTCGGCGCTGCGGGCCTGGAACAGTCCCGGGCCGCCCTGGACCAGACGTCCAATTCGCTGGAAAATGCCTTTGGCCGGGAACTCGTCCAGCTCCAGCTGGACCCCGCCGCGAAGTTTGCCGGGACCCTGGCCGTGGCCGATTCCAGCGCCGATACGGCGCGCTTATACCACTACGAGGGGCTCCTGCACCTGGTCGGTGGCGATTATGCGGCCGCAGTGAGCCGTTTCAATGCGTCGATGACGGCCGGCAATGTGCCGGCGGAGTGCAAGCGGGAGGACTACCGCCTCATCGCCCAGTACCTGGACCTCTACGGTGACCAGGTGCCGATTTTCTCCGGCTTCAACAACGGCTTCTTCAACTATGCCTGCGATTCCCTCCGCATGCCCCGCAACAATCCCAATCCGGCGATCTACGACCGCCTGATCGAATCGTTGCTGGACCTGGCCATCTTCACGCAGCGCCAACCGGCTTACCTGGAAATGCTGGGCGACCTCATGACCCAGAACCCGGACCAGATCACCGCCAATTGGTTCTCCGCCGTGTCTTACCTGCAACTGGCCAAGGACGTTCCCGCCCAGGCCGCGCGCCTGGAAGAGAAGGCGATCTACGCGTTGGAAGCACCCCGGACCGCCCGCAGCCGCTTTGACAGCTACCAGTTCACCAAGCTGGGTCAGCGCCTGGATGAGGACCGGAAACTCGCCGAAGAAAGCCGCGCCACGCTGGTGGCGGAAGAAGAAAAGGCCGTGCAGTCGGGCAAACCGGCGTCGGAAGCCCTGGCCCAGGAGTTTGAAGCGGCTTCGGCTGCGGTGGTCCTGATGCGGGAGAATGAACCGGGCGCCCTGCCCAATGTCATTCGAGAAGCTGACCGTCGGGAGGCGGAGAAGTTGGGAGAGGAGAGAAAATTCGCGGGGAATGTGGACCTGAAAGAAGTAAAGGGAGAGAAGCGGTTCAATTACTACGCGCTGGTGATGATCGCGGTGGTGATCGGAGCGGTGATTGTGTTGTGGCGGAAATTGAACCAGGGGGCGAAGGAGCGGAACAATCAATCCTCCAGTACTTCCTGAAAGACCTGGTCCATGCGCCGGGCAATGTTCCTAAAATGGAAATGGGATTCGACGTATTCCCGGTCGATCTGGTACAGGTCCGGGAGCTGATCCTTTTGTTCCAACAATCCCTTGAGTTGATGGGCGACGGCGTCGCTGTCTTCCGGGTTGACCCGGATGCCCAGGCCCGCGCGGTCGAGGACGCGCGTGCAATCTGATTCGGGTCCGAGGACCAGTACGGGCTTGCCCCGCTGGAGGTAGTCGAAGACCTTGCCCGGGATGAACAGCGGATCATCCGCCGTTTCCAGCGGCAGGAACAGCACGTCGCAGGCCGCCAGTTTGGCCGTGCTCTCGGCCTTCGAGAAATACCCTTCGATCTTCACCAGTTCTTCAATGCCCATTTCCTGCGCCTGTCGTTCATTTTCCTTCTCGATCAATCCCCACCAATTCACTTCGATCCGGGCGGCCATAGCCGGCTCCATCTCCTTCAACCGGGCCAGTCCCTTCAACAGGTAGTGTCCCGAGCGGGTATGGTGCTGCAAGTTCCGGTTCCGGTAGGTCCATACCCAGTCCACAATTTTCCGCCATCCCGGCACGTGCTCGCTGCCGGGGCGGTGGGCCTTGAGGCTCCCTGCATACCCAATCCGGAGGGGGGAATCAGTCGCCATAGCCATTGGTGATCACGGTGAGTTTGGAATCGGGGACGACGTCCCGGCGGAGGTAGAGCCTACGGACGGCCGGGGTATTGACGACCAGGCGGTCGGCCTGGCGGTAGATGCGGCGCTCCATCCAGCGGCAGAGGTGCCAGTGGAGCTTGGTGGGCCAGGAGAAGAAGTAGGCATCCGTAAACGGGTCGCGGAGGTCGCAGACCCATTTGACGCCGAGTTTGCGCCGTAGTCGCGCCCCGATCTGGGCGGCGGAAAAGGGCCCGCTGGAGGTATAGACGAGGGGGATCTGGTGGTCCCGGATGATCTTCTCAGCGAAGGGAACGGCATTGCCCGGCCAGCGGGCGGCGGGTTCCCAGAACCAGGGATAGGCCAATGCCCAGGCGATCCGGAACAGTTTCAGGCGGATCAGCCCGGCGCGGAATTTGACGGGGTAGCGGATGGAGGTGCGGTAAACGTGGACGCCGGGGGGGATTTCGTCCATCCGGCTGGTATCGGCGGGGTAGCTGCCCTTGGCGATGTCCGCTTCTGTGACGGTCAGGACGTGGACCTCGTAGCCCATTTGGTGGAGGTAACGGGTCAATTGGAGGGACCGGTTGATGCCGGGACCGCCCATGGGAGGGAAGTGGTGCGCTATGAGCAGGACTTTCTTCACAACTCGGCGCAAAGATGCTCATTGTCGGAGGAGATACGCAAATAAAAGGCGCCATTGCGGGGGAGCGGTGTCGGGAACTTGGCCGTTGGAGTCCCGAACCCGGCGATTGGAGTGCTGGACTCGGCTTCCGGAGTCCGGAACTCGGCGATCCGAGTCACGGACTCGGTCATCGCAGTCGGGAACCCGGCCATCGGAGTGCTGGACTCGGCCATCCGAGTCTGGGACTCGGAAATCGGAGTTCTGAACCCGGCTATCGCAGTCTCCGACTCGAATACCGGAGTGCCGGACCCGGCGTTCCGAGTTCAGAACCCGGCCCCTGAAGTTCGGAACCGCGTCATCTATTCTCCACGGACCGTTTATCCAATTATTTCTCCACATCACTTCACAAAAAAGCTCCCATTCGGTCTTTTTTCATTAAATTACAGTCGCCAAGAACCATTTGTAAGATACTTTATTTCGCCATGACCCAACAGAAAACCGAACGGGCGCCCCAACAGGCCGTCCAAGCCAAGGGCCTAACGACCTCTACCGACGCCCCCTCTAAAGTCCCGCCCCAATTTTCATTGGAAGCCAGCCCCGTCCAGATGAAGGCCGGCTCCTACGCCACGGTCCAATTCAAAAAGCCGGAGTTGACCGAGGAGCAGAAGAAATTGCGGGCCAAGTTCATCCTGTTCCGGGATGAAGCCCTCTCCAAGATCACCGATCCGACTGAAAAATCCTCCTTCCAAAAGCGGGCCACCGAGTTCATCGACGACATGGACACCGCGCCCTGGACCTTGTTCGGGAAGGCGGAAGCAAAATGGGGGACGAAAAAATACCACAAGGCCCTGGCGAAGAAGTTCCCGGATTACAAAGCGACACTGGACGGGAAGACGGCCAGCTTCAAGGCCTCGGCCCTGAAAGAAGCCCGGGAGGCGGAGACCGAAGCCCAGAAGACCCTGGCCATGGCCAAGGAAGCAACTGCATTGGCCTCCACCAATGTCACCCTCGCCGAGAAGGCCGTCGCCCAGGCCGAAGCTGCCGCGGTGAATGCTGAAGCCGCCGCGACCCGCGCCGAAACCAACGCCCAATCGGCTGACGCCGACGATGCCGACAAGGCGGCGGCCAAGAAGGCCCGGGAAGCTGCCACGGAAGCCCGCAAGGCCGCCGAGACCGCTAAAAAGGCCCTCGCCGATGCCAAAACCCAGAGCCTGTTGGCCGGGGAGCAGCTCAACTATGCGAATGGCAACCTCGACTTTATCCAAACCCGCATCCGGGCCATCTCCATCTCCACGGATGTCTTGCAGGCCCAGCAATACGCGAAGCCCACGACCCTCAAGGAGAAAACGGTCTCCATGCAGGGCGCGATCGAGGACACCAAGGACCGCTCCAGCGAAGCCTCCGAGCAGGGCACGGCTGCGGTCGAAGCCGTCAATGCCGGTCTGACCGCGGCCGAAAAGGCCGAGAAGGCCTCCGTGCCGATCAAGGGACTGAAAGGAAAATTCGATGCGGTCAAAGCGGCGAAGGATGAGAAGGAGCGAAAGAAAGCGGCCCAGGCCGTCGCTGAATTGGCGCGGAAGATGACGAAGGAGTACCCGGCGAAGATCAAGGACTTCAAGGCCCAGGCGACCCCGACTCCGAAGGAGAAGGTCCGCATTCTGGGCGAACTCACCGCGGCTTCGGCCCGGATCGAGTGGTTGGTCGGTACGATCTACCTGGGCGGTTCGGACGATACCGACAAGTGGGAAGAGACGAAGAACCAGGACAAAAACGACGTCCTGGCCGGTTATTACCACAATTCGGTGAGCAACAAGGACAGCACCGGCCCCTGGTGTTCGAAGTTTGTGGCGGCCGTGAACAAGAATACCCTGGGGTACAAGGACAAGAAGGGCAAGGCAACCGGTTCCACCTGGTCCGGTTATAAGATGGCCCGGGCCGACCTCTGGGACTACGACGAGGCGCAGGGGGGCGACCATACCGGTAAGGGCCACGACCACGACAAGGAGAGCCAGAAGGAATTGAAGGATTTGGCGAAGGCGGTGAAGAAGGCGAAGAAAAAGGAGGAGAAGGAAAAGCTGGTGAAGGACTTCTTCAAGAATACCTTCACGCCGCAGCCGGGCGATATGATGGTGGTGAAGCGGAGCAGCAACCCCACCGCGAACTCGTATACGAGCAAGGCCCTCAGCCACACGACCATGATCGAGAAGGTGGACGGCACGAAGATCTATACCATCGAGGGGAATGCCAGCAACCGGGTCATGGGCCGGGTCTACGACCTCGCGACCGATGCCGATGTGGTCAAGCCCGTCTTCATCGGGCGGATGAGCCTGAATGCGATTCCGGAAGACAAGAAAAAGGAAGGACCCGCCGCGGAGGGGGCTCCGAAAGCGGAGGCCACGACCTATACCGAGGCCGATCTCCTCGATCCGGTCCGCCGCCTGAGCCAGAAGCTCCAAAAGTTCGCCGAGGACCAGAAGTACATCAATAAGCTGAAGGAAGGAGCCGTCGACGCGGTCTACAATATTCAACAGGACAACAAAGGAAAGGGCGATACCTGATGGGGCGGATCCTACTCCTGGCATTGGGCCTGGCCCTGGGCACGCTGGCGTGCGAAGGGGGAACTGCGGCCCATGCTGAATCAACGCCTGAGACCCAAGACCAAGCTATGGAGAGTAAGAATTCTACGTCCGAGCAATTGGAGGGCATGTACCCGGAAAGCTCCAGCGACCCGGTGAAGGTCGAGGTCCTGACCGGGCTCGAACTTCCGGAGGGCCTGGAAATCAAGGGCAAAGTGGATACCTCCTTGATCTGGCGCGATGCCGAAGGGCGGAAGGTCCTGGTCATTTCGGACCTGACCCGGGGAGAGTTTTTCTCCGAGGGCTATGTGTCCCAGCTCTGGGCGAATTGTCACCTGTGGAAAGAAGATGGAAGCCTGGAGCTCTTGTGGGAGATCAAAGATTTCAACCAGGAGATTTGGGAATCTCCTTCGTATATCAACCGCAGCCTGCGGTTGTCGGATGTGGACGCGGATGGCGTCGCCGAGACCCTGTTTCTCTACGAGATCGCCCCGGATGGGATGGATCCTGCCCAGGTGAAGCTGATGCTGCACGTGCGGAACGAGAAGTACGCGGTGCGGGGGCAGCTCGGCGTGGAGCCGGAGTCCTTCACGGACGTGGAGGAGAAGCGCTTCGATCCGAAGTACGAGGAGCTGGCGCCTGCCCTGAAGGAATATGCTTCGCAGGAGTGGGACGCCTACCGAAATTGGCTCCTGGCGATGCTCAACGACGAGCTCAGCGAGGAGGAGATCGACCGCTACCGTCCGAAGCCTTACGAAGAGCCGGAGTAATCAATTTTTTGCCTTGAATTTCAAACTCGAATGATGTTATTTCGTATATTGGTATAACATCCACGAAAACCGCCACAACTATGTCCAAGTTAGCCATCGATAGAACCTCCGAAAGTCAGCCGAGCCCCATGCCGTCTTCGCCGGGCATGGCATCTATGAAACCCCCGGAGCACTCTCTGGAGGCTGGTCCCAAGATTGATGACGAACGGGAAAAGAAAAAAGCCTACGACCCCGTCGTAGAGAAACGAGAAGAAGAAAAGGACAAGCTGAAAACCGGCTGATCTCCTTTCACAGTTGATATAAATGCCAAGCCGAAAGCAAACAATCTTGCTTTCGGCTTGGTTCGTTTTATATGGACTACCGGAAAGAATATCGACTCTATGCTCCCCAATCTCCCCAGGAACTCCGTGACCGCCTGGAGACAATCACCGATCAGGAAAATGGATTTACCGACCAGCCTTTCCGGGGCCAAATCCAGTCCCAATCCTTCCGGGTCCGAGATGTATTTCAGGAAGATGTGATCCTGGCCGGGCGATTTGAGGCCCTGGGAGCCGGAAGCGAGATCCGCATTGAAGGCGAGTACAATTCCACCGACTCCAATGCCCACTTCATGAGTCGGTTCTTATTGCCCTACGTGGCCATCATGGGAGCGATGTTTGCCGCTGCGACGGCCTTTTCCCAGACCTCCCGCGTGATGTTTGTCCTCACACTGATTTTTGCCTTCATCATCGTCCTGTTTTACCGCCGCAATCAACTCCAAAACGCTGAACCAGATTCTACAGTAAAGGACCTGGCCGCCTATCTCGAAGCCTCCATCGAGTCCACGTACACTGTACCCCCACTTCCCCAACGGTAAATTTTGCGTTAACCGAACTTATTTGTCGCTAAATCGAATTAATTCTGGTTGTTCATCGAAAAAAAAGACCGAGGACGGCCTGGGAATGTATATTGCTTCCAAATTCAAAACATCTGGGGGAATTCCCCTTGGGTGAGGACGAGGCATGAATGAACGTTGGGAATTTCATGCCATCTGTTTAGTAGGTTGGGAGTTGAATAGAATAGTTGTTGTGAGGAAGATCGTTAGTTTTATTTGTGTTTAAAATAGATTGGGTAAATGTAAAAAAGCCACCGCGTTGGGTGGCTTTTCTTATTTCGGGGAGCTTGGTAGGGCCTATTCGATCACCAGGCGCTTGGAGACAGTGGTGGAGTTGGTTTGGACCTTGACCATATAGCTTCCGGCCGGAGCGCCGTCCAGAATGATCTGATTGGCTTTGCCCGAAGCATCCATCTCAAAGGTATTGTTGAGGATTTCCTGGCCCAGCATATTGAAGACGCTGACGCGGACCGGGCCGGTGATGGCACCTCCGATTTTCAGGGTGGTCCGTCCGGGGCTGGGGTTCGGGTAAATGTCAAGTGAAACCGGGGCGGTGCCGGGCAGGATGGCCGAAACCGTCTTGCTGAAGCTCTGCTGGCCATCGGCATCGACCTGGCGGAGACGGTAGAAGTACCGGATGCCGGGCTCAACTTCGAGGTCCGGATAGTCATAGGAGCGGGATTCGGTGGTAGGACCCTGGCTGGAAACAAATCCAATTTCCCGGAAGCCCTGCTCATCTTCACTCCGGCGCTGCACTTCAAACCCAAGGTTTTCGATTTCCTGGGCCACTTCCCAATCCAGCTGAATCATATTGTCTTCGGGCGTGGCGGCCAGGTCGGTCCACTGGACAGGAAGGGGCGTACAAACGGGCAAATCAAAGGCTTCGCTGCCATCGCTCCGGTTATTGCTGCTGCCCTGCGTCGCACTCAGGCCGAGCCCGCGCTTGGCGAAGGCCTGCCAGATCAGGCAGGAAAAGGCGCCACTGTAATTGAGCGTATCGGCCTCCAGGATGGCGTCCCGCGCATCCACGAAGCCAGGATTGCACGGCATCAGCTTCATGCCATCCGACACCAGCTGCATGGCGATGTTGTTGCCACCGGTTCCATTTTCGAAGTCCGGGTCAAATCCAATGGCATCAGTCAGGGCCCATGTCATTTCCCAGAGCATATTGCAGAACAGGAAACCAATTCCGTGGGGCTGAGAGATCACGCCCGCGTTGGTGATGTCCCCGTAGGTGAACGGGTTGACGCTCATGTCGGTCGTGTAGGGCGCCGGACGGATGCCATCGCCCGTCGTGGGCTGGAAGATGGCAAAGGTGCCGATTCCCCGGCGGTCGGTGCCGGCATCGGTGGGTTCCATGGTCATGATCAGACCGAAAAAGTCGCTCCAGCCTTCGCCCATCTGCTCGGAGTTGCCGAGGCAGTTGGTATTGTTGCGGCCGCCGACGAGGCGGTTGGAGATGCCGTGGCCATATTCATGGGCAATGATGCCATTGTCAAAGTCGCCATCCCGGTCCACCGCGGGGCCAGAGTTGGAGAGGCTGACGTTCACGCCGGAGCCGAGTTGGGCGCGGATGATCGCGCAATCGGCCTGGCTGATCATCACCGAAGGAATGGTGATGGCGCCATTGGCACCGCCCATCGCAAAGGGAGCGCCCGCCGCGTTGTTGCAAACGATACACGCGTCAGCGCCAGCATTCTGGGCGTTCAGGACCTTGTCTACAAAGGGGCAATTGCCGCGGTCGATCAGGGCGATGTTGTTGTTGAGGGCGCCGCCGTTGATGAGGGCGTTGCAGCCTTCGCTGCCATTGGCCGTTCCGTCATCCACGAGGACGAGGTTGCCGGTGACGGGCGTGGTGGTCAGGCCCGGGCCGAAGCCAGCTTCCACCGCAAAATAGGAGGCAGCGATGGAAGCGGGGGAGTTGACAAAGAAATTGGTGACCGTCTGACCGGTCCACAAGAACATCTGCATCCGCGGGTTGTTGCCGTCGGGAGGCGTTCCGAAGTTGGCGTTGTTGAAGCCAGAGCCATCCTGGGCATCGGCAAAGACGAAATCGCTTGCTGCGCCGCCCCGGCCGTAGTTGTTTTCCTGAAAGTTGCCGCTGGCCTCGTCGAAGCCGTATTGGTACCAGATATCGTGCATCCGGTTGTTGATGTAGAACAGGTTGGTATTGGCGGCGTCCAGGTAGGTATTGGGCTGCTGGGAAAAGTCAATGGGGAAATTGAAATCCAGGGTGGGACCGCCGTTGGCGGAGGTGCCGGTGCCATTGTTTCCATTCTGGTCGTCCTGGGCCCAGACGTTGTTGCCACGGGTGATATTGTATTCGGCTCCGACGACGCCATCGTCGTCGTGCCATCCAAACGGAGAGGCGAGGAGGTTCCAGGGCGTGCTGACGACCGTCCGTCCACCGTGGTTGGGGCTTTCAACCGGATCGGCGAATACATTGTAGCTGTTGGGGGGCGGAGCGGCCATGAAGCTGGGCGCTTCGGGAACGGCGGCGGCTTGGACATGATCGTGGTCGTGGTCGCCATCGAGGCATTCCCAGTTGCTGTCGAATTCAGCTTCGAAGCGGCAGGTCCGGATCCAATCGTAGGCGTCGAGGACTTCGCCGGTCAGGGCGTCGATCCGGAGGCTCCACCAGTGGTCACCGTCCATCTCGAGGATGGACAGGTCCCAGGTCAGCCGGAGGCTGCCGGCTTCATCTTCGAAGTACATCAGCTGACAGGGAATCTCTTCCTGGGAAATGGTTCCGCCAGTCAACCGGCAGCTTTGGATCGCTCCGGTGGGAGAGGAGATGAATTCCACGCCATTTACGCCGCCCAGGCCGTAGACCGTGGCGGCGGCAGCGATGGCATCTTCGGGGGAGATTTCCGGAGTCGTCGCATTGGCCTTCTCGGCAATTCCAGCGATGGATTGGTTCCCCATGCTGAAGACCTTGCCTTCGGCAGTCACATTGACATTTACGGTTCCCTGATAAATGGGGATGCCGGAAAATGCCTGCCGCAGGTAGACATGAGAGACACCATTGTGTCTGGAAGTCGAAACATCCGAAATGAGGTATTCCTTGACGTCATCTGCGGAAAGGCCGTAGGTCTCGGCTGTTGAACGCAGGTGTTCCAAGGCAATGTCGGCGGGGGCTTGTCCGAATACAGTCATGTTTCCCAGCAAGAAACATATCAAAAAGACTTTCCGGACCCCGGTGAAGGAATTAAAAAAGCGTTTCATGTTGATCAACCAATGTTTTACTACAAATCGACGGGGGCGTATAGCGATTCAGCTTCGCATCAAAATACGCATTTTAGGGGGGAATTCATGAGGATTGATGTCCTGTCCGGACATTTTTATCAAAAACGAAAGAAAAAGGGGAATTAATCGAGGGAAAGGGTGGAAGTGGAATAACCCGCAAATATGCCGTAGCCACCGTCGACATTCGTGACGACTTCGTTGGATTGGCTCAGGGAGAAGGAGGTATTGCTGGAGGAACGGTTGGCGAAATCGTAGAGATCGGGGGAAAGCGTGAGGATTTTGAGGAACAGGTCACTGCTGGAACCACCGTATTCGGTGTCTACGTAGATCGAGAAGGTTTTGGATTGACCGGAAAAGCTCTCATTTGAGAAAAAGATGCCATTGTTGGTGTCGTAGATGGCGCCATCGTTGAAGGTGCCTTCCGATTCTTCGACATCATCCGTAGAGGATTGGCCCTCTTGCTTGCCATTGGGGTTTCCGTGGGGATAGTTGCCAGCGAAGACATCATCCGTGGAGAAGAAGTCCAGCTTTTCCTGGCTGTCCCCGTTTTGGCTCACGTTGATGATCTCAATCCCAAAGAACTGGCCCTCCGAAGGACTCTGGATGGAAAACTCGTACAACCTCATTTCCCGACCATTGATGTCCCGAATCTCCGAACCCGTCTGGGAAGGCTGCGTTTTTTCCACCATTACCGGAGAAGGCAATCGTCCGGAGGCACTGACCGGGGAATAATTCGGATGGATGACCTGAACTTCATAGCTCTCATTTTGCCTGGGCATGCTGTTCAGGGCATTGAATTGATACACTTTGAATAGTCGATCTATTCCCTGGATGGAACGGGTCACATAAGCAGAATCCAGAACCAAGTCCGTCACGGGTTCTCCGTCCGCAGTCAGGGTCAATTGCGCAACGGAGAGTGGAGCGAAATTGGGCTGGTTGGTGGAGGTGGCGGAAGAGGAAAGTTCAATGGACCAGGTAGAATCGTGGGTAAAAACACTGTTGACGACCAGTTGGGGAGGGGCCGTGGGCACCTCAGTGTCGAGGTCGCGTTCGCATGCCGAAAAGGCTGCGACGCTCAACACCAACAGGGCAACAATGGTTTTTGAGAGATTCACAATCTAAATATAAGGAAAATTAACTTTAATCTGAATCGAGTGTGAAGAGAATGTGGATGGGGAGAAAAAAAAAGGGCAAGATTCAATTGAAAAAGGAATTGGCTAAAAAGAGAAACGCCCCCGGGGAGAGGGCGAATTCATTTTAAGTAATCGAAGTGCGTTATACAAAATTGTTGATTGATTAATGGAAACCTATCGGCGCTCCGCCTTCGCGGTGCGTCTGTATATATTTTAAATTTAAGTGTCTTTCTAAACTTTTCCGAACACCCCATAGCAATGGGGTTTTATGTATTGAGCTTCATAACAAATGTAAGAATTGTGCTGATAAATACAAAAAAATGATCGAATAAATCGCCCAGAACTCGCTGTAAATACTATTTATTTGTCAGCTCGTTAATCATCCTCGGGACGGCCCCTTTGAACTAATTATTTCTGAATCAGTAGTTTGTCAAAGAAGTATTGCCCATTCAATTTTACCTTTACAAAGTAGATTCCTCCCGGAACATGGAATTCTTCGAGGGAAAGATCATGGACGTAAGAACCCTTTGCCTCTTTGCTGTCAAAAAGCTGGCCGACGGTCACCCCCCGCGCATCCAGTAACCACATCTCCGTTCGTCCCCCTTCCGTCAATTCGTATCCCACCGTGACCGACTCCACGGCCGGCTGCGGATACATTTGCCACCGATGCTCCCGCGGGAAGGCCATTTCCCCTTGCCCCACCGACACCGCCGCTTGAACCGCCGCGAAGGCATTCACCCGGCCGTATCCCAGTTCCTGGCTCCAACTCCCGTTCGGGGAACCCGGCGTATAGGTATAACCGCCCACCTTGTCGCAGGTCGATTCCAGGATTCCCCGGGCCCGCTCCAGGTCCATCGATGGATCCACCGACAGGATCAAGCCCATGACCCCCGCCGCATTGGGACAAGCGGCACTCGTCCCCCCAAACCCAAAGGTATAATCGCTGCCGTCGTAGCCATTGCCGCCACTCATGTCCGTAGAGGCAATCGCGACGCCGGGAGCAGCGATGTCAAGGCTGTCGCCCCAACTCCCCGTCCAGTTTTGCAGGTCGCAGGAAGTAGGCGTCTTGCGCTCGTCGCAGGGACTCGTCGCATTCACCGAGATCAATCCCGCCCGGCGACCCGGCCAGATCGGAGCGCTGTCCTCGTTTCCACTCGAGAAAAGCATCGGAATGCCCCGGCCATTCCGGGCGCTGTCCAGGGCGACTTCCAGGGCCACTTCCACAATCCCGGTCCCACCGGGTAGCGCGCCGAGCAGGGGATCTGTAAGGCCCCAGCTGTTGCTCACAATGTCTGCATCACCCTCTTTCCACGCCCAGGCGATGGCATCGGCCATGTCGCCTCCGGTGGCAAAGGGGAGCGGCTCACCAAATGGATTGAAGATATAGGTGAAGAGTTTGATGGGAACCAGGGAGCAGTCGTAGCAGACACCTGCCACGCCGATGCCATTGTCGGCTTTGGCGGCGGCAATGCCCGCGCAAGCGGTCCCGTGGCCATCGCTCGGGTAAGTGGTATTGGGGTAGCCGAGGCTGCCTCCGCCCGTTGCGTCGAAACCCGCCAACAAATTGTCTTTCAAATCGGCGTGGGCGGTATCGACCCCGGAATCGATGATGGCGATTTTGATGTCCGATCGCCCTGTGGTTACCGTCCAGGCGGCGGGAACGGACATGTCCGCGCCCGCGGTGCCGTTGCCTTGGATGGGCAGCCCTTTGTTTTCCAGCGCCCATTGGCGGAGGAAATGGGGATCATTGGTGGTGACATCGAGCTCGTAGAGGAGATTGGGTTCGGCGGTGACCACATCGGCATGGCTTTGGAGCGCAAAGGCCACTTCCAAATTGCCCCGGCTGCGTTGCCGGGGAAGTTGGATAATCCACCAGCCGCTGTGGTAAGGACTGGGACGGAAGGAGGCCGCATTGACCGAGTTGGCCACGTCTTCGACCTTTTTTCCCGGTTTCATTTGCACCCACACTTCATTCGTCTGCCCCACCATTTGCCCATTTTCCCCCACCACAAACGCCTCTGCAAACTCCAGGGCCTCATTTTTCCGCAATTCCTCCAGCCATTTCTCCATCTCTTCCCCACTCGATGGTTGGGTACTGGCCCCCGGATTGATCCAGGCCAGGTACCAGCGATCGCCCTTGAGTTGGGCCCGCTCATCAAATGGAAGCAGGATTTCCTGTTCCCCGATCAACTGAGCCAATTCCGTGGTGGCAGCATCGGGCGCGAGCTTCAACAGGACGCGGTCCAGTGCATATTGTTGGTGGAGAGGGGATTGGGCAATGAGGAAAAAAGGAGCCATGCAAATGGCTCCTATGAGGGTACGGATTATATTTTGGGGATTCATTCGGAATAAAATGGGGGTTAATCCTGGATTTTATTGGCCCGGACCGACCATGATCTTGGATTGGTGGACCTGCCCGGCGAGGGTCATCACGCGGGCGACGTAGAGTCCCGAAGTGAGTTGGTTCACGTCAAAGCGGGCCTCGTTCAGGTCGCTGCTGCCCGTCCAGACCCGTTGTCCCCGGAGGTCATACAGTTCCACGGTGAATCCATCGCCCTGGCCGAGACGCACGCCGAGCATGCCCTGAACCGGATTGGGGAACAGGCTGATCTCAGTTTCCATCGGATCTTCCTGGGCCACTACGCCGGCACAAAGGTCAGAGAACAGCAGATCGGTGGTCTCTCCAAGCACGACATTGAAGTTGTTGTTCAGGTAGCTGACGTGGCCGCTGCTGTTGACGGTATAGAGGTCCTGGTTGAGGCCGAGGCTCATGGCCCGGTCGTTCATGCTCTGGGAGCCTTCGAGGTAAATGGTGACGCCGAGGCCGACGAAAACGGAGCGGGAATCAAAGGGCACGATGTTGTCCCCGGTGTCGTGGGCGCTGTACAGGACGTCGGCTTCGCCGGCATCCATCCATTCGGCGTCCTTGAGAGCGCCGGAATAGTTGATGACCCCGCGGACGCGGGAAGAGTATTGCGTATTGGTGCTGGAGGAGCCCTCCATGCCGCCGTTGGCGGTGATGATGTTCATGATGGCGGGAGGTACCACATCTCCTGGATCAAGGTAGGCGACGTGGGCGGCGGTGATGGCCCCGGCGGAGATTCCACCCGCGTAGATATAGTTCGTGTCAATGCGGAACTGGTTGGTGGTGGCTGCGTCTTCGCGGAGGTACCGGATGGAGGCCTTCATGTCGCCGACGGCCTTTATCACGGCGTCCACGGCCTGGGTCGAGTCGGTGAAAAAGCCAGCATCATACAGACGGTAGTCGATGGCCACGGTCACATAGCCTTTAGAGGCGAAATAGGAGCAGAGTCCGTGTACGTCCTCCCGCTGGCCCCCAATAAAGGCGCCCCCGTAGGCAAAGACAATGGCCGGGCGCATGGTCGCCTGGTCCCCGGAAGGCTCGAAGACGTCCATGAACAATTCCTGGTTGGTGCCGCTCCAGGTGGTATTCTCTCCGAATTTTACCGTGGTGGTATCCAGGCTCGGAAATACAAAGTTCGTATAGCGGTTGCCGTCACAGGTGGGATGTTGGGACCAAGCCCATTGGGCGCAGAACAACGCCATGACAAAGAGTAATATTTTTCTCATACCAGTTCCGTAAATTTTTTCAACTGAAGTTCAAAATACGAAAAAATGGATGCCTTGAAATTGAAATTCGGGGAAGAGCAATACAAAACATGATTCTGTCTGCCAATTGAAACGGCAAAAGATCATTTCTCCAGGGACGCTATGCGAGCCCATTCACCTTGGTTACAATTCAATTCCGATTTTTTCCCTTTCTTTCCCCTCTGAATCAAATCTGCTCCTATGAATTGGAAACCGACCTGGCCGATCGCTCTCATGTTTGCCTTTTGGTGGGCAAGCTGTACGGAAAATGCCCCTTCCTCTCCCCCGAAGACGGCGGAAACGGCAGATACCTCCGCCGTGGCGGCTCCGGTCGACCCCTTTGGGCAGGGCCTCGCCTTGCTCGAGAACAATTGTTTTTCCTGCCACAATCCCCAACCCGATGCGCAGCCGATGATTGCCCCTTCCTGGCCGGAAATCAAGGCCGCTTATACCCAGGAGGGCCAGGCCGATTTTGCCTCTTTTTCCCGCCAACTCACTTCCTTTCTCCACCAACCCGACTCGACCAATGTCCTGCTGACCGAGGCCGTCGCGCAATACGGCCCCATGCCGGTTGTCCAATACAGCGATGCCCAGGTCCAAGCCATTGCGACTTACCTGTTCAAGTCGAAACTGGAGGCCCCCGATTGGTTCACGAAGGTCTATCCGATGGACAAGGCTGTGTACCTGACGGGGACCGATGACCTGGAGCCGCTGGAATTGGGGCTGTACATCGCGATGAAAACGAAGGGTGTGCTGGGCAAAAATTTGTTGGGGGCCATCCAATCGCGGGGGACGGAACACGCCGTGTCGTTTTGTTCGGAGCGGGCCTACCCGCTCACCGACAGCATGGCCGGGGCCCTGAAGGCCACCGTCCGGCGCGTTTCGGACCGCAACCGGAACCCGCTCAATGCGGCGGATGCGGTGCAGCTGGACTATCTCCAGCGGACCCGGGCCCGGCTGGCTGCCGGGGAGCCGACGCCACCGGAGGTGCGGGAGACCGAGGGCGGACACGTTGGATTTTACCCGATTGTGACGAATCAGATGTGTTTGCAGTGCCACGGGAAAGTGGGGACGGACATTTCCGAGGCGACGCAGGCCCGGCTGAGCGAGTTGTACCCGGAGGACAAGGCGGTGGGGTACGGGGAGAATGAGCTGCGGGGAATCTGGGTGGTGGAGATGGCGGCCCGGAGCAATTGAATAGTAAGTCTCTTCCTCAATAAAAGGGAAACTTTTGCGGGATAAAGAATTTGGTCTTCGGGGTTAAGGGGTTGATTTACAATAAGTAGGGTGGGAGAGAGGAGGAAACGAATTCGGTTGGGATGGCTGAGGGGGCGAGGATGGTTGTCGTGTTTGACCTACATTTCATAAATTTGTTCCCTCAAACTGGATAATCTATTTCCAGGCCACCGGAAACGGTCAAGACCGAAACTACAACATGGAGACTCTCATTCTTGTAATCTTCGTTCTGGGTTATCTCGCGATAGCCTTTGAACACCCCCTCAAAATTAACAAGGCGGCATCTGCACTATTCACCGGCGTGGTCTGTTGGACCATCTACATCTTGTCGGCTGATTCGTTGGTGCCCGGGACCGAGGGCTTCATTGAATACAACGCCACCCACGGCGCTACTGATCCCCTCCACTACGTGATCCATGAATTGGGTTACCACGTGGACGAGATCGCCCAGATCCTCTTCTTCCTGATTGGCGCCATGACCATCGTGGAATTGGTGGACATCCACGGTGGATTTGAGGTGATTACCCGGCGTATCCGGACCCGAAAGAAGGTCCAGTTGCTGTGGATCATTACGATTCTGACCTTTTTCCTTTCTGCGGCCCTCGATAACCTTACGACATCCATTGTGATGGTGTCCCTGCTGAGTAAGATCATGCAGGATCGAAAGGACCGATTGTTTTTTGCGGGGATGATTGTGATCGCGGCCAACTCGGGGGGGGCGTGGTCTCCCATCGGGGACGTGACCACCACGATGCTGTGGATCGACGATAAGATTACGGCTCCGGTCATCATTGTCAATACCATTTTGCCCTCTCTGGTGAGCTTGCTGGCCCCGCTGGCGCTCCTGTCCTTTACGTTGAAGGGTGAAGTCAATCCGCCGGAAAATGCCGACGAGGGGATTGAGGTTACGGAAGAATGGGAAAAGAGATTGGTGTTGATCCTGGGTGTTGGCGGGCTGGTTTTCGTTCCCGTCTTCAAAATTTGGACCCACCTGCCTCCCTTCATGGGGATGATGCTCAGCTTGAGTATTCTCTGGGGAGCGACCGAGCTCCTGAACAAGGGGAAGCGAGACAAATTCAAGGAAAAACTATCTCCGGCCCACGCCCTCGAGCGGATCGATACACCGAGTATGTTGTTCTTCCTCGGTATCCTCCTTGCCGTCGGTGTTTTGCAGGTGTCCGGTATGCTGGCCGAACTGGCCGGATGGCTCGACAATACCATTCCCAACCGAAATATCACCGTGACCGCCATCGGTCTCTTGTCCTCCATCGTCGACAACGTCCCGCTTGTCGCGGGCGCCATTGAGATGTACCCGAGCATTGAAACCGATGCCCACTTCTGGCAATACCTCGCCTACTGTGCGGGAACAGGCGGTTCCGTCCTGATCATTGGATCTGCGGCCGGTGTGGCCGTGATGGGCATCGAGAAGGTCGAATTCTTCTGGTACCTCCGCAAAATCAGCCTCCTCGCCCTCCTCGGATACTTCGCCGGTGCCGGTGTGTTCCTGCTCATGGAGAGCCTCGGCCTGATGATGGGAGCTGCCTGACGGCCTCCTGAAATTCCTTCGCCTGCGGGCTTTCAAATCCCGGGTGTCCCATTGGATATCCGGGATTTGCAGTTTGTACCCCCCATTCACCCTGCAATTCGAGGGCTGGACTTACAAGTAAAAGGGGGCAGCCTGCCTTTTTGGAGCAATTCATGGAACCACTTTGTTTGGAAAGTCAGGGCAGAAAAGTATTTTTAAGAAATCAGCTCTTGCAGGAGATAGTACTTGTTCAGCGGTATAGCTAAAAGATTAAAGAAGGATAGGCATTCGTAACTGGTTGGAAGTGAATAGAATTTGATGCGTTTGACAGCAATCATAAGGTCCATTGGATGGCTCATGCTGTGGTTTGGGGGGAGCTCCCTGCTCACCGCCCAACAGTACAATTTCACCCAATTTTCGGTGGCCGATGGTCTGGGACAGTCCCAGGTGATGAGCATGGTGGAAGACCGGCGGGGCTACCTGTGGATCGGGACCTATGGCGGGGGACTCAACCGCTATGACGGGAAGGAATTTACCCGCTTCACCATCGAAGATGGCCTAAAGGGGAATATCATCATCGACGTGCTGGAAGACCAGCACGGAAATATCTGGACGAGCCACGTGGACGGCGGAATCTGCCGGTTCGACGGGCGCAAATTCAAATGCTTTGACGAAAGTACCGGGCTCTTTTTCGATGACCGGGCCTCCCTGCTGGAAGGCCCCAATGGCCAGATTTGGGCCTATACCAATTCCACCGGAATCTTCCGCTTCGATGGGGACCGCTGGCAGCGTTTCCACCGGGGCAAGGGCCTTCCCACCGACACCATCCTGTCTGCGACCTATGATTCCAATGGCTTGATCTGGCTCGGGACCGAAAGCGGTGTGTTCACCTTTGACGGCCGTCAGGCCGCCCACCCCATGAACATGCCCGATTCCCTTAAAAACGAAAAAATCCGGGCCATTACACCGGGGCCAGATGGGCAGGTGGTCATGGCTTTTGACGGTGGTCTCGCCCACTACGACGGCATAGAATTCCAGATCCGTTTCCGCAGCAATTTTTGGCTCAAGTCCACCAAGGTCAAAGACCTCTACCTGGACACCCAAGAGCGCCTGTGGATCGTGACGGAGCGCGGCTTGAGGCGTTTGGAGCAGGGAAAAATCAAATTTTTCGACCAACAGACGGCCGCTGTCGCCAGCGGCAAACTGAATACCGTTTACCAGGACCGGTCCGGGATATTCTGGATCGGTTCCGATACCGATGGCCTGATCCGACTCGACAACGAGTCCTTCGTTCATTACAGCGGCAATTCCGAAGGCGTTTATTTCTTTTCCATCCACCAACAACCCAACGGAGAAATCTGGGTCGGGGGCAGCGATGGCGTTCGGAGAATGGTCGATGGCAACCTCCAACGCGTCCCGGGCCCCTCTTTGTTCCGCAATGGATTTATCCTGGACATCACGAATGACAACCAGGGCCGGACCTGGTTCGGTGCGATTGATGGGCTGTATGTTCAGGAAGAAGGCGCCATCAAGAAGATTGAAATTCCGGGGGATGGCGATCGGCGAACCATGGTCGTCGACCTGTTTGTGGACCGCAACGATGCGATTTGGATCGCGTCGAGCCAGGGATTTTATGTCTACCGGGAGGGAGAAATGTTCGACCTGGCCGTCTACCATCCGGCATTGGACTACGAAGGCGTACACATCATGGAGGCGCGGGATGGAAGCAAATGGTTGTCCACGTCGGGCAATGGCGTCATTCATTTCCAGAGTGCCCAAAGGATCACCCATTTCACGATGGCCAACGGATTGGGAGAAGACCAACTGGTCAATACCTATGAAGATGTCCACGGCAAAGTCTGGGTGGGCACTTACAACGGCCTCAACCGCTGGGATGGCGAGGAATTTTGCACCCTGACACAGTCTGATGGCCTCATCGGCAACGTCATTTATTTCCAGATCGGAGATGAGACGGGGCGTTTGTGGGTGGGGACGGAAAAGGGCTTGTCCTGCATCACGCTGGACTCGAATTCCAATCCGGTCTCGATCCGGAACTATGGCTATCCCGAAGGCTTTCGGGGCATCGAGTGCAACCTGAACGCAGCCTTGCGGGACAACCAGAACCGCCTGTTCTTCGGCAATGTGCTGGGCGTGACGATGTACCGCCCGGAGGCGGAGGTCTCGGCACCACCGCCTACGGTCAGCCTCAACAATCTGAAAATCTATTTGGAGGATGTCGAATGGGGCACCTTGGTAGACTCTACCCTCCCCTGGAACGGCCTTCCCTACGGATTGAATTTGCCCTACCACCAGAACCACCTCCGGTTTACCTTCATCGGCCCGACCTCCGTTCTCCCCGAAAAAATCCGCTACAAATACATGCTGGAAGGGGTGGACAGCGAATGGTTGCCCGCCACCTTCGACAACTACGCCGTTTACTCGAACCTCGGCCCCGGCGATTATACCTTCAAAGTCCTGGCCTGCAACGCCGCCGGCAATTGGGCGACCCAACCCACGGAATTCAGCTTCCAGATCACACCTCCTTTTTGGGCGACTTCCTGGTTCTATTTCCTGATCGGGGGCGCCGTGCTGGGGATCATTTTCCTGGCCTCCCAACTCCGAACCCGCAATCTCCGGCGACGCAGCCAGCAGTTGGCGGAGGAAGTGGAACAAAGGACGCAGGAATTGAGGGAGGAAAAGGAAAAGGTAGAAGCGGCCAACCGGGCCAAGTCGGAATTTCTGGCGACGATGAGCCACGAAATCCGGACGCCCATGAATGGCGTGATTGGGATGACGGATCTGCTGATGGCCAGCGACATCAGCGACGAGGTCCACAACCTCGTCCGGAACATCAAACTTTCGGGCGAAAGCCTCCTTTCGATCATCAACGACATCCTCGATTTCTCCCGCATCGAATCGGGCAAGCTGGAAATGGAATACCTGCCGATTTCTGTCCGGGAATGCGTGGAAGATGTGGTGGAAATGCTCGCGCAAGGGGCCTTCCAAAAGGATTTGGACCTCCTGTTCCGGGTCCACAGGGATGTCCCCGAACGCATTATGGGCGACCTCACCCGCCTCCGCCAGATCTTGATCAACCTCGTTGGAAATGGCATCAAGTTTACTGAGCGGGGTGAAATTACCATTGATGTGCGGGCGGAAGAGGACGAAGGCGGGAAATTGCAATTGCTGTTTTCCGTGACCGATACGGGCATTGGCATTCCGGCCGATAAGATTGACAAGCTCTTCGAATCCTTTACCCAGGTCGACTCCTCTACCACGCGCAAGTTTGGTGGAACCGGATTGGGCCTGGCCATCTGCCAACGATTGGTGGAGATGATGGACGGGAAAATCTGGGTGGAAAGCGAATTGGGCAAAGGCAGTACGTTTTTCTTTCACATCAGCTCGGAACGCCCTCCCCACCAACCTTTGCCCAACGACCACCAACACCTCCGTGGCCACCATGTGGTCCTCGCCTCTAACCATGCTCCCACCTTGAAGGTCATCACCGGATACTGCAAGGACTGGGGAATTTGGACGAAGCAGGCCACCACCCTGGCTGAGCTGGAAGAAATCCTCGACGCCGGGCGCGGATTTGACCACCTGTTCATGGACGAACGCCTCCTGGAAAACTCCCTGGAGCCGGTAGAAAAGGTCCGGGAGCGCTTCCCGGAAGAAGAACTTCCCCTCACCATTTATTGTACGCCAGAGAGCGCCATGCCTCTGACCCACCGCCGCGACCTGGGCTTTCGATTGCTCCTGCGGCCTTTCAAACCGGGCTATTTTGTTCGGAACCTTCATTCTCAACCTGACTCAGAAGACGTGAAGCCACAAGACAAATCCTCCCAGGCCAACCAGATTGAACGATTGGCCGAAAGCATTCCGCTGGACATCCTGTTGGTGGAGGACAATCCCATCAACCAGGAAGTTGCGCGGGGGATCCTGCGGAAAATGGGCTATGATCCCGACATCGCCAACAACGGGGAAGAAGCCGTCCAAATGGTGCAGGACTGCGAGTACCACCTGGTATTCATGGACATCCAGATGCCGGTCATGGATGGAATTGTGGCGACGAAGGAGATCATCAAGTCGCTGGGAGACGACCGCCCGAGGATTGTGGCCATGACCGCGAACGCCATGCAAGGCGACCGGGAACGTTACTTGGAAGCCGGAATGGACGATTATGTGAGCAAGCCCATCCAGCTCAAGGCCGTCACCGAGGCCTTGCGCAAGATGCGGGACCTGCTCCCGCCCGAAGAATTGCCCGAACCCGAAATGCCGAATGGCGATTACGCCCACATCGACCTCAGCAACCTCGAAGAGCTGTCCGGGGGAGACCCCGGATTCATGGGGGCCATCCTTTCCAAGATCGTCGACAAGATGCCCGAGTCCCTGGACGAACTGGACATCCTGTACAAGAACGGAGACCTGCCCGCCCTCAAAAACGCGGCCCACAGCCTCAAATCGTCCTCCGGCTACGCCGGTTCCGAAAAACTCCGGGACCTGCTCCAGCGCGTCGAATTCCTCGCCGGGTCCGGCAACGAGACCCAGCGCATCCCCGGATTGTTGGAAAAGACGCGGGAAGTTAGCGCAGAAGTCATGGTGGAGTTGGGGGATGTGCTCAAGAAGCTATAATTTCGCCGGAAAACAGGCGAAATGAGCTTAGGAACCCGCGACCATGCCACCATCTGGCACCCTTTCACCCAAATGTTAACCGCTGGCGAAGCGATCCCGATTGTTCGCGGATCGGGCGCCCATCTGTACCGTGAAGACGGCAGTGTCTTGTTGGACGCGGTCTCCTCGTGGTGGGTGACGGTGCACGGCCATTCCCACCCGCACATTGCGGACGCCATCGGCAAGCAGGCCCACGTGCTGGAGCAGGTGATTTTCGCCGGATTTACCCATCCCCAGGCCGTCCAATTGGCCGAACGCCTCCTGACCAAACTTCCCTCCGACATGGCCCGGGTATTTTTCTCCGACAATGGCTCTACGGCGGTGGAAGTGGGGTTGAAAATGGCGTGGCAGTACTGGCAAATGAAGGGAGAAGAACGCAACCGGATCATTGCGCTGGACCATGCCTACCACGGCGACACCTTTGGTGCGATGTCGGTTTCGGGCCGCTCGATCTTCACCAAGGCCTTTGAGCCCCTGTTGTTCGAGGTGGACTTTGTACGGAGTCCGGGAGAGGTGAGTTTGGAAGAAGTGCTGGCGGATCTGGAAAAAATTGAGGCAAGGGGAGATGTGGCGGCCATGATCGTCGAGCCCCTGGTGCAGGGTGCGGGCGGCATGTTGATGTATCCGCCGGAAGTACTGGAAGCGATGATGGCCTGGTGCCGGGAACGGGGAATCCTCGTGATCTTCGATGAGGTCATGACCGGTTTTTACCGGACCGGCAAGCTCTTCGCGGCTTTGCACCTGGATGCCCAGCCGGACATCATGTGCCTCTCCAAGGGCCTGACCGGAGGTTTCCTGCCCTTGAGCATCACGACCTGCACGCAGGAAATCTTCGACGCCTTCCTGAGCGAAGACCGCTCCCGGATGCTGTTCCACGGCCATTCTTTCACCGCCAATCCGCTCGGCTGTGCCGCTGCGAACGCAAGTCTGGACCTTTTCGAGCAACAGGAAACCCAGGACCGGGTCGCGCAGGTGGTCGCCATTCAGGCGGAAGGCCGGGCGATGCTGGCTGAGCATCCCCAGATCACGAACCTGCGGCAGCAGGGCACCATCCTCGCGATGGACATCGTCACCGGAGGTGGCACGGGCTACCTGAACAATGTGGGGAAAGAAATTGGGAAATGGTTCCTGGAGCGGGGCGTGCTGATGCGGCCCCTGGGGAATGTCCTTTACGTCATGCCGCCCTATACCATCGAGCCGGAAGAATTGCGGAAGGTGCACCGGATGATTCCGGAGGCGCTGGCCGCGGTCACCCAGTAGGCGTCAGTAGCGACCGACGTTGATGTCGATATCGAGCGCGCCGGGGGGCCGGAGCAATTTTTCGTAGGCCCGCTCAATGTCCACGATCGCATGGGCGTGACGCTGGACCTGGGCCGCCCGCCCGTTGAATTTGGCCTGGCGGTACTTCCAATGGTGCTGGCTCAATTGTGCATTGAGCAGCAGGAGCTTCCCGTGCAGCCACGCATAATTCGGATCTGCCTCCGCCGCTGCCATCGTTCCCTCGATTTTTTCCTCCAATTTCAGGGCCAGGTTATCTATATAATCGGACATAATTAAACTTACCAAAAAGTGGGGAATTGGAGGGGGAAAATTCCGTCGCTGGACCGCGAGGGATTTTTGTGTACATTTATCCAACCTACAACCAACCATTACCGCCATGACCTTGATTCTCATTGTCCTCTCGATTTTCCTTACTCCCGCTCCCACGGCCCAGCAAGGCGTGTATACCTCCATCGAAGCGGCCCTCCAGCATGCAGATACCGCGGAGGAATTGGATTTGAGTGGGAAGAAAGACATCACTTTTCCGCCCGAGATCGCCGAGCTGAAGAAGCTGCATACGCTCACCATGGATGGCTGCCGGCTGGACAAGGTGCCCGCGGCGATCAAGCGTCTGCCCGCGCTGGAAGACCTCAGTCTCATGGACAATCAAATCCGCAAGGTGCCCGCCTGGTTGGCGAAGCATCCGAATTTGGAGTCGGTGGACCTCCGGGACAATCCCATTGACGAGGCGACGGCCCAAAGCATCCGCGAAAAGTTCGAAGAAATCAGTGTTTTTCTGGACTGAAAGGACTATTCCTCTTCAGTTGAGAAATCATCTTCGAGGTTGGTGGCCGTGACGAGGACGCCTTCCAGAAAGGCTTTTCCCCGCATCACCTGCAAACTCACCCGCTCAAATTCCTTGTAATTTTTCCGCAACCGGTTGCTCATCTTGGCGCGGAGCGCGCCCCGCATGGAGAACTGCTTCGATTTGCGGTGGGGAGGCAATGGCTGAGGCGGATCTGGTTGTTCCAACAATTCGTCGACACTTTCCATGGACAAGACCTTGAAGTCCAGGGCTTCCAGGACTGCTTCCCAATCCGCGCGGTAAGGGTATTTGCCATTGGCCTGGATGATCCCGAAATGCTCCCGGCAAGTCGCATTGATCCGGGCAATTTCGTCCGCCGTGGACGTCCGAAGCCACATCGTTTCGTTGAAGACGAGGTTGCCGCCCGGCCGCAGGACCCGGGCGATCTCCCGGAGCGTATTTATCAGCTCATCCCCGGGCTGGATCGCCAGCATAGATTCCACGTACACCCGGTCAAATTGATTGTCCTCGAACGGAATCACCCCCGGATCCTTGTACAGCGCCAGCCGCACTGGCGCATCCGATTTGACATGACGAAACCGGAGAATCGTCGTCTGCAACATCAGTTTCGAGGCCTCCAGCCCGTAGAAATCGGTGTCCCGATAGTGCTCCGCCAGGCGCAAAATGGTCCCGCCGGTCCCAAATCCCAGCTCCAAAATCCGCTCACCGTGCTGGCAATCCAGCCGGTCCACCAGCAACTGCGTCGCGGGTTCCCCTTTTGCGTGGAGATAAGCGGTGTGGGTGAGTGCGTAGTATTCGAGGATAGATCGGAATGAACCCATGGAGATGTTTGATCAAGCCCTGTCAAGTTAGCGTTTTTATCTGCCAATCCCCGCCTTTATCGCAGGATCAATTTGCGGGTGGCATAGCCGCTGCGGCTGCGCACCTTCAGAACGTAAATGCCCCGGGGCCATGCTTCCACGTCCAGGTTCATTTCCCCCTGAGTCCCTTTCTGAGTGGCGTATTTCCGTATTCTTTTTCCCGTCCCATCCCAGACCTCGATCTCTGCTTCACCGCCTCCTGCTTGATCAAAACGGACAATCAAGTTATCCCGAGCGGGATTGGGGAAGAGTTGGAGGGAAATGGAAGGAGTGGGGGAAACAAATGCTGTGAGATTATTGCAAGCGAGGGAATAGTCCTTGAAGAAATTCCACGCTTCGACGCTGGCGTGGATGTCCTCATTGGTCTGGCCGGCAATCAGTTCGTAGAAGATATTTTCCACGCCCGGCCAGGTATGCCCCCCGCCATTGACCTTGTACAGCCGCATTTCCACGCCACAATCGCATTCATCCCAGGTAAATTGGGTGATGGTGGAATTTTCGCTGGGGTCGAGGTCGGGCAGATTGACCAATTCCGGGGTTGAATTGCAGCCGTAGAGATCGGCCCACCACTGAGAGACGGTCTCGGTCGGGGGGAAGAAGGTCCCATTGCCATTGTAGGGGACAATGGCGTCGGCAGTGCCATTCATGATGAACATTGGCGCCGGCCGGGCCGGGTTGCAGGTCAGCATTTGCAGGTTGTCGAGGTAGGCCGTCAGGGTGCCCAGGGCCGCAAATTTATCGCTCGCCTCACAGGCCAGCCGCTGGGTCATAAAGCCGCCATTGGAGAGCCCTACCGCATAGACCCGCGCCGTATCCACGGCGTAATCCGATGCCAGTTCGTCGATCAGTTGGGTCAAAAAGCCCACATCATCGATCCCCGCCGAGTCCGCCGGGGTCCCATTGCCGGCCGCCCAGGTAAAGCCATTCAGAAGGACGGTCGCCCCCTGCGGGAACACCGCAATGAAATGCGCCGTGTCGGCCACCAAATCCATCTCCGTGAAGGCCACCATGCCCTCCGCATCGCCCCCGGCCCCGTGCAGCGCAAACATGACGGGCAGCGGCGTCGCACCGGTATAGCCCGACGGCAAAAAGACCCGGTAAATCCGATCCAGGTTTTGGTAGGAGAGGCTGTCGACGATCAGGGTGCCTTGTCCGCGGGCCGGAAGGGCCAACAGGGCGAGGAGCCAGAGGAACAGAGTGAATTTCAGGTGCTTCATGTAGAGGGCAATGGGAAAACAGAGAAATGAAAATAAGCACTGGAACAAGGAGAAAAAAATACAGTGCGGGGAAGCAGGAAAATGGGGAAATAAAAAGAGTCCCCGGCGGGCGCCGGGGACCTTTAGTTGTATTGACAGTGTTTTAAATGAAGGGTTCAGTGTTGGACCGGGAAGCGGCCGGACAGGACCTGCTCGTTCGCGAGGACGCGGTAGATGTACATGCCCTCGGCCAGGTCTGAGATTTCCAGCTCGTAAAGCGACTGCCCGGGCAAAGATTTGATCTTCCGACCGCTGGCATCGTAGATGTCCAGCCGATCGACCTGGGCGGAGCCTTCGATCCGCAGGGTCACCAATTGATCGGCCGGGACCGGGAACACTTTGACAGCGAGTTCTTCCAGGGCGGTCGCGGCCGTCTTGCTCGGCCATTGGCCTTCGGTGATCCAGACCTCAGAGCAGCTGGACAGGTCCGGGCTCTGGCTGCCGCCATTGTTGCTGAAGATGAAGTTGGCGCAGCTCGCTCCGCTGAAGGTATAGCCGTACCAGCCATTGCCTTCGGAGGTCATGCTCACGCCGGGCCAGCTGGTGGATTGTCCGGTGGGCGTGACATTCCAGAAATAGATTTCAGGATTGTTGTAGGAGGTCGGACGGAAGTGGACGACCAGGTCGCCACCGCCTACGTCGGGGTTGCTGCTGTGCCAGCTGCCATCGTACCAGCCTTCGCCGCAGCGGCTCAGGTTGGCCGTCTGGTTGGAACCATTGTCGCTGAAGATGATGCTCGCGCAATCGGAGCAAGGGATGGTGTACGCGTACCAGCCGCCGCCTTCGGCGGTCATTTGGACACCCGGCCATGAAGTCGAGGCCGAGCTGGCGGGCGTCGTGTTCCAGAAGTACATCGTGGCGCTGTTCCATCCGGCGGGCTTCTTGAAGTGGATGGTCAGGCCATTGCCGGTGCAGGAGCTGCCCTTTTCCCAGATGGCGTAGTCGTTGCCGGAAGCAGCCAGGTTCCAACCGGAGCCGCTGGGCGACCAGTTACCGGGACCAATTTTCATGGCGACCACACCGTCGATCTCAGCTGCGTACAGGTTGCCTTGAGCGGCTTTGATGTCGACCACAGAAGTACTGTGGAGGCCGTTGCGCTTGCGGATGTCGATGATGTCCGCGATTTCATTTTTCAATCCCCAATCGTAGAAGTGGTCCCAGAAGACGCAGGGAATGCCCGGGTGGGTGAGGATATAGGCATAGCCTTGCATCACCTTGTTACCGGGGAAGGGCCAGTAGCCCTGGGTGGAGCCGGTGTCGTGGTTGTCGACGAAGGTCACCGAGCGGGAGGGGTACCATCCGATGACGCCGGGAGGCGCTCCATTGATAGAAAGTCTCCAGTATTGGTTGTTGACAGCAGCCTGGAGGACACCTTTGGTGGTAAAGTCGAAGGCGTGGGACTTGCCGGAGGTACCGTCGATCCAATTGACGATCTCCTGGCGGTGGGGATTGACATTGTTGATGTCGAGGCCGTTCCACAACTCACCTACGGAGAAGGCTCCGCCGGTCTGGTCGTTGTAGTAGCCGCAGTAGTAGGGAGCGAATCCCCGCACGTAGTCGTAGCGCCAACCGTCGAAGCCAATCGTATTCTTCAACCAGTTCATCCAGGCCGAGAGATCGTTGCGCACGGTGCTGTTGGTGTGGTCAATGTCCCGGGCAGCATGGTAATTGTCGCCCGTATCATTGCCGCCACAGGGGTTGCCACCATTTTGGCCCCATTCGTCCCCCGCAGTGACGGCCCAGCAGCCCCAGGTGGGGTTCATGAAGTCCGCCCAGCCGAAGGATCCGACCCGGTGGTTGATGACAATGTCGGCAAGCACTTCCATGCCCTGCGCATGCAGGTTATTGAGGCAGGAAGTCAGTTCGGCCTGGGTCCCGTACTGGGAGTTCAGGTCGTACAATTCACGGGGCAAATAGCCCTGGGGTGCCGCCGCGTTGGAGGGCGGCGGCATCCAGATGACGTCGATCCCTGAGTTCGCCATATCCGCCGCATTTGCGGACACTACATTGTACCAACCACTGGTATTGGAATGGCTCGGCCAATTGAATCCTTGGATCATGACGTCCGGATTGTTTTGGCCGACGGTCAGGGAATAGGTGAACAAATACAGACTTAAGAGGAGTAGACTGTGAATGAGCTTTTCTTTTAAAATCGTTTTCACGGATAGCATAGGTTAAGTTGATTAAAGATCTTACTGCTTAATGACAGCACCATATTCCGAAATACACCCGACTCCTGCGTTGCAGATTATGAATCGGTCAAAAAAAGGAGGGGGCAAAAGTTCCATATGATAAAATGGAACGTACCACTCGCTGGGAATGAGAGGTTTAGGGAAATGGTTTGGGGGTGGAAAAAATGGGAGGGTTAAATACCAATTGGATAGAGTTGCAATTCCTGCGGGGTCAATTCTCAGATGATACACTCATTTCTATCGTGCCTAATGGCCTTGGTGCTGGCCAGGGAATGGAACTTAATTGTTCCGGCAGTAGCGGGGCGCAATATGCGGAATATTTTTGAAACCACCTTCCCCAATGAATTATTCCCCTGAAAAAAGCAATGGCCCCAAAAGATCAGGGGTTTTAGAGGTGGAGAACAGTCGAAAGGCGTTCAGGTAGGCTGGCCAGTGACTGGGGCCTCCAAGGGAACCTCCAGGCCTAACGGGCCAATTTGTAACCCGGATCGGCCGGAGGTCTGGGGCAGCTGATGTTGAGTAAACAGCGCCCAAAGACCTCCGGTCTCCTTTAAATTGTAGGTATTGCGGGGAGTGTTTCCGGTAAAAGGGCGGATTCCGGGAACCCATCCGGGAGATCTTACAACTGGGGCTCGGCGCGTACGACCGGCCACGTATCAGCATAGCCAGTTTTCCATTTGTCCGACGCCAATTCCTCATCCGTTGCCAGGCAAGCCGTCAAATCGGCCACCATTTGCGCTTCGTCAATGTCTTGTCCAATAAAGACAATCTCATTCTTCCGGTCTCCATAGACCGGGTGCCAGCCTTCTTCAATGGCGGCTTTGTTCTGGAGGAAGGAACCGTACTGGAGTCGGTTGATATACGGCATGCTGCTCCACCAAACGCCGGCACTGTCGGCCCGCAGGGAACCTCCAGCCTGTCCCCAGACCAGGGCCTGGGCCGGGCGGGAGGCCAACCAAAAGAGGCCTTTGCTCCGGAATACCGTCCCGGGGAATCGGTACTGGACGTAGTCCCAGAACCGGACCGGATCGAACGGCCGCCGGCTCCGGTAGACAAACGAGCTGATGCCATACTCCTCCGTTTCCGGGGTATGCTCACCTTGCAGCTCCTTCAGCCAGCCCGCGCTCTGCTCGGCCTCTTCCATGTTGAACAGGCCGGTATTCAAGATTTGCTGAGGCGCCACCTTGCTAAACATCGACGGAATGATCTTGGCGTCGGGGTTGAGCTTGTGGAGGACGGCCTTCAGGACCGCGAGGCTTTCGTCATCCACCAGGTCCACCTTGTTGAGGATGATGGTATTGGCGAATTCTACCTGATCAGTCAGGAGATTCACAATGGTCCGGTGGTCGCCTTCCATGTCCGTCAGGTCCCGATCGGCCAGCCGCTCGGGGCTGCCAAAGTCCCGCAGGAAATTATAGGCGTCCACGACCGTCACCATATTGTCGATATAGCTGAAGCGGGACAGGTCGATCCCGTTTTCATCATCCACAAAGGAGAAGGTCTGCGCCACGGGCACAGGCTCACTGATGCCGGTACTCTCGATCAACAGGTAATCGAAGCGGTTTTCCTTGGCCAGGCGTTCCACTTCGACCATCAGATCTTCCCGCAACGTACAGCAGATACAGCCATTGCTCATTTCCACGAGCTTCTCTTCCGTGCGGGACAAGGTATTTTCGCTCCGCACCAAATCGGCATCCACGTTGACCTCGCTCATGTCATTGACAATCACCGCGACTTTCATCCCCTCTTTGTTGTGGAGGACGTGGTTGAGGAGGGTTGTTTTTCCAGCTCCTAAGAAGCCACTCAGAACGGTAACAGGTAATTTTTTGATCGCGCTCATTTCTATTTTCCTTGAGAAAAAATAACTAGAACCATATTCAATTGAACCCTCCTGCCCATTCATTTCACAACCGAAAGGAGTGGGTAGGGGGCGGGAAAAATCAATCCAGGAAGGCCAGGAATTCGTTGGTGTCGACCCGCAGCAAGAGCCGCGGGGTATCATCGCCTTCTATCGCCGGGCTCCGGTGCACGATGGCCTTCGCATTGGGGTACAGGGCCCCCTTGAGAATGGCCACATCTCCCGTGCCAACGTGCTGGATTTCATCCTCCTCAATCACGATGCCCGAGTTCTCGGCATTGCTGCCGAGGGCATCCCGGTCGACCACGGCGTCCGGCAACCACAGGGTACCGGGACCCACGTAGGTACAGATCATACGCAAGTCATTGATGTCCGTGTGAAAACGCCGGCACATATTGCTGTTGACAGTGGTCAGCAGGACTTTAAAGGAGTCGACGGTTGCCACGCCGCCGTAGATTTCCAATAAGGAAGCAATATCGCCGAGAATGCCCGGACAATTGAGCCCCAGACCCGAGAAATGGGCTTCAAAATCTTGCAGGACCGATTCCCGGTTGCCGCTCGACTTGACCTTGATCTCCCGGTCCAGCAATTCCCCGACTTCCTGCTGAAGGTGGGGGAGGGACCGCTCAAGGATGGCGATGTTGACGGCAGGGTCGTGAATGCGGGACAATACCTCCGGGGCTTCCCCGATGGCCGCATTCGAGATGGCAGTGGGTGCAATGGGCATAACAGTCAATTGGTTTCAGGCGTGGTACAGCATTCTTCATCGGCACATTGGCAGTAGCGCCGGTTATAGATATGGAGTCCGATCAGCCCCAAAGCCGGAACGTAGATCACCTCTTCCGGCAGGTGCATCAACTCCAATTTTTCGTTGAGGATGATAAATGCAAGGACGAACCAGGTACCCCGGAGCGCCCATTTCATCCACTGGCGGGACGTTTTACTCGCGGCCCAATGGACGGCCCAAAAAGAGACGATCACCAGGGCAATGTCAATCAACCCCCACCAGAAAGGACTTTCGTGGTGGTGGTGACCCGTCGATACTTCGGCGTGGGCCAGAAACAGGAACGGGGTCGCAATACAGTGGATCAGGCAAAGTCCACTGGCAAGCGCACCCATCGTATCCGCCTTGTTTACAGTTGTTTTGAGGGTTGCCATGTAAGTTGTCGATTGTATTCCAAGTATTTTTCTTTGTCTACCTCAATGGCGGCCCACAAGTCCAGGACCATCACCCGGATTTGGGTGTCGATCATGGCTTGCAGTTCCTGTCGGTAGGTCAGGTAATCATTGAAATGGGTCCCGGCGTAACCATTCATTCGGTTTTGGAAGAAGGTGACCGGATTGAACCAAAAGGTGGAGCTGATGCCCGAATTCTTCGCCTCGCTGGAAGATTCGATGGTCACCGTACTGGTCTTCATCAACTCATTGGCCAGGGCAACTCCGGACCGGCTCATCGCGAGGTTGCTCAGCTCGGGATCCTGTTTGGCCGGGCTGGTCGTGATCTCGGGGAACAAGACTTCCAGTTCAGCCTGGAAGACGCTGTCGGGGAGTTCCCACAGCTCTTCACGCTCGTCGCGCTGGGCATCGATCCAGTCGGTCATCAAATTGGCCGGGTATTGGATGCTGATCCATTGGTGTACCGCGCCCGGAACCACAAACGTGAACAATAGCCAGAGCCCTACCATCTTAAAGGTATTGCCACTGCTGCCCTTCCCGAAGTGGATCACCAGCGAGAAGACCACGGTCCACAGGGTGATATAGAGCAGCAGCAAACCGGCGATGTTCCAGAAGGCCGCGGCGGCATCCGCAAACACATCCGTCAGCAGGGCCCCGTAGACCATCAGGGCCAGGACGACCCCGACCAGCAGCAAGGCATAAAAGCCGACGCGGGCCAGCAGCCAACGGGTCCCGGAATAGGCCTGGGTCAGCACCAGGGGCAATATCCCCCGGTCCGCCTCGGCCCCTTTGATATTGTAGAGCCAAATGAGGAGCAGCAGGGGAGCCAGAAACAGGGCAATGAACGCAAAGTCCAGCGTTCCGGACTGCAAGCGTTCCGCATTGGCAATCTCTCCGACCAGGTCGGAGTCATAGGCGTTGCTCCAAAAGGTCACCCGTTTGTAGAAGCCAAATTGCTCGGCCTGGCCGATGCTGTACACCATCGCCGGAGAAGGCCGCTTAAAGTGGTGGACCGGCGTATTCCAGATCGCCCAGAAGGGCGTTGTCACATCGACCCAGGGCTGTTCGGCCGGGCCCGTTTCTCCCTTGTCAAAGTAGGCAATGATCTCCGCTTGCTTCTCCGCTTGCTCGGCTGTGATCTTGTCGATCTCATTGGTTTGCACGTGGTACAAAGTCGAACCATTGTGCAAAGCGTAGATGGAGGCACCGATAAACAGCAGCAGGGCAATCACCTTGAAGGGGCTGCGAATGAAGTGCTTCCATTCGTATTTGAACGTGGAAATACTGGTCATAGGCCGCGTATATTTTTGGCCCCTCCCAGCAGAAGGAAGGAGGTAAGCAAGGTCCATCCCAACAATATTCCCAGGTCAGGCAAGTAACCCGGGAGGACTTGAGCGAGCGGTGTCGGTTGATATTGGAATTCTGGGACCGAACGGAAGAAATCATTGTCTGCCATCCAACCCCAATCGCCCGTGGTGGAACCACCGTAGGCGTGCTTGTCATTGAGGGTCTTGATGAACATCCGCCGGTAATCTTCGACCTGAATCAGGAATTCCTGGTGGTGGTAATTGTCGGTGCCGGTGAAGCCCATGCTGGCATTTTGCAGGGCAATGAAGGGCGTCAGGAGACCTCCCCATTGGAGACTGCGTTTTTGCCGGGCCAGTACGTTTCTCAATTCGCCAAAATGCTTGTCCCAAACCTGGTTGCCGTATTCCTCATCCGCCTGCATCCGAATTCCATCAAAGTTGATGGGCAATTGGTGGAGGCTGTCGACGCCATATTCCGCCATTACCTCCTGTTCAAGTGCCTTTCCCCGCTCATCCGAAGGGTTGTGACCGTCCAATCCCTGGGCCCGGTCCTCCTTCATCGCGGCCTGGAACTCATTTCGGCTGGGGAGCGGATGCCATTTTTCAACCGAACTCAAAAAGATATTGGGGAGGAAGATGGTCCAGAGGATCCAAATCCCAAGCATGGATGTGAGGGCAGCGGTGGCGTTTTTCCAACGGGTGGAGAAAAATACTGTAAATGCAGATAGACAATAAAAATATAGGGTATAAGACAGGAAAAACAGCAAACTCCGCTGCCCTAAATCCACATCCGAATTTAGTGAACTGATAAGTGTGAATGCGCCCATCACCAGTAAGAGGAGAAAGACGCCGTATATCCAAACCATGGTGGTTTTTGCAAAAACAATGGGGAGAGGCTTGGCTCCCTGGATCATCAGCAGTTTCAGCCGGCCGCTCTTTTTTTCCCGACTGACCGAATCAAAGGCCAGGAAAATGAGGAGCAGGGGCACGATGTACTTCAATAGCAATGAGCTCTTGAGCTTCCCAAACCGGGACGCAGCCTGCATCTGCACCGCCTCCGAATGCACCATTTCATTCTGCACGTGGCCTTCTACCCGCAGCACATTCCCCGTTTGACTTCCGACCCCTTCATCCAGACTACTGAGCAGCGTCGTCGGCTTGAACGCATAGGTGCCGTAGTGGGCCGCCCCGTGCGGATTCATCGCCTCAATCCCATCCCACTGGTCCCGCAAATGCTTGCGGGCCTCCTGGTAACGCTCCGCCTGTTCCGATTGCTGGAGATTCCCCAGGAAGATGGTTGCCACCAGCACCACCGCAAAGCCCAGCGTGATCCATTGGACCAGTCGGTTCCGGATCAAATAGCGCCATTCATTGTGGATGATTCTCCGCATCGGGCCTCAGTTTTGCATGTATTCGAGGTACAACGCTTCCAGTTCCGTCGCGCTCACATCGGCGCTCTGGATTTCCTTCACCAGGGAACCCTGCTTGAGGATCCCGATGCGGTGACAGACTTCCCGGACCCGGAAGATGTCGTGGGAGGCCATCAAGATCGCCGCCCCTTCTGCGACCAATTGGCGCAGTAAATCTGAAAGCTCGTTGCTGGCCATCGGATCCAGCCCGCTCGCAGGCTCATCCAGCAGGTAGACCTTGGCTTTCTTGGCGTACGCAATCGCAATGCCGACCTTCTGGCGCATCCCTTTCGAGTAGCCCTTGACCTTTCGCCCGTGCGCATCCTCCTGCAAGCCGCATTTGGTGAGCATCGCGCTCAGGTCAGCCCGTTTGTATTTGATTCCCGCCAGGCGACAGAAATAGTCGAGGTTTTCGACGCCGGAGAGGTAGGGATACAGGTGGACATTCTCGGGAATATAGCCGATATGTTGCCGGGCCGATTGGGCCTGGTCACCCACATCGATGCCGTTCACCTTCACCTGCCCCGAATCCAACGGAACGAATCCCAGCAACGCATTGATGGTCGTGGATTTGCCCGCGCCATTGGCACCGAGCAGCCCAAATATCTCACCCGCCTGAACCTTCAGCGTCAGGTTTTGGATCGCAACATTGCCTTTGTAGGCCTTGTTCGCAGCTTCAATGGAAATCATAGGGCGATTTTGCTAATTGCAACACTGTTGCAATTATAATTAATTTTCCGATGGATTCAATCCCTTTGGCAGATTTCCTTTCTCGAACGGCAGGAAGGGGACAGTAAGGGCCGAGAAGGGAGATGGGAAATGGGCACTGGGAAAAGGATAGGGAAATTAGATGGAAGCGGTCCAATTCCCCCTTGGGCAACAGAATTCAGGAGCAGGACCATTCGGGTGTATGGAAAATTCAAAGCGCCCGCATCCTATTTAAGACCAGTTTTTCAATCTCAATTGTTCACCCTCATGCATTCTTCTTCCCCTGTTCCCGTTTTCATTTGGGTCCTCGCCCTTTTCCTGCTTTCCAGTTGCTCCACCTCGGACGAATTCACCATCCAATCCGACCCCGCCAAGCCCCTGGCGGTGCGCGCCAGCATCTCCCAATCCACCGAGTCCTTCGACCGGCCCTCCCGCCCCGTACCCGTCATTGATAAGTTCGAAGACCTGGAAGGAACCTTCGAAGTCGTGCGCTCAGACGGCCAAAAGGACTGTTTCTACGGGTCCGATTTTCACGTCGAGTACTTCCCCGAGTCGGGCCTGTTGAAGGTCTACTACATGACCGTGCCCGAAGAGGATTCCGAAACCCCGCTGAAAGCACTCAAAGGCTTCAAAGATCCCATCGCGTGGTCCTTTTGAACGCCTTGCCCTGCACCTGATTTCCCCGAAACGTCCGATCTTTTTCCGCGTCCCTCCCTCACGGAGCCTGGATGAGGAGTTGGGTGGGGGAAATGGAAAATGAAAAGGAGGAACATGAGATTTAATTCGGGTTGGAGGTGGGGGGTATTCGCCTTTGAGGTAGGGGGGCCTACCTCAAACCATAATTGTATTCGGGTCAGAGGTCAATTAACCCGCCTCCGACCCCAATGAACTCGCTTTCGAGGGCAATGAATTCGCTTGAAAGGTCGATTCATTCGCCGTGGAGGTCAATCAAATTCGTATTTGTGGCACATCTATTTATGTTGGAGGTAGGGGGGAGGGGGCCAAGAGGTGGAGGGGGGGACCTCGAACCTAAATAGAATTATACTTGGAGGCATAGCCGTCAGTTTAAGCGCAATGTAGTATCTACAAAATAGGTCATCGTTGAT
>CAWUKT010000069.1:0-38130 GCA_963923035.1 uncultured bacterium
GCGGCCGCCCTGGGGGGCCGGGGGGGCGGGCCCCCGGGCCACCTAGGCCCCGGCGCCCTTTGTGAGTGGGGGATTGGGGACGTTTATGCCCCTGGAGGGAGCGAAGCCGGCGATTGGACGGATCAACGCGCGGAGTGTGGTGCCGGAGTCGCGGATCGAGGTGCTGGTGCCGACTTATCTGAGGGGGGCGGTGACGCGGGCCTTGTTGGCGACGCATCCGTATGAGGCACCGGCGTATCATTTTGTGGAGACCCTGAACCCGTGGGAGGATGTCGGGGCGGGAATGATCGGGAAACTGGCGGCTCCGATGGCGAAGGCGGATTTTCTGGCGCATGTGAAGGAGGCGTTTGATTGTGGGGGGATTCGGTATGCGGACTGTCCGGGCGAGGTGATCGAGACGGTGGCGTGGTGCGGGGGCTCGGGGAGTTTCCTGACGAAGGCGGCGCTGCGGGCGGGGGCGGATGCGTTTGTGACCGGGGACATCACGTACCATAAATTCTTTGACAACGAGGACCGTATGTTGCTGCTGGACATCGGGCACTATGAATCGGAGCAGTACACTTCTGAACTGATTTATGGCTTTGTTAAGGAAAATTTTGTTAACTTTGCGGTTCATTTGTCGGATATCAAAACGAATCCTGTAAAATATTTCTAATCTAATATGGAAGAAGTCGTTGAGCGATTGAGGGCACTGGCCACCCTCCAGTACATAGATTCGAAGCTAGATAAGATTATCACGCTGCGCGGTTCGTTGCCGGATGAGGTCGATGAGGCGGAGTTTGAGATTCAGGGCCTGGTAGGTCGGAAGGACAAAGTTCTGGAAGACATCAAGGACCTGGAAACGGCCATCGCTAAGGGCAACGCTAACATCAAGGAGTACTCGGCTGCCATCGAGCGGTACGAGGCACAACTCAACGATGTAAAGAACAACCGGGAATACGAAGCGCTGATGAAGGAGATCGAGTACGCTAACCTCGAGATCCTGACTTCGAAGAAGAAAAATGGTAAGTACGACGACCAGATCAATCAGAAGCAAATTTTGGTTGAGGACATCGAAGGGAAGATCGGAGAAAAGCAGCACGATCTGGAGGAGAAGAAGAATGAACTGGAAGTGATCATCCGGGAAACGAAGATTGAAGAGCAGGAATTGCGGAAGCGTTCGGATGGAGCGGCGGAAAAGGTCGAAGGTCGTATCCTGACGGCTTATAAAAAGGTGCGTCGGAATATGCGGAATGGCCTGGCGGTTGTTTCTACGGACCGGGAGGCTTGCGGAGGTTGCTTCGCCATCATCCCGCCCCAGACGCATATCGAGATTCGTTCCAAGCGCAAGCTGTTGATCTGTGAAAACTGCGGTCGGATGATCGTGGACCAGAGCTTCTTCGACCAATTGAGAGCCCAAGAGGACGAGCCGGCGACTCCGCAGGAGGCCTGATTCGACTCGTTTGAAGATATACCAAGGCGTTCTGTGGAAACAGGACGCCTTTTATTTTTTGAACTTCCGTGACCCACGTCTCGTACATCTTAGGAATGCGTCGGATACTGATTGGATGTTTCTTGCTGGTGGCCAGTGTGATGCTGGGGATGGCCCAGGACGCGGCCTCGCGGACCGAGGTGGAAACGGCCATTGCCCAATTGGAATTGGATGAGGCCGCCGCCCTCGCCCAACGCCTTCCGACTTCCCACGAACAACGTTATTACGACTGCCGCATTCTCTTCTTGCGGTACCTGGTCTCGGAGGCTCCCACGCACTGGAAATCCTTTCTCCCCGCTTGCAAATCCACGCTCCAATTGCTGTCGCGCCTGCCGGATACGAATCCGGAAAAGCAGGTGATGATGGCGGAATTGTACTTCATCCGCGGCGCGGGCAAGATGCTGCACAAGCGCATGGTCGGCGCAGCTTTGGATGTAAAGAATGCCTGTTCGCTCCTCGACCAAAACCAATCCGCTTTTCCCGACAATGTCGAGCAAAAAAAGCTGCTGGGTGTGTACCACGTGGCCATGGGCAGCATTCCGAAGAAGCTGCGGTGGCTGAGTAGCGCGGTCTGCTTCCGGGGGGACCTGGATACAGGGTTGGCCTACCTCGAAGAGGCGGCTCGCTCCAGTCGGTTGATGGGGATGGAGGCGGAGGTGATCTTGTTTTACTGCGAGAAGAACTTGCTTTCGGAGCCGGAGGCGGCTTTGGTCCGGGCAACTCAATTGACGGAGCGCTACCCGGGAAGTAAGATCCTGGCTTATCTAAAGCTGTCGGGCCTGCTGGAACTTCGGCGGATCGATGCAGCATTGGATTTCTGTGCGGAGATGGAGCCGCTGTTTGCGGCCCAAACGAAGAGTGCAGACCTGCCAATTTGGGACTATACGCGGGCCAAGGCGCATTATTTCCGGTTGGACTTCGCGGAAGCGGAGCGGTATTTCGACCGGTTCTTGGACCGTTATCCGGGCAAGACCTTGCAGGCGGATGCGATGTTCCGGAAGGGGATGGCGCTGGCGTTGCAAGATGATTATCCGGCGGCGCGCCGGGTGTTTCATGCGATGATGAACCTGGAGTCCTCGTCTTTTGACGAGGATGAGTATGCGCGGCATATGGCCTCGATCTACCGCTTTCGGGAGCCGAATCCGGTCGAAAAGACCTTGTTTCGGGCCCGGAACCTGTTTGATGGCGGGTTTTATACCCGGTCAGTGGGTGAATTGGAGGCGGTACAAGCCGAGGGCGAATTGGGGGGCAATGAACAAACGGAACTGTATTATCGGCTGGGCCGTAACCATCAGGCACTGGGCGATTTAGCGGCCGCGAAACAAGATTACCTGAACTGCGTACAATTGGAACCGGGCCGCGCTCTGTGGATGAAGGTCTATGCCCATTTTTATTTGGGTCAGGTCTACGAAGCAGAGGGAGGTTTGGCGGAAGCACGGGAACAGTACGAAACTGCCCTGGCTTACGACGATTATGAATATCAATCCGGGCTCGAACAGCGGGCCAAAGCGTCTTTGCACCGTCTTCGAAAGCAGAAATAGGACCGCAAAGGTGCTGTCTAACTGGCTATGGTTCAATGAACATGGCCTTGGAGTCACCAACTGAGTTAACCGTTTACTTTCCACTTATGGAAATCGCTTCGGTGTGGCATCCAACTTGAGTACCTTTGTTAACAAGCATTATTTATACATCCAGTGCGTACCCTAGCCGCCATTACTGTCTTTAGCCTGCTTTACCTGACTTCCTGTCTGGGTGGAAACGGTGTGGAATACAAGGAAGTTACGGTCGAAAATACCTACCAGGTACGGATTCCGAACAGCATGCAGAAGACGAATGAGCTGCATGACTTTGCCCGGCTTCAGTATTCGGACGAACAGGAAGGCTACTTCCTGATTGGCATTGACGAATCCAAGGACGCACTGAACAAGCTCCACCTCTACTATCAATTGGAAGACTACGCCCATTTTGTCACGCGCACTGTGGCGGACGGGTTGGATACTTCGCGGGTGGCGGCGCAAGGCCAGCAGGAGATCAATGGTCTCCAGTGCATCAGCACGGACATGTACGGCGCGATGACGTCGCTCGAATCTTCGTTGGAGGTGTACTACCGGCTGATGGTGCTGGAAAGCGACCGGAACTTTTATCAATTGATTGCCTGGACCTCCCGGGACCAAGCGCCTCGCTTCCGCACGATTGCGGATGAAATCGAGTGTTCGTTTCTCGAACTGGCGTATGCGGAGATCGAGGACGTCGATTCTCCGAACGGCTCGGAGCCAGCGGGCGCTGGGTCTGCGGCTGAGACAGCCGAGTAGGGTTGTTCTTGCCTTTTTGTTTCCCTTATTCGTAATGGGTTTTCGTTTCTGAGGTATTGCCTTGGGGGTGATGTTTATGCTTGGGCTTTTTGGGCGGCTTGGGGATGAGCGTGGGGGGTGGGCGTGGGGGGTGGGCGTGGGGACTGGCGGTTTGGTGGGGCTGGTTCTTGAAAGAGTCCTGGGTCATGGGGTTGTGGTTGATGGGCAGTTCAATTTGGTTACTCCTTTTTGATTTGTGGGATTCTGGGGCCTGGGTGTGGTTTGGTGGCGGATTGATTGGGTCCAATTTTGTTCTTGGCTGGGGGACTGGGCGGTCGAGGTCGTTAGCCGAGGGTCTTGTTCGATTCAGAATTGGCAGAATAGATCTTTGCCAGAGCACCGATTTCTCGAATAGAAGCTGAGATCGCTTCCAATTCGATCATGAGCCGAAATCTGAGATTACACATCGTTTACCTCAGAGCTTTCCTCATGCGCCAGTGGCGGAGTCGGGCTTTGCCCGGACGCGAATTCTTCGAGGGTGATTAAGATTCGCTCCAATTCAATCTTGAACCAAATTCTGAGCGGTTCAAGATCGTATACTGCGATCCTTATTCGATTCGGAATTGGCAGAATTGATCTTTACGTGGACGCGAATTCTTCTGGCAGTGGCTAGAATCGGCTCCAAATCGATATTGGCCAAGTTCTGAGAAATTCCACATCGTTTGCTGTAATACTTTCCCCATAAGAAATTGGCAGAACCAATCTTTGCAAGGACGCCAATTCCTAGGACAGAAACTGAGATCTCTTCCAATTCCATCAGGAGCCAAAATTTGGTCGATTACACATCGTTTATCGCAGAGCTTTTCCCATGAGCCAACGGCGAGGCAGAGCCTTGCCCGGAGGGGAAACTCTTGATTGACGGCTCAGAACAGTTACAATTCGATCATTGGCAGCATTCTTCGGGTCCCACCTCAAAAACTGTAGGGCTTATCCTATTCGAAATTGGCAAACTCGCTCTGTACCCAGACGTGAACCCTTAGGGAAGCGGTTAAAATCCGCTCCGATGCGATCAAGGGCCAAATCCCAAGCTATCCAAGATCGCTTTCCACAGTACATACCCCATTCACCAATGGCAGAGTCGATATTTGCTTAGACTCGAATTCCTCGGGAGGTGGTTAGGGTTCCTTCAATTTGCTCCTTGGCCGCTTTTTGAGCGATTGAATATCGTTTGCAGCGATTTTTATTCGATTCGGAATTGGCGGAATCGATCTCTGCCTGAACGCGAATTCTTCGGAGAGCGATTAAGATTGGCTCACAATGCGATGTGGGCCGAATTCTGAGAAATTCCATATCGCTTACCGTACTACTTTTCCCATAAAACATTGGCAGAATCAATCTTTGCAAGGACGTGGTTTCCTCGGACAGAAACTGAGATCGATCCCAATTCGATCAGGTGCGGAAATCTGATCGACTACAAATCGTTTACCGCCAAGCTTTTTACATGAGCCTATGGCTGAGTCGATCCTTGTCCGGAGGGGAATTCTTCGAAGGCGATTAAGATTTGCTCCAAATTGATTGTTGGCTGAAATCTGGGCCATTCCATATCAATAACGCAGTACATTTTCTATTCACCATTGGCTTATTCAATCTTCACCTGCCCCCAAATTCTTCAGGGGGTAGTTAGGATTGGAGCCAATTCGACTATGGCCTGAATCCTGAGCCAGCCAACATCGTTTCATGCAATTCTTTTCCACTCGCCATTTGCAAAATCGATCTTTACCCGGCCCCGAATTCAATAGGCAGCGGTTAAGATTCGCTCCAATTTAATCACAAACCGAATTGGGGGAGTTCAATATTGTTTACCGCGATTCTTATTCGATTCGGAATTGGCAGAATTGATCTTTGCCTGAAGCGATTTCCTCGGGCGGTGGATAGAATCGGCTCCAATTCAAACATGGACCATATCCTCAGCGATCGAAAAGCGTTAATAGAGCTTCCTATTCGATTCACCATTGGCAGAATCAATCTTTGCAAAAACGCGGATTCTTCAGGGGGTGGTTAGGATTGGGCCAATTCGACTATGGCCTGTATCCTGAGAGATCCATCATCTTCTCGCACGGTTCTTATCTATTCATTAATGGCTTAATCGATCTTTACCTAAACGCGAATTTCTCGGGAAGCGGCTGAGATCGGCTCTAATTTGAATCTTGTTCAGATACTAGTCGTCCATGCTTCGTTATTGGATATTCTCGATTTCATCCAACGCTTACACCTGAACGACATCACCTGCCCCAATCCCACTAGCCAAGGTCTTGAACCAATCCTACCAAGCCTTTTGTTAAAGATATTCCGCCCTTGCAGTGGTGGGGATGGTTCACAACTATCACCTCCTCCAGAAGGCCCACTTCCTTACTACATCTGGTAGATGCTCAATTGGTTCAGGAGCAATCTTGATCATTCCGAGCTTGCCCAATACCACATAGGGAAGTTCTCAAGGTGATTGCTTAATGAACTTTGGTATCGGGGCATACGAATCTTAAGTCATAGACTTCATCTTGGCTCTGCACCTTCCCCATTCCTATCTAAGCGGTAGGATGCTCAGCACGAACCTTCTGAAAGCAAGGAGCTTACAGATTTAAGAGCCATCCTTTGGATTACATTTCCAGCTGACATTCCTCGTGCATCCAAAGAACGATTTTCCTATCTTTGCATCCTTAAATTTCACGCCCGTGGTACTAGAAGCACTCATCTCCATTTCGCCCATCGACGGTCGCTACCGTCACAAGTTGGAGCGACTCGCCCAATATTTTTCGGAGTCCGGATTTATCCGGTACAAAGTCCAGGTCGAAGCTGAGTACTTCATCGCCCTGTGCGAAATGGGCCTGGGCCAACTCCAAGATCAGTACACGGATCATTTTCCCGCCATACGGCAGCTGTACCAGGACTTCAAATTGGAGGATGCAGTACGGGTCAAGGAAATTGAACGGGTGACCAACCACGATGTCAAGGCGGTCGAATACTTCATCAAAGAAAAGTTTGAAGCGATTTCACCTGAGTTGGCTTCGGCCAAGGAGTTTATCCATTTTGGTCTGACCTCTCAGGACATCAACAATACATCGGTCCCGATGATGCTGCGGGATGCGCTGGAAGAGGTTTACCTTCCGGGGTTGCGCAATGTCATCGAACAGATTGATGCCCACGCCAAAGAGTGGGAGAATATTCCGCTATTGGCCCGTACCCACGGGCAACCGGCCAGCCCGACGCTGCTGAGCAAGGAACTGCGGGTCTTTACGAGTCGGTTGAACCGACAGTTTGCCCAGCTGGATGCCCAGGACTATCCTGGGAAATTTGGGGGAGCCACCGGCAACTTCAATGCACACTATGTGACCTTCCCGGAAATTGATTGGCATGGATTTGCCCGTACCTTTCTGAAGGATACTCTAAGGCTTCGCCGCTCCTCTCCAACCACCCAGATCGAACATTACGATGGTCTAAGCGAGATTTTTGACAATCTCAAACGGGTTAACACCATCCTCATCGACCTGTGTGTGGATGTTTGGCTCTACATTTCGCAGGAATACTTCAAGCAAAAGACCTTGGCCAATGAAGTGGGCTCCTCCGCAATGCCGCACAAGGTCAATCCCATTGATTTCGAAAATGCGGAGGGGAACCTCGGCCTGGCAAATGCGATGCTTGAGTTCCTCAGTCGCAAACTGCCCGTTTCGCGCCTGCAACGTGACCTCACAGATTCGACCGTTCTGCGGAACATAGGTGTAGCGATCGCCCATAGCTATCTTGCCATTCTTTCCTTGCAAAGAGGACTGTGGAAATTAGAAGTGAACAAGGCAAAAATCTACTCCGATCTGGAAGGAAACTGGGCGGTGGTCGCCGAAGCACTCCAGAATATTCTTCGCCGGGAGGGATACCCCAACCCTTATGAACAACTGAAAGCGCTGACCAGAGGCAAATCAGGCATCAACGCCACAGCTATTTCTGAGTTTATCGAGGGCCTCGACGTACCGAACCAAATCAAAGAGGAAATGCGAAGCATTAGCCCGGAGAACTACGTCGGCCAAGAGGACTTCGGCTGATTCATAGCTCCCTTTGTCACTCAGATGACGGACTCTTTTTCCCAAGCTCCCGATCTTTCCAACCAATTCTCATTGATTTTTGTTTATTGAGAATAAGAACGAACACTTTTTCCTATGATCCGACTCATTCTCCACATAATCCTCATGAGCATTTTGACCAACTCTTCCTTATTTGGTCAAGAGACCGATCCTGCCTACGTCAAGAAATTGGACAAGTTGTACCAACATTCGGTAGAGGTGATCCAACCTGATGAGCTTTCGGGTATTCTCGACTCAAATTCGGATGTTTTGATTCTTGATACCAGAACCGAGCGAGAATTTGAGGTGAGCCATATTCCTGGGGCTACTTTTGTTGATTATGACTCCTTTAAAAAGAAGGATTGGGATGATGTTTCCCGGGACAAAAAGGTGATTGTCTATTGCTCCGTCGGATACCGAAGCGAGCGGATCGGGGAGAAGTTGCAAAAAATGGGCTTTGGTGACGTCCAAAATCTTTACGGAGGAATCTTTGAATGGAAAAATCAAGGATACCAAGTCGAAGATGCCGCCGGCTCTACAACTGAACAAGTTCATACTTACAATAAAGATTGGGGGCAATGGCTCCAAAAAGGAGAAAAGGTTTACAAGTAGCATGTGCGGATTCGGAGACAGCTGGATTATGTCCAATAAATCAGACAGCGAAGAGGCATTTCCCTTTGAGAGCAGTACTGAGCAACCCGAAATGGGGCCTGCCATCATTATTTTCATTAAAAACCCCGAAAAAGGAAAAGTCAAAACCAGATTGGCCGGAGATATTGGAGAAGATGAAGCCCTGAAATGGTACTTACACATGCTCAACCATACCCGGGAGACGGCCATCTTGATCGATGCCAAACGCTACCTTTACTATTCGAGCTTTATCGATCAATCTGATGATTGGCCTTCAGAACAATTCGAGAAGCATCTTCAACCGAGCGGGGATTTGGGCGAAAGAATGGCGGCTGCGTTTCAGCAGGCGTTTAAAGACGGCCACCGGCAGGTCTTGATTGTGGGAAGTGATTGCCTTGACCTCAGAAAACACCATTTGGAGTCAGCATTCTCGACCTTTCATGAACATGACTTTGTCTTGGGCCCTGCCAATGACGGGGGGTATTACTTACTTGGGATGAATCAGTATTCCCCCAATGTATTCACAGGCATAGAGTGGAGTACCGAGTCCGTTCTTCAGGACACGCTGGACACCATTCAATCGATGGGAAAAACAGCTGGCCTCCTCGAAGAACTGACCGACATTGACTACGAATCAGATCTCAAGGCCTCCTTGAATCGGGCCGCCACCGAAGAGTAAACCTTCCTTTTACTTTCCAACGTCTATTCCCCTTGAAACATTTTAAGGGTACAATCCTCATTTCATACGTCAAAGAACTGACCAAGAATACCTTGGCCCGAAAAACGATTGGGGAAATTCCCGGTGAAAACGGTCATTTCTTGGTATCTTTGATGTGATTGGCACGCCATTTGAACCGGACTGAAATGGTTTTTAAATCAACATCATCCAAACGTTTATGAAAAAATTAGTACTGTTAGTTTTTGCCTTCCTTTCATTCTCTGGCATCTGGGCCCAAACCTCCAACATGGTCATCTTCACCGAAGAGGGAGAACGATTCTATGCCATTCTTAATGGTTTGAAAATGAATGAAGCCCCGGTCACGAACCTGAAAGTTGAAGACCTCAATCAACCCGGATACAAGCTAAAGCTCATTTTTGAGAATACTGCGTTGGGAGAGATCGATAAAAATATCTATTTCCAGGAACAAGGCGTTGAAGTCGTCTTCATGGTAGCTAAGAATAAGAAAGGGGAATACAAAGTCCGCTTCCGTAGCCAAACTCCCTTGAACCAAGCGCCCCCGGCTCCGGCCAATCAACAGGTAGTGGTTTTTGGAGCTCCTGCTGGCGGTGTAGTCGTCGAAGAAACTTTTAGCACGACCACCACTACCGATAATGTCTCTATGAATATGGGAACCAATATGAATGTTGGTACCACATATGAAGAAACCACAGTAACAACTACGACTACTTCTTCACCCGGAACCACAGAAAGCGTCAACATGAACGTTGGAATCGATGGATTCGGAATGAATGTCAATGTTACAGCCTCCGACGGCATGGGCAATTCCAGCATGACCACCACGACTACGACTACCACAACAACGAGCGGTACTGGTGGTGGAATGGTCGTCGTAGAGGAACCAGCTCCTTGCCCGGCCATGGGCCCTGGAGATTTTGACAACGCTTGCAACTCAATCAGAAGCAAGTCATTCGAGGATTCCAAGCTCACCCTTGCTAAGCAAATCGTACGTGGGCATTGTGTTTCGTCCGGCCAGGTGCGCGATATGTGCAAACTCTTTGACTTTGAGGATACCAAACTAGAGTTTGCCAAATACGCTTTCGATTTCACGTTGGACCAGAACCAATATTATATGGTCAACGACGCCTTCACCTTTGAATCCTCCATCGAAGAGCTTGATGAGTACATCCAATCTCGCCGATAAGAAATAAAGGACTAGATTTAGAGGCCCCTGCCTTTGGCGGGGGTCTTCTTTTTGTAACAAGTCCCCTCCCAAAACAATGTTTTCCATCTGAGGTTCGTATCTTGATCATAGGCTATTCCTGATTTTTATGAAAAACTGGATTAACATTTGCTTCATTTGTACATCCCTGATCCTATTTTCTTCTTTTTCGGATCATCCATCTCGCGGAGAGGGGACTCAGGCAATCAATACGGAAGAAAAAATTGCTGGGGTTAGCTTAGTCTCTCCCCCTAATCCGGTAACTGATTCATGGACTCAATCCGTCCAACAAATCGATGCGGAATGGGTGGCTATTCTCCCCTACGGATTCAGCTATGCCGGGAGCCCCGAAGTCATATACAACACCCGCCGCCAGTGGTGGGGCGAGAGGATTGAGGGAATGACCCAGCTGATTCGACATGCCCACAAGAATGATCTGAAAATCATGCTGAAGCCAATGGTATGGATCATGGGCAGCTGGCCGGGAGGATATGATTTAAAGTCAGAAGCTGACTGGAAAATCTGGGAATCCACCTACTCAAAATATATCCTCGAAACAGCCCGCATAGCAGAAGCCGAAGGAGTCGAAATGTTCTGCATCGGCACCGAATTCAAAGTTGCATCCAACAACCGGGAACAGTTTTGGCGTAGTCTGGCCAAAGAAGTTCGTAAGGTTTATTCTGGCCCTATTACTTATGCGGCCAATTGGGATGAATACACCGGGGTACGGTTCTGGGATGCCATGGACTACATCGGATTGGATGCTTATTTTCCATTGGTAGATCAGACCACTCCGAGCCCTACTCAAATGATCAAGGAATGGCAACCCACTGCCAAGAAGCTAAAAACCCTTTCCACGCTGTACAGCCGCCCTATCCTTTTTACGGAATTTGGATACCGAAGCATTGACAATTGCGCATGGCAACAATGGGAGCTGGAGAGTATTCCCTATACCCAACAGATCAATATGGAAGGCCAAAAAAATGCGTATGAAGCGTTTTTCAGAACTTTTTGGTCACAAGATTGGTTTGCTGGAATGTTCCTTTGGCAGTGGTATACCAATGATGCCAAGGCGGGAGGGCCCAAGAATAGCGATTATACCCCCCAAAACAAACCTGCAGAGTCAAGGATCAAAGAATGGTTTCAGAAATAACCTTTCACCACCATTGACCAATCGATACGACTTATTTGAGAATGGGACAGACAAATGACTTTTCTTTCCCTTCATCTTCAATCTCATCATAATTTTCATTTTTCTGTGCTCCAAAGCTAAAGGAAAAATATTTAATCCAGAATATTTGGCGAAAAAATAATTTTCGCTATGTTTGCCACATTGATTCTTATTCAATTCATCAAATTGATTTAAGAGGGAGAATGAAACGCGGAGAAAATGATGAAACCAAATTCCAGTAACCCCTACTCAAAAAACGACTTTCAACGCTCAAAACGGGCTTTGAGAAGAAAATCTATACATGGGCCTTAATGGTTCACGTTGAATCAAACGCTCTTTGACATTTTGGAACTGAAAAACATTTGCTATCTTATTTGGCAAGAAACAGTAATTAGCCCCTACCGCGATGATTGAGAAAGATACATTTGAATTCTTGGCCGAACTGAAGGACAATAATTATCGAGAGTGGTTCGATGAGCATCGACATCGGTATCAGTCTGCCAAACTAAATATCCAGCATCTCATTGATCATTTGATTGAGAAAATTATTCAATTTGACGAGGGAGTAAGGGGAACAACAGCTCAAAAATCTGTCTTTCGAATTTTTCGAGACGTCAGGTTCTCGAAAAATAAAGCCCCTTACAAAACCAATATGGGGGCCTGGATCGCTCCCGGTGGCAGAAAATCTCCCTTTGCAGGATACTACGTGCATGTTGAACCAAGAGGGAAATCATTCCTGGCTGGAGGAGTTTATCGTCCGGCTTCCAATGTCCTAAAGGCCATTAGAGAAGGGATTGATTACGATGCGTCATCATTGCGTGGCATTCTCGGTGAGAAGAAGTTCGTGGAAGAATTCGGAGAGTTGAAAGGAGACAAGTTAAAAACCGCTCCCAAGGGATACCCCAAAGATCATCCAGACATAGACTTGATCCGACACAAGGACTATATCGTCAGCAAGCCTCTTCAAGACAGTGAAGTAATGGCCTCTGACTTTATTGAAAATGCGGCAAAAACATTCGAGGTACTTTTTTCTTTGAATCAATACTTGAACCAAGCCATTGGTGAAATAGAAAACTAAATTTCCATTTCGTTCCTATCGGTTATATTTGTGCTCGTTGGAGTTAGTCGCTGAAAAATAGGTTTGAATGGGAAAAGTAAGTTCCTTTTTTAAGGAGTATTTGAGTCAGGGAAAAATGGTTGGTTCAATCGTTCCAAGCTCACGTTTTTTGCAGCGCAAGATGACCGCGCAGATAGATTTTGAGAAGGCTCGCTGTATTGTGGAACTCGGCCCCGGAGAAGGGTGTATCACAAGGTCTATCATCAAGAGAATGGGGCCCAATACTCAACTTCTGGCACTGGAAACTCATCCTGGTTTTATCTCTGATTTCCTTCAATTCAATGACCCGAGAGTACATGTCGTCAATGATTCGGCGGCAATGCTCAATCGAAATTTGAAGGAATTGGGATTTGAGGCTTGTGACTATATCATCTCCTCCTTGCCGCTGACCAACTTCCCCATAGCCCTACGGGAACAAATCATTGATCAGGCACTCCTGTCTCTACCTCAAGGAGGAATATTCATGCAGTACCAATACTCGACGGTTGCATTCAAGTTATTGAAAGAGAAATTCCAGCGGGTAAAATTGGGATTCACTCCGATCAATATCCCTCCTGCATTTGTCTATACCTGCTTCAAGTAAATATTAGTTGTTGTTGAGATCTGGCGCTCCGTCGGGTGGCGGATTATTCAGATTGGGATCATTTCCAGAACTGTTGTCATTGAGGTAAAGGTCCTTCAGAGAATCTAGATTTCTCCTTTCCTCGGGATACATCCTCACCAGCCAAACGAATTTTCTTCGTTTTACCAGCTCCCGAATCATGATCTCTTTCGTCTCGGTCCGGGAAAGTTTGATGTATTTGAGTCGCGCCTCGCCCCTACTGTTCCTAGCTTTGTCCTTAGGAATAGAGACAATGATCTTAACCGGATAGTAGATGTTCTTTTTAACCACGTAGTCCTCTACCACCGCTGGGCCATAGGAAGTCTGCACAACATTTCCTTGAGAAACACCGGAGTAACGTTTCTCGAGCTTACAGAACTTTTTGTGCCTTGTAAACCAGTACTTCACTTCCTTTCCAACCCGTTCCATCGTGGTGGTATGGTCCCGCATATTGGGATCGCAGGGAATCTTGACCTTGTTCAAATCGGTGTGACGAATCCGCAGCTCGGTACAGGAGAACTTCTCCATGTCTTTGTGGCGGATCACCACCTTGGGGTAGCAAACATTGTTGAGATCGCGGTGCCTGATCTTGATCGGAGGCTTATAGCAAACATTGTTCAAGTCTTTGTGCTTGACTTTGTACCGTGGCAAGCAAACAGAACTCAGGTTCTTATGCTTCACTTTGGGGGTGGGGTAGCACTTGGATTGAAGATCCTTGTGACGAATCTTCATTTTCGGGAGACATTTCTGCGAGAGATCCTTGTGCTTGGCCCGATACTTGGGGTAGCAGACATTTGCGAGATCCTTGTGCCGAATGCGGATTCTGGGATAACAAGCATTGTTCAAGCTCCTGACATAACGCTTTTTGTAATCCTTCATCTGCTTTCTCGCCAACTTCCTAAACGGATCCCGGCCCCGCTCCAAATCCCGATGACGAATTTTCATCTGGGGAGGATAATACCGGTTCAAATCCCGGTGGCGCAAACGCACATTTGGGGGGCGGTAATTGTTCAATGAGCGATGGGCGATCTTGGTCCTCCGTTGCTCTTTTCGATTTAGATTTCTGTGTTGTACAGAATAGCTCTTGGGCCGAAAGCGATTCAAATCACGGTGCTGGGTGCGGGTAGAACGCTGAGAGTACCGATTCAGATCGCGGTGGCTGGTTCGGGTTGACCGCTGAGAATAGCGATTGAGGTTCCTGTGGCTCGGACGCGTCGTTCTCTGGGAGTACCGGTTCAAATTGCGATGGCTCGGATTCGAGCTGCGTTGCCGGTACCGGTTGAGGTCGCGGTGGCGGTGGCGGGGACGGGAACTCCGCTGGGTATACCGGTTCAAATCGCGGTGCGATTGACGGCTCTGACGCATTCGGGCTCGGTTTACATTCCGATGACGTCGTTTTTCACGTCCTCCACCGGGTCCATTGACACGACTGAGGCTACGGTGCGAAATCCGGCCCGGCTCTGCCTGGCTCTTCCGGCTCAGGGAGCGGTGGCGTACATCACGGGCGGATTGGCGAGAAGACCTTCTGCCCAAATCTTGGTGACGCACTGAACGCTGAGATTGTCGGGCGTTGCGGCGACTCAAATCCCTGTGGCGGACGGGCCTCGATGTTTGGCGTGGAGTTCTTTGACTTAACGAACGATGCCGGGTACTACGACTTGATTGACCGGGAGACTTCTGACTTAAAGACCGGTGGCGGGTAGAACGGCTGGATCGCCGAGAGGACTTTTGGCTCAAGGAACGATGCCTTGGCTGCCTGGAACTTTGCCGGGTCGACCGCTGGCTTAAATCCCGGTGACGAACCGCCTTTTGACGACGTTGTTGAACGCGACTCAAGGAACGGTGCATCTTCCGTTCGCGCTTTTGCCGGTACCGGTTGAGATTTTGGTGTTTGTTCCGAAGTCGGCTGGACCGTTCGGCATTGGGAGTGCGGCGGGGCTGATAATAGCTTGCCCCTCGGCGGACAGATCGTTGTCGCCTATTCTGAGCCTGGGTATCTGAAACCGTCGAAAGCAGGCTGAACAGAGTCAGCAGGCCCAATAAAACATATTTATAAGTAGCGCTAATAAGCAGGCCGTTTTGAATGCCTCAAAGTGAACTAAATTGAGGCCTTTACAAGCACAAAATGGACTTTTTCAAGTCCACGAAAATAGTTGCGCATCTTCTACAAGGATGTTGTGGCGGTCACCAAGGTGCCTATATGGGTAAATTCTGTCCGAAACCCGAAGGTCCCGGACAGAATTAAATGTTCCTATTCGCGAATTTCCAGATCACAAATTGTGATGTCGGCGCCGGGAGGAAGCAGAACTCCATTGAGGTAGAATTCTACCAGGCTCCAAAACTCTTCGCACTCATCTACACGGGGGTAAAAGATCACATCAAACGTATCGACCCCAAACGTATCTTTGGTTACGATATACTGGTAGTGATTGTAGATCCCTTTTCTCGCCATTTCTGGCTCAACCGTATAGTTGAAGGGTCCGATTTTCCCATCGGAAAGATCTTCAGTGATTGGCTCGAATGCCCCTTTGCCTCCATTGTCATTGAAAACAACCCGGACATTGTTGGGATTGTAAACCTGCTGGCAATAGTTCGCCCCGCTGGAATCAACCAAATAGGTGACGGCAAGGAACTGCTGGTCAGCCGAAAATGTAATCGTGGCTCCAGAAACGTCACAGGTCTCACAACTGGTGGCGGTAAAGAGCACCGCAGGAACGAGCAATAAGTAGGCGAAGATATACTTCAATTTCATAATCGGATTGGATTAATTGCGCATCAATATAGGAGATCAAATATAGTAAAAGTCCTCAACTCCTGAAATTTACAAGAGCTTTTGGACCAACTGTTTTTCGGCTTAAAAAGGCATCCAACGAGGATTTAACCATTCGTCTTGAGGTGCAGATATTTGCCTGATAAAAGCTAAGTATTTTTGGTCACAAAAATCAGCGAATAGCACTTCTTGTCTTCCTCCCTCCTATCCCTTGGCTTTATTTCCCTACATCTACTCGTCCTCCCTGTTTATAATTGGCATTCATTATTTAGGGATGTCCCCCTATGTTTGCTCTAAAAGCAAATGGACTTTCTCCCCCTCGATATCCAGCAGTACGCTGAAGAGATGACCAGCCCGGAGCCGAACTACCTGGCCGAACTGAATCGTGAAACCAACCTCAAGGTTTTATATCCGCGAATGCTATCGGGACATATCCAGGGACGGATTTTGGCCATGATTTCCAACATGATCCAACCCAAGCGAGTCCTTGAAATCGGTACTTACACCGGATATTCAGCATTTTGCTTTGCGGAGGGCCTTGCGGAGGGAGGAAAGATTGTCACGATCGACATCAACCAGGAATTGGAGGATATCATCCTGAAATATGCGACCGCCGCTGGTTTGACCGATAAAATTGACCTGCAATTTGGCCCGGCCCTGGAAATCATACCGCAATTGGACGAAACCTGGGACCTCGTTTTCCTGGATGCCGACAAAGGCAACTACGTCAACTATTTTGACATGGTCCTTCCCAAGGTCCGACCCGGTGGATTCATCATTGCGGACAATGTTCTGTGGAGCGGCCGGGTGCTTGATCCCAAGATTCAAGACAAGGAAACGACTGGCTTACGCAACTTTAATCTTCATGTTTCGAATAATGAGCAGGTAGAACAAGTCCTGTTGCCCATTCGAGATGGGATTACCCTCATTCGAAAAAAATAGTCCATGAAAAAGCTGTTCGTTTTCCTTGGTCTGTTGGCCTGTTCCCTGCAGGTTGTTTACAGCCGACCCGACATTCCCGAAAAAATCCAGTTTGCTGACCTTCAGGTTTCTCTCAACCAAGGGGCGGAAAATTATATCTCTGACTTCATTGGCAAGCTGAAAAAATCCCCCACTTATTTTCAGCAATTGGTGGAGCGGGCTAGGATTTACATGCCGCTCGTTGACAAGGCCTTCAAAGAGGCGAACGTCCCCTCGGACTTGAAATACATCGTACTCCAGGAGAGCTCGCTCAATGGAAGTGCCGTTTCACGATCCGGAGCAGTCGGGTATTGGCAGATCAAAGAACCAGCGGCGCGGGAAGTCGGGCTGGTCATTGACAAATTCGTCGACGAGCGAAAGCATATCTACCGTTCTTCTTTCGGAGCCGCGACTTATTTCAAACAAATCAACCGGGACTTTGACCATTGGTTGTTCGCAGTTATTGGCTACAATCGGGGCCCGGTTGGAGCGCTGAGTTATATCAATAAGGGCGAGTTTGGGATGAAAAAGGTCAAAGTCACCCAACATACCCATGAATATGCCCTGAAGGCGCTGGCATTTAAGATCGCTTTTGAAGGCGAAATCCCACTGAAAGCCGCCCCCGTCCAGCTTTCGTTGGTATCCAATCAAGGCGAAACCAAGGTGGACCAACTCGCCAAGGCCCATGCAATTGACAATGCCAAACTCAAGGAGTTCAACCCGTGGATCAAGGGCAACCAACTCCCCAAAGACAGAGATTTTTTAATTGTTGTCCCATCCAGCCGTCCTCCCATTGCAATTTCTCAACCCACTTCACCTACTGTTTCTCCCCCCGTCCCCCCAAAACCAACTCCGAAACCCGTTGCCCCGGACCGGCAACTGGGAAAGTTCACCTACCTCACTCCCGAAACGGATTCTGAATACGGCGAAGAATACGCCATTGTGGCACCCGGGGAACAACTCGTGGAAATTTCCGTTCACCACCATGTCAAATTGAAAAAAATCCATGCCTACAATGGGACCAACAACAAGAGTCCGGTTCCGGCCGGGACCCAGATTTACCTCAAAAACCCATCCAAGGTAGGCTTTCACATTGCCCGGCAGGGAGATACTTGGAGTTCGATTGGAGCGTTTTATGATATCCATCCGGATAAACTGCGGAAAAACAACCGAATCCGCGGTTTGGGCGCCAAAATATGGCCGGGACAAAAAATTTACCTCAAGAAGAAGAAACCCAAAGGGGAGAAAATACTCATCCTGGAACCAGCGTGGATGCTTTCTCAACCTCAACCCTCGCAGAAAGCTCCCGAAAAGAAAGTCGTTTCCGTTGAAACCAGCCGCGAAAATACCCCAACGCCTTCGGGAAAGATTTATCAATACCATGCTGTACGGGCTGGGGAGACGCTTTGGTCCATCAGCCAACGGTATCAAACATCCGTCGATGCGCTCAAACGCCTCAACAATCTTTCCGACAATCAGATTTCAGTGGGGCAAAAATTGAAAGTCCCCCAAGAATAGTTCGAGACTTCAGGGCTTGAACAAATCTAACTGGGTTCCATGGTTGAAACTCAGCCGATGATATGGTGTCAGGCCGTGCTCCTGAACCGCCCGTTTATGGGCCGGCGTGGGATAGCCTTTGTTGGAGGACCATCCATATTGAGGGTACTCCTCCGCCAACTCCTCCATGATTTCATCCCGATAAGTTTTGGCCAGGATAGATGCCGCGGCAATGTTCAAAAACCGGGCATCCCCCTTTACCATACAGGTATGCGGAATATGGGATAAGCCGCGAAATCGATTGCCGTCGACCAACAGATGCTCCGGCGGAACTTCTAAACTCGCCGCCGCCTCGTGCATCGCCAGATAAGAAGCGTTCAGGATGTTCACTTCATCGATTTTGTGGTGCGACATCATTCCGACTCCCCACGCAATAGCATGCTCAAAGATGATTTCCCTAAGCTCCAGGCGCTTGGCAGCCGTCAACTTTTTGCTGTCGTTGAGGGAGGGATGGGAAAAGTCAGAAGGAAAAATGACCGCCCCCGCGACGACTGGCCCCGCCAAACACCCTCTTCCGGCTTCATCCAACCCCGCTTCCAAAATCCCTTCGGAAAATTGAACTGGAAGTGGACCTTCGGGAATAACCACCTTGACCTTTCTCGATTTCATGTCGAAAGTTATCATTTCCCCACTTTTTCTCCGCTCCGCCGATCCACAATTCTCCCTCGCCCATTGTACATTTGCTCCATGAACCACCACGATCCCGATAAAAATCCCTGGACCATCCTTTCTTCCGAGGCCATTTACAAAAATCCATGGATTGAGGTCACTGAGCACCAGGTACTGAATCCATCGGGAGGACCTGGAATTTATGGCGTTGTCCATTTCAACAATCTGGCCATCGGGGTGGTTCCCTACGAAAATGGGCAGATTTGGATGGTGGGGCAATATCGGTTTCCCCTTGAGGCCTACTCCTGGGAGATTCCGGAGGGAGGAGGACCGCTCGGGACGGATGCACTCGACAACGCCCAGCGAGAATTGAAGGAAGAAACTGGTCTTAAAGCCGCCCATTACCGGCCCATTTTGGAGATGGACCTCTCCAATTCAGTTTCGGATGAGCGCGCAATCGTGTACCTGGCGACCGGATTGCAGCGCGGAACGGCTGAACCCGAAGCAACGGAAGATCTGAGGGTGAAAAAAATGGATTTGGAGGAGGCTTATCGAATGGTGGAACGGCGAGAAATCCGGGATTCATTGACCGTGGCGGCCATTTACAAGCTCAAACTGATGCAAGCACTCGGGGAACTGGATCAATAAACCGCCTCCATCACTTCCGGATTGAGGGTCTTGGAAACGTGCTGCACCTTGGCCACATTTTTCAACAACGGTAAGTTGATCCACGGACGCTCCCTGGACGTCCATTCGTACATGGGTAAGCCCTGCACATGCGCCGGGTACAGCACATTTGAATCAAAATCCGTACTCATCTGAAGTTTAGGATTCCCAATTCCGGGCAATATCTTCTTCAATTCGGCCAGCACCTCGAACAACCCCTCGGTATAGGAAGGCACGTCGATTTGTTCCTTTCGGTTGCGCAAATGGAAGCTGAAAAAATAGTCGGCGGGAAGCACACCATGGGGAGCAGAAAACTCTCCAATCACCTGAATGGCATTGATGGGAAATTCGATCCATTTATCTTCAATCCGATAATGGATATTGCTCCGCGTGAGCTGAATGGTGGTCGAAAATGCGCCCTGCATCAAAAAAATGTGATTGATTTACAGGAATCAAATTACCGATTTGACAGCACATTCCAAATCTGCTGGGCGGATCGGTCCCACGAAAACTTCTCCCGTTGTCGCTTTCCCTTGTGGACAATTTCCTCTGCCAAGCCCGAGGTGTTGACCAATTGAGACATGGCCTGGGCGATTTCCTCCACATTATAGGGGTCCACCAACAAAGCTGCATCGCCGGCGACTTCGGGCATGGAGGTGACCCCACTCGTAATCACCGGAACTTCGCAATGCATAGCCTCTAAGATCGGCAAGCCAAACCCCTCAAAGTAAGGCACGTAAACCAATCCCGACGAAGCATTGTAGATCCGGTTCAACTCTTCATTGTCCACGAAACCGGTAAACCGAATCGAATCTTGATTGGGGGACTGGTCATACGTGTGGATAACTTCCGCAAAATTCCAGGCCTTTCGCCCAACCAAAACCAACTGGTAATCCTGCGTATCCGTCTCTTTGAACCGGTCGAAGGCTTCAATCAAACGCGCGAGGTTCTTCCGGGGTTGAATCGCCCCTACACAATGAAAATAGGGCTTTCCGCCGCTGTACTGCTCCTGGATTCCTTGATGACCATCCGCTGGAAGGGGGCGAAAATAATCCGCGCAGGCATTGTAAACAACTTCGATGTTCTCTTCCTCCACCCCATACTTGTCCCGGATATCCTCCCCGGTATACTGCGAAACCGTCACGATTTTAGAGGCCTTCTTCGCAAATCGGGGAAAATACCGCTGATAATGCCACGCCTCGAGCTTTTTCACATCCTCGGGGAAATGTTCAAATGCGAGGTCATGGAAAACAGGAACCTGAGGAACCTTGGACCGCAGAGACAAATAGCCATCGGGAGAAAAAAAGACATCCGGTTTCAATTGCCGGAGTTTGCGGGCAACGGCCCATTCGAAAAAAGCAATGAAGAGAAATGGATGCCGGGCGGGGGGAAACAGAACGTAGGGCGTGACATTGGGACCAAAAAGGTACTTGTCGGAAAAAGGGCGGTCGAAGAAAAAAGAGAATTGGGTATCGGGATGGTTGCGAACCAAGCGCTGTAAAATTTCAACTGAAAACCGGCCGATCCCTTCCAATCCGTCTGGTAGCAACAGACGGGTGTTTACCGCCACATGATTCAATTCCCGGTCGTTTTTAGGCCTCATTTCTCCGCAAATCTATGACTTTGAAGGCAAAACTCAATCCCGCCAAAACCGCCCCGGCCAGCATCAAATTCAGCCACCAGGGAAAGTCCGTCTTCGTCAACCCGAAATAAACGCCACCGAACAAAGCTGCAATCACGATCAGTTTGCCCAGTTGGCCATAAGGAATCCGAACCGGCAACCGAAACTGGATATAGTACAGGTAGGTCAGAGATAAAAAGGCAAAACTCGCCACGGTGGACCAAGCCGATGCCACCGCTCCATATTCGGGGATGAAAATGAAATTGAGGGTGAGGTTTAGGATAATGGAAATGAAAATCATCCAGCTCACGAATCGTTCGTGGTTGGTAGAGGTCAATAAGGTGCTGTAAATCGCGAAAAAGCCATTGACCAATACCGCCAGGAAAAGAATTTTTAGGCAACTGGTCATGGTGGCCAATTCCTCAGGGGTGCTATTGTCGAAGAGCCACAGGAGTTTTTCGCCATCGAAGAGGATAAATCCGCCGGCGAGGATCATCGGCAGAGCCGCAATGGGCTGCCCAAAAGCTAGTAACCGGGCCAATGTATCCTGCTCCTTGACGTGACGGGCGAACTTGGCGAAGAAAATCGGCAAGACCGTCCACAGGTACATCATGACGGCGTCCACCCACCGGTAGGCTCCGGCGTACAATCCGGTTTCCAAATCCCCTTCCGTCGGCCCCAACAACCGCTCCAACATCACCTGATCGACCTTGTCATTGACCGAATACAAAACTGTAATGACGGCAAAAGGGAAACTTCTCTTCAGCAAGTCTTTGGCCTCCTTGCGGTTCCAAACCGGCCTAAAAAAGCCAATGTAACTCACCATCAGGAAATACAGAATGACCATGGTTCCCGCCACCGAAGCCACATTGGCGATGAGGTAGGAATCCAAATCTATCCGGGTGGCCAACAAAACCAAAACGATGACCAAGAGGATCGACCGGTCCAGGATCGAAGCAAAGGCGTCCAAGCGGAACTTCTGAAAGGCCTGGAAATTGGCGCGAAAAAAGGTATTGATCTGGATGAAACTGTGCATGACGCACAGCAAAAACAGGTAAAATACCTCCAGCGAACTGTATCCCAGCAGGAAGCCTACCCCCACCATGAAAAAGGGGTAGATGGCGCTAAACGCCAATTTCAGACTCAATAAGGTGGGGAACAACCGCCGCAACAGGTCATGGTCACCCGCCAAAGTCTTGATGGTGTACTGGTTGATTCCCATATCCGCAACGGCGAGAAATAGGAATCCCAAGGAGTACAAGGCCATAAATATCCCGAAGGTCTCGTGTCCCAATTCATCCTGAACCACATTGTTCACGAGGATCCAGGCAGACTTGATCAGGAGGTTCAGCAGAACTGCTAAACTGATATTTTCAAAGAGATTTCGGATACCGGCAGGGTATTTGATTTGGCCCCCAATTTACGGGCTTTTTTTGATATATTTGACGCCTCTCAGAGTACCAGGAAGTGAGTAACCTTCTCCAAATAATCAGAAATAACCAAGCGAAAGTCTTCTTTGCTTCCAGCATTGCGGCATTTCTCATTCTGGTTTGGTTCGCCACCACCACCTACAACGAGTACCTCCTGGCCATTCCCCTTGGCATTGTCGTCCTGACGATTGCCCTGTACAACTTCAAGTACTTCTGGTACTTCACCCTGTTTTTCGTTCCCCTCTCGGTAACCAGCCACGATCTCTTTGGAGGCGCCGGGGTCACTTTTCCAACTGACTTCTTCGCGCTCATACTGGTGGGGATACTCATCTTCAAGATGGTCAGCGAACGAAAAATACTCCTGATCCATCTCAGCCATCCCATCGTAGCGGTGGTCATGCTGCTGGCATTCTGGATTCTGTTTTCGGGAATAGAATCGGTTCGGCCCCTGGTTTCCTTGAAGTGGCTCGCCCAATATATCTGGACCATTGGAGCCTTTTTCCTCGTTCCGATCCTCCTTTTTCGCCAACAAAGCTCCATTTTCCGGTTCATCCAACTCATTTCGATTGCCTTCATCATTGCCCTCAATTCAATCTTCATCCTATACATTTCCACCGGACGAAATCCCTTTGGACTGAGGTTCAACCCCGGTCCATTCTTCGGAGACCATACCGTTTTCGGCGCCTTTACCGCCATGTGGGTCCCCCTGTTGGTGGTCATGGTCTTTGGAATGGAGCTCACAAAGCGGGAAAAACAATTGGCAAAAGCGACCCTGTTCTTCTTTGTCGTTGGCCTATTTTTCTCCTATTCCCGGGGCGCCTGGGCCAGCTGTGTAGCCAGCCTCGCCTTCATGGGATTCTTTGTTGTAGGCAAACAATTCCGAAGAATCGCCATCCCCATTCTGATCGCCAGCATGTCCATCGGTGGATATTTGTATTACAGTTCATCCTCCCAGACGGCTTCGGCGAGTAAAAACGATGCTGTATCCAGGAAGGACTTGTCCTCCCATATTGCCAGTGTCACCAACTTCAAGACCGACTACTCCAATGCCGAACGCATCAACCGCTGGTACTGTGCCATCGAGATGTGGAAGGACGATCCCTGGACCGGACTTGGACCGGGTACCTACGCCATGGAGTACGCCGCCTACCAAAAGGCCCGCTACCTCACCCCCGTCTCCACCATGCGCGGGGACAATGGAACGGCCCACAATGAGTTTTTGCTGGCTTTGAGTGAAATGGGAATCCCCGGTACGGTAATCATTGCCGTATTGTTTCTGGTCCCGCTCTTCCACGGTATAAGGGGGTATCACCGCACCCAACACAAAAACTCCAAGATGCTTTACCTGGGGGTGACATTCGCGCTGATCGCGTACGATATCCACGCCTTCGTGAACAATTTCCTCGACCAGGATAAAGTCGCCGCCACCTACTTCGGGTTTCTGGCCATAATTGTCGCATTGGATCGCTACGCCAAAATCCACCAAAGCGAGGCGCATCCGCCAAAACTGTCTTCTTAATTCGGGAAAACCACTTTCGCTTCCCTGCAGTCATCCACTTCCTCATTTGCCAACGATTTTTGGTTCTACTCCAAAACTAAAGGATTCGACTCGTTCACCCCAACAATATTTGTATCAATTGCAAATATTTTTTTCAAACCCTTCTTTTTCTCCCCGCTTTACCTAATTTTACTCCATGCCCTCCTCTCCGGATTATCGCAAAATCTTGACGGAACTGTATGAAAAATACAATCCCGAAAAGGTGAAGGATGTCGAGTTTTTATTGAAAAAATTCGCCGGGCGAGAAGAGGAGATGATCGAGAAAATCCGGATGAAATACGGGGAGGAGCCGGCTCCAAATTCCCCGGAACCGCTCCGAAAGTCATTTCCCTTTAAGAAATTCTTCATCGGAATGGCCGTCGTATTGGGGCTCGGAGCTGCCACATTTGGAGGCATGGCCCTCGTGGAAAGGCTCAATCCCGGAGAGATTTTGGCCAGCGACAATGCCCGGGATACATTGTTTGTGATTGCCGATACCGTATTCTCCCGTGTTGGCTGTGGCGACAATGAGCAGAGAAATTTACCGCTGCCATTTGGGGAAAAAATCGTTGTATTTGAGCGAGTGGAGGCAGAATCAGGAGTGAAATGCATCCAAACCGAGATTCAAGGAAAAGACGAATTTGTGCCGGCCCAGTACCTCGGAGACCGTCGGGAGTACATGGAAATCGACGCCATTTATGGAAACAAGGCCGCCCGGAAGCTCTACGATAATTCCTACGAAAAACGAATGCTCCTCAGCTATTTCCGCGACAATGAATTGATCGGTGAAATCTCTCCCGAGTGGCAGGAATACTTGTATGATTCGGTGTCCTCCGCGGAGCAATGGCAGGTTTTCGGAAAGCCTCACAATGGATTGGATGCGGTCGCCAAGGGAAAATATACCCCTTCTTGGAGCCAGGAAGCCGAAGACAGCCGACGGCCCCTGGATTTTGCGGTGATCATCTCCCGGGTGGATACCCTGACCGAGGATTCGAACGAAGAAGAATACGACGGGTTTCCACGTCGCAATACACAGCGGCTCTTGCTGTTTGCCTTCGATCAGAGCAAAGAAGGTCGCCTCGTTGATGAGCTGAACATCAGCAACTATCCTGGACATTATATCCGGTCTACCGAATTCTATTCCGATGCGTATTGGTGGGGCAATTACCTCCATCTCGACAAGGAAGCGGAAGATGGGCGCGAGCTTCAAACGGCGATTTTACTGGAGGATGTAGAATCAGATGGATCGAAATACCTGATTGAGGTGGTGGACGATCAATTGCAGATTACCGCCTTGCGGGAGACCATATTTGGCTACGCACGGGACAATACCGTGATTCCCTAGATCAGGAAAACTCATTCTTCCCGTACTCGGAGATCATTCCCGCCATCATTTCGAAGGGGATTTTGACATAGGTCACATCGTCGATTTCCTTCAAAGCGGCTACGTAGCCATTTGCAATTCCAGGCAGCATACGAATCGGAAGATTTTCCAGTCGCCTAAAATCAGCGGAGCTCCGCTGGTTTTGGAAAATGCGTTGAAAGCGAGACTCGGGAAAATCCCTTTTCCGGCGTACCCACAAGGAGTCCTTGTCCACAGAGGCAGCAACTTTCATTCCGGCGGGGTCCAGCTTTTGCAGCAAGGTCAGCACCGAATCCATGCGAATCCAATCAAAATGCCGCCCCTCGACCAAAGAGTCCGACTCCATCGGCAATACTCCCAAATCAGCCGATTCGGGCGCTGTTTCCCGGGGAGCAAACACCACCATGACCACGGCCAGGAGCCCTACTACCACCAGAGGCAGCCACCGCATCCGTTTATTGATCTTGCGTTTCGCCATTCATGTAGCTTTTGAATAAATAAGACGATTCGACTTCCTCCACAATATCGTGAAACAATTCCCAGCGGGCAGTTCCGACCGCCATGTCCATTTCCCAACCCGTCAAAAAGACCACGTAGAACTTATTTTCCTTCAATTCCGCGGCCGTCATTTCCCGAACATCGCCCTTGCTGATTACCAACATCAACAATTTATCTCCCAAGGTGTTCTCATCCTCCGAGTTGCCCGTGGTTCCCGTTTTGGCGTAGTAGAAATAGGGTGATTTCCGCCGTCTCAACTTCGCTCCCAAGGGAGAAGCTGTTCCCTGGAAGACCACTGATCGCATGCTTCCGTAGAGGTATTCCTGGACAAACGTGAGGTAATTGCCATCCCAGCTGCCATCCTCCACGAAGTTTTCCGATTCCTTCGGCGGCAACGTATCCGCCAAGGTCACCTCAAATTTGCGATCAAATTTGTAGAGCTTCCCGGCCATTTCGGCCATTTTTAACGGCGTCACCCGAATGGGATCTGCGCCCAAAGTCACCTGCTTGAGTCCCCGGATGAACCACAGTCCCTGACTTGCGCGCCGTTCCTGGTAGAAGGAAGACATCTCAGGATAGCCATACAAGACGAAACCCCGCCGGGAATTTTCGAGGATGGGATGGGCTCCGTCGAAGTTCTGATAGGTGCGGGGAAAACGGTCCCGGGCCCGATAGGTCGGCATCTGGAAATTGTCGTACAGCCCCAAGGCTGTCAGGGAACGGGTATTCCCAAAGTAAGTGGAACTGCCCGGCTTGCTGCGGGGCCACGCTTTGGGGTTCAGGCGGTAGATATTTTCGCCGTAGTAGATCCGGGGGAAATTTAATTCAAGCGAATCGGTTCGAGGCCGCATGAATACCTGGTAATCAAGCCCCTTGGCCAGTTGTTGGCGGTCGTAAGAGCCCAGGTACATCACCAACGAATGGTACATATTGATCGAGCCCACGATATAATATCGAGGATCGACCCGCCCAAACTCTTCCGGACGAATTCCCGTCCATTTCACATCTACATCTCGCCCCCCGTACCACATCAGCCGGTCATTTTCTTCGTCCCGCACCACCTCCAATACCTCCGAGGTCGCATCGGCCAAGCCCAATTTCCGCCAGCCCAGATCATATTGGGAAGTCGTCGCCGTGTACATAATTGGCTTCAGCGTCGATCCAGGGCCGTTGGGGAGCTTGAGCAGGTTGATATTGCCGAAGGTCTCCCGCTCCAAGCGGGTATTGTTGCGGAGGTAATACTCCCGGTTTTTCTCCGAAAACTCGCGAATGTCATTCGGATCGATGCGCTCATTCGAATGGTCCAACAGAAGGCGCAATTGCCCATCACCATTCAGCGCCACAACGCCCAATCGCTGCCGATCCCACTTATTTTCCTCAAAATGATCTTCAACCCGGTGGCTCAAGGCTTCCGTCAGCGCAAAATCAATGGACACCCCAACATTTTCCCCCACCTGGTCCGTCCCTGAATAGGCACTGTTGACCGCATTCGCATAGTAATAGGCCCACAGCAGGCGGTCGCCCAAGGGATAGAACAAGCGTTGCCGCCCGTTCAGCCAGATGTTTTTGGCGAGGAAATAGCGGAAATTTTCCAGGTATTGATAGCGCAATTCCCCTTTTTCGGTGGGAATCGTCACAAAGTCATCTTGGAGTAATCGGATCGCGGGGTGAGAGAAATCCTGGGAAAATTGATTCCCTCCCAAGCGGTTATTGGAAAGGGTAAACGACGCTTTCCCCTCCTCACTGTTCGTCGCCCAAAGCACCGTAGCCGGCTGTCCGTTGAGCATCCAATCCCGCGGAATCACCGCCATGCCCACATTCTGCAAACGCTTGTCCACCGTCGTTTCAAAGCTGGGTGTCAAGGATTTGGCGGGAATCCGGAAGCGCTTGGAACGATCTCCGAGATCGGCCAGATAGGCTCCCGTCCCTTCGTTCGCCGCGTACAAATTGCCCCGCCATTCTGCCCGTTGCTTCTGCGGCGGCCGGATCAGGTAATAACTCCGATTCAGCGCAAATCGATACCGCCCATTCCGATTCACCAAATGCACCAATTCTGCCGGGTCCGTCTTTACCTCCTGCTCCTTGACAAAATGCTCAAAAGCGGTCTGGGAGAAAGGATAATGCGTCACCTGGCTGTCCGGCAGGCTATAGTAAAATGCCCGCACCAGAGAATCAGCCCCCACATCCGCTTGAAAAGTATCCTGAAACGCCGAAAACTCTTCGTCCAATTGGTCGAAATCGGCCCTCGCATTTTGCAGCGACAGGTTGAAATCGAAGTTTTTATCATCGATGGTCCCGCTGGAACGGGTCAACAGGAAGCCCGGCACCAACAATAACAACAGCGGCAAAGCAGTCCGCCACCGGTCCAATTGCAAGCGCTTCGCTTTTTCATTTTGGGCGCGCAGCAGGGAAAAAAGCATCAATCCCAAGGAGAAAACGAGGGTAAACAGGCTCGTCAAACTGATCAATGGAAAGTCCTGACCAAAGAAAATGAACCGGTTCGTCGCGGTGAGCCAGATGAAAAAGGCAATCGACACCAGTAATAACAGGGCGGCGAATGCAGGTAAAAGTTGAGGGCGGGAGAGGGAAAATGTCAGCAGGAACAAGCCGGCTGCTACAATCAACAAGGCCACCAGGAAAAAGAGGACCATCGCCCCGTGTTCGGCAATCACATACCGCGTGACGACCAAATCCGTCGTTTGGGTCGTATAGCTGGACCCCTTGTTGAAATGGGAACGCAGCTGAAACGCCCCTCCCTCTTCCCCGTAAGGATCGCGCAGATAGTTGTTGATGAACCACTGGTTCTGGGCGGCCCGCAGGATTTGGCCGATTTCACCCGAATCAAATTGCTCGTTGGTAATGATCTCGTCCAGATTTTGCCGTTGGATCGCGGCCCGGTACTTGACGTAACCGAGGTCCTGGATCTTCCCGATCCCCACCGGCGACGCCAGGGTCATGACCACCAGAACGCCAGCGACCGGGGCCCACCGCTTCCAGCCATTCCCCCAATCCAGATCCCGAGCGACCACACCCCCAAAGTACCAAGCCATGATTCCCACCAACGGCAGGACCAAGGCCCAGTAAAAGAGGACGCTGTGGTTGAAAATGAAGCCCAGAAGCAGATCGCCCATCGCGATCAGAATGCCCAAGGCCGCCAATCCAACCAAACTCAAACCGGTCTCCAACCGAAAGCGTTTTTGCCGACGGGAGCGTTCCAAGGTCCGGAAAAAGCGCCACAGCAGGCTGAAGAGGAGGAAAATAATGGAGAACCCAGCGTCAGAAAGGGCCAGGAATCCAAGGGTCAACAGGGTATTGAACAGGGAAAAGGGGTGGATGCCGAGGAAATGGTGTTCCCGGGGATCAGCCCGGTATTGGAAGTGGAGGTATTCGAAGAAGAGGAAAAACGCAATGGGGAAGCCGATGTTCAAAAAGCGCTCCAATTGAGAGATTCCCAATAGCCGCAACAGGGCCAGGATGATGAATAGCCCCAGGAACAATGCCATTTGGCGGAGAATTACCTGGTGCCAGGTGCTACTTTCCAATCCGTCGCGGAGCCATTTCCACGGCTTAGACTCCACGAGTAACTGCTGCCATTTTTCGATTCGGACCAACAAATTGTCCCGCCATTGGCGGTTGCCGGGCAGCCAGGCCCAACGCAGTCCGAAGAACAGCAGCGTGATCACTGCTGTCACCCAATAGTGCCGAGGACTTCGCAGAAAGGCCCATTCTGAGGGGCGGACCTCTTCGACGGGCGGGAACACACCCATCCGCCATTGGAGGATGATCCGAACCACCAAAAAGCCAAATATCAAGACGTACAGGACTGGTTCGATGGGGCGAATCTCTTTCCAACCGACCATCTGGAGGGTGAAGAGCACGAGGAGGACAAATCCGAGGACAAATCCCCGGAGGTGCCAGGCCCCAATGGGATTGCTCCTGCGCAAATCCTGGAGGCGGAACCGCCACTTGACCCGGCCATTCCGGGCAAACAGGTCAAACTCGTCGCCACCGGTGACCACCCGGGCTTTGCCCGGGCCGGGTTTCTGGTGATCGATCACCCGCATCAACAAGCCGGTACGGGCATCGCCCGCCGCGTATTTCAGGCCACCATTGATGTGGTGGCGGTTGTCGGGATCGCGGAACAGGGGATAGAAATATCCGCCCTGAACAGCGGCCTGGGCCACATCCGAGAAATTCGAACAGACGAACAAGTCGTTTTCCGGCGTGTCGTCCAGCCGGAATCGGCTGGGAAAATCGTAGCGCAGATGGACGGAATTTCCACTGCGCACAAACTGGTACAGGGGGCCCTTGTCGAGACCGAGACCGGTAAAGAACCGTTGGCCGGGGGCCAAGGTCCGCAAACCTCCGCGCCGCGGAGAATCGAATCCCAATGAATCCCGGGCGCCGGCACCGGGAAAAAACAAGAGGTCCGACTCGTCGTCTCCGTACACTTCGCGAAGCAACCACGAACCTTCCAGGGCTTCCACGGTTGTTCGATGCCGTTCCCATCCACTCGTTCCCCGCAAAATATCGACCAGCGGATAGCCACGGGCCAGTTTAGAATTGAATTTGCTTCTTCTTTTTCCCCAATCTCCTCCAAAATCCACCCAATACACCATTGTATCCGCCTCTTCTTCCAACCAAATCTTCAGTTTAGAGGTCCCCTCTTTCGTCTCCCTCTTTCCCAGCACCAATTTCCCCGAAATCTTCTCCCCAAAATCCCCATTCTCCAACCTGAATTTCCCCTCTTCCTCTACGTACAAGGGTTCGTCAAAGTCAAAATACCGCAGCCGCAATTCCCCTTTGTCCTCCACGACCAAACGACCCGATTTCTCATCCCACAACGCCTCTGCCGGCTGTTTTTCATCTACCAACAACAGCGAATCCCGAAACACAAATCCCTGGTGTTCAAGGACATGATATGCGGTATTGGGGTAAAAACGGTCTTGATTGGAAGGAAAAAGGTAGCTGTCTACGGTCCAAAGGCCCGCCATTCCCAATAAAAACCACGCCACCCCGTGGATGAGCGGGCGTTTCGGCAATCCAGCAATTCGCTCGGGACCGCGCAGGTAAGCCGTCCACCAAAGGCAGACCATGGCCACCAAACACAAGAAAAGGAAGAGCGAGATCGTCATAAACGAGGTTTGGGCGGAGTAACAACAGGATTATTCTGCGCCTGATTACTCTTCTACGGGCTCCAGGGCCTTGGGATGGATATAGTATCCATCGATCAATACGCGGTCCAGGCGAGCAATTCCAATGGAACGGGCCATTTCGCGGGCATTGCGGACGGCGCGGGGGACATCGGTCACACGTTCTGAGAACGGGCGTACGTCTCCATCCGGGAGCTCATGCAATTTCAGGCCTTCGAGGACCATCATCACATTGAGTTTGGCGCGGCTATTCTCCTTCCCTTCGACGCTGTAACGGAAATAGTCAAACGAATGGATGACCATCTCGTAGGCTTGTCCCCACCATTCACGCAATTCGTCGAGGGTGGGCGGGTCTTCGTATCGGGCCAGTTTGTCGAAAAGGTCGCCATAGCGTAGCAGGAAGGCTTCGTAGTAAACATTGCTGTCGGCATCTCCAGCGAAGGAGTGGACCAACTTGCTGATACGCTTTACGGCATCGTCGGGGATTTGGTTGCCTGCGAAGCGGACGTCGTCCTGGAACAGGGTCAGGCGGTTCTCCAAGCGAACGCGCATTTCATCGAAGGTTTTGCCACCATAGGCGTCACGGGCCGTCCCGTCCAGTACAAAGCCAGCGAGGATGTTCTGGGTGGCTTTTTGGTAATCGGCGCGGGCACCACCGGGGAGTTCTTTCCGGGCGATGCGGTCGGAAAATTGGAGGGCGCGGACCACCTCGGCGAGGTGGGCGGCGGTGCGGCCCCGGTCATCGTCGCGGTCAGCCGCCGGGGCGAGCCGATCGGCTTCGACGTCCTTCACGAACTTCTCGACGGCTTCGGAGCGGTCCAGGATATGGCGGACCTTCGTGGTATGGCCCGCGCCAAAGGACAGGGCCAGCTCGCTGAGGCCACTCCGGATATTTCCGGATTCAAAGCCGGTTTTGACCTTATTGTAGATGCGATGGCTTCGCAAAATCGACCCCAATTCGCGGTTGATCGCGCCATCCATGTCGTAGGCGGCATCCCAGTAGGCAATGGCCACTTGTAATTTTTCTTCCGGTGTTTCCTGGTTTTCGAGCCGCTTTTTCAGTTCCCCATTGTCGATCTGCTCTTTCACCACGACCCGTTCCACTTCCTTCACGACTTCCCGCACCCGTCCATCTTTCTTCACCATCCGCTCTTTGCTCTTCTCTTCCTTCGGCTCGGTCTTCTTTTTCGCTTGAGATTCTTCCGGCACGGTCGCTTCTACCGACTCTTTGCGCTTGATATCTTCGCTCTTGATCTTGATTTTCGCCTTTTTCCGACCTTCCTTCGGTGCATCCTCATTCGTTTCCTCTCCCTGATCAGTCGTCTCTTGCGATTCACTGCTCTCGGCCTCAACCGCAGGCGCTTCCCGTTTCACGCGGTCCAAATCAATTTTTGCCTGGGCCAGCAACAGGTTGATGGCTTCGCTGTCATCGAAGTGGGTCGATAAGACCTTCAACAGGCCTTTGGAACCTTTGGCGCGTTTGAGATCGCTCCTCAAATCCAGGAAACGGGGATCTTCTTCCAAGACCTCCACTTCACCGGGACGCAGTCCATTGTCGCGCCGACGGCCGGGCCGTCTCAGCACGATGAAGCCCAGCGGCAGGAGCAGACCTACGCCAGCAGCAGCCAGGAGCATCCACAGGGGATATTCACCCGGACCTCCGATTTTTTCGAGGGCGGCGGGATTGTACAGGGCAGCCAAAACCGAATTGCGGGGACCGTCGCCCGTCACAATGGCCTCAGCAGAATATTCTTTGAGTTGTCCGTCCTGCAATACCAATTCGAGGTTGCTACCGGTTTGTTGGGAGGCGCGGCGGACCAGGATCGACGACATGACCCAGGAAAAATTGGGCAGGTTCTCCCAATCTTGTACGAAGCTCCCCAGACTTGGCGGCACCCCAAGGGATTCGGTGATCATCGCCAGGTCCCATTTTCCATCCTCCGTCCGGGCTTCGACTTCCAAAGCGCCAAATTGTTCGGCGATGATGCCATCAAACTCAGGAGAGCGGATTGCAAAATAGGTGATGGAGCTGTCGGGCAACTGGTTGAAAGGACTGATGGCGCGGCTGTAATCGAATTGATTGGCGCCGATGCTCAAACGGCCTGTAGCCGCGTTTCCAGAGTGGTTCACGCGTAAGGGTTCCGCAAAATAGAACAGGCGCTCGCCATACTTTCCGCCCGGTCGGATGAGACTGGGCATTTCGATGGGCTGGAAATTGGTTTTGCCCAAACGGGTCTCCCATTCCTGCTGGAGCTGCTCTTCACTCATCTTGGCAAACTCACTCGGGCCCTTTTCCTGGGACCAAAGGGACAGGGGGAAAAGTCCAAAACAGAGAATCAGGACCCAAAATGAGGTCCTAATGAAGGGTAAACGATCGGGGTGCTTCATAATTGATGCATCATTGACTTATAAATAGTCCCACATGTCGTCTTCGGGGACTGGCTCCGATGTCGTTTCCGGCACCGGATTCTCTTTCTTTTCGGTGACGCTTTCGGGTGCGTCGCTGATGGAGAGCATTTCAAATGCTTTACTTTCCTCGGCCTCCACTTCTACAGACTCTTCTACCGGCTCAGTTTCCGGTTCTTTGGGAGGCTCGGGAGCAACCCTTACGCGGGTCAAACGGGGCGATCCTGGCGCGTAGGGGAACAACGATTTCCAAGCCAGGGTATCCGCCAGTGGATTGTCGGAACCTTCATGACCAAATTGAAGGTCAACGCAGCCCTGCGGGGTCCGGGCCAAAAACCCATGCCCGGCGAAGAGGAGGTTGATTTCGTCTTCTCCCTCCGCCAACAGCGTTCCGGGAAGGATCAACTCCCGCCCCGAAACCGTAATCCGTTGTTGTTCAAGGTCAAGCTCCTGGCCGTGCAGGTAGAATTCATCGGAATTCAGGTCGGCTTCGGCGTAGGTCCGGTCCTTGGAGCGGGACTTGCGCTTGAACAGCAAATTCTTGACGTTGGGCAAGATGCGGCGTTCGGTCACAACCGGCGTCCCCACCAAATCCGAATTTTTATTCGTTCCGGTGGGATAATTCAGGGGTCCGTACAGACAACTGGTCTTTAGCTTCCTTTCTTCGAGCAAAAAGCGGCCTACCTGAAAATGTTCTTCGAGGGCCTTCTGCATTCCATCCCGCAGGTCCGGCAACAAAAATCCCCGCCCCGACAGAATGATTACCGGGAATTTATCAACTCCTGAGCGCCGAATCAATTCTAATGTGCGGGAAATAATTTCATCCTTGGTTTGGGCGATGAATCCGAAGTAGTCGTCGATGGTCAGGTTTTTCCGGTAAAATTCGACTTCCAAAATGCGGTTCAGGTCCTGGATAAAATCTTTATCACTGGGTTTCAGCTCTTTGATTGAGTCAAGGGCCGACAAGGGCAATCTTGCTTCGGCATTTTCGAGCTGGCTATAGCGTTGTTTCAGCTTTTCCACCCACCGCATCAACTCCAATTTTTGCGGCACCTCCGCGTCCAAAATTTTATGGATCGCTTCGGCCCGGTCCTCGCCCACTTGGTTTCCGGCCGCAGCTGCGGCCAGGGTTTCGACAAAGGCGTAAGTCATGGCGTTGCCAGCACCCGCGAATCCACTCCTGAACACGCTGCTGAATTGGTTCCGCTCCTCTCCCACCTGCACAATGGACAAATCCGTCGTGCCTTTCCCGATGTCGATGATGAGATAGTTTTGACCGGCCTTCAATTCGTGCTGCCGAATGCCGGTCACGGATCCATCGCTCAGCAGGCCCAGGAAAGAGGCATCGCTCTCCGATAAAGTCTGGACTTCGAGCCCCGCAAATCCGTAATCGTACTCCCGGCGAATGACATCGAAATCCTGCTGGAGATTGTTGAGGAGTTCGTAAATGCGGCGTTGGGAATAAATATTGGGGACGAGGAGGGTCAAACGAAGGAGCTTCCGCTGGTCCGAGGGGTGGTGGGAAGCAATTTCGGCGAGGAGGAGGTGGAGGAATTCGTTCATGAGGCGGCGAAAGGTGGCCTCGTGGACGGATGGATTGGAAAAATGGGCGTAACGGCCCTGGATTTCGAGGGGAAAATCGGTGATGAATCCCAGCTCGGCCAATTTCAAGTTGGGGATGAGCTGGTAGCTGTCGCCGGTGCGGGGATCAAACAGCCGGGGGTCGTAGGTATCGCCCAAGATGGAGACCCATTCCCGGTTGCCCTCCCGGAAAGGAGGTCCGGCAATGGCCAATTCCGGATCGCCTTCGACGGAGTAACTCCGTCGGATCATGAAACTCGACCGGAACAGCTTCTGGTCCTCAGAATCGTATTGGTAATACCGGTTGTAATCGACGTTCCACGGGGTCAATTCGCCTTCTTCTCCCGCCACCGCCTTTCTCGTCAACCGCCCATCCTTCAACGCTGGCCCATAAAATTCGAAGAGGAGCCGGTCCATCACATTCATCCGCTTGTCGCGGTGGCTTTCCTGACTCCGTTGCTTGAAAGCGATCTGCGAAGCCTCCGAGCCAAAGTCGAATACCGCATCAAACAAATGTTGGCTCTCCCCGATGTGCAATTTGATTTCCCCTTCACTTTCTTCCTGCGCCCCCACCAACCGAATCCGAATCGTCAGCGAAAAACTGGTCGTTCGGCCGCGGTAGCGCAGAAATAAATGGCCGTCGTTGTGTTGCCACTCGTACGGGGTATCTTTCAGGCCTTCATTCAGCTGATCGGCCTTGGATTGTCGTTTTACTTCTCCCTCCCGAAACTCAATCGTCAATACCTGCGACTCTTCATCGAATTGAGAATTTCCGTGCAGCTTCCGGTCGTCCAGTACCTGGTCGTAATCAGAGCCCCGCCCCGACAAAAAGGCGACTCCCTGCGTCAACCGCAACAACACGGGCTGGTAGCCGGGATGGTGTTCGACGATAAATTCGAATGGATAGGGGAATTCGCGGGCGTTGCGGGGAAACAAACGACAATAGTGGTACCGCCGGCGGTTAACAAAGAGAGGCAGATAGTACATTTTTAACAGGGTTGATGCAATGATAAAATGTACGCATAGGAATGGCAAGGGTTGGGGTTCGCAAAGAAATTACCATTCCAGTAAATATGGAGCGTTGACCATTTCGTCGGCTTTTCGGGTCCGCAACGCATAGTTGAAGCCTGCGTAGACGGCATAACCACCGTGGGCGCCTTCCCGGTTCAAGGCCAGGAATCCCACCTGAAGGTTCTTCAGGTCCTTTTCTTTTTTCATCAAGCGTTCCACCGCCATCTTGCAGGCCACCTGCGGTTCGTATCCCTGCCGCATCAACTCCACCACGAGATGGCTCCCGGCAATCCGGATGACCGCCTCCCCCATCCCGGTGGCACAGGCTGCGCCCACTTCATTGTCCACAAACAGCCCCGCCCCAATGATCGGCGAATCCCCGACTCGGCCGTGTAATTTATAGGCCATGCCCGAAGTCGTACAGGCCCCGGACAGGTTTCCCTCATCGTCCAAGGCCAGCATCCCAATGGTATCGTGGTTCTCCCGGTTGATGATCGGTTCGTATTTGGATTCCTGCTTCCATTTCTCCCACGCCGCTTTGGCCTCCGGAATCAATAGCTCCTTCTTGGGAAATCCCTTCTCCCGCGCAAATTGGTAGGCTCCTTCGCCCACCAACATCACATGGGGCGTGTCTTCCATCACCTTGCGGGCCACAGAGATGGGATTTTCGATGTCCTGGAGAAATGCCACCGCGCCGCATTGGCCTTCGTGGTCCATGATGCAAGCGTCGAGGGTGACCCGGCCTTCCCGGTCGGGCAAGCCGCCCAGGCCCACACTGCGGTTGGTGGGATCGGATTCGGTGACGCGTACGCCGGCTTCCACCGCATCGAGGGCATTGCCCTTTTGGCCGAGGATCTCCCAGGCTCCGGCATTGGCGGCGATGCCGTGGTTCCAGGTGGACACGACCGTGGCCCGGCGTCGCTTCTGCTGAAGGGTGCGGGCGGGCACCAGTTGGCGCGCCCCGACGAGTCCGAGCGAAGCGAGGAAGGTGGTCTTGATGAAGTTGCGGCGGGAGGTCATACTGTGCTGTGCAAATTGGGTGAGTGCAGGACTGCCTTGGTTCTAGTCAAATTACACATTTTCGGGGTTTTAATCGCGGGGAAGGGAATGGGAACAAAAAAAGTATGGATTTGTGCTGGTGGGGGTGGATGGGAGGCGGAATCGCGGGAGGGAATTGGGTGGTGGTCGGGGTGGTGGTCAGCATTTACTTTCGTCACCACGCCTGCCTTCGGGGATTTACTTCCCCGAACGGTTAATAAGCGCCGTTATGCGAGGGACATGCAAAGTGGACGAGATACAGGCCATCATTTATCTTTTGGTGGAAGCAACTTCCACCAAAGCTGGAGGGAAAGAGAAGCAGGGAATGTGAACGGAGTCAGGGTGGATGGGAAAAAGGGAAACTTAAAAGGAAGAATTCTGCTGGCCAATCATCACTCACCACGCCCGCTTTCGGGGAAGTAACTTCCCCGAACAGATCCTCCGCGTGATCACGCGAGGGAATTGGGTAGTGGCCGGGGTGCTGGTCAGCATTTATCTTTTGGTGGAAGCAAATCCACCACAGCGAGACCGGGTAAGGTAAACGGGCGAAGCAGGAAAGCAAATCCACCAAAACCACCAGTGTGTAAATCGAGTAGAGGAAAGTAAAGGCGGCGATTAAGTCGCCTTTACTTTTCCCCT
>CAWUKT010000070.1:0-37987 GCA_963923035.1 uncultured bacterium
GAGAGGACAGGAAACGGGAGAATCACTCCTCCTGTTTTCTTCCTACTCGATTCCTCCCTTTTCATTGCTCCCCACCCAATTAGTACGATTTTCGGAATGATTTTTGCAGGGTAGAATGGGTAAACCATTCACGCCATGAAATTCCTGTTTATCGCCCTTCTCTCGCTGGGAAGTGTCCAGTTGTCCGCCCAGGTAGTGGACAAACTGCGGGACGCTTCGGACCAAAACCTATCCACTGGGGCGTACAGCGTGCCGGTTTCCAGTGCGGAGCCCGTTTATTATGCTCCTCCCTCTCCCTCGACCACCGTCAGCCTTTCCGATCCCTATCCCATTCCCGACCCGGCCACCTTCGAGCCCGGCGAGTACCAGCCCGCTTACCGGCCGGCGCGCCGAAACCATGTTTCCAGCGGGGGACAATCATTGTATTTCCCCGAACCCATGTCCATGGACGCCCAATTTCAATTGGGACTCCAAAACCGACCGGCCTATTTCTACCTGGAATTCACGCCCCAGGCGGGCGTTTCGCCGCAGTACACGACCCTCCTCGGCCAACTTCGACTGGGATACGGCTGGGGCTCCACGTCCATTCGGTACTACAACCTCATCGAAATGGGCCGCGACTTCCTCGCGAATTACCGCACGATTGATTGGCAGATCTTTCGGGCCCGCCTGGTCGAACGCCCCTGGTTGCAGTGGCACGTCGGCCTGGGCGTGATGTACGAGCAATACAACGATGTCTTCTATCCGGAATTCACGACGGAGGTGGGTGTCAACGCGATGCAGGGAAAATTGTATATCCCGGTGGAATTCCGGGCGACGGTGGATGATATTACGGGAGCCTGGGTGCGGCAGGAAATCAATGTGCAGGGAAATTACCGGCTGATGGAAGACCGGCACTATACGCTATCGGCCACCGCGGGTTATTTTTTCCAGTACTATTATGAATCGGTTCGGGTCCAGAGCCCGACCCTCGGGCTACGAATGCTGCTGTTTTAGTGCGTCCATATCGGCCTGGATCTTCTCCAGGGTCACATTGTCGAGGCGGTGGTTGCCGTCGAATTGGTAATAGGACAAACCGGGTTTGAGCTTCTTCAGCTCGGCCACATAGGCCTTGGCCTTCTCCACCGAAACATATTTGTCGCGGGTGCCGATGGCACAGTATAGGTGCAGCGCCTTGAGGCGCTGGTGTCCCGTCGGGGTGAATTCCTGCGGAATCGTCCCCGCCCAGATGATCAGGCTGTCCATATCGGCGGCGCCCTGCATGGCCCACCGCCAGGCGGTGGCCACGCCCTGGCTGAAGCCCAGCAGGTGCAACTGGAATTGGCTGCGCGGGACTTGCGCGACCACCGACGAATAGACCTGGTCCAGGTAATAGACGTAATCGGCGATTTCGTGCAGGCGATCCCGGCGGGTCATCCAGGTGGTCCCGACATTGTCGGGCTCATTGCCAAGGTAGAAGCGGTTCAGTGCTTCAGGAGCGATGACCACCGTATCCGGACGGAGCAGGTGGCGAAAGTTGCGGATGAATACATCCGCCGTTTCCGTCCAGCCGTGCAACGCGATCCAAACGTGGCGGGTTTCCGGCCCCAATTGGCCCAGTTGGGCGATCCGGGCCGTTTTTTGCACCTTGAGGTGGGTGATGTCAGGAGTCTTGTTTTCCACGCGTCAAAAATAACCCATCTCCCCATTTTTCCTGACCGCCTTCCACTTTAATTCTTTTTGCCCCTTGACTAGCCCAAAAGGCTGATTTTTCCATTGTCCCCCACCTAAAAACCCTTATATTGGAACTGCAATCTTAGTTTTTCGATCAGATAGCTGGTCTTTTTCGTCTAAAGTCATTGTTCGCATGAAGTCACCCGTAGAGACTCCGATGTCTCAGCCCAAGCAATTGTTGGGCAGCCATTCCCTCAACGCTCCATCCGAAGCCGCTGGTCAGTCCATGGCCCTGCCGGCATTCCAATTGAAGGCCTCGAATCCCCTCCAGATGAAGTTCGATCCCAAGGGTCCAGTCCAACGCATGACCTGTTTTGCCCACGGATTCGTTCCCCAGCGGGATTTCTTCGGGAATTCAACCCGCCGAAAGGAAGGCGAAGTGGTGCGGGACCACGACTACAACAACTATTGGGGGGACCAGAATGCGGAGTTTGACCGGGCGAAAAAAGAGGGGGATGAAGCGGGAATGGCGGAAAATGAAAAATCCATCGGAGAACAGTTTGCCGAGCGTTTGAAAGACGATGGCCCGACCTATTATTTTGATGGCAGTGCGGGCGCGTTGTCGCAGGCGGATTCCCGGATGCAGAATGGGCGGAACGGTGCGGATCAATTGGCGGCAGGGAATATTCGGCGGAAAGCGGAGGAGGGAGGCGAAATGGAAAGTGAGGGGAACCAATCGGAACAGCAGCAGGATGGACCGGAGCCCGTGGTCATCATCGGGCACAGCATGGGGGCGGCTTACGCGGCTGGCCTGGCGTCGCGGCTCGAGGAAATCAACCAGGAAAGTGACGAGCCCCGCTACGACATCAAGTCCGTTTATTACCTCGCTCCCCACCAACCCAATGACATCACTCACCCCGCGGGCATCCGCGGCGTCCAATACTCGCACAAGCGCGACAATGTCTCTTCTTTCGGCCTGATTCCATTCTTCTCGGGTTCGCGCCTGGAAAGAATCGCCGGGGTGAGCGAATACCTGCCCTTCGAAAAGAAGATCGGCGGCGACAAGCTCACGCGGGGCTGGTTCCCGCATATTCCCGTCCTGAACGAACGGGGCGGCCACAATGTCGGCGACCATGACTATATTTTCGACGAATATGGTCCCAATGAACAAGGCCACGTCCGCTCTATCCATGAGTGATCGCCCCTTCGGATGGCGCTCTGGGGGGATATTGCTATTGTTGCTCCTCCTGAATTTTTCCGACCTTCATGCCATGTGTTCCACGAAACGCCGCCTCCGCCAATTGGATGCCTACGCCCGGACCTCCCGGGAATCGCAGGTGATGGAAGCGGTACGGACCCAATTGAGTCAACGTCTGGGCCAGTGGGCCGAGGAGGGAGTTCGGTATGCGGTGGGGTACGCGGAAAAAGACTACCAGATTGCGGAGTTGCAGTTGTTGGCGGAGGGAAATGAGCGGGCGCTGGTGTTTTTGGAGTGGCGTCGGGAAAATACGCACCATTTCGACATGGTGGCGGCGGAGCGCAGGGCCGATGGCTGGCACTTTTTCTTCTCCGGCCTGCCCAACTTTACCTTTCAGGACTTTTCCCCGGACGAAGCCGCGGAGCAATTTCGCCGCCGCCTGGTCGGCGACGGGCTCGTGAATTGGCGCGGGATTGTCCGGCAAATCTACCTGCGGGACCGCTGGTTCGGGGCCGACCGCGACGCCTTGCACGCCAGCTGGCTGGCGGATAGGGTATAAATCCATCCCTGTCGTCTTTATTGCCCTCTTTCTCCTTCTCCATTTCCTCCACTTCCCCTAATTTTGAGGCAAACCACAAACACCATGAACCGTACCCTCTACCTTCTTTTCATTGCATTGATCCTGTTCCCCGCGGCTTCTCTCCACGCCCAATCTCCCCTGACCCTCAAGGTCAATTTGTTGGGAGTCCCCAATCGGGACATCATCGTGGAAGCCGATTATCAATTTGCGCCACGGGTGAGCGCGGTGGTGGGCATAGGCGTGCGGGATGGCCATGTGGACCTTCGGAGTTTTCGATTTTTCCGCCGCCAGGATGTCTGCCAGGACCTGGGAGTGGGATTGTACGTCGGAGGGCGCTTTCTGGTCAATGAAGGGGGGCAAGGGTTGGCGATCAAGCCCATCATCACCTACCAGCGCCTGGGCCTGGATGAAGTGGAATGCGGATTGGCCTATCCCTCGGGCTTCACGTTTTTCAACCAAATTGTCATGGGCGACCTGATGTTGAGCTATACCTATGCGATCACCCCCCAGGTCATGTTGGAAGCCTCTCTGGGCCTGGGGCTGAGTGTGGCCCAGGACAATCAACGCAATCCCTGGGTCATGGGGACCGGCCGGGTGCCCGCGCAGTTGTCACTTGGCTACTTTTTTGGAGATTGAGGAGATGATTTTGGGGGGATTAAAAGGTTAACGATGGGCTGTCTTTCGTTGGGAATTATTGTGGTTATAAAGTAGTCGTCTATTCCCATTCGTGTTTTTCTGCTTAGTAAAAAGCTGAACCCGGGTCTTCAACGAGGTTCGATCCTGTGTTTTAAGTAGTGTTCGCGGGAACTCATCTGCCATGACCTACATCCGGTGGTTCCAATCAGGGGCATGCTTGAAAGTCAAGCTCCCCGTCCTTGAATCCTACAAGGAGGAGGCTTATTTTTGCCCATCACCCTTTAATCGAATCCATGCCGACTCTTCCCTGGAAAACCCTGCTCCTGTGGCTGCCGGTGCTATTGCTGACTCTGTTGCCAACGTGGGGCTATTTCCCCGCGGCCATTTTGGTTGGCTTGGGAGCGCTTACGTTGCGAAGTGGGTGGGGGATGGAAAAAAGGAATTGGACCTGGGGAGAATGGGCGGGGATTTTGTTGGTCGTGGCGGTGGTGGTGTCGCTGGTAGAAGTCGCGGGGCGGCGGGATATGTCGGCCTGGAACGGGAAAGCGGCCGCCTGGTGGATGGGAGGATTGGCGGTGGTGGTGGGAAAAGGGTGGTGGGAAAAGGAAAAATCAACCGCTAAATGGGTCTCGGGATTGGTCTTGGCGGGTTTGATCGCGGAATTGATTTGGGTGGGGAGCAATGCCGTGGGAAGCAGCTACGCCGAACTGACCAACCGGTTGAGTTATACCGATGGCATCGGCAATATCAGTCAATTGGCCATGCTGGCCGGCTTTTTGGTCCTTGTATTGGATGCCTTGGAGGAAGACAAGTCTTATCTGAGGTGGGCGGGACTCGCTCTTGCCTTGCCCATGGGATATTGGCTCGACTCCAAACTGTTGTTGGGGGTCATGGCCCTGGTGGGCCTGGGCTGGTTGGTCCGCCGTTGGCGGCCCCAATGGCAGGGCCCGGTCGCCTGGGGGCTCCTCGGGACCGGCATCCTTGCCGTCCTGGTTGTCCGGCCCGGATTCCTCGCCGGACGGCTCGACACCACGGGGATCCTCCTCGAAAACTTCGACCCAAGTCGGATCTTCGGAGATGGCGTCGGTGAACTTGACGCCTTCCTCAACCAGGCCTTCCTGGACGGGAAAGCCAGCAATACCATCGGGGAGATTGGCCCCATTGCCTTCAACGACTACGCCCAGGCCCTCGTGGAACTGGGCTACCCGGGGCTGCTGGCCCTGTTGGGATTGTCCGTGGCCGCACTTTTGGGACGCCGTCCCCTGGCCAGCCTGGGCTGGGTGGTCATCACCGGCATTATGTTTCCCCTGCAATACCCTGAAACCGCCACCCTCTGGGGCCTGACGGCGGGTTTGTTGATCGCCGATCGCAGCGTCGCCTTTTCCTGGCCGGGCAAGCGCTTTGTCCCCCTGGCCCTGGGCGGGTTAGGGCTTCTGTTTTCCCTCTTCATTGCCCTTCATTCCTCCGAACTCTACCAAGCGGACCAACAAGCTGAACAGGAAACATCGGATGGAAATGGCAGAGGGACTTCGGTTCAAATGTACCGGACCATCGCCCCCGATTTTCAGTGGGACGACGCTTTCCACTATCAATATGCGCGGGCCTTGATCCGGGGCGAGCAGTGGCAATCAGGCTTGGAGGAATACCGCCTGGCGATTCGCCTGAATCCCAGCTATTATTTCCTGGCCGATCTGGGGGATGCCTTGTTCAAATTGGGACGTCACGAGGAGGCCTTTCAGGAGTATGCCCGGGCGCAGCGCCTGCGGCCGAAGCATGTGTATCCGGGCTACCGGATGGTCTTCTGCGAAATCGCGATGGGGAAAGAAGTGGCCGGTCGGGCTCGGGCCAAGGATCTGCTGGCGCAGGATTGGGGGCCGGTGAAGCCGGCCCAGGCGATGATGTTGGGCGAATTAGAGGCGTTGGTGGGGGAGGAGTAGCACGCAAAAGGCAGCGCTTCCGGGGAAACGCTGCGGAATTTCAGGTGGGAAATGAAATCATTGGTGGATGATCCAGCGATGGCCCTCCTCCTCGGCGTTTTTCCAGCGAAGCAGGTACCGGCCGCTTGGAAGGTGGGACAAATTCCAGGTACCAGTTTGGAAGATTCCGGGCGAAGATGTTTCAATTAGGGTGCCATCGGCCCGGTAGATGGCCAGTTCTTCAAGGGGGAGCCCATTGGGATCGAGGTGGAGCTGGTCGCGGAAGGGATTGGGGAAAAATTTCGGTTTACCGGTACTGGGAAGCGATTGGCTTTGCTTGAATCCAATGTCTTCGATGACGATCAGGATGTGGCCACTTCCGCCTCCCAGGAGGGCTGAAGCGGGGACGTTGTCCGTCGCGGCTTCCAGGGTCACCTCGAAGAGGGTACCCGATCCTGTGGCGGCTGGCGAGCAGGTGCCCTCCACGATGAGCTTGCCCGAGGAGTCGAAGACATTCGGTCCCGCGGAAAAAAACCACGAGTCATTTGCGTTCACGGAGTCAGGAACTGTTTGAACGGCACCACTACCGAGTTTCAGTTGGACTTGCAGGGCAATGGCCTCCGAAGCCTTGTCCTGCGTGGAGATGACCAGGGTGGCAATATCACCCGCCATCAAGATCCGGTCGGGAGCCGTGATGGTCAACCCATAATCTTCCAAGTCTTCCCGGACAGTTTGTTGAGAGAACGTGTGGCTGACCGAAAGTAAACAGGTGGTCATGAGGCAGAGCAGTAGCTGTAATCGCTGTCTGTTGCTTCGAAAAGAGGAATTGGAGAAAGACAAGGTCAGTGGTTGAAAGACAAAAAACTCCCTCATTGCTACTGCACCTGGTGCAGCAGCAATCCAAAATTTGAATTGCATAAAAACGGTTGGTTATTGGTTGAACTCAGAGCAATTGACGGGACAATCCCACCGTCAACCACTCACAAAAAAATAGCTTCCGGGTCGCAGAGGCCATCTTTGCCATGTTCCCCGGGTACAATTCAAATGTAGAGGGAGCGGTTCCGCGATTGAAACAAAGGATTGATTGGAATTGGAGGTCTATTTGTAAAGTATCGCTCTTGAAGGAGGAAAATTGAAGGGAAAATGAAATTTAAATTGGTAGTTTAAATTGTATTTTGAGTCCTGAAGAAGAATGAAATTTTGGGTGCCATGTCCGACGATCCGTTATTCAGCTTGGTCAAATCCTTGAAAAAAGGGGAGAAACGCTTCTTTCGGCTGTTTTCCCAGCGACATACGCTGGGAGGAAAAAACAATTACCTCGACCTCTACGATTCCCTTTCCCAATTGGAAGTCTATCGGGAACCTGATTTCAGGGAGCAATTCAAGGGAGCCCCCTTTCTCAGAGACCTGACCACGGAACGCCACTACCTCCGCGAATCGATTCTGAAGGCAATGCGGCAGTTCCATGCCGGCAGCCGAGTTCAGTACCGGGTCCAGGAACTGATCCAGGACGCCGATTTTTTGGAGCGGAAGGGATTCTACCGGGAAAGTCAGCGGGTGCTCCGCAAAGCCAAGAAGCTGGCCCGAAAATTTGAATTGTTCACGGCCCACCTCGAGATATTGATGTGGGAGCGGCGCTTGTTGAAGCAAAATGTCCTCGCGGACCAATGGGGCACCCTGACGGAATTGTTGGAGGAGCGGGATGAAATCCTTGAGCGCTTGACCCAGTTCGAGTCCATCATGGATTGCCACGACCAGTTGATGATTTTGTCGCGGCAGTCGGGGGGCATGTCGGTGAAAGTCCGACAAGAGCGGACCCAGCCCCTACTCCAAAAACTCAACGCCATGCGCCTCCCCGGAGGCTATACTGAGATTCTGTATTACTATGCCCGCTGGTTGGCCCTGGCCCTGGAAGGGGATTTTCGGAGCGCTTGGGAGGATTTGAAAGCCGCCCGGGCCATTTTTGAAGCCCATCCCCACTTCATCCGCGAATGGCCCACTCGCTACAAATTGTTCCTCAGCAATATGCTGGCTTGTTGCCACTACCTCGACCAATATGACCACATCCCCCAACTGGTGGAGGAGGTGCGCGCCCTCCCGGCCGGGAATTTCGATGAAGCGGCGGAAACATTCCAAAACGTCACCTTTTTTGAGATGCTGTACTTCCTGAACACGGGCAAGTTCGAAGAAGGGCTCCAGGAGGTGGCCGCGGTCAAAGCGGGATTGGAGAAATACGGGGAGAAGATCAACCATTCCCGGGCCTTGTCCATTTCCATCAACCTGGCCCTGTTGCACCTCATCACGGGCCGCACCAAAGAGGGTTTGGTCTGGACCCAACGGATTCTGAATTCAAAACTGTCGGAGCACCGCCGTGACATCCAGGCGTTCGCCCGGGTCCTGACCCTCATGCTGCATTGGGAGCGCGGCAATATGGATGTGGTCGAGACGCAACTGCGGAATTTCAGGAATCAATTGCAGCGGATGAAAGAATGGACTTGGTTCGAGCAGGTGGCGATGCGTGCCTTTCGGGAGGAGGTCAAGTGGGGAGGGACGGGGGCGAAAGGCCAGGGTTGGCAGGCGGTCTTGGAAGAATTGAAAGCGGCCTCGGTATCCCGGACCGGGTACGTGGAGTTTCAATTGTGGCTTACCAGCAAGTTGGAAAAGCGACCCCTGAGCGAGGTGTTGCGGTCTCTCGGGGAGGACTCGCCTTAAGTGACTTGCGGTCAGTGTCGTTCGACAACATTGACGTAGCAATGGAGGGCGGAACGGGAAAAAAATGCCCGCAGCACCCACTCAAAGTCAATGGGGAGGATCGAAAATTTTTCGGCCATGTATATGGCCTTGGCTTGGTCTTGCAACTCCTCTAGTTGCTCCCACTCCTGGTCGTCCATGAGGGTGGTCGGGATGTTGAAATCCCGACTGTACAAGGGCATGACGATCCTTCGCATTCTGATGCCATTGTCAAGGTAATTCTCCACGAGGACGCTATTCATCGAAAAATGAGTCATCTCCTGGATCAGAAAAGCATTGTGAAAGGGGAGAGGAATGCGGACGACCTTGACGGTCTTCCCTAGAACTTTAATTCCATCAAGGGCCATCGCAATATTATCCAAGGCTTTGGCTGCGTTATTGGCGAGTTGATTTTCAGGCAAACTTTGATCACCCGATAGCATGATTTGCTGCCCGACAAACAACAGCCATTGCCCGTCATCATTGAGGCCTCCCCATGTAATGAAGTTGTCGATGTGGAAGCAGGGTTGGAAGACACCGAAAGTGGTGCTGTTGTGACTGGCAGGACGGTCGATGATCTGTTCTGACGGTAGGAATTGGTTAGAATCCTTTTCCAGAAGTTTCCCATCCAGGTCGCAGAGCGTTCCGATCCAATAAATTCGCTTGACCCTCAACCCCTCCCGCAGCGTCAGCCCAATATTGTCAATCTCTTGTTGAAGGATTTTTCGATTCATCTGATTGGACAGCCGGGGGATGTTTTCCGCTATGATATCCTGACCAACGAACGCAACGCCTCCGCCACAGATGATATTGCCACCGGAGAAGTTGAGGTCCAGCGGCCGAACCCGCCTTTCCTTGGATTGGGCAAAGAGGAAAGGGGCCAATGAAACGGGGGGAACTCCACCGGGGCCGGGGGGACGCTGCCGAAACGGTACCACAAAAGAAATCACACCGTCCTCATTAAGATGATCAATGGAAACTCCCAGATCGCGGGCCCAGTCTTGATTGAACCTCCTACCGACGGTATCTGGTTGGTCCGGGAATATATCAAAATAGTCGTTGAGCCCCTTTACGACAAAGGTATCCGTCGATTTGTTGTCTCTCGCGACATACCTCCGAATTTGATCTAATAGGACGGATCGGTCCTCCTCGGGAATACTTGGGGAAAAGTAAATGAACGCCATTACGTTGGCTCGGACCTCGTCTCCAAGGTCGATCAAGGGCTTGTACCGTTTCTGAAAGGTGGCTTTGTCGACTTTGCCTACAAAGTCGATGATCAAAAAGGTCTTGAACTTGCTCAGTGAAGTTGTATCGGTTGAAGTCATGGTCGGGTATTGGGGTAGGTATAGCGCAAAGACAGGAAATTAAGCGGATTGGGATCGAGAGGCGTTTCTATTTGGACTCCATTGGGAGTAATTTCCATGAGAATTTTATCTCCACGAAACAGGTTCCAGGTAGTGAAGGTCCGCTCGGTGAGGCTGGCGGTCAACAGGTTGATCGATCCACTGTCCACATTTAGGTTGATTAGTTCAAAATTGCTGGCCAGAATTACGGGAAGTTGAGGTGGAGGCGGGGAAGGATTTGTATCGATCAGGTAGCAGGTATTTCTTCCATCGTCCCCAGGGACAATGCTGATCCTTGCTTTGGTGAAGGTGGCATTTTCAATGGGCTCAGCTTGGATGGTTTTCTGGACGATGCGGAAATTCTGATTGTCCAAATCGGTCAGGATGAAATAATCCAGAACCGGAAGTGACAGTAGGGGGGCTTGGGCAGGGGGACAAGTGACTTGTTCCCCGGATTGAAGCTGCCCATAGACGACAAGGATCTCCTGAGCGACTTGAATTTCAATGTAATCTAAAAAAGGGCCGGCAAGGTTGGAGGCAGGAAAAATGGCAGCATCCCGGATATCTGTGACTCCGATCCCTACCAGGCTTTGGTAGTAGAATTGAGAGCGACTCAAATCATATACGCCGAATACAGGCAAACCTTCGGTGATTTTCGACAAGGCCTCGACTTGAAATTCTTCTGATTCATCTCGGTATGAAATTTGGACCATATCGCCGAAGACTTCGATAGGTCTGGAAAGGTGAACAGTTGAGATGGCAGCCGAGCCAGGGGGGATCGGGGGCTCAATTCTAAAACTCGCAATTTCATTGGTTGCGTTCAGGTTTAAAACGAATTCATCAATGCGTAAGGAGGTCATTGGAGAATAATAGTGTGTATGCTGGATGAAATAACAATATAGTCAATAGCCGTATTGTTTCTGATGTTTTCCATTCCTGTCCCTACCCCAATCAGAGTAGTCAGCTTTTATTTCCCCCCAATTTTCCCTACCTTCCATCCATCAACTAGCCCTACATTCTGTTTTACAAACCCCCAATTGCCATTGTTTTTATGGGAACGCCTAAGCCATTGATGCGGAAAACCGCTTCAGCCAATCCTGTTCAAGCCCATTTCGGAACCAACTGTCCTGCGAAAATGCCTCCCGCCTTCCAACTGAAGGCCGATCCTGTCCAGCGCAACGAAGATCCAGAGGCCTGCGTGGACCTTGAAGCCGAAACCCAAACCTGTATCGACCCCTCCATCGGCCCCGATGTCGCTGAGGAACAAAACCATACCCCGGCGCCCGGCTGCCCCGCCCCGGTGACTACTCCCAAGACATGCCCGGCGACCAACTATTCCCCCGCCGACGGCTCCAAGGCCACGGAGACCCCCGAGAACGAAAAGGGGACTCCGGTCGCAGACGACAAGATCTACTACATCGGCAGCCACGACGCCAACCTCCGCGACGACAAGGACCCCAACAAGTTCCAGAAGAAAAAATTCCCCGAGGGCATCATGGTCAAGCGCGTCCGTGAGCTCGGCAAGGCCTCGCAAATCGAAGTCCTGAACATTTTCGGACAAACCGGCGTCGCCGAATGCAACCGGTACTGGATCAGCACCAGTTACCTCGCCAGCCCCACGCCCTATCCCGACGGCAGCCTGCAATGGATCACCAAAAAAGACAAGGTCCGTCCGCTGCCCTTCAACACCAAGGCCGCCGGGACCGACCTCGAACAAGGCAAATCCTTCTATGTGACCGAACAGGTCAGCTTCGGCAAGCGCAAGAAGGCCGAAACCTATTACCACATCCTCGACGAAAACAGTTGTACGTCGTTGGGGTGGGTCAACGCCAAGGAAGTCCGCAAGGCGCCCCAGGACCGGACCGACAATTTTGATTGGATGACCGACGTGACCAAGTGGGACGGTTCCATGGACAAGGTCGACGCCGACACGCTCAATACCATTAAGGAAAACCGCTCGGGCATCAACGACCGCACGGACAAGGACACGTTCAGAAAGAACCTGCGGAAGACCAGCGGGATGCGGGGCGGGCATATCTACTCCGACCGCTCGAACGAGGTCAAGGTGAAGGTGGACGGAACCGGCATCGAGAAAAAAATCAATGAGATCATTTACAAGGAGCTGATGAGCGAGGGCAGTTGGTCCTCGATCAATACCTACGACGGCGAAATCTTCACCTGGGGCCGCGGATTCGCGGCCACCGGACAGCTGGGGCAGGTCTTCAAGGAACTCTTCAAGATCAATCCCAAGTACCAGGAGATGTTCCGGAACGTGGGCATCGACTTCGTCGACAACCGCCTGCGCGTCCTCGACAACGCCGGCAAGCTCCACATCGACAAGTCCAAGAAAAAGGGCATGGATGCCTCCGAAGCCATCCGCGCCGACACCCAATTGCAGAGCTTCTTCATTGAATTGGCCGAGAAAAAGGACTTCCGCGATGACGTCGCCAAGGCCCAGTACCGCGTGGTGATGAAAAACGCGGGCAAATGGCCCGATTACATCGCCGACAAGGCCAAGAATGCCTACGCCGACAGCTGGAACAAGGATTCCATCGAGATGATTGCCCACCTGTCCCACTGGATTCCGGCCGGAAGTTGGAAGTCGGTCAGCTACAAAGACACCAAGGGCGACATCCTCAAGGTCATGTGGAAGTACTTTGACCAGGCCATCACCCGCGCGCCCAGCATCCGCCGCGACTATGCCCACGATGTCCGGGCCTGGAAACCGGGACTTCCGGTCCACAAGAAGATTGGGCCCGGCAAGAAGAAGTTTGCTGCGACCTGGCCCAGTGGAACCTACCGGAAAGAGTTGGTCTTCAAGAAGGTCGCGGGAGAAAAGAACAAGCGCGCCTATATCAAGGGTACGAATAAGTACCTGAAAGGCGTGATCCTGTCCCCCGTTTCCGGCAATACCTACCACATCATCACACCCCTCGGCTCCAAGGCCCTGTCTTCACATACCGTGGAAGACAAGACCCTGAATGCGGATGGCACGGCCAAGGGCAGTGGCGGTGGTGCAGACAAGGCCACCGGCACGGGCGAAGAATAAAATCCAGCGGTCCCCCTCACGGGGGACCATTTCCCTGCTGCTCGGCTTTCCCCTTTGGATGGGTTTTCTTACTTTGGGAGGAAACCAATCTGTTGTGCTATGCGTCTCTTTCGTTTGTTGACCTGCTTGCTGTTCGTCGGAATCCACCTTGGAAGCTGGGCCCAGAAGCCTGATTTCGGCTTTGTTTTTCAAAACAACAATGCGGGCAGCGTCAATATTACGCCCGAAGCCGTTGTGCGGCACCCGGGAGGAACCTATTTCGTGGCTGGCTACTGGAACGGAGGCGGCTGGGTGGATTTGGATCCCGGTCCGGGCAATTTCGATGTCTGGCGGCCCAGTACCAACTGGGAAGATGCGTTCATCGTTCAGGTGGATTCGGTGGGGAATTTTATCCAGGGCCATGTCTTTCAGGGCCACGAGACCAACGAAATCCTGTTCATGGAAGTGGCGCCGAACGGCGACCTGATTCTCGCGGGGGTTTTCCGGGATACCGTCGATTTTGATCCGGGGCCGGGCGTCTTCAACTTGGGGGTCAATCGGGTCAGCAATACGACCAGCAACTATGTCGACATCTTTTTCCAGCGGCTCACGCCGCAGGGACAGCTGGTATGGGCGCGGAGTTTTTATGGAAGAGGCCGGGAAGAATTGCGGAACATGGAATTGGACAGCCAGGGGAATATTTACCTCTCCGGAGAATTGCAGGACAGCCTGGACCTCGATCCCGGGCCTGGCGTCTCCAAATTATACAGTGCCGATAAGGCTCCCTTTATCGCCAAACTGGACCCCAACGGCAATCTGTTGTGGGCCCGACATGCTCCGGGCGGGCAGTACATGGAAGTGCTGGACATGGCCCTCGACCCGTTCGACAATTCCTATGTCCTGGGTTTTTTCGAAGGCACGGTCGACTTTGACCCCGGTCCCGGAACCGTCTCTCTGAACCATTTTCAAGGTCGCACCTTCCTCCAAAAATTTGATTCCTCCGGGAACCTGGTTTTTGCGAACCAACTCCTGGGCGATGGGCTGACTTCCCGGTCCCAAATCAATGTGGACAGCAGTTCGAACATGTATGTGGTGGGGGAATATGTTGGGCAGAATGCTGATTTTGACCCCGGTCCCGGTACCTTTTTCATGAGTTCGGCGTCGACTCCGGATCAATACATCCTCAAGCTGGATTCAGCGCAGAATTTTCAGTGGGCGAAGCAAATGGTGGGGAGCTCGGAATTCGAATTGCGGGATGTGGAAATAAATGGAGCGGGAGAACAATTGCTGACGGGCTATTTTCGGGGGACGGTGGACCTGGACCCGGGAATTGGATTGGATACGCATTCCACGCTGAGTCAATTTCAATACGCGAGCTATCTCCAACGCCTGAACTCCGACGGCGATCTGATTTATGCGCATGTGTTTGGGCTGGACGCCAGCAATAGCCCTTCGCCCCGGGACCTCCGTTGGGAAGGTGGGGATGAATTCATTTGGATTGGGGAGACGGCGGGAAAACACGATTTTGATCCCGGCCCGGACAGCCTGTTCCTCGAATCCGCATTGGGGGATCCCTTCCTGGTCAGTTTCAATGCCGACACTTGCTCCACCCTCTTCCTGAACTTTGACAGCGTTTCCAATGCCCTCTGCGCCAATCCTGGCATCGTCACCACCCAAGTCAGTGGTGGCCAATCGCCGTTCGTCTTTTTGTGGAGCGATGGCTCCATCAATCCATTCCTCAATTTCACCACCACGGGAGTCTTTTCCCTGACCCTCATCGATTCCCTCGGCTGTTCCCGTTCCCGCAGCCTCTGGCTCCAGGGACCGCCCTATTTCTCCGATGTCGATTTCCAGGCCCTGGCCAACTTCAACCCGCCCTTTCCCGGGGCGAACTTTTGGGTCCGCGCCAAGGCGCCCAATTTCGGATGCCTCCCCGCCGACGGCCTGTTGCGCTATGTCTTGGACGGTCCGGTGACCCTGAGCAGCTGGTCGGTCGTGCCGGACAGCATGGCCGGGGACACCGCCTACTGGAACCTGAGCACCGTGGCCTATGACAGCACTTTCTTCGAAACCTTTGCCCAGTACAGCGTCGATACCACCGCGACCGTCGGCGATTCTGTCCACCTCGAATTGCTCATCACCACCTCCGCCAACGACGTCGACTCGACCAACAACCGCTTCAAGGTGGACATTCCCGTCGTGAACTCTTACGACCCCAACGACAAGCAGGTCTATCCCGCCGGGATTTGTGAGGAGAACTTTACCGATCTCGACGGCCGGCCCCTGACCTATACCGTTCGTTTCCAGAATACGGGTACCGCCGCCGCCCGCAATATTTACATCCTCGATACCCTTTCCTCCCAACTCAACTTCTTCTCCCTGCGGGTGCTCGACCAGAGCCATCCCATGTACACCGAGGTCTTGCCTGGGAATGTCCTCCGCTTCAACTTTGACGACATCATGCTGCCCGACAGCGCCAGCGACGAGGCTGGGAGCCAGGGCTATGTCATCTTCGAAATTTTCCCCGACAGCAACCAGGTCCAGCCCGGCGATTCCATCCAGAACAACGTATCCATTTACTTCGATTACAACGCCCCCATCAAGACCAATACCACCAACAATACCCTCGTCGACACCCTGCCAAACTGTTTCCCCGTAGCCATTCAACCCCAAGAAGAATCACTGCGCATTTATCCGAATCCCAACCAGGGAGCCTTCTTCATCGAGTCGGCGGAGTGGGGAAATGAAATCCAGGTAGAGGTGTACGACCTGAACGGACGGCAAATCCTGAACCGTTCCTATCCCGAAACCCGCCGTATTCAGGTGGACCTGCAAAGAGAAGCGGGCCTATACCTGATTCGGGTGAGGGAAGCAAATGGAAAATGGACCGTGCGCAAAGTATTGGTGGAATAGGAGACCGAGACATGCCATCCAAGCGGGAGAATTGACGATCCAACTTGGGGATTGGGCCGGTGGGCAGTTCAGGAGAAGGAAAACAACAGAAAAAGGGGATATTCATGCCAACAAACGGCTGAATGATTAACAAGATTACCCTTTTACTTGCTTTCTCTTTTTTATTGACCTTCACCTCCGCCCAACTTCCTGACTGGGGAACTGTATTGGGAGACCCCAATACGGGCGCCATCGACGTGGAAAACCTGGCCGCCGCTGTGGACCACAATGGCAATACCTATTTGGGCGGCTATATCCGCGCGTATAGCAACAGTCTCCAAACTGCCGACCTCGATCCCGGCCCCGGCCAGGCCAACGTCAGCTTGGTCTTGGGGGACTACCACCAGGCCTATTGGGTGCGCCTCGATTCCAATGGCCAGTATGTGAACCACCACTTCTGGGGATCCACCGGGAACGATGAAGTGGAGTACATGGGAGTGGATGGCAATGGAAATGTCATTTCGGTGGGCATCTTCGAAGAGACCGTGGACTTCGATCCCGGACCCGGGGTCCTGAACCTGACGGCGACCCCGTATCCGCCGCCCTATTCCAGTTGGGAGGACATCTTCGTCCAAAAGTTGGATGCGAACGGGAACCTGCTCTGGGTGCGCCAATTCGGCAATGAATGGCGGGAGCTGGTGCGGGGATTGAAAGTGGATGCGCAGGGAAATAGCTATGTCATGGGCATGTTCCGGTCGGTGGTGGACTTTGATCCCGGGCCTGGCACCGTCAATGTATCCAGTGGCGACTGGGACATTTTCGTCCAGAAGTTGGACCCGAACGGTGATTTTGAGTGGGTGGCCACTACGAGTGGTGGCTCCCTGACCTCGACCGGGCTCCACCCCAGGGACCTGGAGGTCGATGCCGCCGGCAATGTCTTCGTCACCGGCACCTTCTGGGGAGCTGTGGACTTCGCTCCCGGTGCGCCCAGCAACCTCCTCAATTCCAACCAGGGCGAGTCCTTTGTCTGGAAACTCACCTCCACTGGCCACCTCGGATGGATCCGTCAATTTGGGCAGGCGTTCCTGACCCACGACAATACCCTCCGGCTGGGGCTCGACGCCAGCGCCAACGTCTACGTCGCCGGGCAGTACGGTCTCGCCGATGCCGACTTCGATCCCAGCCTGGCGGTGTTCAACCTTCCCGATCCCGGCCCCTCGGCCGATGGCTTCGTCATGGCCCTCGACTCGGCCGGGAATTTCCAGTGGGCCGGAGGCCTGGCTGGCAATCATGCGATTTCCATTGCCGAAGTCGGCACGACGCCCGGCGGGAGTCCGGTCATTACCGGTTCCTTTGAGCATACCGTTGACTTTGACCCCGATACCAATTCCGTTTTCAACCTCATTTCCAATCCCACCAACCAGCTCTATGCCAACGGCTTTGTCCTCGAACTCTCCCCCGGCGGTCAGTTCCAACGGGTAGATGCCCCGGCGCTGAATGCAATTGGACGGGTTGAACCGGTCGGTTGCGTTTTCGGGCCGGGCAATGGCTATACCTGGTACGGCCACCAGATCGGGACCGCGGATTACCATCCCACGGCGGGCAGCCTCACCCTGAGCGGGGGGCATCCCTTCATCGTACGCTACGAAGGTGATTCCTGTGCCACGCTGGGCCTGCCCATTGACAGCATCCAGCCCGTCTCCTGTACCGGGGATGGATTGCTTGCGGTCGGGGGAGCAGGAGGAACGCCGCCTTATACCTATGCGTGGGCGCTCACACCGCCTGTAACCGATTCGGTGATCCAACCGACTACCAAGGGACTGTACACGGTTTCGGTGACCGATTCCGATGGCTGCCAGCAATCCCGGACCCAGTACATCGACGGCCCCGATACAACGTCGGCATTGGACCTGGCCTTGTACCAATGGTGGAGCCCCGCCCAGGCCGGCCAATTGGCTTATCTCTGGTTGCATGCCACCAACCTGAGCTGTCTGCCCGCTGGTGGTCCGGTACAATTGGTCTTTGATGGGCCCTTGACTTTTCTCTCCGCCAACCAACCCGGTTATACCCAGAATGGCGATACCCTCACCTGGCAGGTTCCGAACATCAGCTTCGACAGTGGTGATTTCGTGGTCCAATTGACCTTTCTGGTGGATTCCCTCGCCACAACGGCCGATACGGTTTGTTATGCTGCTTCGGTGCCCGTCCCAGCCGGCGATGTCCAGCCCGCCAACAATGCGCGCGAGGCCTGCTTCGCCGTGGTCAATGCCTACGATCCCAATGACAAGCAGGTGCTGCCGCAGGGGATTTGCGATGAGCATTTCACCGACCTCGATGGCGCGCCGCTGACCTATACGGTCCGGTTCCAGAATACCGGCAATGCACCCGCTCAGCGGGTCATCATCCTTGACTCCCTCTCGCCCTGGCTCGATGTCCAAAGCCTCAATGTCATCCACGCTTCCCACAGCATGACCACGCAGGTATTGGCTGGGCCGACCCTCAAATTCCAGTTTGACGACATCCAATTGCCGGACAGCGCGACCAATGAAGCCGCCAGCCACGGCTATGTGATCTTTGAGCTGGACCCCGTGGTCAATGTCCCGAACCTCACCGAGGTCAGCAACGGAGCGGCCATTTACTTCGATTGGAATCCCCCCATTTTCACCAACCGCGTTTTCAATACCCTCGTCGATTCCCTGCCCAACTGCTTCCCCGTAGCGATTCAACCGGAGCTAGCATCTTTGCGCATGTATCCGAACCCCAATCAGGGGGCCTTTTTCATTGAGTCGGCGGAGTGGGGAAATGAAGTCGAGGTGGAGGTCTACGACCTGAACGGGCGGCGGATTTTGAGCCGGAACTATGCCGGAACCGACCGGATTCAGGTGGAACTGCAAACGGGGCCGGGCCTGTACCTAGTTCGGGTGCGGGAAGTGAATGGTAAATGGAAGACGGGCAAGGTCCTGGTAGAATGAGGATCAGGCGAGCAATTGGTAGGTGACGAAGGAGGCGACGTAGGCCAATCCCGTCATGTACACGAGCATGATGATCGTGAGGCGCCAGGACCGGGTCTCTTTCTGGACAATGGCCAGCGTACTCATGCACTGCATGGCAAAGGCATAGAAAATCAGTAGCGAGATGGCCACGGCGGCCGTATAGACCGGATTGCCTTCGGTATCCCGTTCCTGACTCATCCGCTCGCGGATGGTCACATAGGCAGTGTCCTCTTCATCGGCAGCGTCGTCTCCGGCGCTGTAAATCGTGGCCATGGTCCCCACGAAGACTTCCCGGGCCGCAAAGGAACTGATCAGCGCGATCCCGATTTTCCAATCAAAGCCCAGCGGTTTGATCACCGGTTCAATGGTCCGGCCCAGGATGCCGGCATAGCTCGTTTTCAGGACTTCGGAGTTCTTTTCCACCCGCAATTCCGCCACCTGATCGGCTTTTTCTTCTTCTCCCAAACCTACCTGAGATTTCACCTGGGCAATCTTGGCGTCGTAGGTTTGCCCGACTTCTTCCATCTTGTCACCGGGACCGTAGGAGGCCAGGAACCACAGGATAATGGACAGGACCATGATGATTCGCCCGGCTTCTACCACAAAAATCCGGGAGCGGTGGTACATTTCGAGCAGGGTATTTTTCCACCGGGGAGTCCGGTAGCGCGGCAATTCCGTGACGAAAGTGGCCGTGCTGGCCTTGTAACGGGCAATGGTCTTGATGACCCAGGCGACGGCCAGCGCCATGAAGAAGCCCAGGAAATACATTCCGGTCATGACCACGCCGCGCAGGTTGAAGATGCCGGCCACCGAATCTTCCGGCACAAAGAGGCTGATCAACAGGACGTAGACGGGAATCCGGGCGGAACAGCTCATCAGAGGGGTGACCATGATGGTGATCAGGCGCTCGATCCGGTTGGGAATGGTCCGCGCCATCATGATCGAGGGAATCGCACAGGCCATACCGCCGACCAGGGGGATGACCGATTTGCCTGAGAACCCGAAGGGACGCATGATCCGGTCCATGAGAAAGACGACCCGGGACATGTAGCCGCTGTCTTCGAGGATGCTGATGAAGAAGAAGAGGATCGCGATTTGGGGAACAAAGATGACAATTCCCCCCAGACCGGCCCATACGCCATCTACCAAGAGCTCCGAGAACCAACCTTCGGGCAAGACGCCCGCCAGCCATTCTCCCGCCATTCCAAAGCCGAGCTCAATCATGTCCATTGGCCAGCCGGCCCACGCGAAAATCGCCTGGAAGATCAGAAACAGCAGTCCGACGAAGATGACATAGCCGCCAATCGGGTGCAGCAGGAGGCGATCCAACCGGCCTGTAAAGGAGTTTCGGGGCGTGGTGTCCTTGCGCACAACTGCGTCGACATACTCCCCAATGCGGTCGTAACGGACCGCCAGTTCATTGCTTTGGAGGGCCTGGGGATCCTCCGGCCGGGCTTGGGGACCTCCCTCGATAATCTTTGCGAAGGATTCGGGTTCCAGGCCAAATAGCCAGGCGGTGTAGCGGTTCTCCGTCCCGAGTTGCTGCATCAGCGGTTGGAGCCAGCTGTCGAAGCTGGCGGGGATGGAGAACGTAGGGGCGACCGGTTCCGGCAAATCGCCCGCAAAATGTTTCTTCAGGGCCTTCATGCCCTTATTGCGCAGGGCCGAGACGGTCAGGACGGGGATGCCCAACAACTGGGAGAGGCGACCGGTATCGATCTTGAGACCTTCCTTTTCGAGGAGGTCCTCCATGTTGATGGCGAGGACGACCGGGAGGCCGAGGTCCATGACCTGGGTGCAGAGGAGCAGCCCCCGGCGGAGGTTGGTGGCGTCGACGACGAGGACGACCAGGTCGGGGTGGTCCGGATGTTGGGTGTCCAGCAGGATGCGGGAAGCGATGCGCTCGTCTTCGGATTGGGGGTACAGGGAATAGGTGCCTGGCAGGTCTACGACGCGGGCCTTTTGGCCACCGCTCAGTGCCACCTGGCCTACCTTGCGGTCCACGGTGACCCCGGGAAAGTTGCCAACGCGTTGGCGGAGTCCGGTGAGGGCATTGAAGAGGGAGGTCTTACCGGAATTGGGATTGCCGACGAGGGCAATGGTGCGGGCTGGGCTCATGGGGCGGGTTGAATGGTGATGAAACGGGCATCCGAACGACGCAAAGCGACCTTGTGGCCATTGATTTCCAAGGCCAACGGCCCTCCAAGCGGTGCAATGTCCGACAAGGTAAATTGGTCCCCCCGAACGAGGCCAACCTTCATGAGCGCGACTTCCAACTCCGGCCGTTCAATGCCAGCGATGGTCCCTGCTTGCCCTTTTTTCAACTCCGATAATTTCATCCTCCTGCGTGTGGGTTTTCCGTTTTCTTTGGTGGAGGGCAAATTTAATGAAAAAGGGGAGTAATTGAGAATGATTCTAAATAGGAATTTGTCCCTCTCAGCCTCCACGCTCACATTGGTACCCATTCCCTCTCCAAATCACCAACCCCTCAGCCGGAGGGCATGAGCAGAGTAGGAACGTTCAGGAGGGTATATGAACTTTGAAGAAATGGCCTCTTGAAGGAAAAAGAAAGTCAAGCAGCTTCCCCCACTCAGGCGAGTGAACTTTTCATGACCAATGGTATGGGTTCCGTTTTATTCCCCGGCCAACAAATCCTGCCCAATGTCCCGGCGGAAGTATTTGCCTTCAAAATCAATCTGTTCCGCCCCCGCGTACGCTTTGTCCAGGGCGCCTTGCAGGTCGTTTCCAAACGCGGTCACCGCAATCACCCTGCCCCCATTCGTTTGCACTTCATCTCCCGCCAATTTCGTCCCGGCGTGGAATACCGTCGCGTCCGCCACCCCCTCAATGCCCGTGATGGCCTTGCCCTTTTCGTATTTCCCCGGATAGCCCCCGCTCACCAGCATCACTGTGCAGCAAGTTTCCGAGCGGACCTTCAGCGCGTAGTCCCCGATGCCGCCGTTGGTCACGGCTTGCAACAGTTCCACCACATCCGAACTGATGCGGGGAAAGACCACTTCCGTCTCCGGATCGCCCATGCGCACATTGTATTCGATCACCGAGGGATCGCCGCCGACATTCATCAGGCCGAGGAAAATAAAGCCCTGGTAGGGAATCCCTTCTTCCTGCAAGCCCTTGAGGGTCGGCGCGACAATGCGGTCGTGGACCTTGTCCAGGAAGGCCACGTCGGCAAATGGCACCGGCGACACCGCGCCCATTCCGCCCGTATTCAATCCCGTGTCGCCCTCGCCGATCCGCTTGTAGTCCTTGGCCGGGGGCAGCAGCAAGGCATTTTCCCCGTCCGTCACCACAAAGACCGAAACCTCGATCCCGCGCAGGAATTCTTCGACCACAATGGTCTCGCCACTGGACCCGAAGGAGCTGCCGGTCAGCATATTGCGGACCGCCTCTTCGGCGTCGGCGTGGTTGTCGCAGATGAACACGCCCTTGCCCGCCGCGAGTCCACTCGCCTTGACCACCACCGGGAGCGGGTGCGTGGTGACATAGGCCACGGCATTGGCGAGCTCGTCCGAGGTGAAGGAACGGTAGCGGGCCGTCGGAATCCCGTGGCGCAACATGAAGCGCTTCGACCATTCCTTGGAACTCTCCAAAACTGCCCCAGCCTGCCCCGGTCCGACGACCGGAATCTTTTTCTTGCGCAGGGCATCGGCGAGCCCATCCGCCAAAGGCGCTTCCGGTCCCACCACGACCAGTTCGACATTTTCCTTCCGCACAAAATCGATCACCGCCGTATGGTCACTCACCAACAGCGGCACATTGATGCCCAGGCCCGCCGTCCCGGCATTTCCGGGGGCGATGAAGAGTTGGTCACAGTGGGGAGACGCCGCAATGGCGTGGCTGATGGCATGTTCGCGGCCACCGCCGCCAATGACAAGGATGTTCATACCGCGAAGTTCAGGGATAGAAAATGAATGTGCAAACGGGACGAAGAGCAAATTGGGAGAATATGAAAATGTAGCAGTGGGAGTTCCGAAGGATAGGAGGGAACGTCTTAATGGAAGGAAACCCGGTTCAACGCCCCAACCACCCGACTCATTTGCATTCTGCTTCATTCTAAACATTTCCCCATTTCCCCATTTCCCCATTTCCCCATTTCCCCATTTTCCCTCATCCCAACTCATCACCCCATCCATTTGCATATTGGCTCATTTTAAAAATTTTCACATTCTTCCCGTCACACCCTTCCCTCCGCCATTGTCTAACCCAGCAAATACATCTTTAACCTCAAACCCCATTCCGTATGCGCAGCATCACCACCCAAACCATTAGCATCCAGGCCGACTATGACCGGGCCTTTGCCTACCTCGCCGATCCCATGACCCAAAAAGAATGGGCCGTCAACTTCATTCGGGACGTGCGCCGCACACCCGATGGATTCCTCGCGGAAACCCCTTTCGGCGAAACGCCCCTCGCGATCCACGCGGACCCGGCCACCGGCGTCCTCGACATCGCCATGGGCGGGGGCCAACCCACCCGGACCCGCCTCGTCCGCAACGACGACGGCTGCGAATACCTGTTCACGCTCCTCAAACCGAAGGAAATGCCCGAAGCGGCCTGGCTGGCCCAGGGAGTTCCCGGTCTCGTCGAGGAATTGCAAACCCTGAAACGCATTTTGGAGAGCTAAAGCCTGGGGAAGGAGGGGGCCATTTCCGGTGGTCCTATTCTTCCTGACTTCCCCCATCATTTCCCTTATCTTTAAACTCTCACAGTACCCCGATGAGCGATCCCATTTCCCTCGAAGACCAGGTCAAAGCCGCTGTGGCTGGCGACCGCCAGGCCCTGGAAAGCGTCATTGAGTCCATTCAAGACTGGATTTACACCTTGGCCGTCCGCATGCTCTGGCACCCTGGCGAAGCCCGCGATGCCACCCAGAAGATTTTGATCCGGGTGGTCACCCAATTGAGCAGCTACCGCCACCAGAGTCAATTCCGGACCTGGGTCTACCGCGTCGCCGCCAATACCCTGATCAACTACAACCAACGCCTCCAGCGCCAGCAGCAGTCTTTTTCGGCTTACGCCGAACAGTTGCGGGAGGGCCTCTCGGACGAGATCCGCGCGACCGCCAATGCCGGGGAGCAACGTCTCCTCGTGGCCGAGGCCAAACTGGGTTGTTCCAACGCCATGCTCCAATGCCTGGGGGAGGAGGAGCGCATCGCCTATGTCCTGGGCGAGATATAGGAGTTCAACGGGACGGAAGCGGGCCGGATACTTGACCTCGCCCCGGCCACCTTCCGCAAGCGTTTGTCCCGCGCCCGGCAGAAGCTCCACGGATTCATCGAGGGAAATTGTGGTTTGGTAAACAAGGATGCCGCCTGTCGCTGCCACAAAAAGGTGGACCATGCGATCCGGCGGGGGCATATCCAGCCGAGCCGGCTCTTGTTCGCGCGGAAAGGGCAGGCAGAGCAGCTCATCGCTCGGATCGACCAGATCGAGGAGGCGGTGGGGCTGTACCGTTGCGACCCTGCCTTTGAGGTGGACCGGGATTGGGCTGATAAATTACGGAGAGTTGTGGTTGGAGCATAGGGACAAGGGAAATGCCATCCGGGGACTGAGAGTGGGACTTGGATTCAATGGCTTTTATACGCCGGTCAATTGTCTCGAAAGCTGTAACAGCTGGGCCCGGGCTTGGGGATCATACACCTGAGGCAGGGCCTGATCCAAACTGGTCTGGAAAAGATATTTCCCACTGAAATTCGCCTCTTCAGTAGCCAGCTTGACCACGGCTTCAACTCCATCCTCAAAGCTACTTTGGGGACGGAACATGTGGGTCACGATTTTGGTCGGCATATACGATCCCGGATGTAGCGCATTGCACCGAACCTGGGGATGCTGCTCGGCCAGCGCAAACGCCAGCGAGATTTGGCACAGCTTGGCCTGGCAGTAGGACTGCACGCCCGACCAGGACTTCTCCAGCAAAGGGTCCTCGAAATTGATGGGGCTTTGGCCGGCTGAAGTCACATTGATCAAATGCCCCTGGGCGGATTTTTTCTGCAGTGGCATGAGCATTTGACTTAGGATATAAGTCGCCAGGTAATCGACCTGAAAGATCATTTCCAATCCATCTTTGCTCTCCCGGCGGGTCGATTCTACCCCCAATCCAGCATTGTTGATCAGGACATCCAGATGATCGTGGTGGGCGATCACTTCATGGGCCAAACCCTTGATTTGCGCCAGGTCCGAGAAGTCCGCATTGTAATAAGACAAGTGGCCATTGCCCGTCTCTGCTCGGATCGCAGACAGCAAGGCGCTTCCCTTTTGGGGATTTCGGCCGTGGAGAATCAGTGCGTGTCCTTGCTTTGCCAAGGCAAAAGCGGTCGCCTGGCCGAGGCCATCGGTGGCCCCGGTGAGTAAAATTGTTTTCATGTCCGTTGCTGTTAGATGGCTCCGCCGTTGACTTTTATGTTTTGCCCCGTCACCCAACTGGCTTCATCACTCGCCAAAAAGGCGATGACCTGGACGACTTCGTCTATTTTCGCGATGCGTTTCATGGCCGACATCGCCGCGACCCTGTCTTTCAATTCCTGGGGACGCGTGGCAAATTCCTTGGTTTCTGTAGCTCCGGGAGAGACTACGTTCACCGTGATGTTGCGGTGGCCTATTTCCTTGGAGAATACCCGGCTAATTTGCTCCACGGCTCCTTTGGTTCCATCGTAGAGGCCGTAGTTGGGGAAGAACAAAAAGGTGGTGTGGGAGGACAAATTGATGATCCGCCCGCCTTCATTCATCAGGCTGGCACAATATTGCTGGGCGAAGAATATGGCCTTGACGTTGACATTGAACATGGCGTCGAATTCAGCCTCAGTGACCTCCGCAATGGGCTTCAATACGGGCAAGACTGCATTGTTGACCAAAATATCCAACCCGCCGAAAGTCTCAACGGTAAATTCGAACATGGCCCTCAACTCCTTCAATTGGCTAACGTCAGCCTGGTAGGAAACCCCTTTTCCTCCCGCCGCCTCAATTTTCTCCAGGGTGCTGCCCACATCCGATTTTTGCTCATCGGCATAGTAGTTGATGACCACGTTTGCCCCCTGTTTTCCCATGAATTCCGCTACTGCCTGGCCGATTCCTGACCCCGCGCCCGTCACCAATACCGTTTTATTTGAGAATTTCATCTTTCGGTTGTGTTTAAGGTTAAACGACGGAGTTTCCACTGGCCGTTTCATCCGGGATATCGCTTGTAACATCCCAATGCTCCACGATCTTTCCGTTTTCGACCCTGAAAATGTCTACCACGGCCATTCCCATAGAGTTCGGGGTGGGCTTGGCCAGGCTATGGGTGACCACCATGTCGTTCTCCGCGATCACGCGCTTGAGTTCCCAGCTTCCCTCGGGCATGATACTGTTGAACAAATGCGGCAGAAATGTTTTCAGGGCGTCCAGGCCATCCTCCAGATGGGGATTGTGCTGGATAAACCTATCCGACGAGATATAATTGTCCAGGGCCGCGATGTTGCGGTTGGTCCAGACTTCATTGATGTAGGAAGTGACAAGTTGTTTTGCGTCTGTCATAATCATTTGGCTTAAAATGAAACTAGCAATACAAAAAACTTGAATCGGGGCCGGAAAATTAAACCAAAACAGAGGCAAGACTAGCCAAAATCATAGATTTTTCTGCCGGAAAGTTCGGGGAGTGAGGCCGGTCTCCTTTTTGAAGAAGCGGTTGAAATGGCTCGTTTCGGAAAAATTCAGCGCATAGGCAATCTCCGCGACGTCCAGGTCGGTATAGCTCAACAGATTTCGGGCTTCCAACAGTACCCGCTCCAGAATATGTCGCTTGGCGGTTTTATTGGTTTGTGATTTGACGACTTCATTGAGGTAATTGGCGTTGAGATTCAGCTTCCCGGCGTAGAAATCTACTTGTTTCTCCGAGTGGAAGTAGTTGTTCACCAGTTGCTTAAACCGCCGCGTCAATAAGTATTTCTTGGAAACGTATTGTTCTTCCTGGGCGTAGGTCGCCTGCAAGGACTTGCTCTTTTCCAGCAGCGCCAATAAGAGGAGCTTGGTGGTTTCCCTGTTTCCGGCTTCAGCTTCGATCAAGGCCAAGAACTGGCCGAATTCTTGGTGCTCCGCCTCACTCAGGTAGAACAGGTTCTGGCTGAGCATGCTGAAAAAGGGATAGCGAAACTCGGGGTCGTTGATGTAGGGGAGAATGAAGGATGCGGAGAACAAAATGATGGCCCCTTTTACCTCTTCATCCCGCACGAAACTGAAGATATGTTCCGTCCCCTGGAAGAGCACGGCGTTGTTGAGATTTTGATGCTCTTGCTCGTTGATATTGACCCGACCGGCTTTTTGGTCTTCGAAAAAAATCAGGCTGAAAAAGTTTCTTCGGTGCGGGGGGAGCATTTTTTCTGATCCTTGGCGAATGTCTTTGAAATTCAGGACGTCAAAGTCATCGAATGCGGGCTTTGAGTTGAAGCGGGCAAACTCGTAAAGATCGCTGATGCTGTCGATGTCGATGACTTTGTTTGAGCTCAAGATGGGGTGGAATTAATTCTTCGGCCAATAATACGACATCGGGGAAATGGGAGCAAGGTGGATTCAAGGGCTTGGATCAAATCGAACCAAAATAGGTTCCGGCTGGCATCTCATATGGGCCTTCCGGTCTTCCCGATCGCCTTTGACGGTGGTATTTCGGGATATGTATCCACTGAGCAGGGAATATTTCTCCACTTTTATGATCAAATAATTTCCCATTAACACCGCGATTATGAAGTTTCTTGATTTCAAAATACGGCCTTTGGAGCGTCAAAAGCTCCGGAAGGCAGGGACCAGATTTTTCTTCAACATTGGGAAGAAAGTCTCGGAGGATATATCTCAGATGAGAGGCTCTGACGATGGACCGATAGGTCCTCAAAATGTGTTCAGCAGCCAACGCAAGCGCTTTCCAAAGGCATCTGAGGTATGGCGGCGGCGTTGGAGAAGAAATGGCTACCCTTATGGGAGAAAATGGCGCCGATCAAACCCCAAGGGTGATAACCCCTACAACTATTTCCAGGCCTTGAATTTTTGATCTAAATCTGCTTTCAGTCTAAGACGCTACATGCTGCAATCTGGTCATACAGACTTCCGGGGGTTGAGAATCATACTTCACCCCCGGTTGCTTTTGGGGGTATTTATGACGGCTCCTCTTCCCCGGGTTGTGGAGGAAAATGTTGTAAGAGTTTTAAATTGAGCCATTCCCCCCAATCAAAAAACTGAAAAGTAGGCAGTGACCGCTCCTCCTCGGGAAGCGAATAAAATTCCTGCCGGCACAGCTTCAGCTCTTCAATTGTTCCGGGGCCAGATGCTGCATTGCCCAATCGTAAGATGTGGTCCACGATCATCCAGACCAACTCTTCGGTTTCCTTTGGCTGCTGTTGCTCGTGGTATTTTAGCTGGTGCTTGAGGTAATTGATGTATTCCATGTCTCCTTTTTCGTAGCAAATCAGCATTTGAATGAGGAGAACGTGTCGGTAGAAATAGTAATCGCTTCGGGAAGTCGGGTGATTGACGACCTGATTGAACAATTTTTGCGCGGGCCCTATGTTCCCTTCCCAAATGAATAGGATACAAAGATTCAGCTTGATCTCCGGGATCAAGGGATATTGAGCAACCCTCACGGTGTCTTCCTGGAGTTCGCATTGAGCGTTGTACTGATCCAGATAGTATTGGGCATTGTGTTCAGGTCCGAATTGTACGAGGTAGATAGATTTGGTGTGCCAATAGATCAGCAAGGCCTTTACATAGTTGTATTCTTCACCTGATTTCTCTTTCCAAAATTGAATTTTGGGCTCAAAAAAGGCCAGATGTTCGGCGTAATACGCTTTGGGCAGCATTTTTCCGCTTAAAAGCAGAATGTTCCCTACCACCCCGATATAATCCACCCACCTGCGCTCCGCGAATTCAGGATTCAACCGGAACATCTCGGCCGCGCCCTGAAATGCTTCCAGGGCTTTGTCCATCTCCAAGGACAGGCCAGCCAATCCTCCTTTGCAAGCAAACCAAATCAACATCAATTCAGGCGAGAGGCCATCGGTGTTTAATTCCCAAACTTTACTGCTTTTGATTCTTTGGATTGCCTGGAAATTAGCATTCGAATTGTTCTCCCGGCTTAGAATATTGATCTCCAATAACAAGGCCACAAGTTCAGCCCTTATGACACGTAACCGACTGTTTTCGATCAGATCGTCCCGCGCAGCATGAATGATTCGAATTGATTCAGATGCACTTTGGAATGGAAATAGTCCCAGGCGACGAGACTCTTCTTCCAGAATCATTGACTTCCAATCCAACAGGTCGCGGGCCTCTACGATTGCTTTGGCCTTTCGGAGACATGTTTCACTGGCCTCCGACAACCGTTTCTGCCTGAGGTACCTGGCTTGCCAATAGTACACCGAAACCTTCTCCAATTCGGATGTCTGGAGCGAATGGTGGTACGTATGCATGTGAACCAGAATCCAATTGAACAATTGGTACTTCAAAACGGAGGTATGATTGGGTAGGCCTTGGGCCTCCAACAGCTCGACATCAAGGGAGCTTTCAAACTCCTCTGAATTGTCCAGGAATACGAACAACTTCTTATAGGTTTCTGCCTTTCGTTTTCCTCTTTTCGAGAAGGACTTCATCAAGTACTTCTTCTCTTTTTTGGAAAGGCTTTTGATTAGGGTAAATAGTTTTCTGCCATGCGCTTTCATAGGAAGGCATCCAAATCAATGAAACAGTCAGTAAAAAATATCCTTAACTTTCGTTTTGATCTCCTTGAATCAAGATAACCCAAACTGTTATCCTTGATCCAAATTGCTGTAGAGGATTGAAGATGATTCTGATCTACCGTTGGCGGGATGCCTGATCTGTTTGGCCCCACCCTTATGATTAAAGATCAAATTAAGCGTTTATTTTTTTTTGAGAAACCACTTCCTATCTGATCCATAAAAAACGTGCCTGTTGACAAGTCTCCAAAGTCTCAGCTGAAAAGCACTTCAATCAAGTGTCCGCGGCTGCCCTGTAACTCGAAAATATCTTGGAAGCGTTAATCAAATAAACCTGGATTTTCCATTGGAACATGATTTTCTGGACTCCTAAGATGGCTCCAAGCTATGAAGGGGAATTCAGGTGAAAGGGTTAGAAAAACAACATTAAAAATGAAGTTTTCAATTGATTGGTTGATCCATAATTCCAAGTTGGAACACGGAAATACCAGGCTAAAGCACGGACCATGGGGCTCAACCATGCTAAAAGTAAATGAAGTTTTTAGTTTCAAGGATGATCCTTGAGGTCACTTTTTATTGACTATCAGTCTTGTATGGAAGGATTGGCCACTTTAAATTAGACTTGTCAAGGTTAAATAGTCAACCCCAGTTAGCGGTCCCCTAAATGAGAGATTCAGCTCACTGCAAGTCCATGTAAGGGCTGTTGTATCCGAAGGAACCGCTTGTGGTTGGTGATACAGAGTAAGAACAAAAAATAACATCCTCCTATGATAGCATCTCGAAGCCCCCCTGGGGCCCAGACTCCCTATTGGCATTCCCAATCGTCAACCAGCGTGAAGCAAGTCTTACCTGGCGTCTGCTCTTCGCAGGGAGGCTTTTTGGGGCCTTAGATGAAGAATCTGGGGGAAAGAAAGTCGGATAGTGCCAATGGGATGCCTGAAATCCGGGGTGAATTTTACCCTGGGATGATGAAGTATTATCAATACGTCCCGATTTGGCGTAATTGTGGTATATGTACAATTTTCTTCGAGGCCACCACCTTCTTCTGGCTGGAGTTAAATAGAAATCGGTTTTGTAGACTGGATTAGTCGGCCAAAAAGCCTCTTTTACCAGCGATCACTTCCAACGTGATTTTTCGGTCAAATTGGCTAAGTATAGAAGTGCTGTGGTCAATGTTTAAATGAAGTTTCTCCAGAAGATACGCCCCCTAATCTTAATCAAATTCAAGAGAACTTGTATCGTCGAATGATCCTCAAGATGGCCCTTTCATTGCTTTGAACGTGCTTGATTTGATCAAGCGGAGATTTTAAGCTCGGTCTTCCCAGTTGTTCCATGTGAAGGATTGGAGACTCCACCGGCCCATTCCCGTTCCATTTGTCTACTGCATCGATTTCAAGTTGCGAAATGGAGAGGAACGGCTGTGCCAATTTTTTATGAATCGGGCCCCGGGGCATTCGACCCTTCGACCAGCATCAACGGGCGGTTTGCCAACCGCTTAAAAGCTCTATCCCCATCCCTCTAAATAAGATCAGACATGAATGAACAAGAACAATCCATCGTCATCAATTTTCGGAAGGAACTGGGCGCCTACTATGCCTCATCTGAGATGGACCTGGTACGACAGCCTTCAGTTTCTGACTTTGCGAATCGGCTCAAGGTAAATCCAAGTTACCTCGGCCAGGTGTTGAAAAAAGGCACGGGTAAATCAGCGCTTGATCACATTCATGACCATGTGATTGGAGAGGCAAAAAATTTGTTGTCAGACCCCTCTATGGCGATTGGCGAGGTCGCGATGATCCTGGGCTTTGAATACCCCAACTACTTTGCCCGACTGTTCCGGAAGAAGACTGGAATGTCACCGACAAGCTATCGCGCGTCGATCGCATGAGCCAGGAATATAGCTGGCTCCAAGACCAGAATCTAGCACAGTTGTGCGGATTCGTAGCGCTCAGTTGGATACAAATCAGTAGTTCTCCCCCTTTTCTACAATTTGTATCGGCGCCGGGAACTGACAAAAAATAACTTAGTCCCCAAGTAACAGTCCCGAATTTTGCTAACGTAAATCCTCTGGTCCAGGGCCATTGGAAGATGAAGTAGGTGACAAAATATGAACTACAAATTCGGTCCTTAGGAAGATTGAGATTTTGTGATCTCCGCTGAGATCGCATGTGGGATCCACAGCTCCCTAAGGCTCTTCATGGCATACTCCGAACCGTCATTGATTTGGAGTGCCCCCGGGCAGATTCATCATTGGAAGTCTTCAAACAACAAGGAATTGAAGTTCTTATGCAGAACCAAGTGGTAAATCTGCCGTCCGGATTGTGCGATTGTCTCAAGGGTTAGCTTCCCCCCGCAGCTCGAATCATTCCACCCAATCTCGCTATATAACATGGAAAAGGAGATTCCAATCCAAGCGCTTTTTGATGGCGTGTGATCACTCTGTTGCCTCGATTTGACGGAATTGCAAGTCGCATACGAGGATCTTTCAGGCCACGATATTCTCCTGGTTGGACTCAAATAGAAATCGGTGTAGTGTGAATAAGCAGTTCGAAAAGCCTCTTTCAGCAGTGATTCGTCTAACGTGATCTTGCTGGTCAAATTGGCGAAGTGGAGAATTTCTGTGGTCAATGTTAAATGAAGTATCCCCAAAAGATACGCCCCATATTTTTTTTCAATTCAAATGAATCGGTATAGTCGAATGACCCTCAAGATGGCCCTCTAGCCCCTCTGAGCGTGTTCAACCACGCGGAGATTGTAAGCCAGGCCTCCCTGTAACATATGAAGGATTGGAGAATCCATCGGCTTACTCCCGTTCAACTTGACTGCTAAGTCCATTTCAAGTGACGAAATGGGGAGGAAATGCCTATGCCGTTTTTTCCGTGAACGGGGCCACGGGTCAGCTCGACACTTCGACCAGAATCAACGGGCGGTTTGCCAACTGCCTGAGCGTCCTATCCACCTCCCCCAAATTCAATCAGACATGAATGAACAAGAAAAATCCATCGTCGTAAATTTTCGAAAGGAACTGGGCTCCTACTACGCCTCCTCGGAAAGTGACCTGGTACGACAGCCCTCAGTCTCTGACTTTGCCCACCGACTCAAGATCAATCCAAGCTACCTCAGTCAGGTATTGAAGAAAAGAACGGGTAAATCAGCTCTTGATCACATTCATGACCATGTGATTGTTGAAGCCAAAAATTTATTGTCAGATCAATCCATGACGGTTGGAGAGGTCGCCATGATCCTAGGCTTCGAATACCCCAATTACTTCGCTCGGCTCTTCCGTAAGAAGACGGGCATGTCACCGACCAGTTACAGGGCGTCGATCGCCTGAGCCAGGCCTGAAGCTACCTTCAAGGCCAGCATAGAGTGCGGTTGGGCGGATTCATAGCGCTCAGTTGGATACAAATCATTGGTTCTCTTCCTTTTCTAGAATTTGTATCAGCGCCGGGAACTGACAAAAAATAACTTCGTCTCCAAGTAACAGTCCCGAATTATGCGAACGAAAATCCTTTGGTCAATGGCCATTGGTAGATGAAGTAGGTGACAAAATACGAACTACGATTGCGACCCTTAGGAAGAAGGAGAAGTTGCTCCCTAAGGTTCTTCATGGCATGCTCTGAACCCTCAACGGTTTGGAGCGCCCAAGGCAGATTCAGCACAGGATAGCTTCGAAGAGTAGGGAATCGAATGTTTTACCGCAGCGCCACAGGGTAAATCTGTCGTTCGGATCATTCGATTACCTCACGGGTTTTCATTCCCTTGCAGCTCAAACAATTTAATGCAGCATCGCCATATAACATGGAAAGGGAAAATCCAGTCCCATTATTTGGGGGGAGCAGCAGGGAAGATTTCCGGCCATCATGTGTAGGCAGCAAAGAAAATTCCTTTGCTCCGTTTCAGTTGGGGGCGAGCCCCAATGACGAGCCCTAGCCTTAGATCCTTAGCCGTTCTCAGATTGAAGAACGCGTTTATTTCTACCATTGTCAGGGGGAGTCTCTCCGGCTCCCCTTCCTTTTACCCATCGATCCAATGAATCAACAGAACCAGCGAAGAACGGACTGGCAGGAGCCTCCTCGCCCAACAATTGGCTTGAATCCCGGTGGCATTCAGGCCCCTCGTGATTGGGAACACGCTCCAACTTCCTCAAGCTCCACCCAATATCCGAAGTGACTTCTCAATCCCATCCCATGAAGCAGCAAAATCTCGTACCCGGGGAGCAGGCCAATCAGCACTTCATCCAAAGAGTCACCATGGACTTCGAGTTCGAGTCCGAGGAAAAGGTACGCCACATCCAGGATAAACTCAGCCGGATTTTTGTGGGCCGCATGACAGAGATTATGGCCGAAGTATGTGACGATTTAGAGGTGAATTCTCATCTGCTCGAAATTCCCAGTCTGGAACTTGATCTGGGAGAACTGTCTGAAATCGATTTTGAGGTAGAATTGCTGCACAAGTTTAGAAAGGTCTTTCAGTTCGCATTGTCGGAGGCGAAAATCAAGGCTGAATCCAGTTTGGATCCCCGGTCAAGCAGGCTCATTGACCGGGAATCGGCCCATGAACGGATTCTCATGTACTATTTAAAATTTGGACGCCTTCCTTCCAGCACTTCGACCGCCCACATTGACATTGAGGAGATACTGCGGAAACTATTGGAGAACCGCCCCCAGGCCCTCCGAAACCGATTGAGGGAATTGACCCACCAAGATGCTAACGCCCTGAGGCGGCTTGCTGAACGCTTCGATAAAGGTCTCATCATGGACTTCATCCGGTTCTTGGCCCAGTCCAATGCCGAAGCGATTCTCCGTACCATCCAATACTTGGCCTCTCTGGTGGAGGCCAGCCTGGCGACATCTCATCCGAAAGCCTTGAGCATCTTATTGGAGGCATCGCTCAAAGCCCTGATCCTCCAGGAAACCGACTCTTTTTCTCCTGAGATCTTCAGAGATCAATTCCAGCGATACCTCAGGCAATCGACGAACCATGAGGTCGGCGAGCTCATTTTTCAGAACCCACTTCCTGACTTTGGCGTTTCCAGTTTCTCGTTCCCAGACCGATTCGAAGAGCACCTTGCCCTTGTCCGCCGGATCATGGAAGGAGCTCTTTCCCCGGTGGAGCATTGGCGATTCCTTCAACAATGGGACGAACTGATTCGAAACCACTTCACCGGATTGACCGAAGTCATTCGGAGCGGGATGCGCAGACCGTCGAACCTGATCCGGCTCGTCAACGCCCTCCCGTCTCCTCGGATTTATACATTCTTATTCAATCTAATTCCAACCCAAAATCGTTCTTTGATTCGATTGGCGATACGGGTCATCGCAGAGCATGGTGCTTATGTCCGGGATGAAAGCTCAGAACGCAAGTTCCGAAATTTGATCTTTGGGCATTTAATGCGCTACGCTCTCGATGCCCCACCCAGTCGCCTCAATGCAAAGGCATTCGGATCGTACTTGAAGCGTTCCCTAAAAAATCTACCGGGGATTCCCCCTCAGCTAATCCAGATCTGGGACCAAACCATCTCGCCGCAGGAAATCGACGTACTTGGACCGACGCTGGACGAGGATCAAGCAATTGAACAACAGAAATTTGAGGAGCTGAGGCCCGAATTGGACAGGGATCAAACAATTCAACAAGAGGAAATCGAAGAGCATAGATTACAACAGGATAAGAATGCAGAATCCCTAAGACCAGAGAAGGAAAACCGTGATCTAAATTCCGAGGCAGAAATACCATCTGCCCAAGAAGCTGGTATTACCGGGGACCTCCAATCTGCTGAGATTGATCATTCGGATGAAAAGGAAATGGAGCAGTTCTTTTCCGACCAAGTTCAGGATGCCATCAGGAAAGCGGGAGAAAGCTGGATCGATAACGGGGAGGACTTGGCAGAATTTCGCCGTGAGCTTCAACTACTTTTGTCAAGTATTCTCACCAGGCAATTTCCTTTGGGGCTGCCGTTTGATGGAAAGGCCTTTGCCAGGATTTTGAAAAAGCTAATCAAACTCGAAGACCAAAGTTTTTCCGAGCATTTGTTTGGCTTATTCAAAGGAATCACTGGTGAAAGAAAGCATCAGCTAACCTTGGAAATCATCCGATCGATGGGCGATGAAGCCATTCCATCGTTGTTTAAGCTCCTGGTTCCCACCACCGCAGAAGTATTGCTCTTTGTATCCGATATCCTCGAAAGTTTTGCCAAAATTTACTTCGTTCCCCGTTCCGCGCTCCTATCAGGCCCCAAGGAGTTTAAGTGGATGCTCCCCTTGCGGTATATCCTGGACTACACCGAAAAGTCCAATTCCACTACCGAGTTCATTGCTTTCATCACCCAGATGATCGCCGCCGGAACCGGGCAGTCGCCCACGACCGTGGCCCAAGAGCTCAATCAAATCATTGAGAGCAAAGGCCATTCTTTTTCCCTCCACCTCGTCCAATTTCGCCGCCTGTTTTCCCGCGCCCAACTTCAAAACTTCGAGGTGCAATATGAAGCAGCTCTCGATTCCATTCAACTCGAGTCCGCGTGGTACCAATCTCATTTGGCAGCCTCACAGGAAGCAACTATCAATGAATCTGAGGCTTCGCAGGCCGATAATTCCAAGAGGAGGCCATCCTCTGCCAAGGACCATTCTAAGGATTCGGATAAAACATCTTTGCTAGAAGGTTTTTGGTCAAACAATCGCCCGCTATTCGACCTGCTCAACACCATGCTTGAGGCATCTTTCCCTGCGTTGATCAGTCAGTTTTTCGATTTTGTTTCAACCACCAACAGCACTTACAAAGTCAAGGCGGCGGAGGCCATCTTAAATGAGTTTGAACCGGCCCAAATCCAAAAGATCTTCCAGCCCTATTTTTCCGAATCGCTTTCATTCATTGACTCTTTCATTGAATTCCTGACCCTCTTGTACCCAAAGTCTGGCCATGTCCCGCCGTTCATTCCTCAAAAATCCCCCCTACAATTCAGCTGGTTCTTAGTCCTTCGATACGCGATGGACCAACCTGCAAAACGGTTCCTACCGAAGGAGTGTATTAGCTATTCCATTCTCTCGGTGGCCGCCGCTGTGGGAAGACCTCCCCAGGAAATCGCCAGTCAACTCTGGCAAAGAATATCCCAGCAGGACAAGGCAGAAAGCGATCAATTTATCCAGTTCCAACAATACGTACCGACCCCTGACCAGCTGGACACCTGGCAGCTTGACACCAATAAAGATGGCTTGATCAGCTCCGAACCAGCTTTCCCCCCAACCCCACCGGAGAACAATATTGACACCAAAGCAACAGATGAAAAAGGTCCGATAGACCCCGATGAGAAGTTGGAGCAACTAGGGTATCCTTCTCATCCTAAAAAACTCGAGGAAGAAAGGAAAAACGACTTCGAACCCCAAAAGGCTCTTTTGCCTACCGTCGTTTTTCCATTTCAGAACACACGGAAAGGGTTATTTCCCTTTCCTCCATTCACTTATACCTCTCCACCAATCATTTTAAACCTTTTCGAAAGCGGGTATACCATTTCCTTTTTACCCACGGACGGCAGTGATTCGAACCTGGAGTCCACGTTTACTTCAGAAGACGGTCCTTCAAACCCATTGAGCAATCAATCCAGTTCCATTGTGGACCTGGCCATCGAATTAGGAAATTTGGAGGAAGGCTGGAACGAGTTACCCCACGATTTCTCCGAGGAGAATACCCTTTCCATTGAAGGACAAAGCACTTTCAGATCGGAGCAGCAAGAAGTTCAGTCTTTTGGTGAGCCATCTAGCAAGGAAGAGGATAAGCTGATTGAGGATGAGAAAAGTGACTCCGAAATAGGAGAGAATTCCATTAGGGAGTCAAGACCAGCTGAATTCAAGCATGAACCTAGTCAGTCCGAGGAAGGGCTTTTGGATCCAGAGTCAAGTCGCCTCGCTGCTGAGAAGTCGACGGGAGAGATTGAGCAGGAGGCCAGTCAAGATGCAAAGCAAGGCTGGCCGGAAACTTCAGTTAGGGAATTCGATCTCCTGGCACTGAGTGAAGAAGATCGTTTCGAGCGGTGGGAAAAGGCAAGGGAAAGAATGGAAGAAGTGGAAGGGATGGAAGGGTTCGAAGAGATTGAGAGAGTAGAAAAAGTTGGAAGAATTGAAGAAATCGAGGGCTTTGAAGAAGCCGCCGGAGTAGAAAAACTCGCAAAATTTGAGGAAGTCGAAGGTGTTGAGGAATACGAAGGCGCTGAGGAAAACGAAGGAGTTGAGGAACACGAAGGCGCTGAGGAACACGAAGGAGTTGAGGAACTCGCAGGAGTTGAGGAAGTCGAAGGAGCCGATGAACTCGGA
>CAWUKT010000071.1:0-37338 GCA_963923035.1 uncultured bacterium
TGGATGGGGAGAGTGCAGTGGAGGATTTTGTGGGTTTTTCAGGACCGACTAAATAGAGGAAGAAAATAAATAGGGGTAAAAAGCCCCAGTTATTAGAAGGATTGTAATTTCTAACCGGATGGTTTCTGTCTTGCCCGTATTGGGAGCTCCCGCAATCAATAGTGTATCCACAATTCAATCATTTACGATTCACATCCTTTTTCGCCCCCAACACCAATACCTCTCGCCCCTTCCGCCAAAAGTCGGAAGTGATGCGCCACCAAGCCAAAAACGCCAATCCGGCCACCAAACCACAAAACAATCCTCCCACCAACGGCAAAACCCAATACAGCTCCATCGAGGCGCCATGAAAATAATCCTCGTGGCGGATGAGAAAGGCAGGAAGAACCAGCGCCAACAATCCAAAATTCAACACCGCCGCCCGCATGATGCGGATACGAACCCGAACGTATTCGAAGTAGCGGTTGATCGATTCCTTGTCTACTTCAATGAAAATTTTGCGGATGGCCACATCTTCGTAGCTGATGTATTCCCTGTTAATTTTCTTCAGCTTTTCGATTCGAAGCTCTAGTTTTTCCTTCCTTTTTTCTGAAATATTTCTCCCAGATATTCGCTCTTGTAGTCTCGATAGCTCACCTTTTAATCTACCCTTCACCCTCTCCTCAGCCCACCCCAACATCCAATCCGCCAACTGGTCCACCAATACCCCCAGCGGATACACCACCGCCAGGCCCACAAAGGCCCAAACCCCACTCACCTCGCCCAGCGCATCAACATCCACCCGATCCAATCCCACCAAAGTCAACACGCCCAGTGCCAGCCAAACAGCGGTCAGAATCCCTGCAATCAGGTGCTCAATGAATATCTGTGTCGTCGTCATAATCCCAGGTCTAACATCCGGCGAATCAGGTCAATCATGCCCTGTTGGTAGGCTTGGTCTTTAAGATAGCGCTTGAACTCTTCCAGTTGCTGGTCGCGCTTCTGGCGCATGACCTCATCGACGATTTTCTCCAGCGCCAAGGCGCTGTTTTGGCGGTCCGGGTTGTTCGCAACCTGGGCCGCGTAGTCTTTGTGCGCCTGGACGCCGCGCAGGATCGACACCACCTTGACCCGCGCTTCTTCGGGTGTCTCGTCCCATCCCGCGTAGAAGCGGGCATTGAAGTCAGAGATGATCTCGTCGAGGGGATTGCGCTGCTCTTCGTCGGAATGGGCGCTCCGGGGATTCGGATTTTGCGGGTCCAGTTCGCTTTCTTCCGCCTCCAACGGAATCGCCGCGCCGATCCGCGTCCGGCTCAGCGCATAGGTGCCCAGGTCCACCGACTCCAACAGGTCGTCGATCAACTGGTCCTGCCGGGTTTTCACCTTGAGCTTGGGAATCAGGAACTTCAAAAACCAAAATGCCTGTTCCCAATCCGCCCGGAGGTGCCGGGTGATCGCCGCAATTTGGCCGTAAATCTTCACAAATTGTTTGGCCTTGATCTTGAAATCGGCTTTTTCCTCTTCTTCAAGCCCCAATTCGTGGTTGAAACGGGCTTCGGCAATGTCGATGATGGCCTCCAATTCCTCCTTGGGGCGGCCCCGGAAATACCCTTCGGTAAATTCCTCGACCTCGCTCCATTCGTAGACGCCTTCCGAATTCAGGAAGATCAACAATTCGTGGAGGACGTTGACATCGGTGGCTTCGCTGAGGGTAGTGGAGGTGTAAAAGGGATCAAACGCCGCTTTGATTTCGGTAGCGGTATTGAAAAAATCGAGGACAAACAGATCTTCGGTGCGTTTTCCGAGTTTGGCGTTGGCGCGGTTCAGGCGGGACAGGGCCTGGACCGCCAATACGCCCTGCAATTTCTTGTCGACATACATCGCGCAGAGCTTCTTTTGGTCGAAGCCGGTCAGGTATTTATTCGCCACCACCAACAGACGGTATTCATCGGTATCGAATTTCTCCCGCGTCTTGCTCTCGGCAAATCCGTTCAGGCGATCTTCCGTGTACTCGATCCCATCCACGGTCTTTTTCCCTGAGAACGCCACCAAAATCCCAAAGGGCCGCCCCAATTCCTCCAGCCGCTTTTTCAAGGCCAAATAGTAGCGGATGGCCGTGGAAATGTCTTTTGTGACGACCATCCCTTTTGCCTTGCCCCGCAATTTCTTCGTCTCCACCACCTGCCCGATAAAATGTTCCAGCATGATCCCGGCCTTGGTTTTGATCGCGACCGGGTTTGCCTCGACGAAGGACCGCAGGCGCTTTTGGGCCTTGTTGACCTCGAATTCGGGGTTGTCGGCGATGGCCTTTTGGATCTGGTAAAAGCTGCGGTAGGTGGTATAATTGGCGAGGACGTCGAGGATAAAGCCCTCCTCAATGGCCTGTTTCATCGAGTAAAGGTGAAAAGGCCGAAAGCTCCCGTCGGGTTGGCGGGTGCCAAAGCGCTCCAGCGTGGAATTCTTGGGAGTCGCCGTGAATGCGATATAAGAAACATTCGCCTTGGCCTGGCGCTTGCGGAGCTCTTGGAGGATATAATCCTGGCGGTCAAAGGCATCGGGATCGTCCGGATCGGCTTCCCCACCGAAGGACTGGTTCATTTTCATGGTCGTGGTCCCGCCCTGGGAACTGTGGGCCTCGTCGATCAGGACCGCAAAGCGTTTGTGGCTGAGGTCGCCAATCTCCTCGATCACATGGGGAAACTTTTGCAGGGTCGTGACGATGATGCGCTTGCCCGATTCCATGTAGCGGCGCAGGTCATCCGATTTGGTGGCGTGTCCAAAAATACTTTTCACCTGCGACATACTTTTCACGTCCCGCTTGATCTGCTTGTCCAGCAGGCGGCGATCGGTCACGATGATGACCGAATCGAACAACTGGGTCGTCAGGCCCCGTGCCCCCGGCAGATCCGCCCGTTCGGGGTAGACCTCGATCAACTGGTAGGCGGTCCAGGCGATGGAAAGCGATTTGCCCGACCCGGCGCTGTGCTGCACCAGATAGGAATGGCCCGTGCCGTTCTCACGGGCGTGTCGGACAAGTTCCCGGACAACGTCGCGTTGGTGGTAGCGGGGAAAAAACAGGGCCTTCTGGCTGAGTTTTTCGTTGCGCGTGCCCGAGCCGGAGAATCGGGAAAAATGCCGGATGAATTCGGCGAGGCTGTCGGGGTGGAAAACGTCCTGCCAGAGGTAAGCGGTCTTGTAGCCATCGGAATTCGGCGGATTGCCTTTGCCGTGGCGGTGGCCCCGGTTGAAGGGGAGGAAATTTGTGGCCTTGCCCATGAGGCGGGTACTCATATAGACCTCGTCGGTATCGGCGGTAAAATGGACGAGACAGCGGCCAAAGCTGAGGAGTGGTTGGTGGAAATCGCGGCGCATGTATTGTTGCTGGCCCTGGTGGGCGGCCGATTGGCCGGTGAGGGCGTTTTTGAGTTCGAGGGTGAGCAGGGGAATGCCATTGGCGAAAATGACCATGTCTATGGACCGCTCCTGGTGGTCGGGATGGTGGCGGACCTGCCGGGAGACGCTGAATTCGTTGGCGCGGTAATCGGTCCAGGCGGCTTCGGAGCTGTGGGGAGCGGGGCGGGAATAAAAAAGCTCGAAGGAGACATCACCAATGGAAATCCCGTTGCGGAGGAGATAGAGAAGGCCGTAGCGACGGATCAGCTTGTCAAAATTGCTGAAGAGTTGGCTACGCCAGTCACTGGCCCGTTGAAATCGGGCGAGGGAATCGGGCTGGGTGGTTTCGAGAAAATGAAGCAGGCGCCGGGTATCGAGGGCGTAGTGGGGATCAAAGTCGTGGGGATTGCCCACATAGTAGCCGTGACCACCGTGGGGGGCGGGCGCATCGGCGGGCGAAAGCCCTTGCTGCCGCAGTTCCTCGGTGGTGGTACCCGTCAGGGCCCACTCAATGGCGGCTTCGAATTTGGCTTCACTCAGAGATTGGGGAGACATGATCGGTGATGTTGATTTTTCCGGTCACCGCCCGGTCGATCAGGACGGCTTTGTATTCTTTCAGGCGCTTGTTTTGTTGTTCGAGCAGGGAAATGGCCTTTTCAGTTTTGGTGGCCTGGGCTTCGATGTGGGCGACAATGGCGGATTGTTCGGAGAGTGGCGGGAGGACAGCATTTAGATTTTTAAATTCTTGCCAGTAAAGTCTTTTTCGAAAATCAGCTATACCCTTTGAAAAGCGGTTCATTTCTTCGATAAATAGACTGGTACGAAATAAATGCTCTAAAAATGAAGAATTGAGCTTCTTTTTGGGGAACGCGGTTACATAGGCCGGACTAACCAATCCATCAGTTGGGACATTTCCAATGGCTCCTTGCCATGCCCGCATCATATTGTAAACAATGTCTTTGGGGTAAACCCTTTTGTAGTTTGACTTGTCTTCGATGCGAATCTTTCCTCGGATATTTTCCGCTTCCTTGAGTTCTTCCTTGGAAACTGCGGAATGAATCGAAACTGTTAAAATCGGCAAGCCGTTTTCCCCAGGGTCTTTTCGTTCCTGGAAAATCGTAGCATTTCGCACCACCTCCCAATGCTTCGGCACCTCCCCGATCCAGTCCTCGCCGGAATCCTTCATTTCCACGTCCGGGTCCAGGCCCCGGGTGACGGCGTTCTGGACGACAATTTGCTGGCGCTCGCGCAGGAGGTCCATGAGGCGCTCATTTTGCGCGACCGCCCGGTCAATCTGGGCGGTTTTCTCATCGAGAAAGGTGGCGATGGCTTTTTGTTCGTGGAGGGGCGGGAGGGGGAAATACAAATTTTTTAGCTTCGAGGCATATGTATGAACAATGATTTCTCCTTTTCCAGTTTTTGACTTTTGGACCCTCATTCGAGGAGAATTCATCATATAGCTCAAAAACAACGAATCTGCTCGCGGTTCCCTGAGGATGATTATGTCCCCTCCTGCCACACACATTTCCTCTTTCAAATATGCTATGCTTTTTCCTATATCTTCAATTGTTTCTCCTGAACCCGTGAACAAAAGATCTCCGTTTTGGATAGGAACTGATTTGGCAGCAAGCTCTGGAGAGACTTTCCTTGGAGGAAGACTTACTGTCACATCATAACGAGAATAAATGTCACCGTAAATAATTGCATCAACCCCGTTCGGGACTAGATCGGATTTAGAAAAGCCACCGCCTTTATCAAATCTTCCCAAAGTCCCCAACCGCCGCACCTCCCAATGCGCTGGCACCTCCCCCAGCCAGTCCACCCCCGAATCCTTGTACGCGGGATAGGTCGGATACTTCATAGCGCTCCTCCCAGAATTTCGCCGATCAGCCCATCGCTCAGCCGCTCCAGTTCGCGGATTTCCGCCTCGACCTCGTCGAGTTCGCGCAGGGGCGTATGTTGGTAGAAGTACTTGTTGAAGCTGATTTCGTAGCCGATCTTGGTCTTTTCGAGGTCGATCCAGGCCTCGGCGACGTGGGGCTGGACTTCGTGCCGGAAATACGCGTGGATCTCCTCTTTGAGCGGCACATTTTCGGTGTCACGCAGGTCGCTGGCCGTCTCGTAGGTGATGAAGGTCCCGGATTTCGAGCCCGGATAATACCCAAAGTCCGGTAAATCTTTTTCCCGACACCCCAGGCGAAGCAATAATTCTTCGAGTTGATCCCCGCTGATTTTCTTTTCCTTCGCAATCACCTTTTCCGCCTCCGCATCGTACCAGCTCACCGCCCCCAGGATCGCTTTTTTCTCCGCCGCGCTCCACTTCATTTTCTCTGCCTTCAAACGCCGGTTCACCTCCGATTGAAAAGCATTGAAGTCGTTGTATTCCGTTTCCCCGACCATTTCCCGCATCCGATCCGCCTGTTCCCACAACCGCTTGGGCTTCTGCCATGTCTCCTGCTTCAGGAGTTGGTTCTTTTGCTTTTTTCCCAGCCGTTCCCCGTTTTCCTCGCACCATTCCACCAGCTTTCCCCCCTGCTGCTCCAGAAAATCAGCCTCATAAATCCCGTCCTGCCATTCGTTCCAGGCCCATTCCATCACCTCCCGAAACTTCCGGTCGAAGCGCAGAGGGGCGATCCGCTCCCCGGTAAACTGAGCTTTCAGTCTCTGGGGCCGCTCGATGGTGACTTTGTAGTACCCAAAGTCCTGGTTGTCGAATACCTGGGCGGCCAGCGCGTCGGCATTCTCCCGCTCCACCTCCGTGAATCCATGGTAAGCGTCCAGAATCTCGCGGATATGTTCGGGCCGGAGTTCGCAGTTCTTGGCCCCGAGGTTTTTGCGGAGTTTGGAAAAGCGTTGGGAGGCGTCGATGAGGAAGACTTTGCCCTTGCGCCCGGCGGGTTTATTGTTGGAAAGGAGCCAGATATAGGTGGTGATGCCGGTATTGTAGAACAGGTTATTGGGCAACTGAATGATGGCGTCGAGGAGGTCGTTTTCGATGATGTAACGCCGGATATTGCTCTCGCCGCCGCCCGCATCGCCGGTAAACAGGCTCGACCCATTGTGGACCGACGCGATCCGCGAACCAATTGTTTTGGGGGTCAGGGCCTTCATCCGCTTGACCATCTCCATCAGGAAGAGGAGCTGCCCGTCGGAGGTCCGGGGCGTCGCCGGGACTTCCTCCGACTCCCCCCAATAATTGGGCAGGGGAACGATAAAGCGCCGGTCGATGATGTCCTTGCCGCTCTTGATATGGTCGACTTCCGAGCTCCAGGACTTGCCGTAGGGCGGATTGGAGAGCATGAAGTCAAAGAAAATGCCGGGAAATGGTTTTTCGGCGAGGGTCGACCCGTTGGCGATGTTTTTGGCGTTGTTGCCTTTGATCATCATGTCCGACTTGCATATCGCGTAGGTCTCGTCGTTGATTTCCTTGCCGTAGAGGTAGACCGCGCCTTCGTAGCGGATTTCACCTTCGGGATCTTTGATGAAGTTCTCGGACTCGGTGAGCATCCCGCCCGAGCCGCAGGCCGGATCGTAAATGACCATGTTGGGCGGCAATTGGTCCCGGATCGGCTCGAAAATGAGGTGGGTCATCAGATCAATGACCTCGCGGGGGGTGAAGTGCTCCCCGGCTTCCTCGTTGTTCTCCTCGTTGAACTTGCGGATGAGTTCTTCGAAGACGTAGCCCATGCCGAGGTTGGTGAGGGCGGGGAGGAAATGGCCGTCGGGGTCCTCGACCTCGAAGGGCGTGAGGTTTATGTAGGCCGATGTAAATTTTTCCAGTACCGACAACAAGACGTCCTTGGCCGCCATGTGGCGGATCTGGGCGCGGAGCTTGAACTTGTCGATGATCTCGCGGACGTTTTCCGAAAAGCCGTTGAGGTATTCCTCGAAGTCGCGCAGCAGGGCCTGGCGGTCGTTGACGGCGGAGGCGTGGAGGGACTTGAGGGTGTACTGGGAGGTATTGTAGAACTGAAAGCCGGAGGCATCTTCAAGCCCCTGTGGGTCCTCGTAATTTTCCTTCTTTTGTTCCTTCTGGGCTTCGAGTACAGCTTTTTTAGTTGGTTCGAGGAGGGCATCGAGCCGTCGGAGGACGGTCATGGGCAGTATGACGTCGCGGTATTTGCCGCGGACGTAGACATCGCGGAGGCAGTCGTCGGCGATGGACCAGATGAAGGCGACGAGCCGGTTGTGCTGGGAGTTGTCCATGTATTTTCTCTGTATCCCGCCGTGGAGGCGGGTTTTACGCTGGTTTCAGTTGAAGGGCAATATATGAATTTGTGGGGTGGGGATGGACAAGGAGGATCAAGGTTTTTTGCAGCACTTACCATAAGATCGGTGATTGTGGTTGGTCGGTGAAAGGGCTTTCGCTAAATTCAGGCAAAGAGATTGTATTTGATTTATGAAGGCAACCGAACTCCCGCTTGACCGATTTTTCTCCCAGAACCGGACCCAATTCGTCATTCCTGTTTACCAACGCAATTATGATTGGAGCAAGAAGGAATGCGAAAAGCTCCTGCAAGATATTTTGGAGGCCGGACGGGACCGGACGCTCCACAGTCACTTCATTGGGAGCATTGTCTTCGTCCACGACCAGTATTCCAGCGCCGGGCCTCAACAGTTGGTGATCATCGACGGCCAACAACGGCTTACGACCTTTACTTTGATCTATTTGGCCATTCATCACCTCGCCAAAGAACTCGGAAACGAGGAATTGCAGGAGGAGATCATGAATACCTACCTGATCAACCGTTATTCCAAGGGAGAGGCGAGGCTCAAGCTCCGTCCTACCGACAACAATCAACGGGCGCTTGACTTGCTTATTCAGGGTGAGCATGAGCTATTCGAAGGCTTTTCCCGGCTGATCGAGAATTTTAAGTTTATCAAGTCCTGGATCAACGCGGACAACTACGAGGCGGTTCTGGACGGGGTTCGGAAAATCTTTTTCGTGGAGATTTCCCTGGACCGTAACCACGACAACCCGCAACGGATTTTTGAAAGCCTGAATTCAACCGGCTTGGCCTTGTCACAGGCTGATTTGATTCGGAACTATATCTTGATGGGCCTGTCCATTGCGGACCAAGGGAGGCTGTATCGGGATTATTGGGAACCCATTGAGCAGTATGCCCGCCTGGAAGCCACCAAGGAGGGGCGGGTCTCTGAATTTATCCGGGCCTATTTGACAATGGTTAGAATTGAGATTCCGCGAAAATCCGGGGTCTATGAGGAGTTCAAGAAAGAGTTTCCCAACACCGATCTTGAATCGCTTACCCCAAAACTCGAACACCTCCGAAAGTCAGCCAGATATTACCAATGGTTCCTGAACCCTGAAAAAGCTCCTTCTTCCGCATTGACCACCCAACTGCGCTACCTGAAAGTTTTGGAAGTCAATGTTGCCTATCCGTTCATGCTGAAAGTCTTCGAAGACTTCGAGGACTCTTTACTCTCCGAAGAGGAGCTCATCAATGTCCTGGAGACCATTCAATCCTTTGTCTGGAGACGATTCATCGCGGGTGTCCCGACCAACGCTTTGAACAAAATCTTTATGAATCTGATCAAGAAGATTGATTCGGATGACTATTCCAGTTCAATCGAAATGGGCCTGTTCTCCAGACGGGGCAACCAAAGATGGCCGGATGACGATGAAATTCGGGAAGTACTGGCCAGCCGGGACTTGTATAACATCTCTGGAAGCAATAAAAAGTACCTCTTCGAGCGCTTAGAGAACCATTCGAACAGGGAGTTTGTCCCGGTCATGGACAACGATCAAATCACCGTGGAGCATATCTTTCCTCAAAAACCGCATTCAGATTGGAAAGAAGACCTCCCGGAAAAGGAATTCAAGGATTTTTCCGAGAAGTACCTCCATACCCTTCCCAATTTGACCCTGTCAGGGAACAATGGAGCCTTGGGGAATCTCTCGTTTTCCCGGAAGAAGGAGATGAACAGCGATGGCAAGGAGCAAGGCTATGAATTCAGTAGGCTGTGGCTGAACCGCTATCTTCAATCCATTGATCAGTGGAATGAGGAGCACTGGCAGGCTCGTCTCGAATTGCTACGGGAAAGAGTTTTGGCCATTTGGAAACGACCAAGCGATAATGAGTGGATCATGAAGCTCTTTGATTTCTCTTCAGATTCAGAAGATGAGGTCAGCATCTTTGAAGCCGATGATCCTACCCATCGCAATTTGGAATATGCGGTATTTCAGGGACAGACGTTGAATGTCAGTTCCATCGCGGAAATGTACCGTACGGTAGCGGCCTTGCTCTTGGAGCAATACCCCCAAGCCATTCTGGAGAGTGGGCTCAGGCGCACTCTCGGCATTGCTCAAGAGAAATCTGCCCTTCGATACGGACAAGACCTGACCCCAGGGTATTTCATCGAAATGAATCTGGATAGCAAAAATAAGTTTCGAAAACTGCGAACCGTTTTGGAAGCTCTGGACCTGCAAGATGCCTTGCTCTTGAAGTATTCCGACTAGACAGCGATTCGAATTCAGGGATAGTATTCGAGAGCTCCCTCCAAGTCTTGATCCTGCCCATCAAGATCAAGACTCAGAATCATTCGCTCTCGCTCCCTCAACTTGAAGCCTATTGCCCATTAGCCTCCAAGGTCAAGTCCCCATTCAGGAGGAGTCAAGTCTCCATCCATCCAGGATTGCACAGTTAAGACTTGGGTTCTGAAAATTTTCCATGCCCAAGTTTACGCCCAAACCAGGGCGAAAATTTGTTCCTGTTTTGTTCCAGGAACAAACCTGAATCCTCGGAAACAGTGACTACGACCCCCAAAGGCCGATTCCGGTTTTCCAAGGGGCGAGAAAACAGGAACAACCGGAACAAAATTTGCCTCCGAGCTCAGTTTCCCCACAGAACGCATCAAACCCACTCAAAAGAAAATCCAACGAATTTTCTCACCCCTGAAAATTCTTTGGCATGGATTTTCTCGCAGTACGATTGTCTTTGTTCCACTTTTGTTCCTTTCGGCCCGAAAAGATTCTCACCCCCCGATTTTTCTTTTGCCTCAAATCCCCCAGTTTTGGAGCAAATCCAAACATTATGCGTACTACCTCAACCCGAGGGGACTCTGATCAAAGAGTCGCCCCAGACATTGCACGTTCTCACCTATTCCGAATCAGAGTAGAATCTGATCGGGATTCAGGGCCCTCTCTGAAAAGTCAAGATCAGATCAGACTCAGAGAGCAAAACGGAAATTCACAGAGCCATTGGTCCCGGCTAGAGCCGCCCGATTCTGCCCATCAGAATCAAGGTCAAAGAACGATTTTTCCGGTTTGGTCTCCCCATCTGAATCAAGATCAGATCAGGAGGAGTCAAGACGATCCGAAGCCAATCCAAGAGGCAATGAGCGATGAAGTTTTCGTGCTTTCATGCTCCAAAATTCGGCTGAAAACGAAATGATTTTTGCCTCGATTTTGCCCCGTGGGGCAATTTTCTCAAGCCAAATCGGCCTTCATCGCGCGTACAGGTCGATTGGCCGAGAAAGAGGGGGAGGCAAAGTCGAGGCAAACGGGGCAAAAATTCTTTTGGCCTGCTTTTGAGGCGAAAATGGGTCCCATGGTCAGCCGAAAAAAAATCGAAAAAGTTTGCCCCACTTTTTTTGCCCCGCTTGAAAAATTGGCACGGCAAATTTCGAGATCAGGGACGATTTGTTGCCCCGTTGGCAAAACAGGCCGAAAAAGATTGCCCCGCCGAAAAACGGGAAAATCTTGAAAAATCGGTGGGAATCCGCATCTTTGGCTCGTTCCCCCACATTCTGCCCATCACAAATCTTCTGGTTGTCCACGTCGGACAATCAGTTCTTGAACCTTTGTTCCCTGTTGGGGACGCAAAATTGAATTTCAAATGAACATGAATAATTCAGATTCCAAGACCGCAGCGCCGGTCGAACACGCTCAACTGATGGCCGATGTCGTCCTCGGAGCGACCAACAACCTCCTCGAAGTCGGTGGCGGCTTCTTCGTCAAGATCAAGCCGAACTCCGAGATGCTCGACTACGAGGAACTAGTGCAAGTCATCGACGACCAGAATGCCCAAAATCTCCGTCGCCTCAAGCTCGACGAGTCGGATCGCGCCATGATCCGCCCCCTGTTAGCCGCCGTCCTGGCCAAACGCGGAGCCGTCCTGAGTCCCGAACACCAGTTGCTTATCGCGGTCTTCTCGATCTTGATCAAGAAGGCCCAGATGATCATGCAGATTCGTTCCGAGAATCAGATCCTGGCCGAGCGCATCCGCCAGATCATCCGGGAAGAAGCCAGCGCCAGTGCCCAGGTCGACGCCGAGCTCGACGAGGTGCTCGCTGAGAGCCACATCGATAAGCCGTTACCCTCTGATCAGATTCAGGAGGAAAAGGATGAGGTCGAAACGAAGGAAGACCTTGCCCAGCCTGAACCCGTTCAATCCAGAACTCTGAGTCAAGATCAAGAAGAGCATTCAGAGCAAACTGAAACCGATGTTCAGATTCAGGAAAACGAAGGCGAAGACGAGAAGGTCGAGTTCGAACGGGAAATGGAACGGCTGCGAGAAGCCCGAGCCGCCGAACTGGCGCGTCGAGCAGAGGCCAATGAGCCACTCGTCACGCCTTCTTTGGAGGACTCTCAATCAGAGTCGGAACTGAATCCGAAAAGCGAATCTGAGGCTACCTCTGAGCCCCGCAAGGAGACCCGGAGCGAACGTCGTCGACGGGAGCGGGAGGAGCGCAAGAAAGGTAAGGTGGTCGATACGGTCTCTGATCAGAAAGAAGTTTGAGACCCAATGGGTCTTATGTACTGCCTGTTTTCCTCTCGAATACCCCGAGGTAAAGTAACCTCGAAAGGCATTCTCCGTGAATCTTTGATGGTATCCGGTCCAGAGACCTGACTCATGGGAATTGCTTCCCGGAGCAAAAGCCAGTTTGTAACAAATCGTAGCTTGGGCACTCTCCAAAGAGGAAAACGTTTGCCTCCACCAAATCCGCACCAATGTGCTGGGGAAGGATGAAAAAGAACCGGTTACTCCCAGACCAATTCGGATTAATTTTCATCTAGGAGGGATCTGGACGCCCTTGAGTTTCTGGGCGGCGTCGTAGATCGTCTCCTCGATCTTGTAAACGGCCAAACCCGTTTTTTCCGCAATCTCCCGGATCATATTGGTCCGGGCTTCGATCTCCTCATCGTCAAAGCTGGGGAACAATGCAGCTCCGGCCTTTTCGAGTTTGCAGGCGGCGATGTAATCCGCGGCGGGGGTGGGCCGGTCTCGGGGCTCCGGATCGGGCTCCAGTTCTTCGGCAAATTCGGGCAATTGGATTTCGTCCGGCATAAGGGGAGCGTGTTGCTCGACCCTGCCGTGGGTGGCAAAAAATGACATACGATTGAGTAAATAACAACCAACGTGGTGCGACGTGCAGCCACGTACCTTTAGCGAGGTGGTAAGGTGGGCGGTTGGGGGGGAGAATGTCAATGGGCTGCGCAAAATTGCGCAAGAAAGTTAGAATGGGAATTCATCGTCATCTTCGACGGCGATGGATTCGAGGAAGTCTCGGAGGGGCTGGCCGGAGAGGATGTCGCCATCCACGAGGACATTATCTATTTTATTTGCGAGTCGATAATCTTCCAGATTTAATTGCTCTCGGGAGAAACGGGTTTCATCGTCCATAATTGATCCTGTCAAATCGCACCTAAATAGTAAGGCCTTATTTAACTTCACCTTTGAAAGATTAGCCTTATCGAATTTTACGTCGAACAAATTGGTTTTTAAGAGACTGGCGTCGGAAAGAAATGCACCAGAAAGGTTTGAATAATCTAGAGTTGCTCGATCAAGAACAGCACTTCTCAAATTAACATCCTCTAAATTTGCTCGCACAAGGATTGCCGCACCTAAATTTACATTTTCCATGTTCGAGGCATTGAATTTAGATTCTTCTAAGTTAGCCTCTTCAAAGTTTGATCCCGATAAATCTGAGTATAGAAAGATCGCGCTTTGAGCGTCTGATTGGTTAAAATTTGCTCCTTTTAAAGTTGCCACACTAAATATTCCATGAAAAAGAATGGCATTATTAAAATTTGCGTATTCTAGATTAGCTCTCCAAAAATTAACACCCATTAGATTCTGACCCTGAAAATCAAAATAGGATAGCCCCTGAAATAATATTTCTTCTTTTCCACTTCTCGAAGGGCAGAGCTTGGAAAGCCACTCTCTAGCGCTTTGGTTGTTTGGCCAATTGAATGAGATTGCTTTCTGAAGAGCTTGAGAAATCCCCGATAAAAGAAAAAGAAGTGTGGTTTCTGCATTTCTTACAAGACGACTAATTTGGGGCAGTCGATCTATATTTTTGAAGAGGTTACTAGGCCAGCCATATTTAAGTATATGATTGAACAAATCAACCAAGGTGATCTGAATACTTTCAATATCTTCTCTATCTCTGTATCTCTCCCCATTTAGTATTAGGGTCAACTCTCGCCACAAAAATTTCATAATACTTTCAGAAACCTCCGCATCTCCACAGAATCTGAGCCAATCGCCCAGAGCATTATCATACTCATATTTTTCCGTTCCGTTCTCCCCCTCCTTCATCCCATGTTGAAGATTTTTTACCAAGTCAAGACCAAACCTTGCTACTCGACTGGCAGCCAAGTATTCCCCAAATGTCTTGTGGGTGAATTCAAAAGTTCGCTCTCTATTTTCACTGGAAGGGCGATGGAAAAAGAAGGAGATCAGCAAGCTAAAAAGCCCTTTCTCATTGTTTCCTTCAAACCTAGCCAAGGTACTATCCAGTCCGTATTGGGAACATCTTTTGAGGGTATCAGCGTAAGATACCGTCCTGGAATCCCCGCTCATCCAGGCGGCCATGGCTACCTCTTCCATTAATTCGAGATAGTCATCAAAATCAATTTTCAGGTGTTGGTATTGAGGGGATAAGGCATTTTTTCCGTGTACCCGTTCATAAACATCTTTGACCAATTGCTTGTAAACCAGATTGATATTTTGCTGGATCGTCTTCAGGTTTAATTCAGAATCCAAGGATCGAGCGAGAAGGTAACTAAGTAGCGGTTCCGAGGACAATTCAATTAACTCATCTGAAGAGGTACTTTGAATTGCCTCTGGCATTCCTTTTTCTTCCCCCTTCTTGAAAAAAGAATATTTTCTCCACCAATCTTTTCGTTGGTCCTGATTGAATAATTCCTCTTCCTCATCAGCGGAAAACGAATTCAATCGCTCACTTTTCAACTTTGCAAGAAGTGGCCTTGTGAAGAATGGAGCCAATTTTACAACCTTTCCTCGATTCTTGAATTCCGGACTATTCTGTTGAATCACCAGATCGCGGCCTGTGATGAATACCCTCGAGTTTCCATAATAAGCCCTGTTGTCAATCAACCCGAAGAAGTCGACAATGAATTTCTTAGCGGCCTCTTCAGAGGCCTTTCCCGCTTTGGATATTTCATCCAAGCCATCCAGAACGAATAAACAATCTGCCTCACCGTCCGAACTTTGAAAACCAAATGGGTTTTCCTGGAGAGCGGGATTGTTCATCCCATTGATGTATTTGAGAATCTTTTCTTCTGTTGAACCTTCAGCGGCATTCAGACGGTGAAGTGGCATAAAATAGCATTTCATTCCCTTCTTGGTGGCTTCCGCTACTATTCGCTTGGAAAAAATCGACTTTCCCGATCCCGGTCCGCCTTGTACCACAAAAGCCTTGTTTTTGGACTCCTTGCTTTGCAACCATGAGAAAAAATGAGTTTCGGCGTCTTCAATTCTTATTACATCCCTTTCAGGCACCTGGTCATCTTTTTTCTTTTTTTCCGTCCAATAGGCCCGCAACGGAATGTAGACATCATTCACAGAAAATGGCTCATCCAGTAACGGCTCAAATGGCAGTGACTTGAGCCATTCGTCGTATTGGATTCGCTGAATCTCTTTTTCCAGAGCAGGATAAAAGGGAGACTCCAGCTCTTCCAACAAGGGCTTGAAATAGTCTTTATGTTTCTTCCATTGGCGATGGAGCTCGAAGGTGAACACACGGGGGAACCGATTGTAGATCGAGCGGGCTACGTGCCCGGGTAGATCATGGGTCTCACAGATCCACTGGACGAATAGCGGGCGGAAATCCGAAATTATGGAGAGTCCGGCTGGGTCTTTGAAAAAGTCCTTCCCGAGCTGGAGGGTCTTTTCTTCCAGCTCCAGCACCTTCTCTTCCAAGGTTTTCAATTCGGGGGTGACCTCCTGCCCTTGGAGTGCCTCGTTGAGCTTATCTAAAAGCCGTTGGTGCTTCCCAGCGTCGTATGGTCTCAGTCTATATTCTTCATCGTCCAGCAATTCTTTCAGCGCGATGCTGAAACTGAGGAGGATCAGTTTGTAGGCCTGATAACTAACTTTATCCTCTGCCTTGAATGCGGATGCGATGTCGACCGCTCCATCGAAGATTCCCTGGATCACAGCGCTGAAACCAGTGGCTGGGTCCATCACGGTGGCTCCAACTCCTGCTCCCATCTTGGTGAGGCCGCGAAGGACCGCCCACCAGTCGGCTTTTACTTCTTTGTTCCAGGCACTGTACTTCTGGATCGGGATTTTGTGGGGCTCGGGGGTGGTGGCCATGGCGGTGTTGCAGAATTATGGGATGTTGGGTGGGGTAAAGATAGGGAAAATGGATTGGATGGCTAATCGACGGCAATGGATTGGAGGAAGGTTTGGAGGGGTTGGCCGGTGAGGGTGTCGCCATCTACGATGGCAATGGGGGAGTCTAAGTAATCTAAATAATTCTTAGAAATTCTGGATTGGGGATTAAGGAATACCCTATTGAAAATGAAAGGACAACTTCGAATTCCCTTCCAATAGGAACCAAATAATCTAACCCCCGTAAAGATTGCTCTACAAACTTCCACATCATATATCTTGGCATAAGATAAATCTGCCCTTGTCAAATTCGCCGACTGTAAATTTGATCTCGATAAGGAGGCATTTCGAAAATCAGATTCGATAAGCATTGCTCCCGAAAAATTCGTCGATGAGAGATCTGCACCTCGAAAAGAAGTCCTTGAGAAAACCCCTTCAGAAAGGTTGAACTCAGAAAGATTAAATCCAGAAAAATCTCCGTCCGTATAGTAAGATCCCATAAAATTATTTCCCAAAAGGATTGCATCCCCAAACTTTACACGAGACAAAACCGCATTGAAAAAATCTACATTTATCAAGTTTGTCTCTCTAAAATCAGCTTCAACCATATATGCTCCACTAAATCTGGCTTCCTTGAGATTAGCTTTTGAGAAATCAGCATTTTCAAGTGTGCTATTTGAAAAATCTGCCTCTCGAGCATTTACATTTGATAGGTTTATCCTTTCCATAACGGCATACTTGAAATCCCGACCAATTAAGTTTAACCCTTTTCCGTGGTTTAGAATCGCCAAGCTCCTTGCCTCTTCAATGGTAGTGGAATCTCCTAGATATTTTGCGACCAAACTTTCATCCACTTGATTGATTTGATTCACGTAATCGTTCAGGTTGATGGCCATGGGCATAAACTCTGGAAATACATCCAAATAGTTTTTTTTCATACCTGAATTCCCAATCTGCCTATGACTCACCCACAATCCCTTTTTTACGACCCAACTACCATATTCACAAATCCCCGCTGCCCCCAAAAACACCAGAACCATTCCCCCAGAAAGAATTCTCCCCCCCACGACTTGCCTAAGCGTCTTTTTCTCCTTCTGAATCCGGTTCAATACCAGGAATAAAAACACCGTTGCCATCGCAATGCTGATCACCGACGCGATGAACTGGGCCAGGGAGCGGTCATAGTCGTGGTAGGCCAAAAAGCGGTACTGCAGAGCGATCACCACAAAGACGGGGAACCAGAACAAAGCCAGCTGGATCAGCCCTTTGAAAAAGGGGCGGAAGAAACTCCCCGGCGCATACCGTTCCAGGTAGTTGAACAGGAAGGGATGGAGGTGATTGTAGTTGGGGGCGTAGTCTTCGGCTTCGTAGAGTTCGTCGAGGCGTTTTTTGTGGTGGTAGAGGTTGATGAGGAGGTTGAAATGGAGGATGATGATGAGGAAGGGGGTGACGGTGTAAAAGGCGAGGAGGTCGAGCTCGATGTTGAGGATCGGGAGGGTGACGCGGGAATCTGGGAGGAACAGCATCAGGTCGGTGGTCGAAGCCACGATGAGCAAGATGTAGAACATGAGCGCGACGAAGGTCAGGGCGAGGGTGCGGGTGACTTTGGAGGATTTGTCGACGGACTCGCGGAGGGATTGGATGTAGGCGTCGCGTTTTTCGGGGCTAAGGGCCTGGAGGCGTTCGGTGACTCTGAGGCCGTCTTTTTTACGGCGGCGTTTGGACCTGGGCGGGGTGAGGTCTACGCCTTCGAGGGCTTGGGGCGGCAGGATCTGGAGGAATGGGGTGGCCTTGGTGGGGCCGGCTTGGAGGATCGCGTCGATCAGGGCTTCGGACCATTGGTCTTGGGGCTGATCGGTATGGCCGACTGCCCGGGCGAGGGCGATGAGATCGCCTTTGGAAATGCTGGGGTGTTCCAGGATAGATCTGAGTTGGTCGGGGCTCATGGTTTGGCGGTTTGGTGTTGGGAAGATAGGGAAATTTAACAGAAATGTGGATTTAGCCTTAATAGGGCAAAATCGAAATGAACCAGAAAGGCAACAGAGGAAAATCCCATTGAAGCTCCCATCTCCGATCAGAAAAAGTCTTGATCAAAAAAATCCCCTGATCGACCGACCAGGGGATTTCTAAACTGTTGATTAACGCTGCTCAGTCCTTCCATTCGATCCGTCCGTCGGCCCACTGCGCGACCATCTCCCGCAATGCGGGAGCCACAGCAAAGCGGACGCCAGGAAAGAGACTGTTGGCGTTGAGCGTCGATTGAAGCGCCTCCAAGGCCAATCCAGCTTTCTCTCCCGGGACGGTACTCGAATAGGCAAACGTGCGAATTAGAACCGTCTGACACATCGACTCTGGAAGGCCCAGCTCTCGCCCGTAGGTCTCCAGATCGTTCGGATTGACTACCAACCCTTCGAAGTGAGGGCTTAGGTCCGATGTTTGCATCCTTGCCGTTTGGAGGACGTAGAACCTCAGCATCTCCACCTGGGGAGATTGAGGAATGGATGATGCGGGAGTTTTTGGAGCGATAACTTCCGCCTTCGAAGGGGAGGGACCTGGGGAAGTAACGTTACGGGTTTCCCCTCCCCATTCTCCTACTTGCTGATTGAATTTCTCGACTTCCTCATCCATGTCCTTGCCCAATAGGTGCCAGTACTTCTCAGTCTGGGTAATACTGGAATGGCCAAGGAGATTTTTGAGTACCGTTACTTTCATGCCCTTGGAAACAGCAACCGTCGCAAAGGTATGCCGAGCCGTATGGAAGCTCATTGTATGTTTAACACCAATCTTCCTGGCCATCACTTTGAGATGGAAATTGAGTCTCGAATTGGACTTTCGAATCAGGTGTTTCCGTTTGAAAGCATCTCGGGAAAGAAAATCAGGAGGAAGCACCGGGAAAATAAAATCGGTGGGCAATGAATCAGCCTTACGGTACTTCGCCAGAATCTTCAAAGGAACCTGTCCAAGGTTCATCTGAACCCTTGATCCAGTTTTGCGGGTCAGGGTATTCAGCCGCTTTCCCTCTTCCACATGACACCATTGCAGAGCCGCCACATCCACATAGCGCAATCCTCCCCCTAAAGCACTCAAAAGGTACATATCCCGCGCAAGATCGGCCTTAATGCCTTCCTTGATGGGCAGTTCAATCAGGGCTTTGAGTTGTTCAGGGGTGAGGAAATCAAGTCGGGGTTTGCATTTTGGCAACTCGAAATAGGGCTTGTGGACAGGGTCCAAGAGTCCTTTTTTGATCTTTTCATTCAGCACCAATCGGAGTGGCTTGGTGTAAATCCGTATGGTTCCTGGAGCATTCCCACGTTCTTCCCTCAAAAACTTTATATAGGCGTCCAGGACCATTTTTTTCTCCCCCGTACCCGGATACTTGATCTCCCGCTTCAAATCCGAGACGGACAGAACCGATATCCCCAAAAATTCCATAAACCATTCCAGGCGTCTCGCCGTTTGAGAACAGTGGAGTGAACTCGAAACCTTCTCCAGTCTTGCAAAATCCCGCGCCTTCTCTTCCATCAATTCGATCAAGTTCATATTCCCTCCCCGACTGACCAGATGATCAATCGAACCTGTTGTCAGTGTCTTCTCTCCACTTTCCAATTCCACCGCCAATTCCAGGTATTTGCTTCTCTCTCGTGCAATCAATTTGTTGAGTCGGGTCGATTGAGGATGGTTCCGTTTGACCCTTCTTTTTTCCGCGTCCCATTGATCAGATCGCACCCGTAATCCCAGGGATTTCTCCCGCTTTTTCCCATTGTTGTACACCAGAATTTTCACCGGAGCTTCCCCAGCCTTGTTGAGCTTGGAGGACTTCAAAAATACGTTTGCCGTAGCCATTTCAATTTGATTTTTGGTGAATCTAAGGCAAGTAGGGGTCTCCAAATCGGGTCGAAAAAAAATCGTAATCAACCCCGGATATCCCTCCGCCATAAACAATCGAAAGGCGATAAACGTCGAAAAATTAATTTTACGGCCTATTTTCGGGGTTTGGTTTTAGCTTCTATCTACCGCTGAGGTAAATTCGCCCAGCTCCAAGGCGAATGAATTTGGGTCGTGACCCGAATTGGCCCAGCGCGATGGTGAATTCATTTGGGCGCGCACCCAAATGAATTCAGTGTGAGGCCGGGACGGTTTATCCAGGCAACAGGCGTACTGAATGGGTGGGCAGGGGCAGCTCGGTCCTGGGCCAGGCGGATTGGGGTGGAGAACTGCACTGCCGGACTTATTTTCCGAGGCCATTCACGTTTGCCCTGCATTCCCCCACCCAATAACCTTTCTCCATTCTTCTTCTACCCAATGCTTCCCGACCATTTTCCAAACTAACTCTACCTATTCTTAAGAGGTTCTGGCCCTTTGGTAAACGGGTTGGCATCAGATGGAAACTGGTGGGGGGCAAAGGGAAACTGATTCGTCGTGCAGGGAACGGCGCTCCCCCGAAAGGGAAACCAGCCGGCCCGGGAGCCAAACGGGGCCAAAAAAGAACCGGCGCTGCAAAGCAAGGCCGGTCATTGTATTTCCTGAAATAATCTTTCAATCTATCAGAAGGCGATTTCCGGCTTCCGGCGACGGAGCTGGATGATCTTCACCTTGTCGAGCAGCCAGATGATCGGGTACATCGGGTCAAACTCAAACCATTTGACCGCGAAGTTGGCGCGACCGCCGTATTTGTGGTGGTTGTTGTGGAAGCCTTCGCCCCACATGAACAGGTCGACGGGCAGGATATTCTTGGAGGTGTCCTTCACCTTGAAGTTGCGGTAACCGTACTTGTGCGCGAACCAGTTGATGATGGCGCCGTGGACCGGTCCGATGACGATGCTGACGGGCAGCAGCAGCCACATCCACCATTGGGTGGCAAAGAAGGCCCAAAAGACAGTATAGATCGCGACCCACATGAGGCGGCTGAAATACTTCTCTCCGAAGAGGTCGAACTTCCGCCACTCGGGCAGATCCTTGAGGAATTTCGGCGCGACCTTCATCTTGCCCCAGAAAATGTCGACGTAGTACTGCTTGGTCCGCCACATCATGGCGAAGAGGTTCTTGTCGAATTTAGGTGAGTGGGGATCGTTTTCGGTGTCGGCGTAGGCGTGGTGCATCCGGTGCATCGCGCCGTAGGTATTCGGGCTCAGATAAGAGGAACCTTGGGTCAGCCAGGAAAAAACGAAGAAGAAACGTTCCCATCTTTTGGACATTGTAAACATCCGATGGGCGGCGTAACGGTGGTGGAAAAACGACTGGCAGAACAAAGACAGGTACCAATGCGCCACGAAGAAAATAATTACTCCCATTGTGCGTGTTTAAGATTGTGTTGACAGCAATATGGCTGCCTCTTAATGGAGTTTTGCTTTTGGTTTAGGGGACAAAATTAAGAAAAAAACCGTAGGGATTACGTCAAAAGGGATAAATACGGACTGACAAGGCTCATATGAAACGCATATCCCCTGTCCCCCCTTCATTTCCTCGTTCTCCCGATTGCCCTGGCCTGTACAGCCCCTTTATTCACCATTTCAAACAATTGCGCCATCCGCTCATTGCCCTTCCCTTTTCCCGGTTTCCCCTCCCCCTACAACCGAAAGGCCACCCCTTGCGAGGCAGCCTTTACACGATAAAGTGTTTTCGAAGTCTCAAATGGAAATGGTGAAGCTGTTCCCGTTGAGGGTGACCGTCGCCGCGCCCCCACCGAGGAAGTCCACCGAACCGGAATAGCTCGCGGAATTGTTGTCTCCGGACGCCTCGAGGGTAAAATTGAGGGTCCCGGAGTTGATCTCAAACGTCGCCTTGTCCACCTTGATGTTCACGTAGGTGAGGTCCATCTCCACCTCCACCGTACTGATATTGCCCGCCCGGGTCAGCACCGAGGAACCGGCAAAATCGTGGTTGCCATTCAGGTTGAACTCGCTGCCCGTCAGGAGGTCGGACACGACGAAGGTATTCAACGCACTGCCATTGTAGGTCAGGCGGAGGCCGTTGTAGTTGCCCGTGCGGGTGGACGCATAGTCAATGCTTGTGGGGACAAGTCCGTCACAATTGGCCACCCAGTTATAGGCGTAGTTGAAGGTATAGGCGACATTGGCGCCCTGGAATTCACGGGTGAAGGCCGAGTCGCCCGCATAGGTGCAATTGCTGGCCCACTGGCTCTCTTCGGTGGAAGTCTTCGTGGCCACGTAGGCGATGTCCGATGCAACGCCGGATTCTTCCTCCGACAGGGTGGTTTCGACGAGGTCCACCACTTCTTCTTCGGACATGACGTCTTCGTCCTTGCGGCAGGAGGCCAGGACAAGCAGCAGCAGCGACAGTAGAATGATGCGGTTTTTCATAGTTGTTCAGTTTGGAGTAAAAATAGCCCTCTCCCCAACCAGTCGCGTTAACAATTGTTAAGAACCTTCTCCGTCCCGGCTCCGGTCCAGCAGGCGACGGCGGATGCGGCTCAGGGAAACGGGCGTGATGCCGAGGTAATGGGCGATGTATTTGTCGTGGACCCGGTTGACCAGGCCCGGATGTTCGGTGAGGAAATTGAGGTAGCGTTCTTCGGGCGAATGGAGCAGCAGGGACTCCACCCGCTGGATGGCCTGCTTCAGCAATTGCAGCAGGACCTGGCGTTGCTGGTCCTTGAGCTCGGGATGGCGGGCGACCACCGATTGGAGGACATCGTAGTCGATCCGGAAGACAGTCGTGGCTTCCACCGCTTCCGAGGTGGTGCGCGCGGGCTCCCCGAACAGGAGGATATAAGGGCTCGCGATGACCTGGTGTTCGTGGCGGAAGGAAACGGTGATGTCCTCTCCCCGTTCATTGGCGACATACGAGCAGATGAGACCCTTGCGGATGAGAAAGACTTCCCGGGCCGTGGCACCCGATTCTATGAGCCGCTCCCGCGGCTTCAACCGGACCTTATGCGCGGACCGCAGCAAGGCCTTGATCTCCTGCCGGCTCAACTGGCGCACCAGTCGCAAGGGCAACCCCATTTGTTTCAGGTCCAATCGCGGTAGTGTTTATCCTGGATCTTAGATACAAAATATCTCGCCCAATTGCCTGCCCTGACCGGCCTAAATGGGGAGGGGCCCAGGCCCTATTGACAAGTCCATTCTCCCAATCTCCCCATGGCCGGTCCCCGCTCGCCAAAGAGGGTTTTTCGTTTTCATTTGACTTCAATACTTCAAGATCACCCCCGTTTTCATTTCCCCACTCCCCGAACGCACCGCCTTCACCCAGTACATTCCCGGGGCCCAGCCCGCCAGATTCAAGCGTACCTGGTTCCCTTCGACCGGCATCCGCTGGATGATCCGGCCATCGGCCCCCAACACGCTCACCTCCCCGGCCCAATCCATTTCCGCCCACCGAATCCCCACTTCTCCCCGACTCGGATTGGGGTAAATCTGCATTTCCCCCACCTTCGGGGCCAGCATTCCCGTCACCACATCTCCGATGGTCAGGCCGACACTGCTGTCAGCTCCCGCAGTCAGACAGGGACTCCCCTCGAGGTGGACCCGTACCGTCTCCAACGGCTCAGTCCTTTGGTCTTCCCTGATGGCCAGGCTGTCGGTGACCGACGTGACCTGGTGCGGAAAGAGCACAAACCCCACCGGCAATGCGTAATCGTCCCCCGGATCTGCCGTCCCATCGTAGTCCACCTCGATGGCCATCGGCAGGGTCCCATTCCCAGTCCGGTCCACGGTATAGCGGAGCGGGGCCGGGCCTTCCACGTAAGCCGTCACCCCCGCCGAGAGGGAGGCAATGGAGGGAGGGGCCTGGGTAAAGGATTGGAAGGAAACATTGACGTTGTTGGGATTGGCGCCGCTCTCGAAGGTCACCGGATGGGGATTGACAACAAAGAAATTGCCGTTGACATTGCCCAGACCGGGGGACGTCGCCAAGTTCTCGTAGAGGCTCAGGAACGGAATGTCCTGGTCGTATACAATCGCGCAATCGGTGAAGCTGACCCCACCGAAGCGGGGAACCGGATTGTTGTAATCGGTCACTTCCAGAAAGATCGGATTGTTGAATGCGATGGTGTCCCGGGAGACCGATTTGAAGACGCAGTCCTCAAAGATCAGGTCGTAACAATCAACGGTCTTCGACACGTAGACCGCGCTCCAGTCGCTGTGGTTCACAAAACAGTTGCGGAACGCCACCGTTCCGTCGACGCCATTGACGGGATGGCTGGACGCTGAGATTTCGCAGTAGGCATATACATTGCTGGGGTCGTGGTTGTCGGAAAAATAGCAGTCACGGACTTCCACCGAGACATCCCGGGAGCTGTCGGCCATGTAGAACAAGGCCACCTGGATGCCGTTGCCGTGGTTGCGGAGAAACCGGCAATCCCGGATCACCAGGTTCTCAATCCGCTCGGAGGGTTCGTCCGGCTCAATGTCAATCCCAGCCTCGGGCAGGGTCCCGCTGGTCTCAGCAAACTCGCAGTTCGTCACGAGGACGTTGCGGACGGAGGTGATGGACATGCCCTGGCGGTAATTGCGGATGAAGCGGCAATTGCGGACGGTGATGTCTTCACAGTAATTTTTGAGGGAGGTGGGCTGAAAACTCTTGGTCATGATGAGGCCGTCTCCCCCTGAGTCCCGGACGGTCAGGCCCTCAATCGTAATGTCCGTGGCAGACCCCAGGCTGATTCCGTGGCGGTACTCACTATCCCCCAGGTTGAGGTATTCCTGCCGGTTCATCAGGAAAGTCGCGCCGTAGCCAGAGATATGGATGTGGCGGCGGTCCCGGATGCGCAGGAGCGATTCGTAGATTCCAAAGGCTCCGGGGAGGGCCCGCAGGACCACACCTGCTTCGAAGATGATGACCACGCTGTCGCGGTTGACGGACAGGGGGCCCGTCCGCCAATCCTGCCCGACATTGTCGATGACAATGGTGTCCTCGGTACTCTGGCCGAGGGCATATTGGAGGTAGTTGGTACAATCGAGGGAATCGAAGCCCACTCCGGTGGAGACCACGAGCTGGGTGGCCGGGAGGAAACCGAGGGAGAGGCAAAACAGGGCAAGGAACCAAATAACACGAAAAGCAGACATGGGTACAGGGTGATTTTGGCGGTCAGGCCGGAGTGGAACCGACCCGTTGTCCCAATATGCATATTTCCCCCAATCCTAAGAGATCATTCTTCATCCAACCCGGTCTGCATTTCCCGTGTACTCACCTCCCACCCGCATGCCCCAACAACAATTTGCGGGCCTGACGGGCATAGCTCTTTCCCATCGGCAGGTGCATCTCCGGCAGGTGGACCACATTCCCTTCCACCGCCAATACAAAATGGGGATTGACCAGGTAGGACTTGTGGATCCGCACAAACCCATCCGATGCCAGGGTCTCCTCCATCTCCCGGATCGTACTGCGCACCACCCGGACCTGCCCGTCGGCCTGGAACACCTTGATATAGTTCCCCCACGACTGCACATAGCTGAGGTCGCTTACCTTGATCTTGTAGGCAATCTTGTTTTCGCGCAAGGCAATGGTACGGTGCGGGCTCGGAGAAATGGAAGGTTTCTCGGGGGCCGGGCCGGTAGAAATCTGGCGTTCCAGTTCCAATTGGCGCCGCAACCGTTCCATCGCCTTGATGAAGCGGTTGATGCGGACCGGCTTGTGGATATAGTCGACGACCTGGTCGAACTCGAAGCTCTGCAAGGCAAATTCGACGTGGGCGCTGACAAAGATGATCTTGGTCGCCTCCTGACGCAGGTGCTCCGCCAGCTCGATCCCGGTCAGGTCAGGCATTTGGATGTCCAGCAGAATGGCGTCCACGGGGTGCTGGTGGAGAAAGTTGAGGGTGGACAGGCCATCGTAACAATTCCCGACCACTTCGAGGTAATCCAGGGAGCGCGCGTAGCCTTCCAGCACCTGGTGGGCCAGGGGCTCGTCGTCGACCAACAAGAGGCGAATGGGTGTCATAGCTGCAAGCTAAATTGAAGGTGGTAAGCCTCGGGGTTGGAACGAATCAGGAGCTCATGTTGTTCGGGGTAGACCATTTCGAGGCGGCGGCGGGTATTGGCGAGGCCGACGTGGGTCGAGGGGGGAGTGCGTTGGGGAATGATACTGTTGGAGATGGTGAAATGGAGACGGCGTTGGTCGAAGCGGGCGGAGATGTGGACAAAGCAAGGGTGGACCGGATGGGTGCCATGCTTAAATGCGTTCTCCACGAAGATGATGAGGATGAGCGGGGCAATTTTCAGAGCAGCAGGAGGATCGGGCAAATCGACCTGGAGGTCACAATTGTCCCGGAGGCGGAGCCGCTCGAGTTGGATATAGGCGTGGAGCAATTGCCATTCGGAGGGAAGGTCGATGAAGGGCCGCCGGGAATATTCCAGGTGGTAGCGCATGACGTCGGCCAGCTCGAGGAGCATGTCGGAGCCCCGGGTCGCGTCGGCCTGGTTGATGGCGTAGATGTTGTTGAGGGTATTGAGGAGGAAATGGGGATTGAGTTGGGCGCGCAGGGCCTGCAATTCGGCCTGGGTCTGCTTCTCTTTGAGGCTGCGCAGCTCGAACTGGGCTACGACACTCCTCTTGAGCGCCTGGATTCCCAGCGCAAACAGGAGGAGAAAGAAGTAATTGGAGAGGTCCTGGATCGGGGTGCTCGTGATGCCTTCCGCCACCAGGTACTGGTAGCCCTGGGACAGGCCGACTGCGGTGCCGAGGCCCAGGAGCGCGCCACCGCCAAAAGCGGCGTACTGCTGACGGTCAAAGAACCGGTCCCGCGCCCAAAAGGCCGTGTATACGGCCGCCACTCCCGGACCAAAGATCCCGATCAGGATGATCGGGATGCGGCCGTACTCGGGGGGCGACATGGTCGCCGCCAATACCCCAATGCCCCCGGCCAGGGCCAGGCCCCAGATGAGCAGGTGGTACTGCCAACGGCGCTGAAAGAGTCCTTTCATGCTTCCAAATTGCACATTTCTCCCTGCAATGGAGAATTAATGTGATGAAGGACGTTCGTCCCCGCCGGGCCTCCGTTTGTCCCCCTTCTGTTTCCCTGCCTCACATTTACTTCGACTCCCCATTTTCCCCCGCCACCTTTGTCCTGTTCTCATTCAACCCCCACAAAAACAATTCCCATGAATACTCCGCACACTCCCTTCCTCGCTCAAGCCCGCACCGGTCGCCACGAAACGTGGCGGGTCATTGTCGGCATCCTGCTTCCCATCTTCGGCCTGGGCCTCGCCTTCCTCGCCGCCCGCCTCTGGGTCATCCCGGCCATCACCGGTTCGGAGACGCTCAAGGCCAGCGACCTCGCCCGCCAATCCGCCCAATTCATCGTCACGGGAGCCTGTTTCTTCCTCTTGCTGGTCGGCACCCTGATCGCGGTCAAGTGGGTCCTCCGCCGAAAACTCTCGACCGTTTTCCGGGCCCACCGCTTCAATTGGTGGGCCATCCTCGAAGGCATTGTGCTGTGGGGCGGTCTGATGTTCGTTTGTGATTTGATCTTCGAAATTGGCCTCCTGGACTATGTCCGCTCGGTTTCCATAACCCCGACCATCCTGATCGCCGGCGTCATTGCCGTGGTATGCGTGATGATCCAGGGCATGACCGAGGAAGTCCTGTTTCGGGGCTACCTCCTTCAGCTGATGTCCCTGCGCATGCGCCGCATTTGGCTGCTCGTCCTCGTCAACTCGGTCATCTTTGGGCTCTTGCACGCAGGTTCGGGCCTCCACTCCTTCATCGGGACGACCCTGTTCGGGGTCTTCTTCTGCCTGATCGCCCTCCGCGAACAGAACCTGGGCTTCGCCATCGGCGTGCACTTCATCAACAATTTCTACCTGTCCTTTCTATTCGGGGGATTCTTTGAAGCCCAAGGGGATACCGGGCTGGGTTGGAACCTGAACTTCGCCACCCTGGGCTACCTGGTGCTGTCGCAGGGCATTTGCTACGGTTATCTCTGGCTCCGCAATCGGTGGCGGACTTCGGCTACGCGTCCCATCGCGGCTCCGGTCGAAGCGGAATGGGTCAACGCCGCCCCGGCCCAATAGATTCTTTCATCGTCATGTGCTTGCCTGGCCGCCTTTGGGGCGGCCTTTTGCTTTGGGTAGCTGGCTTACAGGGCGTGGCGACTGATCATCTCGTAGACTTCCAGTGCGGGTTCGAGGAGGTGCTGGTACTTGTTGGGGATATAGGGCAAATGGGTGGGAGCAGACAAAATGCCGGTGCTGTTGTTCAGGACGCGCTGCCACTTGGCCCAGTTCTCGTCCGTCATCAATTCTTTGTCCCAGGTGGTATGCTCCTGCCGTTCCCAGGACAGCATCCGCGGGTCAAATTCGAGGCCGACCCGGGTGCAGTACTTCCGCAGGGTGGCTTCCGGCTCATCCTGGAAAGTCGAGGCTTCCACCACCACCGGCTCAAGGCCCAGTTCTTTGGTCACGAGCTTCCACAGTTCCCCCAACCGCACAAAGCCGAGCATTTGCTCGTTGGGGACATCGCCCATTTTCAGCCAGCCTTTCAGCGAGAACTCGGGGCGTCGGATCAGGAAGGTATTCGTGATGGACTGGAGGAATGCCGGGTCCTGGTAGGGCAGGTAAATGGAGCCCATCTCCTTGAAGAAGGCGAAGGGTTGGGCCCCTCCCCGCAACTTGGCCACCGCCTTGGCGGGGCTGTAATCCCATGCTTTTTCATACTCCCCGAAGCGACTTTCCTGCCGCCACTGGCTGAAGTGGTAGATGTTGAAGAAGGGCTCGAAGAAGGAGTCCGTATCGGTCCGCTGGGCCATGCAACGTTCGAAGGCGGAGGAAATGGAACGGGGAGCAGTCCAAAGGGCAATGATCTGGGAGGAGGTAGCCATGGGGATTGTTGGGAAATGAAACAGACTTGCGTTAAATCAGCCCGAAATTACACCGGATCGTCCCTCGTATGCAAACATTTTCCCTTCCATTTCCCCTCCCCCCGCTTCCGTATTTATTCCTTAACTTTTCCCCATGAAGCTCCTCTCCTGCCTGCTCCTCTTGCTGTTGGGCCTTGCGGCCTGCCAAGCGCCTCCTGCCACCGTTTCCTCCGAACCGACCAGCATTCCCACTCCCCCCGACAATATTGCGCCTACCACCGACTCCATCCTGCACTTCGAGGGGCGCATCCGCTCCATCATCGAAGATACCGCGGGTCACTATTGGATTGGCTTGGAGGGGGTCGCGCGCTACGATGGAACGACCTGGACCTATTTTACCACGGACCAGGGCCTCCCCGATATGCAGGTCCGCTACCTGCGGGAAGACCGGGAGGGCAGGATTTGGGCGGGTACGGCCAATGGCGTCGCGGTGTACAATGGCCGTGGCTTTGAGGTGGTCAAGCCCCAACCGGGGCGTACCCTGATCACCGAGGTACCGGACCATGAATCGTTCGACCACTGGCTGTGGTTCGATGCAGGCAACCAAAATGGTGCCCTCCGCTGGGACGGCCAACAACTGGAGCACCTGACCTTCCCGGTGCCACCTGGCTACCCCGAATTTGATTCCACGGGCTTCATTCCCGGGTACGGCTACGACCGCTACGCGGTCTACGGCTTCCACCGGGACCGCTCCGGGGCCATGTGGTTTGGGACCGAACGGGCGGGCCTGTTCCGGTACGATGGCCGTACCTTCTCCCCCATCCACTGGGAAGGACCGACCGGCGTCATCCGGGCCATTTACGAGGACGACCAGGGCCGGGTCTGGTTCGGGAACAATCCCCACGGCCTGATGTACATCGAAGGGGGCCGCGTCGTCGACTTCAGCCAGGACCTCGGCGGTGCCGAAGAACCAGCCGGCGCCCTCGCCATCGGCCAGGACAGCTCGGGATATCTCTGGATTGTGCCGTACCAGGGTGGGCTGTGGCGGTATACGCCGCCGGAAGTCCGGGCAAGTCTGCCAAGTCCGGCAGCTGCCCCACTCGTTCAGTTCACCACCGAGGATGGACTCCCGACCAATCACCTGGGCAGCATCTACCTCGACGAGGCGGGCACCATTTGGTTCGGGACGGACTACGGCGATATTTACGGCTACGATGGCGGGGGCTTCTTTCCCTTTGGGCCGGACAGGCCCTAAACAGGCCATCCGCGACCGAAGCCGCGGATGGATCTATTTACATTGTGGTTGGTATCTGATTCAGGGAATCACTCCTTGTTGTCGTCGCCGCCCTGGGCCGGACCGGCTTTGGCATCGGGGCCAGGGCCTTGAGGCTCCGGTGCATCTTTGGCATCCGCAGCTGCCATCGGAGCTTCCTCTTTTTCTTCGCCCACCAGGTAAATCTTCAACGCCTCGTAGATTTCTCCCACATCATTGGGATCATCCACCGGATGCTTGGCCGCCTGCAAACCTGCCAGAACCTTGGCCGGGTTCCAGAAATCTCCCGCATTGCCGATCTTCATACATTTAACGGCCGCATTTTCGTCAATGGGATAAGTATATTGAGACTCTTTCATTTTGGCTTCCACTTCATCTAGGAATTCCTCTCCTCTATTCAAATAATCTCTCAGGTCTTCAATATCACCGGCCCGCCGACGCATGGCCCCAAGGATCATGAATTCAGGGATTTCAGGGAAATCGATGATGGTGTCCAGGCCGATCTTGGCCATTTCCTCAATCAATAGATTCTGGACGGCCTGGAACATGGCAAATTTGTTTTCTTTGAGCGTCACCGAGTCGGTCCGTTCCAGGTAAGCCTGGACAAAGGGAGGAAGGTGCGCCCGACTGGCTTGTTTCAAGTACTGGTCCATCAAACGGTCAACTTTTCCAACCGCCCATTCTTCCCCGCCGAAAGAGCCTTCGACAAAAATCCGAAACCCTTCCTCACATTGGATTTCCTTTAAGGCTTTTCCCAACATTTCCAGCGGAGACATAAAGGAGCCCCCTGCAAAAAAGCTACTTCCTGTTTTCATCATGTTTTTCACATCCGGGGCCATGAGCCTGACCTTCATACCGATCTGGTCCTGCAGGGAATCGAGGAAATCATCCAAACGTGCCTCGCGTTCATTTGCGTTGAACGTGGTCAACCAATCTGCCGTAGTGTCCAGCAATCCAGAACGGGCCACTTCTTCCATGACTATGAACAGCTTCATCCAGTTCTCCATGCTTTTGCCGCCCACCACTTCTTTGGTAGCGTTGAGCTCATTCAACTTGTCCATCCACGCACTCGTGATTTTGTTGGAGCTGAGATTGATATTGGAGACGCGTCCAATATCGTCCATGCCCAATTGCGTGATGGTAGCCGCATCCAGTTTCATCTGGACGGGGCTGGCGAAGAGCTGCTTCGGCGCCTTGAACTGGCGGGGAGTGTTCCCGCCGACAAAGCTATTGGCGGCCGTTTGCAGTTGCAGGCCCTGCTGGACCTGGGGGCTGTTGTTGGCGAAGTGGCCGGAAGACTGCTGCTGAACGGTAGCTTGAGCGTCTTGCCGGCCGAGCGGAGAAGACATGAAGTCGTTGGAGTCATTGCGTTGTACAGGGGCTTTGGTAAGGTCGGGCATGATGATGGAGTTTGAATCGTATCTGAATTCAAATACGGCACTCTCCGACCCAGAGCGGGCAGAATCCTGTCAAAGCACCAAAGCACCAAAGCACCAAAGCACCAAAGCACACAGGGAAGTAAAGGGATCGACAAGGGAATGTACAATGCTTCCTCACCGTTGAATACATTTCTCCTACCCCTATCCCCCAAAAGCCAATCTCCCTCGCCGCTTTCCCAATGGGGCGACGAGGGAGGACCATTCATCTTATGTTTATTGCCTATGGCTGGATGTCAATCAGAAGGTAATCCGGAATTCTACCCGGCGGTTCTTGGCGCGGCCTTCGGGGGTAGTATTGTCGGCGACCGGCTTGGTTTCGCCGTAGCCTTCGTAGGTGAGGCGCTGCTGGTCGATGCCCTTCTCTACGAGGTATTCCATCGCGCGCTTGGCGCGGCGCTTGCTGAGGTCGAGGTTCATCGCATCGTCACCAGAGCTGTCGGTATGGCCTTCGATGACCATGTTGTACTCGGGGTGCTTGTTCATGATGGTAACCACGCGGTCGAGGATCGGGTAGGATTCATCCTTGAGCACGTCTTTGCCGGTTTGGAACTGGATGCCTTCCAGGGCCACGGCGAGGATTTGACGGGTTTCCATGTCCAGTTCCGGGCAACCATTGTTGGCCTGGACACCGGGGACATCGGGGCACTTGTCGACCATGTCGGCTATGCCGTCACCGTCGCTGTCCTTGGGCTCGTCGTTGGCCATGTCGGCCTCTTCCTGTTCGCCTTTGCTTCCCAGGTGGAAGACAAATCCGATGGAGTGCTGGTACATGTTGTATTCGTCGAGGGTGGCGTACTTGTACGCGGAGCGCCACTGGATGCTGAAGATGTCGTCGAGGCGGAAGTTGACGCCAGCGCCGAGGGGGATGACGGCTCCGGTGCCTTCCTGGGAGCGGATCACGCCGGCTCCGGCGAAGATGAAGGGAGCGACGCGGGCGTCTTCCTTCAGGATATAACCGTTGTCAAAACGGTACTGGAGCTGAGCGGTCAGGTCGAAGACGTCGGTTTCGAGGAGCTTCTCTTCGGTGGTTTCGTTTTCGAAGTCCAGGTTGCCGCCCATGAAGTGGCCTTCGACCAGCAGGGACGGATTCAGGCGATAACCGACTCCCAGGTCAATGGCAAGGGTCGATTGGCTGAGTTTGAAGAGCTCAGTATCGTCTCCATTTTGGTATTGCAGAATGGAGGGGAAGGAGCCGATGGACCATTTGCTGAGGTCGACCTGGGCTTGGAGGCTGCCAACAGAAATCAGTACAGCGGCAGCAATGATGGATAGGGTCTTTAACATTTTGGGGTAGCTAGGTTAATGTAATTGTGGGGACAAAATTCTGCCTTTTCCCGCGTCGGAGGGTCCCCTTCTCGATGAATGCGGAAGATTGGTCGATTGCTGGGCCTATTGTGCGACCATTGCTTTTCGACGGCTCTCTTTTCGGCCTTCCAGACCAGGGTTCCGCCCCTTCCATTCGCTCCTCCCCTTCTTCCACCGACTAGGTTTCCCCCGCCATTCACTGCCTTCGCTCCTAACAAGCGTTTGGGTTCCCGTATCGCCATACAGAAACCCAATCCTGAATCATGAAGCGTCCTGTACTCCTGTTGTTGTTGTTTTCCCTCCACCTCTCCTTCTTCGCGCGCGACCTCGCGGTGGTGACCGGCCACGTGGTTGACGCCGAACAAGCTCCCCTCGCCTACGCGACCGTGATGTTAATGAACAGCGCCGACTCCAGCCTCGTCCAAGGCGTCCTCACCGATGACAATGGCTTCTTCGAATTGGAGCAGGTTCCGGCCGGCGATTACTATGTCCAGGTCGATTACCTGAGCATGGCCCCTTTCCACTCCGCTGACTTTTCCCTGTCCCCCGGCCGCACCCAGGAGCTGCCTGAAATTGTGCTTCAGGGCATGGAGACGGAATTGGAGTCGGTATCGATCACCGCGCGGAAGCCGGTGGTGACCGTGCGGCCCGATCGCATCGTCTTCAACGTCGGCTCCAGCGTAAATGCCATCGGCTCCAATGCGTTGGAATTGCTGCGGAAGGCACCCGGCGTCACCGTGGACAACCAGAACCGGATCATGGTGCAGGGCCGCTCCGGGGTGCGGATTTACATCGATGGGAAGCCCAGCCCCTTGACCGGCAACGACCTCACGGCCATGTTGCGGGCCCTGCCGGCCAGCCAGATCGCCTCCATCGAGGTCATCACGCAGCCGTCGGCGCGGTTCGAGGCGGCCGGCAATGCCGGGATCATCAATATTGTACTGAAGCAGGGCGCCCGGATGGGACGCCACGCGCAGTTGGAGTTGGGCGGGGGCGGCCAGCTCCACCCGCGGTTCACGAGCGGCGCGAGTGGGAACTACCGGAACGAAAAGGTGAACGTCTACGGGTCTATCGGCCACAACCGCGGGCCGCAGGCGAACTACATGGACTTGCAGCGGACCCAAAATGAAATGGAGTATACCCAGTTCATCGACATCCTCGATGATGGCCAGCAGACCCAGGGGAAAGTCGGCGTGGATGTGTTCTTGTCGGAAAAAAGCACCCTCGGATTCATGGGCAATGGGTCCTTTCATACCAATACCCAGACCAGTCACTCCTTTACCGAGATCCAAACCACTACTACCGGCGAGGCATTGGGAAGCCTCAATGCCCGGAGCCTCAACCTTTCCCAGCGCTCCAACCAAGCCTATAACCTCAACTACCGCTTCGAAGACAAGGACCGCGGCACCTTCTGGAACCTCGACGCCGACTACGCCCACTTCGACAACGCCACCGACGCCTCTCAAACCAACTTTTTCCAACCCACCGGCCAGGATGCTGTTTCCACCCTCAGCGTTTTCTCTACCTCCGCTCCCACCACCATTGACCTGAGCAGCTTCAAGTTCGACCACGAGCGGGAACTCTTCGGCGGCATGTTGGCCACCGGGGGTAAGTTTTCCTACGTCCGCACCCGCAATGATTTCCAATTCTACCAGCACAGCGAAGCTGGCATCGAACTCTCTACCGAGCACAGTAACCAATTCGACTATACCGAGAACATCAACGCCCTGTACTCCTCCTGGCAGGGCGAGTTCGGCGATTGGTCCGTGACCGCCGGCCTCCGCGCCGAACACACCCACTCCAACGGCCAACTGACCAGCGCCCAAAGCTCCACCAACGATACCGTTTCCCGCGACTACCTCGACCTTTTCCCTTCCGCCGGATTGACCTACGCCCTCAACGAAACCCACCAATTCCGCCTGAATTACAGCCGCCGCATCGACCGTCCCCAGTACCCACACCTCAATCCCTTCCTCAACCAACTCGACGAACTGACCTACCAGCAGGGCAATCCCTTTCTCCAGCCCCAGTATACCCACAGCGCGGAACTGACCTACGTCCTCCACGAACACATCACCACCTCGGTCAAGTACAGCCGGACCACTGACCTCATGGCGGAACTGGCCGATACCATCGGCGGCAACCGCGGCTACCTCACCCACGTCAACCTGCAATCGCAGGAGGTGACCGGTCTCTACGTGAGCCTGCCCTTCAGCCCCACCCACTGGTGGGAGACCTATACGAATATGGGGGTGTACCATACCCGGAACCAAGCCGACTTTGGGGAGGCGGGCAAGGAAATTGACCTGTCACAGGTCACCTGGAACCTCTACCACCAGAGCAGCTTCCAATTGCCGGCCGATCTGGCCCTTGAAGTCTCCGGCTTCTATACCTCGCCTTCGGTCTGGGGTGCCAATTTCCAGCTCCATTCCTTCGGCGGAATCGACGTTGGGGTCCAGAAGCGCTTCCTGAATGAGCAGGCCAGCCTCAAGCTATCGCTGAATGATGTCCTGTACTCCATGCAATGGCAGGGCAGCCAGGAATACGGCGGCTTGTCCTTCCAGGGAAGTGGCGGTTGGGAAAGTCGTCAGTTCAAGGTGAATTTCTCGTACCTGTTCGGAAGTGAATCCAAGGACCGGGTGAACCGCCGCCGCTCGGGACTGGAAGATGAGCGGGGCCGGGCCCTGAATGGTTGATCTGAATCCCTATTGTTTCAGGATGGTCAGGCTTTGGGATGTGGATTCCGCCTCGACCTTCAACCAATAGAGCCCCGCGGGATATTTGCTTAGGTCAATCCGTCGTCCATTCATTTCCACTGCGCTCCCTTGCCCCATTCCATTGTACAGCACCAGCCGGGTTCCCACGGGCAGATGCCCGACCACTTCTACCTGGTCCGCAGTGGGGTTGGGAAACAGGTACAGGCGGGAAAACGGTTCCGCATCCACGCCCACAATTCCTTCAATCGCATCCATCAAGTCGACGGCATTGCCCACTTCCAGGGCCACAAAGTGTCCAAAGACACTGTCCAATTGCAATTGGACGAGGGAATCGAGGGCGTACTGCTTGCGCAGGGTATAGAGGCGGTGGATCTGCTGCAATTCGTATTCGCCGTAGGGCACGCCGAGGAATTGTTGCAGTTGCACCAGGAAGGAAAAGCCGAATTCCCAGGTGGGCTCAAACATGGTCCCTTCGCCGAAATCGTTCCAGGTGGCCAGTTGCAGGAGGTCGATGACGCTGTCGTACTGGGTGACGAGGTGGAGGGTTGTATCGAGGACCTGGCCGGAGTCGTGGGGAATGGTGAAAAAGCCATTGCCAGCGCCCCCTTCCTGGTAGAAATCCTCGAAGCCGGGATAGGCCACGGCCATTGCCGTGTTCAGGGTCGGCGCCCGGTTCGTGTAGAAATTGTGGAGCCGGGGCACGAAGTCGTTGAGGCTGTCGATCTCGTAGATCCAGGCGTATTCGCCGTCGGCGTGGACGCCCGCGTCGTTCTTCTCGTACCACAAGGTCAGGAATTCAAGGTCCTGCCCCGCATAGGGCATGATACTGTCCCAATCCGAAGGATTCTGGAAGGTGACCGGTCCGAAGATGGCCATCAGGGGATCGTCGTCCGGGCCGTGGAAATAGTAATTGAGGCGGTTGAAATAGTTATTCGCCGCGTAGGCGAGGTTGGCGCGGGTATCGTGGATGGAAGCGGCGAAGCGATCTTCCAGCACCAGCCCGAACTTGAGGCCGACCTCGTCGGTCTGGTCGATGAGCGCATTGGAATTGGTCAGCAAGCTGTTGATGTCCCCATTGGTCCCCTGCACCCCGTACCAATTCACCAGTACGCTATCCAATCCCCCGTATTTCATCAGCAGCAGGTGGTACTCCACGACGTCCGGATCCTTCGAGGCGTAGGGCCCGATCATCGGGTAGAAGTGGGTGGCAATCTGCCGCTTGCCGGTCAGGGGATCGAGGATGCTGTCCGGGTCCATCGTATTCATCTTCCAGTGCCAGCCCCAAAAGCCGTTGAATTCCGGCGTCTCGAACCACGGCATATAGTGCATAAAGACTGGCTTGGAATAGGTCTTGGGGACGGGTTGGGCCTGGGAAAATAGCTGGGGAGCGATTAGCAGGAGAATGCAGAGCGAGAGGATATACTTCATGGCCGGGGACATCAGGTGAGGGAAGCTCAGGAAGAAGATAAGGACTTTTACCAGGAAGCCCCAATTCGATCACCTCTATGCCATCGACAACTGCGGAAGGATCGCCTTGTAAATAGAGAAAAAAAGAGCATAGGAGAAATAAACGGTTTATTTTCCTTCCAAATACCTTTATCAGGAGATTGAGCCCACTCCCAGGATCACCACCCCGACCTGAACATCTTGGAGTATTTTGGGTTGGGATAATGAAACAACTCCACTACCCTTTCTACCCCCGCACCATGAGTAAAATCCTTGTTTGGCACAAAGTTCTCGACGACTCTTCTCTCCTGCCGGAAGGCCGCGTCATGACCGTCACCGCCGGTCACACGGGCATTTGCCTCACCCACTTCGAAGGCATAGCCGTCAGTTTAAGCCCCCCGATGGCATCTTCAGGACCTGGAAGATT
>CAWUKT010000072.1:0-36788 GCA_963923035.1 uncultured bacterium
GCGGGCGCGGCCTGGACGGGCTTCGGTCGGCTCCGGGCCATTGGGCGTTGGCTGGGCCCGATGGTTCGGGAGATTTGTTTTCTGGCTTTTGGGCTTCGCTTGCCTCGGCTTTGCTCCGGAACCATGGATTTGATGGGCGAAGGGTGCAGCTGGCATCGGGATTTAAAAGGTCGGCTCGAAAAAAATGGCCGGGGACGTCTCATTTTTTGTCATCGCCTCGCTTGAAAATCTCTCTGCCTGCTGCGGAGGAGGGAGCCATCAAATTAATGGTTCCATCGCGTCGCTTCGGCGGCGCTCAACTCCAAAAGCCTATGAAAACGTCACCTCTCTCTCCCGACTCGGCCACCCAACGCCTGGAAATGGCCCGTCGCTTGGCCGAAGCCCTGGACCAGGCGGAAAGCGCCTTTGAATACCGCCTCCTGATGCAGGAACTGCTTCGGACGCTGGGCGCTCCGCCCTGAACCTTGGGCCATCGGCCCACTTTTCGCCAGATGGCGAATTGGACACGTGGCTATACTTGGTAAATGGGTATGCTCATTGCCCCATTCGCATTGCCATTCAGTGCATCGCTCCCGCCTCCCGTAACCGCTCAATCTTTTCCTCCGAATATCCCAGGACCTTCACACAAATGGCCCCTCCATGGATCCCCATCTGAGGAGGTTCACTCAAAGGATGTTGGGGAATGCCCGACAGAGCGATGCTCCGCAGACCTTGCTTGGACGGTCCTTGGAGGCGCAGTGCTTGGGCGGCGGGCTGGGCGAGGGATTCGGCCATGTCGTAGACGGCTCCCGCCGGAACCTTGGCTTGACGCAATTGCGCGAGGAGTTCGTCGCGGTCCCACTGCCGGATGGCCTCTGCGAGGGCGGCTTTGACTTCTTCGCGGTGGAGGACGCGGTTCCGGTTGGTGGAGAAGGCAGGGAGTTCAAGCCATTCCGGATGGCCCAATGTTTCGAGCAGGCGCTGGAATTGGCCGTTGTTGCCGACGGCGAGGACGACGCCTTTGTCGTCCAGGGTGGTGAAAATGGAGCCGTAGGGGACAATATTGGGGTGGTCGGAACCCATGCGTTGGGGGATGTGGCCGCCGACGAGCCAATTGGTTGCTTGGTTGGCGAGGGCGGTCAGGCCGGCTCCGATGAGGGAGGTCCGGACGAGGCGGCCTTCACCGGTTTGAAACCGGTGCAACAGGGCCAGCAGAATGCCCTCCTTGAGTTGGTGGGCAGCGAGCAGATCCATCAGCGCGACGGGCATCTTGACCGAAGGCCCTTCGGGCGCGCCATTCATGAAGGTAAAACCGGCTTCCGCCTGGATGATGGCGTCGAATCCGACCCGTTCATCGCCTTCTCCGTAGGCCGTCAGGTCGGCGTAGATCAGGGAAGGATGCCGCTGGCGGAGGGTCGCTTCATCGACCCCCAGTTTGACGGCATCGCCGGGTTTGAAACTGGCGAGGACGATGTCGGCCCGCGCGATGAGGTCGTCGACAATTTGCTTGCCATCGGGGTGCCGCAGGTCGACCCCGATGGACTCCTTGCCCCAGTTGACGGCGCAGAAATAGGCCGGGCGGTCATCATCGGGAGCCTCCGAGGGGAGTTTCCAGGAGCGGGTGACATCTCCGCCGAGGCGGTGGTGTTCGACTTTGATGACCCGGGCGCCAAGTTCGGCCAGCCACATGCCGACTGCGGGTCCCGCCAGGACGCTGGCGAGTTCAATGACGAGGAGGTCTTTGAGTTGCATGGGGCAATTTCCTCGAAAATATCTGTTTCCCAAAGTCGACGTCCGGGGTGCACGAGAAAGTGTCTTGAGGGTCGTGCGGGATTTATGTTAAATTGCACCTATAACCATTAAAATCTATTGAGAACAATGAAAAATCAACTCCAATAACTGCTGTTTTTAGGGTTTCTGGTGGCCTTGGTGTCTTTGGTAGGATGTAAAAAAGATCCTTGTGAGGAGGCCAATTGCGCAACCAATGAAGCGTGTGTAGATGGTGAGTGTATTCCCATCGATTTGTGTGCGAATGTGACGTGTGCGGCCAACGAGGAATGTCAAGATGGGAATTGCGTCGTGGTAATTGCCCCTTGTGATACTGTTAATTGTCTGAACGGAGGGGTTTGTAACAATGGCCTATGTGATTGTCCAACTGGATTCGAGGGCGATTCCTGTGAGACGGCTCTGAATGACCGTTATTCGGGAACATTTTTCCTTTCCGCTAGTGTTTGTGACTCCATCGCGCTCACTTCTTATAACGTCGAGTTGATCCCGGCGGATACCAGTAATCCCGTCCTGTTTACACTGGGGGGAATCTATGACAATTCCCTTTCGAATACCGTTCAATGCCTGGTGAATCTCTCGGACCCATTGCAATTCACAATTCCGAGTCAATCATTTGTTGATGATGTATTTGGCTCTGGATTTACCATCGAAGGGACTGGAACACTTTCCAATGAAGGAAATACCTTGACCGTTTCCTATGAAATCTACGATGTGACTTTCAGCACTCCCTGGGACTCCTGTACCGACGTCTTCATCAAATAAGCTGAAAAGCTGGCTGAATGCAGGTCACCCGCATTCAGCCAGCTCTTTTTCCGCTTCTTCGAAGCTCTTTCCCTCCATCAACTCCGCACATTCTTCCAACAACTCCACGTCGGGATCCGCCTTTTGACTTTCCTGCTCACAGTCGCATACACTCGGTCCGCCACAGCCGGCCAGTAGCAACACGCCAAAGGCGAGGAACCGCCATCTCCTAGCCATAATACACCTCATCCTGCGTGATCCGCGCCAGCACCCAGCCGAAGTCACCCGTGGTCACCTTGCTGTGGCAATAGCCACACACCCCGGTCATGCCCATGTCCACGGGCGCCCCACAGTTCGGACAGTTGTCCGGGCTGAACTCAGAAGACGCTTTCTCCACACCCGTACGCCGGACCAGCGTCCAGTACTCCGTATACGACCGTTTGCTGCGCTTGCTGCCCCCAATGAGCTTGCCCGATTCAGATTCAAGGTAATCGTAAACGGATGCGGCGATGCGCACGGTGAAGGACTCGTAGAACTTGTCGATTTCAACCTTGGCCAACGTGACGTCCGTAACCTCAAGGTCCTGGAGGTAATTGATGAGCTTGTTTTCCTTGTACGCATTGATCCAGTAGGCGTGGGAGCGGAACATATTGTCCGTCATCAGGGCCCGCGTCCGCCGGTATTCCCGATTTTCCCATTCCTCGTAAATCGTTTCGAACATCGGAATCACCACTGAATCCCGCCATTCGGCGAAGTAATTGCCGAAGTCGGAGACGCCGTGCGACCGGAGAAAGTCCTGGCCCTTTTGGCGGAGGTCTGGGTCGACCACGGTCGGCAGGTGGGTGCCCTGCTCAGTTTCGTAAGCGCCAAACTGCTGGCCCTTGGTGGCCCGACGTTGGAGGTGGCGCGCCTGGTAGAGCATCCAATGTTGCTCGCCCGGCATGACCACCTGGCCGCAATTGTGGCAGGCATTGGTCGCCGTCAATTCGAGGTGAGAGCCGCAATTCGGGCAATGGAGCCCTTCCATATCTTCCGGACCTTTGCTGGTCACGCCGGGTCGGCGCACAAAGATCCATTGATCGATGGTCTGGATGCGGTTGGAATGGCCCCGGTGCGTTTCCGTGTAGCTGGATTCGTAGCGGAGGGTGATGCTGTCCATGTTTTGGGTCCGCTGGATATCGGTGATGACAGCCGCCCCAATGACGAGTTCCGAGACTTCGATCCCAGCCCGTTCCATTTTGGCCTCGTGTTGAAGGACCTTTTCATTCAAATAAGGCCTCAGATTGCGGTATTCAGGTTTGCCCCGCCAGAAGTGGACCTGGTAATAGAGGTGTTGGGCAAAATCGAGGAAAAGGGTCTGGGAAAAGTTCTCGTCGGTGAGTTTAAAGTTGTCGACGGCCCGTTGAACGCCACGTTGTTGGTTGACGCGAGCGGTAGGAGCCGCCGAGGAATTGATATTTTCCTGGGGCTTGTTACGGGCCTGGTAGACTTTGTAGATGATGAAAATGACGAGGACCGGAATGCCGATTTGCGGGTATTGGATGAGCAAATAAATGATCCATCCGAGGTCACCATCGCCTCCTCCGCCCCCTCCACCGGAATAACCTCCTCCACCGCCGCCGCCAAACGAACTACCTCCACCCGGACGGGCGATCAGGTCGATGCCCACTCCCACGAAAACGAGGAGCAGCAACAGATAGGGCGCGTATCTCCGGATAAATTTTAGTGCAGCCATAGTTCGTCAGGTAGTTCGTTGATATCGTTGATGTCACGGGGAATGTAATTGCGCATCATGGGGACGAGGGAATCGAGGTGGTCGAGGATCCCCTGGGCCGCGTCGCGTTGGGCGATGGCCGCATCGGCTCCCTCTTGGATGACAGCGAGCTCATCCGGCGGAATAAATTCTTCCGCTCCTGTATCCGGCACGACGACCGCCAACCGCTCAAACGAATTGTAGACGATCAACACCCCAATTCGATCCTCGGTTTCGACCATTCCGGCCCGCTGAAACAGGGCCCGGGCAGCATTTTCCGCTTCTTTCCTCAAGCCCTTTTTTCCCACCGACAACCGCACCAAGCCGGAGAATATCCAGGGCAATGCTCCGCCTAAAATCAACGCTCCGATGGTTTCCAGGTAGATCAGGACATACCAAAATTCCGCTTCGAGAAACATCATAAAGGTCAGGACGAGCATGGCCGGGATGATTCCCCACAGAAGATAGACATGCCAGTAACGGGTCGCCCGGGGCATCACCGTCGCCACGATCTCCACCCCCGACTCAGCTTCGATGGCTTCGACCTGTTGCCGCAGCGCGACCCGGAAATCTTCGTCAAATTTGCGCATGGGGTAAAGTTACAGAAAATGGATGGGGTGGAGATGGTGAAAACGGATTTTGTGGGGAAGGGAAATGAAGGGGCTGGGAAATGGCTTTTTTTCATTCGCCTTTCTTTCTGCAAGGACCAATTGGGAGTGAAAAAGGCTGACCGGTCGACTTTTGCTCCCCAACTGCCTGTTTTATTGATCGGCTTTTTGTATTTTTACATCCATAATCAACAAGCTCACATTTTTCAATCAACGTATTGTTTCGTTTGACTACGGTCAACCTAATAAATAGCCTAACGCCATTGTCATGGGAGAAGTATCTGCTCCACAAACCGATTTTGCTGCCCAGGAATCCGTCTCTTCATTTGGCACCAGTCCTTTGGAAACCAGTGCCCTGAAGGGTCAGCCCACCCAATTCCGGGCTGCCCCGCCCCTCCAACTGGCCACTGCCGAGAAAGTCTCCGAAGATGCCGCCGACGTCGGCGAAATCATGGGGACCATCGTCGCCGAAGGTCCCGTCAGCGCGCCTGTGCAGGCCAAATTCGGAAATCCCGTCCAGCGCAAGGACCCCAAAAGCTACGTCGTCTACAAAGTGACGGTCACCAAATCGGTGACGGCGGAAGAGTTCAAGGTTCTCGCCATGCAGCAGATCTTTGGCGGGCCGGTCAAGGGGACCTGGGAGCTTTCAAAGACGGTTTATACTCCGGCGGACAGCCCCGTGTCCGTCAAGGTGGATACTGCCCTCCTCAATTCCCAGCGGAGCCAAGTCAACCGCGCCAAGGGCATTGATGTGGACGATCAATCAGGCGGCGTAAAGGGAGCGGGCAAGCGCAAGGCGGATTTCCGGACGGGAGCGAGCCAGGACGAGAAAAAGGGCGTGTACAAAGAAATCGACCGGCGTTTTTACGAGGCGACGGGAATTGAGCCGGGCACCAAAATCTCCGACAGCCCCGAAGACAAGGGCAAACGTGAGTTGTGGCTCCAGATCCAGGACGAAGTCCTTTTCCAGCGCGAATACATCAAGAATCTTCCCCCGGGAGTCAAGCGCTTCATCAAGGAAAGCACCAGCGGTCGGGTTTTGAAGCCCAAGGACTTTGACCAGTTGTTCCGCATTGCCAAGACCATCGAAAAACTACCGGCCCACCAGCAGGCCGATTACCTCTCCAAAATTTCCGCCTCCACGACCAGCCTCGACAAGTTTGAATCTTCCCTCCACGACTACCAGGTCGAAGCGGAACGGCAAAAAGGAGTGACGGACGAACGGGACAAGGTTCAGACCAAGTTGTATGGCCTGGAAGAATTGTACAGCAAATACCAGACCTACAAGTCCTATATCCGGGGCGCCATGGCGGTCCCCCACGGCGGGGGCTACCACCTTACCATGCAGGCCCTCAAGATCAAGGAAGAAATCGACGAAGGCGTCAAGCAGCACGGATTCAGTGGATTCAACGACTTTGTGTCCTATATCCACAAGTTTGAGAAGTCCTACGAGAAGGAGGCCCAAAACATCACCATCAACCTGCTGCAACGGTTCCGGGGCACGCTGTTCCGCGAGACGGAAAAGCTGAATGACCGGGCCACTATTGAAGGGCTCAAGCAGCAAATCGACGGAGGAGCGAGCAAGGAAGATTTGGCCAAAGGCTTCTCGATCTTCAACGACAAGGACCTGCCCGACGACAAGAAGGTCAACCTCGCCCAACTCAAGGGGCTTTCGGTCGATGCTTTGGGCCGTAAACTGCGGGCCATCGCGGCTGTCCGCTCCGCGGACCTCACCACGGCACTGGGGCGCGTCACGAAGGATTCCGAGGTCATCTACAAACTCGACAAGATGATGCCGCAATTCTACGCGGGCATGGGCATCGCTCCCAATTCCATCCACGACAAGATCATCCGGGACAAAATTTCCACCGATCGGATCCGGAACCTGATCGGAGGCATTCTGCTGGCCATCGCGGCCATTGCCCTGACGGTCGTGTCCCTGGGTGCAGCCACGCCGGCCCTGATCGCGGCCGGTGCCGCGGCCGCTTCCTTCGGACTGTCCGCCTACGCCGTCTACGACGAGTACCAGAAGTATACCCTCCAAAATGACCTCGCGAATGCTGGCCTGGCCGATGATCCCAGCGTGGTTTGGCTGGTCATCGCCTGTGCGGGAGCCGCCATCGACATGGCGGCCGCGGTCAAAGCCGTGAAGGCCCTGGGCCCGGCTGCCAAAGCCTTGGATGCGGGAGGCGAGCTCACCGATTTCCAAAAGGCGCTAAAGGCGTTGCAGGAGGCGGGCGAGATCGATGGTAAAATTGCCCAGGCCGCCGAAAAGGCCGCCATGGCCCGCAAAGGATTTGGCGAGGCGTCGAAGCGGCTTCTCGCCGTCGGCAGTCGCCTGAATTCCAATCCCTTCCTCGATCCCGAGGTGTACATCGCCCTCGTGCAGATGGCCCGGATGAAGGTCATGGAAGGCGTGGCGAACTTCAGCCAGTTTGCGCTGGAATTGAAAAAGCTGCGGGTGATGAAGGGCTGGGGCGAGATGAATCCCGATGAATTGTTGAAGGCCAAGGAGGCCTGGGCCGAAGGCCGTCGCCTGGCGGGCCTGGCCGATGAGGTGGCCGAGGTCGGAACCGACGTCATTGCCGCTTCCCGCGCGCGGGTCGTTGCCAAGATCGGCGATTCCGGCGAATTCGTGCTGAAGTACACCGACGATGAGCTCAAAGCCATCATTGAGAAGGGCAAGGGCCTGGGCCTGTCGGATACCCAAATCGACGACTTCATCTTCACCGGAAGCCGGGTCAAGAAGCCGATGACCTCCAAGGAGGTCCTCGCTCAGATGGACAATTTCGTCAATGTGGTCACGCCCCGTGGATTCCCTTACCTGTTCGATACCATCGATAAGTTCAACGACTTCAAGACCGCTACGCGGGCCTTGTTGGCGAAATACGACATTCCCTTTACTGAAATTCGCGTTCAGGGCTCCTCGCTGCGGACTTCCGCCGCCAAGGACATCGACTTGGCGGTCTTCGTCTCCAATGACGACTTCGCCAAGTTCGTCGCCAAACTGCGGAAGGGCATCCTCGAGCGTACCGGGCACAACCCCAAGCTCCAGAAAAAGCTCATCAAGATGTTGGACAAGAACGTGGCCCAAGGCCGCGTGAATTCCTTCCTCTTTGACCGGATCGCCGGTCAGACAGAATCCTTCAACCAGGAAATGTGGAAATTGAACCGCTTCCTGAACGATACCGAGAAAGGATTTGACGTTTCAGTGATGCTGAACAATGGTTCTTTCGACATGCATCCCTATCTTACCTTCTGATTATGCCCAGCTACCTAGATATTTTTGACGAACCCATCGAGTCCATTGAGGGCTTGACCGAATACAAGATTTCCATCGCCGATGAGGGGGCTCCGCATCGGGTGGAAACCTATCTCAATGGCCAGCTTGTGATGGTGGTGTACACCGAGCTTGACGTATTATCGGCCCATTTGCGCCTGTACGAAGAGGTTCCTTATCAGGTGCATTTGGAAGGAGAAATGCGCAGCTATACCGGATTGGGGGCCTTTGACGGGCGAAAAGTGACCACGAAAGAGGGGAAGTGGATCGAGGTGGAAAAGGAATACAGCGTCACCGATCAATTGGTGCAGGAAACGATCTCTCTTCTGGATGAAGAGGGCGATCCGGATTACCTGCTGGAATACAATGCCGCCGGTGAATTGGTTACGGCCATCGATTTGAACATGGGAGATGCGCTGTCTTTGGCGGAAGGAAAAGCCTTGCTGGAACAGTACCGCAAAAAATCCTGATCCTAGGACTTTCTGCGGAGGAAAAATCCAATCAGAAGGGCCGCGATCAGCACGATCGCGCCAATGAACAAGTAGGTGGTATAGCTATCGGAGGAGTCCGCATCGTCACCGGCCGTAGCCGGTGCATCACCCGCAGACATCCCACCGCCGTCCGTCGCACTGGTATCCGGAACCACCCGGCAATCCATGAATTTGGCCTGGAGCAAATTCCACAGGGCAAGGTGCCCATTGTCATACCCCAATGCCCAAATGCCAGTTCCCGCCAATTCCTGGTCCAATACCAAATCGAATTTGGCGGCCATGGCTGCTGAATCGGGCACCCAGGCCTGGAGATAGCCATCGGAAACCTTCTTGACGAAGTAGGACGATTCAGCGCCCGACTCAAACTTACGGGTATAGTCGGGATCGGAAGCAATTTGATCCACCAAGGTCCGGTACAGGATCGCTTTGCCCGTGCTGGTGGCGTCCTGGGCGGTAAATTCATCGGAATTGGTACTCCATTGGTAGCCGTAATAGGGAAGGGCCAACACCAATTTATTTTTGGGCAATCCCCCCTCCACATAATTCTCCACCGTCTTGCTCAGGCTCAGGTGTTTCCAGTCTTCTCCTCCCACCGGCGCCACCGGACCGGCTCCCTTGGCCCCCGCGTAGTAATAATCGTAGCCCATTACCACCACAAAATCCAGCAAATCCCGGTAACGGACCAGATTTTGGCGGGAAGTCACGCCACTCGCATAGCCCGCAATCGACAGGGTTGCCCCCGGAAATTCGCGTTCCATCGCCGAGTCCAATCGCAGCAAAAAGTTCCCGTAGCTCAACGTATCCCGTGATTTGATGTCCTCAAAATCGACACAGATTCCGCTCAGTTTTTTCGCCCGCATCAACCTCAAGGTGGTCGCAATACAGGTGTCCACCGCCGATGGATTGTTGAGGAATTCGCGACTGGAACAGCCCGACGCATTGGTCGTGAGGGTCAGGTCCAGGCGGAGAGTAGGGTTGGCGGCCCGGGCAAAATCAAACAGACCCGTGGTATCAAAATCGCCGATGTCGCGGATGCCACCCGTCTCACAGTCAATCTGGTACGCGAAGTAAGAAAGGTGGGACAACAGCTTGTAATTGTAACTCTTCCACGCCGTTCCCATCCAGTGAGGATGGAAGCCATAGACAATATGCCCGCCGAGATTGCATTCCTCGGGACTTTCGTGCGGTGTGTCCTGAATTCCGTGGACCGTATCGAAATCGACGGCTTCGGTTCGGGGTTGCAGGGCAATGTCGGGTTGGCCAGGTTTGCTTTGGCCGAGTTCGGCATCGGCTCCCGAAAGGTGCTCCTGGAGTGCCGATTCGTCGTTGCCGGGGTGTTGGGCGAGGAGAAGGGACGGGAAAAGGGCAATGAAAAAGAGGAGGTAGCGCATAAATCAATTTCAACTGAAAAATGCCAAATTTCAAATGGGTTCACGAAATGGGCAGAATAAAATCACGGGAAATGAGAAAGGCTCCCCGCACCTGGAGAGCCTTTCAATCACAACACAAAACCAATTAAATTTTTAAGCTGGAACGGGAGCCCGCTCCGGGGTAAGCCACTGGTAGAGGATCGGGACAATGAGGAGGACGAGGAAGGTCGAAACGACCATGCCGCCGATGATGGTCCAGCCCAGCGGCGACCAAAGACTCGTTTGGCCGAGCGTGAGCGGAAGCAGCCCCAGGATGGTGGTCAGAGACGTCAGCAGAATAGGCGTAAAGCGCGTCCGCGCTGCCTGAACGATGGCCTCCCGTTTCGAGAGCCCCTGCGCCTGCAATTGATTCGTGAAGTCCACCAGAATGATCGAATTGTTTACCACAATCCCCACCAGGCTCGTAAAGCCCACGAAGGCAAAGAAGCTGAATGACCACCCCGTCATGTACAGGAACAGAATCGATCCGATGAAGGCGAAGGGAATGGCCGAGAAGACGATCAGGGGCTGGGTCAAAGAGCGGAATTGCAGCACCAGCACCGCAAAGATGCCGATCAGCGCCAGGACCAGGCTGAAGCCCAAATCCCCAAATGAGCTCTGCTGCGTTTCGTATTCTCCCGCAATGAAGAACTCGTAGCCTTCTGGCAGGTCCACGGCATTCAGTTCCTCGATGATGCCTTCGGTGATGGCCGCAGTTTGGTCCGAATTGAAGACGTTGGCCGTCACCGTGGCGGTCCGCTCAAGGTCGTAGTGGTCGATTTTCTTGACCGATTGCTCAAAACGCACATCCGCCACCTGCCGCAGGGGCACCTGCGCCCCCGTGCGGCTCGCGACATACACCCGATCCAGATCGGAAATCCGGGGCTTTTTCACCAAAGGCAAACGTACATTCAGGTTGTACTCTTCGCCGTTCAGGCTGACGCGCTCCACGGGAATACCCGTCATCGCCGCCCGGACGGTCAGGTCGACATCCGCCAATTGGAGGCCGGCCATGCCCGCCTTGTCGCGGGAAATGTCCAGGCGCAGATCAGTCTTGTCGAGGGCGAACGGGTTGTCGACGTTGTAGGTGCCCTCGGCGTCAGCGATGATCTCCGCCACCGTTCCGGCGTAACGCCGAAGCGTATCCAGCGATTGGCCGATCACCTTGATCTCAATCGGCGCCTCGAAGGGCGGGCCATTCTTCAGTTCGGAGAACGTAATCTCCGCCCCCGGGTACCGCGCAAATTCCCGTCGCAAGCGCCCCAACTCCGTGTAGAACGCCACCGGGTCCCAACCGTTGAAGCCGACCATGACCTGGCCGTGCGACTTGCGGTACGATTCCGGAATGCGGTTATAATAAATCTGCGGGTTGTCGTGCCCAATATTCGAGGTATAGCTCTCCACGAATTCCGATTCGGCGACCACCGATTCGACAAAGGCGACGGCGTCATCGGTATAGTCCAGGCTCGAGCCGGTCGGGGTGTCGACCTCGATCAGGAGCAGGGGCTTGTCGGCCGTGGGAAAAAAGCTCACGCCCACGGCGGGGAAGAGGGCAAAGCTGCCCACGAGGCCGCCGATGGCCAGGAGCAGGATCAGCCAGGGCCGCCGCAGGGAGAAATTCAGCGTCGGACGGTACACCCGCTCGATGAGGACGTCGATTCGCTTCAAAATCCAGCTTTTGCCCCGTAGTTTATTGCCGAGGAGCTTGCTCGACAGGATCGGAGTCACGGTCAGGGCGAGGAGGAGGGAAGCCACCAACGCAAAGATCACGATGAGGGGCAGGGTTTTGAGGAATTCACCCGTGCCGCCGCCGAGTTGGGTGAGCGGGAAAAAGGCAAGGAGGGTGGTGGCAGTTGAACTCACGATCGCGATGCCCACTTCGCCGGTTCCTTTGATCGCGGCATCTTTCAGGGAATGGCCTTCTTGTCGGAATCGCAGGATGTTTTCCAGCACCACGATTCCATTGTCCACCAACAATCCCAGCGCAATCACCAGCCCGGCAATGGAAATCTGCTGGATGGCAAAGTTGCCGAAGTCCAGGGTTCCGATGGCCATGAGGATGGAAATGGGGATGATGGTCATGATGACGAGGGAGGGGCGGAAGCCGAGGAAAAGGAATATGACGACGCCCACGAGCAGGATACCCTGGAGGAGGTTGCTGAAGAAGCCGTTGATACGGGACTCGACCGCCGGCGCCTGTTCGAAGGCGTACGCGACCTCAATCCCGTCGGGCAGACGGGAGGAGAATTTTTCTACCTCTTCCCGCACCCCTTGGCTTACCTCAACGATATTTTTTCCCTTCTTCTGCGTCAACCCGAGAAAAACAGCCGGTTTCCCATTGTGACGCGCCCGCCATTGCAAGTCTTCCGTATTCATTTCCACCGTCGCGACATCCTTCAACCGGACCACGCCCCCCGGACCCGCCGAGACGACCGTATTCCGCAATTCATCCAGCTCTCCGTACGCCCCACTCGTCTTGATATTGAAGGACCTTGCCCCGGCCACCAGGTCCCCACCCGGGACATTGGCGTTGTTGCCCTGGAGAATGCCGATCACCTGCTGCATCGGAATCCGCAATTGGGCCATGCGTCCCATGTCGAGCGAGACGCGAATTTCTTCTTCTGGCGCCGCATCCAGTTCCACTTTCCGGACCCCATTGACGTTTTGCAATTCCTCTTTCAGATCCTCCGCCACTGCGATCATCTGCGGATAATCCGGCGTTGATTTGACGATGGCCAATTGCATGATCAAAACGTCCAGGGGACTGAATTTGCTGACATCCAGGGAAAAGATTCCGCTGGGCAGCTCAGACCGCAGACCTTCGACCGTGGCTTCGATCTCGTCGTATTTGTCCTCGATGTCCACCCCAAATTCTCCTTCGACGCGCATAATGACGAGGCCTTCTTCGATTTTGGTCCGGATCAGGTCGATGTCGTCGAGTTCATTGATGGCCTCTTCGATGGGATCCGCGATGAGGTCTTCCATATCTTCCGGGCTCGTGCCCGGGTACACCGCGACCACAGAGTAAGTCGGCAGCGAAAGGTCCGGATCCTCGGAACGGGGCATGTTCAAGATGGATTGAACGCCAATGAAAACCGCCACAAAGACCAGGATCAGGACGAATTGGTAATTTTTGAGGGCTAATTGGGGAAGTTTCATGATTGGGAAGTGGTTTGGGAAATGAAACGACGAACGGATTTGGCGGTCAGGTAACCTTTGTGGCCGCAGTAAAACCGGTTGACTCCGGAATCGAGCAAACGTTGGAGATGGGCTTCGGCTTCGTCAATGTCTTCGTGGAAGAAATGGCGGCGGGGGCGTTTTCCCAGGATCAAAGCGCCGCGGATCAGGTCGCCCACGAAGGCGGTTTCCCCCACCACGTAGACCAATGAGCCTCCGGTATGCCCGGGCGCCAACCAAATTTCACCGGGCAAGCCCCAGGCCTTGAGATCCAGGGTGCTTTCCACCCAATGATCGGCCTGGACGGGAGGGAAGCTGTCTTCCTTGACGATGTGCTTGTCGACCCACTCCCCCAAGGAAGAGGTCGCCTGCAAGGGAGGATTGCATCCGCGTTCCAACAAGCCATTCTCCGGTTTCCCGGCAATGATCTGGGCGTCGAGCGTCCGGGCCAGTTCGGTGGCACCTCCGGCGTGGTCGGCGTGCCCGTGCGTCAGAAGGATGAAATCGACCATTTCCGCATCAATTCCCTTCCGTTCCATCTTCTTCAGGAGCTTCGCCACCGTCCCGGGTTCTCCGCTGTCGATGAGCATTCCGGTGTTGCCCTGGCGGACATAATGGACGTTGGCGATGCCCAGGTCGAAGGTCTCAATCTGCAAGGGTGTAGCTTCCAGAATGAGCGGACCAATGATGAGCAAGTAGAAAAAGAGGCGTTTCATTGGATGGAAATGGGAGCTTGATCGGACAAAAATGCGCTGCCAGCGAGGATGAGGAGGCCAGCGGGCAATTCGTTGGTGGTGTCGACCAGGACGAACTCGTCGTGAATTTGGGCGAGCGGCAAGATCGCTTCCCGGGCCGTTTGGGTCGGCGTATCCGCCATGAAGATGCGGACTTCGCGGTCATTGGCCTCGACGATGGCCTCCATCGGGATCTTGTAAAAGCCTTGTTGGTTGCGGGGAAACAGCTCCACCTGCCCGATAAATCCGGGCCGCAGCGGATAATTGCCGGTCACAACGGCAATTTCCACCTCGAAGGTTCCCGTCATGGGGTCCGCTTGCGGGGCGATGTCCCGCACCTCGCCTTCAAAGGTCTTTTCCGGCCACGCGTCAAAGGCCACCCGGGCCGAATCACCAATCTGTACCCGGACGATGTCGCGGTCGGCCAAGCCTACTTTGAGAACCAGGGCCGCCGAGCCTTCGCCGCGGGCGAACAAGACCGGCGTGCCGGGTCCCACGAGTTCGCCGGGCTCTGCGAGGCGGCGGAGCACCCGGCCGGACTGGCGCGCAATGATTTGAGCGTATTTCTGGTTGTATTCTGCGATTTCGAGGTCGGCACGGGCCAGTTCAAGGGCCGTCCCGATGTCCTGGAATTGTTCCAGCGTCGCAACGGTATCTGCGTAGAGCCGCTCGACCCGGGCGGCATCCCGCTCGTATTTTTCCACTCCTTCCTGTGCCTTTTTGACCTGTGCGGAAATCTCCTTCATCTCCAACCGGGCCAGGACCTGCCCCGCCCGGTATTGATCGCCTTCGTCGACGTAGATCTGATCAATGACCCCGCCAATTTTGAAGCTCTGCTTGTACTCGGTGGCACTCGAAAGCATTCCCACGGCCTTCAGGGGCTGGATTTCATCGGTGACGATGATTTCTTCGGCGGTCACGGGCGTGGACAGGCTTTCGGGACCTGTTTCGGCCAGTTCCTGGTGGTTCGGTTTGCAGCCCCAGAAGCCAAGGGCCAATACGGTGGCAAAAAGAATCGTTTTCATGGGATTATTGGTTGGAGATGGATTGTTGGAGGGATTCAAAAGCGATGAGGAGATCAAAGTGAGCGATGGACCGGGCCTGCCGGGCTGCAATGAGGGCATTGTTGGATTGGATGAGTTCCAACCAGAGGGCCTGGCCTTCCTGGTAGCGTCGGCGAACGATGCGGAAGGCTTCCCGAGCCGCAGTTTCCTGGTCGCGGGAGGCCGCGAGGGAAGCCTGGGACGACTGGGCGGTATACCACGCCTGTCGCATCTGCAAATCGAGTTGCCGTTGGAGCTGGGCGTAGTCATTTTCAAGTCCGGAAAGCTGGACGGCAGCTTCTTCCTTGGCGTAGCGGCGGCTACCCCCTCCGAACAGATTCCAATTGAGGCCGACCTGGATCAGCCAGAAGTCCTGGTTTTCGTCGAAGGTATATTCAAAGCCCTGGAAACCGGCCTGGGCTGCGAGGTACATGTCGGGGAGCACGGCGCGGTAGCGTTGCATATCGAGCAGCGACTGCTGGGCAGCCATTCCCTGGCGGAGCGCTTCTAGTTCGGCGCGGGCATCGGCCGAGTAGGTGGCCAATTCCGGGAGGAGGCGGTTGCCATCGGGTTTGAGGTAGGCGGAATCGATGGTGATTTCGGCTTCGGGGGAGCGGTTCAGGAGAAAGTTGAAATAGAAGGAACTCGTGGCGATCAATTCTTCGGACCGTGCCAATTCCTGGTCAATTTTCGCCAGTTCCGCCCGGGATTGCGCCAGAGCATCCGGGGTCGCTTTTCCATTTTCCACCAATTTCTCGTTCACCCGCTTCAATTCTACCAGAACCTGCCGTGCCTCTTCGTAAATCCGTTTTCCTTCCCGGGCTTGGAGGTGTTGGAAGTACGCCCGCCGAATTTCGTGGACCAATTCATTCTCGTAGGCGTTCCGCTTGGCTTTTTCGACGGCTACGGCCGATTGATTGGCTTTGTAGGCGAAGTAGATGTCCGAATTGAACAGCGGCTGGACGAGGTTGAGTTTGGTTTCGTGGAAATTGTTGGGAAGGAATTGCTCGGAGACGTTGTCGAGGGTGGGAAACCGGTCTTCCGCGATCATCTGGTTGAGCGTGGAGTAGACAGGATTGAGCAGGTCTCCAATGGGGATGTCGATGGTACGGCCTCCGCGGGCCCAGGTATAGTTCGCGTTGAAGTCGACCGTGGGGAAGAAGCGGGCCCGGGCCTGCTGAAGCTGGAGGATGGACCGGGAAATGCTGATTTCGCGGCTCTTGAGGGCGTGGTTGGAGCTGAGGCCTTCGGCGACGTATTGCTCCAGGACCGAGTCCTGGGCGGGGAGCACCGCGCAAGCGGTGGCCAGGAACAAGGGGATGAGTAGCAATTTTCGTAACATAATTCTTTTTATGAACACTGTTTATTGATCTGGTAAAAAAATTTCTGATGGGTCGGGGTCCGAGGTTCGGACCGGGTAGTGAAGTGAACAACTGTTGGTTACTGAACATTGTTCACTAAAAATGAAAAAATTATACTTTCATGCAATCCAGAAAGTAATCGTAGCTGTCCAGGACAATCTGAAGATCGTCCTCTTCGTACATGGCCATCCGGTCCCGGATCGCCAGTGAGCAAACCCCGTGGACATAGGCCCACAAGGAATAGGCAATCCCCCGGGAATCACCCGGTCGGATCCGCCCTTTCTCCAAGCATTCCTTCACCGTTCCTTCCAACAGGTGGAAAACGGATCCCCCAACTTCCCATGTATCATCCTCTTTGTGGTCCAAATGGTCCATTGGAGAGCGCATGATGAACATCAGGTCGTACTTTTCGGGGTTTTTGAGGGCAAAATCGATGTAATATCGGCCCAAAAAGCGCAGTCGCTCGAAGGGTTCGGAGATGAGTCCGGCCCGGCCAATCTCGTCCCGGAAGTGGGTAAATGCCAGGATATGCAGCTCGTACAGAATCTCATTTTTGTCCTGGAAATAGAGGTAAATGGTCGCCGGACTGTACTCGATGGACTGGGCTATTTTCCGGATTGAAGTCTTCTCCGGACCCAGCTCCAAAAACAGTTTCATGGCCGCCTCAAGGATGGCGGATTTCATCTGGCGCTTCTCTCTTTCTTTCCGTTCTGCAATTCCCATATTACTGCTTTTGAACAAACTTACTGAACACTGTTCATTTTTTCAAGTCTCCGATTGAAAATTGAAAGCTGACCAATGTCAGGAACAGGGCTGACCGCAAGGGTTTTTACCCCGGGTGCCTTCACCTAGCTTTGGATCAATCAATTGAATACCTGAGAATATCATGCAAAATTCTAAACCCAAAATAACTGCTCAGGCCTCTGGAAAGGAGATTGGGACGAAGTCTGCGGTGGAAACCCGCATCGGCAAGATCGTGTTCGCAACCGACTTCTCTGATTGCAGTCGGAATGCGATGGAATACGCGGCCTGGCTGGCCGATCAATTTTCAGCTGAACTTCACCTGTTCCATTCGGTGGGCCTCCCGGTGGGCAACTCGGACATGCTGGTCAATCCGATTAGCATGTTGGAGAAAATCGCGGACGACCGCCTGGTCAAGTTGGAGAACGAGTTGAGAGAAAAATATCCGGCCATCGGCGAAAAGATGGACCACGACCGCCGCTCAGGCTTTCCTTCGGAAAACATTGTGCGGCAGGCCGCCGAGCAAGACGCCGATGTCCTCGTCGTCGGCTCCAAAGGCATCCGCACCGGCCTGCACTGGCTGGCCGGCAGCACCAACGGCGAAGTGGTTCGCCGGGCGGAGTGCCCCGTGCTGGCGGTTCCGGCCGACAGCAAGCCCGCCCCGATCCGCAATGTGGTCATTGCAGCCGATCTGGATAAGATTCCAAAGAAGGGCTTGGATTACGTCTCGGAAATCGTCCGGAAATTTGATGCGGAGCTGTCAGTGCTCCACGTCATTCCTCCCCGCGAGCATTTTTCCCCCTCCGCTTACGAAGAATTCAAACTGGACTTCATGAGCCAGTGTTCCCTGGAACGGGTCAGTTTCCACCTGTTTGAAACCGACCAGGATTCGGTGGTGAAGGCGATTCAGGATTATACCGGCTTTGAAAATGCCGATCTGATTGTGATGACCTCCCGGCCCCGCAACCTGCTCGCCCGGTTGTTCCAGCGGAGCGAAACGAAATGGATGACCTTGGAGACCAAGGTACCCCTGCTCATTTTACACGAGCAACCTGAATGACATACGGCGCTCCCATACCCATGGCACGTCCCACGATGATTGCACACTCAATGTTCAATTGATCAAATGACCGGTCCCAATGGACCGGTTTTTTTAATCCGGGGTTTATTCCCCCCAGCGTTCATTTTCTCCCCTTCCTTAGTTAATTTGCAAATACGAAGTGATGAACCCGACAACGATAAATTACGAATTGGACGTTTACAAGGCACTTTTCGAATCGGCAGCAGAAGGATTGGTCGTCGCAGACTTTTCCGGAACCATCCGGATGGTCAATCCGCGGATCCAGGAACTGTTCGGTTACGCACCCAAGGAAGTCATCGGACAGTCGATCGAATTTCTTCTGCCGGAGCGGATTCGGGAGCGTCACGTCGGAATGCGGGATTCTTTTCACCAAAACCCGAGCCGCCGTTCCATGGGAAGGGGCCGGGACTTGAATGCCCGGCGGAAAGATGGCACTGAATTTCCCGTGGAAGTCTCGCTGAACCACTTCCGGGTCAATGGCGATCGCTTGGTCATGGCCCTGATCACGGACATCACCCTGCGGAAAGAGGCCGAAGAGAAGCTGGCGAACCTGAACCAGGACCTGGAAGTAAGGGTACGTGCCCGGACCCGGGAACTGCACGACAGCCAACGTCTTTTCAACCTCATTGCCCGAAACTTCCCCTCTGGCTCCATCAATGTATTTGACCGAAACCTCAACTATATCTATGTCGAGGGAAAGGAGCTGTACAAAATGGGGGTGACCAGCGAAAAATTGACCGGGACCAGCTACCTCGACCATGTCGATCCGGAACTCCACGAAGAGATTCGGGAGCATTTCGAGACCGTTTTTCAAGGCAAAGACGCTGTGTTCGAAATTGCCCACAAGGGGCATCAATACGAGATGTCGGCGGTAGGGCTGCCAAATGAGGAGGGAGAAATCGAGCAAATTCTGGTGGTGGAGCACAATATTTCCCGCCAAAAGGAAGCGCAGGAAGAAGTTCGGAGGGCCCTGGAAACGGAGCGGGAGTTGAACGAATTGAAATCCCGGTTTGTCTCAATGGCCTCCCATGAATTCCGCACCCCGCTCAGCACCATTCTGACTTCCGCGTCGTTGGTGTCCCGGTACGAGCTGCCCGAGCAGGCCGAGCGCCGGCAAAAGCACCTCCAGCGGATTCAGAACTCCGTTCGCAACCTCACTTCGATCCTGGACGATTTCCTCTCTCTGGACAAGCTCGAAACCGGCAAAATCCATTGCTATCCCGAGCCCTTCCAACTGAAAGAGCATATTGAGGACATCGTAGAGGAAATGGAGGTCATCTTGAAAGAAGGCCAAACCCTGGTGGTGGACTATGACGGAGCCAATGATGTGGTCCTCGATCCCCGCTTGGTCCGCAATGCCCTCATCAACCTCATCTCCAATGCCATAAAATATTCTCCCGAAGCAACTCAGATCACCATTCGGGTCAGAAACAACGGCGAATTTGTCACGATGGAGGTCATCGACCAGGGAATTGGTATTCCTGAAGAAGACCAACAGCATATATTTGACCGATTCTTCCGGGCGACGAATGCCATCAATATCCAGGGAACTGGGTTGGGGCTGAACATCGTGCGCAAATATCTCCTCCTGATGAATGGAGATATCCGATTTGAGAGTATCCCTGGGCAGGGAACAACTTTTTTCATCCACCTGCCCGCTCATATAAAGTAGCTATGAAAAGAATCCTGCTGATTGAAGACAATCCAGAAATGCGGGAGAACACCGCAGAGATCCTGGAATTCGCCAATTACGAGATCCACACCGCCAACAATGGCAAGGAAGGTGTCCGGGTTGCCCGGGACATCACTCCGGACCTCATCCTTTGCGATATCATGATGCCGGAACTTGATGGATATGGGGTGCTGAACATCCTCAGCCGCGACCCCAATACAGCGGGCATTCCCTTTATCTTCCTGTCCGCCAAGGCGGATCGGAGCGATGTGCGCAAGGGCATGACCCTCGGAGCGGACGATTACATCACGAAGCCCTTTGAAGAGACGGAGCTGCTGGAAGCGATTGAGAGCCGGTTGAAGCGGAGTGAGATTGTGAAAAAGGACTTTGAGCCGGGGATGGATGGCATCAATGCTTTCTTCGATGAAGTCCGGGGGGACCACGCTTTGCTGGAACTCTCGGAAGGCCGCCGGATCCGCCGCTACAAAGCCAAAGAGTTGATTTTCCGGGAGGGTGACCTGCCCCGGGATTTGTTTTATATCATCAAGGGCAAGGTCAAGACCTGGCGGATGAACGACGAAGGAAAAGAGCTGGTGACCCGTTTGTACGGCGACGGCGAATTCCTCGGGTTCATTTCCCTGACCATGCAAACGCCTTATAGCCAGAGTGCGGCTTGTTTGGAAGAGACGGAGCTGGCCCAAATTCCCAAGGAAGACTTCCAGGAATTGATGTACAAGAACCGCGACGTATCCTACCGCTTCATCCGCATGCTGGCGGCGAACGTCCGCGACCGCGAAGAGAAGCTCCTCCACCTCGCCTACGACTCGGTCCGCGCGCGCGTGGCCGATGTCCTGCTCAAACTGCGCGACAAGTACGGCAAGGAAGGCGAAAAAGAATTCCGCATCAAGATTTCCCGCGACGACCTCGCCTCTATGGCCGGGACCGCCACGGAATCGCTGATCCGGACCCTCTCGGAATTCCGTTCCGACAACATGATTGAAAATGCCGGGCGCGAGATCATCGTCAAGGATCCCGAAGCCCTCGAAAAGGTGAAGCGTTTCTGGTAAGCAGAAACGACAGGCATCAAAATAGAGCAGGCGCGGGAAACCGCGCCTGTTTTTTTATACTCAATTGAAACCAGAAGTTGCGTGTCTATTCCGCTTCGAAGCGGATCTGGGTAATCAGGAACGATTCCCCCGTCTTTTTCACGAAGATATTCGTGTCGAAGTTGCCGCCGCTCGTCGTCGTGCTGCCGGTGGCGTAGTAGGTCGCACCGGAGTGGCCCTGGTGGATGATCTCAAAGCCGGAAGGCTTGTACTTCTTGAAGAAGTCGGCCATCACAAAGGTGCCTTGTTGCTTCGAGTAGCTGTTTTCAGCTCCGGGGATCGTGATCTCCACGCTGGAATTGAAATGACTGGCCATGGCATCGGCATCACCGGCCACAATGGCACTCTGCACCTGCTTGATGGTCCCCTCGGGACCCTGGGCCTGGACCTGGACGAAGAAGCCCAGCGCGAGGATCAAGGCAAAGGCGGCTTTTGATATATAGGTCAGTCCTTTCATAATCATCTAAATTGTACTACACATTTACTTGCACAATCCGTGCCACTCTTGATGAAGTTCACAAAAATTGGCTAAAAATGGAAAACAACTTCCATATCTATTGCTAACTCCGCATCTTCCCTCCGGTTTTCCTTTCTTTCCGGGCCATTTTCCTACCCTTCCATTTCCATTTCCATTTCCCCCTCAAGGTCCTGCCTACTGTCTTCCAACCACCTGCGGATTGGACAAATAGTCACGGGGAATTCCGCTTATTTCTGCCGGGGTGCTTCCGGATCCGGGACCCAGCTCCGGTCGTCCTTTTTCAAGGGGATTCGGAAATTGATTCCGGCGGTAATGGTGCGCTGGGCCTGGTCGCCCAACGTCCACTTGTATTCGAAGAAAGGCCCGATCTGCTTGGGAAAGAGGTGGATACCACCGCCCACATTGAACCCGAAATAATTCTCGTCCAGGGGCGTCCCGAGCAGGGTCCCGTCTTCGCTCGCCTCTCCGTCATATTCATAGACATGGGTCAGGTTGCCCCCGAAAAGCGGATAGACCGTAGCGATGTTCTTGATTTTGATGTCGATATGGATGTTGAAATCGGCGGTCCAAACCTGTCGTTCCCGGATGATCCGGGCGCCAGTCGTATCGGGCCCGTCGTAGCCCGTCGGAATGAAATAGGTGAATTCAGGCCCAAAGGAAAGCCACTTGGGCAGGGCATAGTACAAGCGAAAATGACCGCCTTCAAATTCGTCTTGGATCCGGTAGCTCACCCCCGGCCCGATCAACAAAGAAGAGGATTGGGCGGAAAGAAAACCCGTTCCCACGGTCATCAGCAGCACCAAAACAAAGAGAAACTTTTTCATAACGCATCAAGGGTTAATTCCGGCGTGGCAAATGTCCGCCAGCGTATATCGTAATCAAAGGTTGAGAGGTTGACATTTTTCACCCGCGTCTGGGTAGGCTTTTTCCCCTCTAAATCCGCCCCACGAGCAATGAAATACGGCTCTTCTGAAAGGTTGAATTCGTTCATCAAATGTATTTAACGCAAGTGCTGTATTGATTCTCTCAGTTCGTCCTTTAAATGTAAAAAATTGTGATTCAAAGGACAATCCTCCGGAGAAAATTGAGGGTCAATGGAGAAGAATTGGCTTGATGGAGAATGCCGGCTTTGGAAAAGGAGGAGTTTTGGGGTCGGATTAGGGAGGAAAAGGGGAGAATGAAGAGAGGAGGAAAACAAAAGGGGAGGGATAGGATGGGAAAAAACAGCCCTTGATATTGCTGATTTCGGCATTCAAAGCGCTCTAATCACCATCGGAATGAACCGGTAATTTGACTTCCTTGGGAGAAGATGATCTTTGCCCCTTCATTTCCCATTCCCCATTCGACAAATCCCTTTCAATCACTTATCTTTGCTCTCTATTAAAAAACTGTACCGTCGCCCTGCATGGGATTGAAACGTTTCATAGGAGAAATTTGGGCCCGTCGCCGCACCCGGGCCATCCGTCGTGAACACCAAGATCCGGTCGCTTCTCAACGACGCACTTTCCAACACCTTATCCGTCAGGGCCGAAAGACCCAGTTTGGAGCCGATCATGGCTTTGACCAGATCGAATCTCCCGCTGACTTTCAGAAAAAAGTTCCGGTGCGGAACTACGAACAGGCACGCCAGTATTTCGATGCCATCCGCGACGGCCATCCCAACGTCGCGTGGCCCGGCAAGCCGCTCTACCTCGCCAAGACTTCGGGCACGACTTCCGGCGCGAAGTACATACCGATCACGCGTGATTCCATCCGACAGCAGATCAAAGCTGCCCGCGATTCCCTCATGTTCTACATGGTCAACAGCGGCAATTCGGCGTTTTTGGACGGGAAAATGATGTTCCTGAGCGGAAGCCCGGCTCTGGGCACCAATGAAGCTGGCTTGAAGGTCGGACGTCTGTCCGGCATCGTGAACCATTTTGTGCCCGGCTACCTCACCCGGAACCGGGTACCCACCTACGAGACGAATTGCATTGAGGAGTGGGAAGAGAAGGTGGACAAAATCCTCGACGAGGTCATGCCCGAGGACCTGCGGCTCATTTCGGGAATTCCCCCGTGGGTCCAGATGTTTTTTGAGCGGCTCCACGTCCGGACCGGTAAAACGCCCCTCCAGCAGTGGCCGAATTTGCAGGTTTTCGTCCAGGGCGGCGTCGATTACAGCCCCTACAAGGCGGTTTTTCAGCAGTTTTTTGAGAACAAAGTCGACAATGTGGAGGTCTTTCCTGCTTCGGAAGGCTTCCTTGCGATCCAGGATGAGCTGCCGACCGAAGGCCTGCTCCTGAACCTGGACTATGGGGTATTCTTCGAATTCATCCCCATGGAAGAATACCACAACGAAAATCCCCGGCGTTTGACCATTGGAGAGGTGGAACTCGATACCCAGTATGCGATGGCCATTTCGACGGATGCGGGGCTCTGGGCTTACGACCTGGGCGATACGGTGAAGTTTTTGTCGAAAAATCCCTATCGCTTGAAGGTAACTGGCCGGGTCAAGCACTTCATCAGCGCATTTGGTGAGCATGTGATTTCGGAGGAAGTCAACGCTGCGATGGTCAAGGCCTGCACCGAATTTGGCGTGGAGATCAATGAATTTACCGTGGCGCCTTTTCTCGGAGAGGGCGAAGGAAACAGCTACCACGAGTGGCTGATTGAGTTTTCGGAGGTCCCGGCCGATTTGGATGCGTTTGCGGAATTGATCGACCAAGAAATGCGGCGGCAGAACAGTTACTACGATGATCTGCGGAATGGAAACATGTTGAGGCGGGCTGAGTTACGTAGCTTGAAGGAAAATGCAACCCGTGAGTACATGAAGTCGATCGGGAAGCTAGGAGGACAGAATAAATTTCCCCGGTTGAGCAATGACCGAAAGATTGCCGACTGGTTAACTGCATACACCATTGGATAAGGAAAAACGCCATATCGCCATCCTCGGCTCTACCGGTTCCATCGGTACCCAGGCGCTGGAAGTCATCGCCCTGAACCCGGATATCTTGGCCGTTGAGGTGCTGACCGCGAACAACAATGCGGCCCTGCTCATCGAACAGGCCCGTCAGTTCAAGCCGAATGCGGTGGTCATCGCCAATGAGGCGAAATACGAGGAGGTCCGGGACGGACTCGCCGACCTGCCCATCAAAGTATGGGCCGGCGAGAAAGCTCTGGAAGAATGCGTGGTGATGGAAGAAATTGACATGGTGCTGACCGCCCTGGTGGGATTTGCCGGGTTGAAGCCCACGTTGAAGGCCATCAAGGCCGAAAAGGCCATCGCCCTTGCGAACAAGGAGACCATGGTCGTGGCCGGGAGCATTGTGACGGAGCTGGCCCGCCAGCACCGGACGCCCATTTTCCCCGTCGACAGCGAGCATTCGGCGATTTTCCAATGCTTGATCGGAGAGCATCCCAATCCGATCGAAAAGATTTACCTGACCGCCTCCGGCGGCCCCTTCCGCGGGTATACCCGCGAACAGCTGGCCCAGGTCACCAAGGCCCAGGCCCTCAAGCACCCCAATTGGGAGATGGGGGCCAAGATCACCATCGACAGCGCGTCGATGATGAACAAGGGACTCGAGGTCATCGAGGCCAAGTGGATGTTCAACCTCCGCGCCGACCAGATCGACGTCGTGGTCCATCCCCAATCCATCATCCATTCCATCGTCCAGTTTGAGGACGGATCGATGAAGGCCCAAATGGGGTTGCCGGACATGCGGCTCCCCATTCAATACGCCCTTTGCTTTCCCCAGCGCCTCAAAAATCCATTTCCCCGCTTTTCATTTGCCGACTACGCCTCCCTCACCTTTGAAGGATGCGACCGGAATGTCTTCCGTAACCTGCAACACGCGTTTGATGCGATGGAAAAGGGCGGAAATATGCCGTGCATGTTGAACGCGGCCAATGAAGTTTCCGTACAACTCTTTTTGGAAGAAAAGATCGGATTTTTGGACATTGCCGAGCTGAATGGCGCCGCAATGACCGCCGGGGGATTTGAGGCAAACCCAGATTTGGAGACCTTGTTGGCCTCCGACGAAGCGGCGCGGGCCTATGTCCGCGAACACGCCGCCCAATTGAATTGAAATACCAGAAGACCTGATGTTAGATACATTATTGACGATCGGATACTTTTTGCTGGGACTTTCCCTGCTGATCGTGATCCATGAACTCGGCCACTACTGGGCCGCCCGGATTTTCGGGATCAAAGTCGAAGAATTTGCCCTCTTTTTCGGGAAAAAGATCGTAGGATTTAAGCGTGGTGAGACCGAATGGCGGATCAACATGATTCCGTTGGGCGGCTACGTGAAAATCGTGGGGATGCTGGATGAAAATCTGGACCCCGAACAGGTCAAAGGTGAACCGGAGCCGTGGGAGTTTCGGGCCAAGCCGACCTGGCAGCGCCTGATTGTGATGTTGGGCGGGATCATCATGAACATCCTGCTGGGCATCCTGCTCTTTTTCATTTTCAAATTCGCTTACGGGGACAACAAGACGCCGATCAGCAATTTGGAGTATGGCATCATGGTCAGCGACAGCTCCGCGGGCTACGACATGGGCTTCCGCACCGGCGATATTCCCCTGACCTACAGGGGCGATACGCTTGAGTACCTCGAAGAGCTGAACGACCCGAACTTCCTCGTCGACAGCGACAAATACTTTGAAGTGAAGCGGGCCGGGAAGGTCGTCAAGCTGGAAATCGCTGACGATTATATCGATACGTTCACGGAATTTGAAGAGGCGAATAAGGAAATCGCCGGCCCGGACATGATCCCGCTCTTGCGGGTCCCCTCTCCGAAAGACAACGTCGAGTTGCAGGAAGCGGGCAAGGATACCATGGAGCTTCGCGCTTATAACTTCGGCTTCCGCACCGGCGACGTCATCACTGCCGTCGACAGCACGCCGATCCAGAAATGGTCCCAGTTCCACGCCTATGTGCACGCCAAGGAGCCCGAGACCGAGATCGTTTTCACGGTGAGCCGGGGCAATCAAAGCATTGATCTTACCGCCCAGACCGATTCCCTGTCGCGCTTGGGCGTCCTGCTGCATACTGATACCATCGTCGAACACGTCGACTACGGAGTCGGCGAAGCGCTTTCCGTGGGCACCGCCGCTGCTTTTGGCGTCATCACGAATACATTGAAAGGATTGCGGGCGATGATCATGGGCAATGCCGACCCGCGCAAGAGCCTTTCCGGCCCCGTCAAAATCGCTCAGATTTACGGACAGGCCAGCAAAGCTGGCGGTTGGGCAGGCTTCTGGAAGCTCACGGCTTTCCTGAGCATGGTGCTTGCCATTATGAACCTCCTTCCCATTCCGGTCCTCGATGGCGGCCAGGTCCTGATCCTGACCCTCGAAGGCATCGCCGGACGGGAAATCCCAATCAAAACAAAAGAATGGATCTTGCGGATCAGCTTCTACCTGGTGGTGGGTCTGATGCTGCTTGTCGTGCTAAACGACGTGATCTAAGCCGCCAATCTTCCTTGACGCGGTCCTTCTCGTCCGGGGGCAATTCGGCCCGTTGGATGTGGGTCCATGATGCCTGGAGATAAGCGTAGGTGATGGCCACGAGGGCGTAGATCACGCCCGATTCCCACAAGTCATTGAAGAAGGCGTGGACGCCATAGGCTCCGATGGAGGCGAATATGGCGGCTACGAAGTCGCGGCTCCAGGCTTGCTTGCGGAGGAGCTTGAGCGCCAGGGCCAGGGGGCTCATGAGGATGAGCAGGTAGAGCGCGAGACCGGGGAGGCCGCGTTCGGCGGCATGGGTCAGGTACTCGGAATGTGCGGCCCGGTCCCACCCAAACCAATAGCTGATTTTTTCGACCTCTTCCGCATTGTTCAGGTAAAACTTGAACTTCCGCTCGTAATTCCCGGGTCCAATTCCCTTGATCGGTTTCTCCTTGACCATTCGGACCGCCAGTTCCCACCGCATCAGCCGTTCTTCATTGGAAAACTGATCGCCCTTTCCTTGGAAAACCCCTCCGAACGCGGCAAAGGCCAGCGATGCCACCAAAAAACCGCCCAATACCAAGCGGTAGATCTTTTTTTGCACCCCTACCATCAACCCTACGGCACTTCCCGCCAGCATTCCCACCAAGGCCCCGCGACTTTCCAGCCAGAACAACCCCAACAACAGCAGGGCTCCGAGAACCCCACTAAAGATGCTCAGGATTCCTTTTTCCTTCCAGGCGGTCCAAACCAAGTAGGGGATGAGCATGGAGACGACGGCCGCAAAGAAATTGGCGTTTTCGTAGAAAGGGTACACGGATAATTTTCCGCTGTGGGGCGAGCCCAACACGGCATAGGCGAGGACGAATCCTGCGCCGGTAGCGGCCCCCAGCATCATGTCGCGCAGTCGGTAGGGGGAAGGGGCATAATTGCGAAAGAGGACGATCAGAGAGAACACCAATGCGGCTTGGAACAGGACATTGAAGGTCTCGGATTGGTACCATTTTCCCCAGTACATCGTCATGAAAATCCAGATGAAGTAGGCCGTCCATCCCCAATTGAAGGGGCGTTTTACCTTTTTCGGTTTGGGGTAGCGTAGAAAGTCGGCGGCGATGAAGACGAACACGGGAAGCGTGGCGAAAAGACGGAGCCAGGAATAGGAGTCGTGGACTTCACCCATGGGCAGGGCGACCCCGAGGAATGCCAGGTAGGGGAACAGCCAGGTACGTTCTTTGAGGAAAATGAGGATGACGAGAAATGCCGCTCCGACGAGGGGAACCAGCAGATGGCCGTTGCCAGGAAATAGGCGCTGGAAATCAAAGAAGCTGGGGATTAAAATCAAAAGGGTGGCAATGGCCCCTCCAATGACCCATCCTTTGCGGCTGTCTTTCCAGGACAATTTGCTCATTCAGCCCCTCCCAATAGGATTTCGTGGACATTCCCCCGGATATTGGCGGCCATTCCATCCGTGTCCAGGTCGTTTGCATCTTTTCCAAATGGATCTTCGATTTCTTCCCCGATCAATTCCAGCCCCGCCAGCACATAACAGGAAAACATCGTCATCGGGATGGTCCAATAGCCGAGTGTGCTGATGAGGCTCAGCGGCAAGGTCCCAACGTAGATGAAGATGACCTTTTTGACGTACATCGAGTAGGAATAGGGAATGGGCGTCTTGCGGATGCGTTCACAGGCGCCGAGGACGTCGATCAGGCCCGCGGCCTCGCGGTTGACTACCCGGTACTGATCCCCATCGATGACCCCATTTTTCAGCAATAGGTTGAGCCGATTTTGGACGGATTGCGCAATCGCATTGGGTATGTGTCCGACCTGGGTGACTTCTTTTTCGTAGTCCAGGCCCTCGAGGTCGAGTTCTTCGAGCTTGGTTCCCTCCCGCAAGTGCTCTTTGAGGGAGAAGTAGAAATTGGCAATGGTGCGGGAGAAATAGCGCCGCGTATCGCGGTCCTCCCTGGGCAGCATGGCCGACAGCTTGAGGGCAAAATTGCGGCTGTGGTTGGTAAGGGCGCCGAATTGCTTGCGGCCTTCCCACCAGCGGTCGTAAGCGGTATTGGTCCGAAAGACGAGGACCAAACCCAGGACCACGCCGACGATGGCGTGGATATTGAGGCCCTCCGGGATTTTCAGGTCTACGTGTTCAATGAACAACCAGCACATTCCCCCCGAAATCAGCCCCACGACGATCAGGGAAGGCCCCAGGTTTCGGACGACTCCGGAGCGGTGAAAATTGAAGATAAAGCGGGTCCAATTCTTCGGGTTGTAATTGATCATGAGCACTGATTTTAGGTAAAAATAATCATCTGTCGCCTACCTTGAAAGTCTGTTTGGAAGTGCCTGCATGGCTCCTGAAAGCCTTTCCAGACTTTTAAAATCTCCTGTATTTCCAATTTGATTTTGATTCTTACATCCAATTCCGACTATCAACAGGGGGTGTGAATAAGTAAAAAGAGAGCCTTTGACTAGCTTTTGTTATTATAGAAATGGTTGGGAACCTGAAAGACAGCTCAGGTTCATGGAAATAGTTTTTGGTAGTAAATCAGATCAACGATTCGAAATGGAAACGTCAAGGAAGTTTTGTGTCCAAGGTATCCTTATGCTCTTTTTGTTCCTGGTTTTCAGTGTGGAAGTCCAGGCGCAATCCGATGGTCCGCAATGTGCCCGCTCAATTTATTCCACCGCCTCCAACGGTGGAGCAGTGGGTTGGAGCAATGCCGGATCGGCCCACTGCGACGACAACGCCACCCACGCGTTTGTCGACCTCTTCTTAGGCGAAAGCCACAGCCAATACCTCAAGTTTGAAGATTTTGGGCTGGATGTCCCGATGGATTCACGGGTGACCGGGATCGAGGTGGTCGTGGTCCGCAAATCTGACCGCAGCAGCGGGATTTCTGACCGTACAGTGCAGCTCGTCTTCGGAAACCGCTTGATGGGCCAGAACCTCGCCCAGGGCGATGCCTGGGAAGACGTCTGGACAGGCGCCTTTTTTGGTGGCTCGCGCAGCGACTGGGGCTGCCGGCTCACGCCGGCCATGGTCAACGACCCCCGGTTCGGGGTGGTCCTCGATGTCGCCGCCACGGGAAGCGCCCGGGCCGAAATCGACGAAGTCCAGGTCACGGTCCATTACAGCGCTCCCAGTCGCCTGACGGTATTCCCGACGGCCAAGGTGACGCCGCATACTTGCACCCCGACGCCAACTCCCGCTGTCCTCGGCATGTAGTCCGCATTGACTATCTTGCGGCCATGAATGAAATCGAGGCCAAAATCCTGGAAATTGACCGCTCAGCAGTTGAACAGAAACTCAACGAGCTGGGCGCCCAGTTCGAGTTTGACCAGGAATTCTACGCGATTTATTACGATACCCCCGATGGCCAGCTCCGGGCCAGTGGAAGGACTTTGCGCCTGCGGAAGGAAGGGGAAAGGGCCGTCCTGACCTTCAAGTCGAAAACCGGTCCGGAAAGTGGAGTATTGGTTCGGAAAGAAGAGGAAAGCCCGGTAGAAGATTTCGAAGCGGTACGGAAAATCCTGGCGGGATTGGGTTATGTCTCCATCCAGGCGATGCGCAAAACCCGCGCCCAGTATGCCTTGCAGGGACTGCATGTCGTCATTGACGATTACCTCGACGACCACGGGCATATTCCGGTGTTTTTGGAGATCGAAGGACCGGGAATTGAGGCGGTGGAAGAAGGTGCGCGGTTATTGGGATATGAAAAAGGCGATTTGAAAGCCCTGACGGCGGGCGATTTGATTCACCACTACGCCCCTTCCCACTAAAGGCTCCACCACGTATACCCCCAAAATCGGTACACAGTCCCTCCCAAGGCGAGGTAAAACAAGATTCCGAGGAAGACCATTTGCATGGATTGCTGGGAGCGGAGGGCGTATCCCCGTTCGGAGTGGTAGCGGTAGAAAAAGACCACCATGGGGGTAAAGGAGAGGAAAGACAGGAAAAAATAGAGCCATTTGTTGGCTTCGGAGAGGGAGACGCCTTCCCGCTCATTGGCGATGGTGGCCCGCCGCTGGCCCTCTTCGAGGGCCGCATCAATCACTTCATCGGGGATGGTGCGCCGGGCGATTTCGGCTTCCGCCGCCCGCAGAGCCTCAGGTACATAATCTTTCTTGTCCACCAAGACCTGTAACAGTTGGCGGTCACTCAGAGCAGCCATGCGGGAAGCGAACTGATTCATGCTTTACTCCAATACGGCGAGGATGCCACAAAAATTGCCTCCGAGACCATTGCGGTCGAGTTCGGGGAGGTAAAATTCGGAGATGGATCCATCGAGGTAAAGCGCATCGGGACAGTGGAGGCGGTCCCGGAAGAGGGAAGCGAAGTCGAAGAAGTTGACCCGTTCGTTGGAGATAGCGAACCAGATCGCGCCGTCGGCATCGACCCCCACGCCATTGCGGACAAAGCGATTGACCGAGCCTTCGTTGAAGCTGGGATGCAGTTTGTCGTCAATGACCAACATCGGGCCACTTTGGGTGGCGACCTGCGGGTGCAGGTCTTCCTGCTTAAAAGTTTCCGATTCCATCACGCCGGCTCCTTCCGCCCCGAGGACAAATACGCCATTGGGTTTCATGTGGAAATTGCCCGCGCCATCCTTCAAATTCAATTTTTTGAAGGTGGTGCCATGCTCGATGTGGAGGCCGCCCGGGGTATGGTCTTCAGAGAAAATCCCCGCATTGGTCGCAAAGCGGAGGTGACGTCCCTCGGACTCGACTTCTTCTTTCAGGGCACCGAAACTTTCGTAGGGCTCTCCATTCTGGTTTTTCCAAAACAGGCGCACTTCGAATTTCTCAGGATCTACTTTGACGACATCGAAGGATTGCTCCCGGAACTCAATGGTACGGGCGTCCATCTCTTGCCACCCTCTCGGCAACTGAAAGCCGGTTTGGGTTTGCCAGAACCACCATGCAAATCCTCCTCCAGTGAGGAAAAAAGCAGTTCCAAGCAAGATTCCGAGACGTGCGTTCCGTGTCAAATCGGTGATTTTGTGAATGAATCAGTAAATAAATATAAGCAAATCCCACAAAAGACTGAGGCTCCCGGGGCCGGAAAGGAGTCAAGGTCTTGGTGGTCAACCCGAATAATTTGCATTCGTCTGTTTCACGGCAATTTTTCCTTTCCCTTTGATTCTGTTCCCTTTCTCCGAAATCATTGTCCCTGCTTTCCTCTTCCCCCTTTGCAACTCGAAACGACACCTAAAAAGTCCTATCTTGACCCCATGAATAAACTTTGGGATGTGTCGGGCGCTATTTTGGGGATGGTCCATGTGCGGGCATTGCCGGGAACGCCCCGTTACGGAGGGGATTGGAAGGCGGTGGAGAAAAAAGCGCGGGAAGAAGCCGAATTGTTAGAGGAAAATGGCGTGGATGGGATCATTCTGGAGAATATGCACGACGCGCCCTACCTCAATCGGGATCTGGGGCCGGAAATCACTGCGGCCATGACCGGGATTGCAGCTGGCATCAAAGCGCAGGCTTCGATTCCACTGGGGATTCAAATCCTGGCAGGCGCTAACAAGGAAGCCTTGGCCGTGGCCCTCGCCGCCGATTTGGACTTTGTCCGGGCGGAAGGCTTCGTCTTCGGCCACCTGGCCGATGAAGGCTATATGGATGCCCAGGCGGGCGAACTACTTCGGTACCGGCGCCAGATGGGCGCGGATCATATTCAGGTCTGGACCGACCTCAAGAAAAAGCACAGCTCCCACGCACTGACCGCCGATGTGGACATCGTCGAGATGGCACATGCGGCCCACTTTTTCGGGGCCGATGCCTTGATCGTGACCGGTAGCGCTACCGGTCACACCGCCGATTCCGCGGAAGCAAAAGCAGTCCGGGCCGCAATTGAACTCCCGGTAGTGATCGGTTCCGGTATTACCGCGGAAAACCTGCCCCAATATTTCGATGCCGCCGACGCCTTTATTGTCGGATCCGCCCTGAAATACGGGGGCAAATGGAACCAGGAAATTGATCCCGCACGGGTGGAAGCCCTGGTCCGCCGGGCAACGGAATTGAGGAGTGCCGCTTCGGTATGAGAACCGTTTGGACATATGTTATTATGGGCTGGGCCGTCGTTTGGGGTTCATTTGCCTACTCCCAAAGCTATACCCTGGAGGACTCGCTCCACGCCGATGAAATATTGGACTCCCTGCGATACTACGAATTTCGCGATCCGGATATCGGATTGGAATGGTGCGATTCCTTGGAGCGATTTTCCCGGGAGCACTACTTCAAAGTGGGGGGGTTGCGGTCCGAGAATCGCCGGGGACGGATCCACGCTTCCCGGGGCGAGTACCAACCGGCCCGCAAGGCCTTTGAAGAAGGCATCCGCATCTCCCAATCGATTCCACGGCCTTCAGCGGTGGCAGCCATGCTGGACCAATTGGGAACCTTGGAACGAAAGATTGGGCGGTATCCCCGGGCCTTGGAAGCGCATCTTAGGGCCTACGAAATTTACGATAGTCTGGACATTCAAAATGGGGTGGCGGTGTGCAACAACAACCTGGCGATCATCTACAAGATCATGGACGAGGACAGCCTGGCCCTGGTACACTACCAACTTGCCGCCGATGCCAACCTCAAGGGGGGACGACTTGAATCCTATATCGTGACCATTCTGAACCTCAGCTATGTTCACATCAAGCACAAGGACGCTGACAGCTCATTGTACTACCAGAATTTGGCTTTGGGGTTGGCGGAGGAAAAAGGGTTGATGGTGCGGCAGGCCCAGGTGTTGTCGGCGCTGTACGATACGTATATGTTGCTGGACCGTAAAAAAGACGCCCAACAGGCCATCGAAAAGGCCGATCGGCTGTTTGGGCAAACTGAGGATCGCTTTTCTCAAGCCGGGATCAAGGTCAAGCGCAGCCATTTTTACATCCAACAGAAGCAATATGGAAAGGCAGAACCTCTGTTAGCGGAAGCCCAGGAGATGGCGGAAGAATTGGGGGCGCTGGAGATCCAAAAGACCATTCGCTTCCTGCAATTCCGGGTGAATAATCTTCAAAACCGGTATAAAAAGGCGCTGGATGCCTATATGAAGTTCACGGAATTGAAAGATAGCCTGACGGGTCGGGACACCCAACGGGAGATCGAGCAGCTGCGGTTGCAGTCGGAAGTGCGGGAAAAAGAGGCGGAACTCGCAAAGCAGGAATCCGAATTGGCGCGGATGGACGCAGAATTGAAGGTGGAATCGATGGAGCGGCGGAGCCAGGAATTGGAGTTGGGGCGGGTGCGGAACCGGTTATGGCTGTTGCTGGTGGCGGTGGCATTTCTCTTGTTGGGAGTGGCTTTTTTCCTGACCAAATACTTCGATAACCGGCGACGAAATCGTTTGCTGGAAGAGAAACAGGCGGTCACGGAACAATCCTTGCGGGACAAAGAACTCCTGATGAGCGAATTGCACCACCGGGTCAAGAACAACCTTCAGTTGATTTATAATTTGCTGGATTTGCAGTCCCGCCAGGTGGAAGGACCGGCCCGAACTGCATTGGATGAAAGCAAAGGGCGCGTGACATCGATGGCGTTGATTCACCAGGAGCTGTACCAGGAGGAAAATGTGAGCGGTGTGGACCTGCAAAAATACCTCCGTCAACTTACGGAGGGGGTGGACCGGAGTTTTGGCTTGCAGGGCGTGGATATACAATTGGCCGTCGACCCCATCTGGGTGGATTTGCAGACCTCGGTGCCGCTGGGGCTCGTGGTCAACGAGTTGGTGACGAATTCGCTGAAGCATGGGTTCCCGGGTGACCGGGAGGGCTGGATCAAAGTGGGGCTGGAGGTGGAAGGCGAGGTCTTGGTGCTGGTGGTGGCGGACAATGGGGTAGGGCAAACGGGGGAAAAGGGAAAGGGGTTCGGGAAAACATTGATTCGCTCTTTGTCGCGGCAAATGAAGGCGGAGGTGTTGGAGCAGTCGGGAGAAGGGATGCGGACCGAATTGCGCATTCGAAAATTTCATCTGATCAAGCATGCATAAACCGGGAATCATCATTGTAGAAGACGAGGCATTGATTGCCGATCACCTGGCGGTCTGCCTGGAAGAGGAAGGCTACGAAGTGCTGGGGGTGGCCGAGTCGGCGGAGGAGGCGTTGGCGTTGTTGGATGAAAAGGAAGCCGAGCTGTGTCTGTTGGACATTAACTTGGAGGGCGACCTGGACGGGGTGGATTTGGCCCACGAAATCAATCGCCACCACCGCATTCCGTTTATTTTCATTACCTCCAATACATCTTCCCGGACCTTGAACCGGGTCAAGCTGACCGAGCCGGCGGGATTCATTGTCAAGCCCTATACCCCCGCCGATATCGCCTCGAATGTGGCCATTGCCTTGTACAAGTCCCGCTCGACGCCCCTGGTAGCGCCAAAAATCGACGATAGCTTTTTCATCCGCGAGAAGCACGAATTGATTCGGGTGCGCTTTCGGGACATTCGCTACGTAGAAGCGATGGACAATTACGTGCGGATCCACACGGTTCAAGGGCGCCACGTCCTCAGTCAAACCCTGAAGTCGGTGGAACGGAAATTACAGCCGCACCATTTCATTCGGGTCCACCGTTCATTTCTCATCAACCTCCTTCACATCGACCTCATTGCCCCGCGCCATGTCCTGCTGGGAGAGACCGAGATTCCCGTCAGCGAGTCACAAAGGACCCGTTTGCTGGAATTGGTACAGGTTTTCTAGCCCTCAACCTCAATTCCTGACCTGGGGCAAGAATTGGGTAAAACATACCTGACGGATATCAGTCCGGACGTTCACTGCCGTCATCCTCATCCTCGGGGGAAGCAGATACCTTTGGTATAGTTAATTCTTACAAAGGAAATATCATGGAAAAGCGGCAAAAGAAAATCATCGTACCCATTGACGGATCCCCGGCATCGCAACGCGCAGTTGAAGTAGGGGGCCAGTTTGCAGCCAGCCACGGCAGCGAGTTGATTCTCCTCTATGTAGTGGAGCCTGTTCCGAACCTGATCGAGTTTTTTGCGGAGCGTGAGTTGAATGAAAAGCGTCGGGATTGGGGCATTCGGCTGCTGAACAATGCCAAGAAAAATTACCAGGGACCCGAGGTTCAGATCTCCGAAATGATCATGACGGGCAAGCCTTACAAGAAGATTCTGGAGGCTTCCGAAGAAATCCTGGCCGAAATGATCGTGATGGGGGCTCAAGGGTCTCATACCGAAAGCGAAAATATCATTGGTTCGAACCTTCAAAAGGTCTTCCGTCTCTCTAAGGTGCCTGTGGTTTCAGTACCTTCCCATACCGAGAAAACGGAGTTTGGCAAGGTTCTTCTCCCGGTTGATCCCAACTTTGGGGCGATCGAACTGGAGCGTTTCCTGTACGAATACAAGAGCACTTACAATCCGGTGGTGGAGATGGTGACTGTCGTCAATGAGCGCAATGAAGTTGATGATGCCCAGGCTTTCCTGGACAAGAATCAGAATGCGCTGGCCAAGGCGGGTATCCACGATGTCATCACGAATGTGATCATCGGTTCTGATCCGGCTTATGCGATTCTCCGCTACGCGGAAGAGAACGCACACGATATTATCTGGATGGAAACCCACGGTCGTACGGGGCTGAACGGTTGGTTGTTCGGTTCGGTGACGGGCGAGGTCCTGAATGGTTCTCCGGTTCCGGTCCTGAGCTTGCATCCGGAGCGGGAACCGCTGAAGAACTACTACTACCATGCGAATCTCCCGATTTGATCGCCTCACCAAGGTCAAATTCGGTGTGAATCTTACAGAAAACCAGCCTGCGGGCTGGTTTTCCTGTTTTATGGGGGGTGATTTTGGCATCTCCGATTTGCCGCGCACCCTACGCACCTCGCGGTAGGCGGGGGCCTTGGCTGGGTCCAGCCGGGCGCACCGGCCGGCGGTCCCGTCGGCGTTGGCTTTCGGGCGGGC
>CAWUKT010000073.1:0-36156 GCA_963923035.1 uncultured bacterium
CAATGGGGGCGATGGGCAATGGGATTTGGGTTTGAGACAGGGGGATAAAGGGGTGGGGAGAATGAATGGAGGGCGGAGGGAAATGAATTGGGCTTTGAGGTGGGTGAATTAGGGAAATATGCAAATGAACCAATGAAAGAATAGGAAAATGAAGTCCTAGAGGCGAGTGGATTCTATTTCGGAGACAGCTTTCCCACCTCAGCTTTCGGGGAACTTAGTTCCCCGAAACGAAAACAGGGCCGTCAGGCCGCCCAGTGGGCATTTTGGTGGAAGCAACTTCCACCAAAGCTATCCTGATTAAAACTCGCTTTCGTGGAAGCTGCCTTTGGGACAGCCTCCCCCCTAAAGGCCGCAAATACATTTACAGCCCCCTGACACAAAGCGTACGTTGATTCCAAACCGAATAATATTTTGGATCTGAAAATCAACTGTTTAGCTCTTTATTCATAGCCCTGCCCCAAAAGGAATTGCACCCGTACCCCAAATGATTTTTATTGGCCCCAAATTCAACCTCAATTCAAGATAACAGATTCATGAAAAAGAAATTTACTGTTCTGGCAATGGCCCTAGGCTTCGTATGCTTACTGTTCGCTGGAAACCTCAACTCGAAAACGGTTGCGGTGGAGTCCAGTCATATCTCAACGTATGATGAATGTGATCAAGTCTTCTGGATCACGTATGACCGTGTCTACCGTGATGTCCTCCTGGCAACTGGAAACGCGGTTTGGGCAGATATCATGGCCGAAATAGTAGCGGACCAAGCTGAAAAAGACTGCCGAGCGTTAGAGGGAGGAGGGTTCTAATCCCAGAGAAGTTCTTGGCGGAAGTTGCTTCCCTGAAAAGCAAAGAGGGCCATCAGGTCACTCAAGTAGCATTTTGGTGGAAGCAACTTCCACCAAAGCAAAAATAGTCAGTGGGCGCGTCCAACTTGCCCGCCTCCGCTTTCGTGGAACTAAGTTCCACGGAACGTCAATCGGGCCGCAAGGCCGCCAAATGGGCAGTTTGGTAAAAACAATATCCACCAAAGCCAAAATGATCCCCGTTCCATTTCGCGGAACCCAGTTCCACCTACAACCAATACATGAATCAGGTAGATACAAGAGCTTCCCGCATCAGCACCAGAAAGCTCCGGCCTTCTACTTTCGATTGCAACCAGGTCGGGAGGTCCAGGGAATTCAACAACATCTGCTCCTTGGGGTCTTGTTTCAGGGCCTCGACTTCCCCGGTCAATTGGGCGAGTCGGGCGTGGTGCTCCGCGCCCGGAGGGAGATTCGCCATCTCTAAAAAGGCCTCCATCAGGACGAGTTCCGTCTGATAGTACTTCCCTTCGGCATTGTGTTCCCGTTTCAAATTCGTGATCAGATAGGCCAGGAGGTCGAAGTTCCCCAATTCGAAATGGGTCAGGAGGTGGAGAATACGCGTCGCCATGTGGATCGCGACCGGCACCCGGGACTTGGGCTCATTGAGCACCCGGTTGGTCCACCGCAGAGCCAACTTCCAATCCTCTTGGTAAAAATGAAACAGGCTGAAATAATGGTACAACAACATCCGCACATTGTGGTGGATGAGGGGCTGGTAGGTATCGATGAATTGTTCGATTTCAGGTAGGTCCGGGGCAATGCGGTCGAGCTCCAATTGCTCGAGGGCCCGGCGAAAACGGGCCCGGTACAGGGTGATGACCTGAACCGAGCGGTACTGCGGTTGAACCAGGCGTCCCATGATCCGATCATCGGCCATGGTCGCCTCCATCTTGGCCACATACCGGTCGAATAAATCGAAGCGCCCCAACTGATTCGCCGCCGCCAGGATGCGCAGGATCGCCCCCGAGTAATGTCCGGGATAGGAGGAGATGAGATCGGGGTGCCCCTCCATCAATTGGACGATCCGCCGGTCCAGTCGACTCGACCGCTGGAAATCCCCGTCCCGAAAGATGGCCAGCACACTGCGGTAGGCATAAAGCAAGACCTTTCCCAGAGGGCTCATGGGCAGGTCGTAGCTGCTTGCAATTCCCTCCAATACCTCAAAGAGGCGGTCCAACTCCTGCTTCCGACCTGTCACAATGGTCAAATTGTGCACTTCCCGCTGGGTATAGTGGTGCAGCCGGAGCAATCGCCACTGAGCCATCAATTCTGCCATGATCGACTCAAAATCAACCTTGTCGGGCGTGATCCAGTCCTGGGCCGCCTCTGAATCCCGCATCGCCATTTCCATTTCGGCCTCCACGACCGGCACCAGAAACGACAACAACTCGGTCCGACGGGCCTTTTTACGAGCCTTACCCAACTCCTGGCGGGCCAACGGATAGATTTTCTTGCCCATGAGAATCTTCCCATTGATCAGACTCACCATCACCTCGGACGCAGGCAACTTGTCCTGGTAATAGCCCCGCAGCGACCGCATCAATTGGGTATAGAGGTAATGCTTGCGGTAGGCAAACTTCTTTCGGATTTGGGCCGGAGCTTCTCCACTTCGCCGCGCCCATTGGCGTACCAAGGTCGGCTCATCGTAGGTTTCGGCCTTGTTCAACAGATCGAACAGGGTGAGATAGCCTTTGTCCCCTCCCTGGGAACCGGCCTGGATGCGGAAAAAACGTTTTTCCGGGGGAGCGAGACTCTTGATCAATGAAAATAAATGTTCTGGATTTCGCATTGGATGCCCAATCTACACGCGGTCGAAAATTGACATGGGAATGATACTCAAATCCGCTTCAGGCTTCAAGAAACAGTTCAGAATGGCCTTTTGAGGAGCTTGAGGGAGAAACAGGTGTCGGGTAAACGACGCAAAAAAAGAGCTGTCAGACCCAATCTAAATGGAATATTGGCTGGAAAAAGGATGGGACGGAGTGGATATTGGTACTGTAACAATCACCCGGCAGTGGCCCACCACTGCTCCACCGCACGGCTCGGTCATCTACCGGATTTTTTTAGTGACGTCACTCATTTTTCCACCTCAAAACCGACGCTTATGATCCCGACCACTGCTGAACCTTTCAGTTGTGGCCCCCAACAGGTCTACATTCTGGATATGGTAACCCTGATTTCCTGATGCTACCCCCTATTTCTTTCGTTGCGCATTTTTTTCAACCTACTCAACCCCAAAAACCATGAAAAACAAGATTCAATTCGCCATCCGTTCCTTGCTGCTGCTCTCACTTCCGGCCTTGCTGCTGATGAGTTGCCAAAAAGAGACCGACGAGCTGACCGGTGATGGCTCCGGGGCGGCGTCCCTCCAGGCCTCGACCAGTCCCTGTACCTACGAAGGGACCTTTTCCCTCCTTCAGGCCAATGCTTCCCGCATCCCTCTGGAAGATTTGATTGTGGAGGGAGAAAAAACCTCGGACAACAGCATCTATTTCCAGGAAATTACCGATGGAAGTCTGGTCAACAATTTTTGCAATACCCTCCCGGTGGAAGAAGTGCGCATCCGGTTCTACTACCAGCAGTTGGCGGGTCAGTACACGGTGGCCGACTGGCAGGCAGGGATTGATGTCACTGATTTGGTGGCCCTCATTGCCCACATCAATGGCACCCAACCGTTCACCTCTTTCCGGGAATTCCTGGCGGCCGATGCCAATGGTGACGGCGCCATCAATGTCCAGGACGTGATCGTCATTCAATCCCTGATTGTTCAGAACCAGGTGAGGTTTGCCACCCTCGGGGCCTGCAATCCGATCAACCAACCCGTCCTGGTCGTGCAGGAATCGGTCTACGACCAGTTCAATGCCCAGAGCAATTTCGGGGCGGACAAGCTGATCGAGACTTATGACCTCAACTGCCTGATCGCGGGTGGCAATGGACAGCCGGTCACCATCGACGGAGTCGGCGTCAAGCGGGGTGATGTCAATGGCAGTTGGACTCCCTGAGCCAGCGACCTATGACGGACGATTTCAGCGGCGCGGCCCTTCGGGGTGGCGCCGTTTTATTGTTCTATCCGGGTGGGGCATGGAAGGAGAACGGGAGAAATACCTGGAACCGGGCGGGACGGGATCAGCCCTCCTCCTTTCCATGGCCTCCCTCCCATTGTCAAGTCTCTGTTTTTTCTCGCCATTCTTACAACAGGCCCAAAAGGAGGTGAAATTGAGTCAAAAAATGTATTAATTACAGTAAGCAATCTTCATTCGTAGTCCCATGAAATCCTTTTTGTTCTGTTGTCTTGCCCTTCTCACCCTATCCGTCGGAGCCCAGGGTCCCGGCAGTATTGTTTCGGGGGTAGAAAAGGTCTATGTCAGCATCGACCCCAGCGAACTGGTTGCTTCGGGGCCAGGGGTGACGCCTCTGGTGTCCAGTGTGCCCTGCGATCGTCCCGTGCAGCATTTGGTCATGGCGTCGACTTATCAGGATGGCCGCGCAGTGGTCCTCGGCCATGATGCCATCCCCGCCAACAGCAATATCGTCCAGTTGGACAATCTCCCGCTAATGGTAAATGCAATAGACTGGCTTAACAATGGAAATGCCAAGCGGGTGGCCTTTAAACCCGGCCTGATGACTTCCGGGGCAACCAGCCTGTTCTTCAGCAGCCTCACCAACAACGGATACACCATCAATACCTTCGGGGGGCCATCACCCCGGCGCCTCTTGCCAATGCAGACATCCTTATCCTGGGGAATGACTGGAATGGAGGAGCCAACTATACCTTGGCCGAGTTGGCGGTCATTGAAAGTTTCGTCGCCAATGGCGGGGGCATCCTGATCGCTGGCCGGGGCAGCACTTTTCCCAACGGCCTGAACAGCTATCCCATGAATTCCGTCGCCAAACTATTTGGAATTTCCTATACCCAGCTGACCATCTACTCTCCCTTCCAACTCAATGGAGCTCCCGTGTTTACGAACCTCTACCCGGACAATGTCAACAATACCCTGCCCTATTGTCCCTCCCCTTTCTGGGAAACCAATTATGAACGGGGGGAACATTTGCGGGTCCTGCGGCTGGCCGTGTCGACCATGGGGGAATATACCCAACAGCAAGGAGGAGTGGCCGCCACAAGCGCCCAGTTCGGTCCCTGGCTGGAGGCCATCAATGAGACCTACGGACGTGAATATTGTGTTCGCTTTGAACTGGTCTCCAACAACGACGACCTCATTTTCCCGGACCCCTCCACCGATCCCTGGCCCACCCTACCCAATGGGTCGGTGGGCTGTTTCAATGCGAATCTCATCCACAATCGGCAGGCCACGGTCATCGACAGTGCCATTGGCGCGGTCAATTATGACCTCAGCCATGTGATTGCCGGGACGCCTTACGGGGGTGGATGCGCCGGGAACCTCAAGATAGGATTGTCGGCCGGATTGGATATTCCGGTAACCCGGCACGAAATGGGGCACCAGTTTTTCCAGGTACATACCATCGCCAATCAAGGTCTCAACAATTACGAAACGGAAAATGGAGACTGGACCATACAGGGGGGAAATGGACAGGGATATGCCCACGCAGTCTCTTTCCATGAGCTCGCCGAGAACCTTGCCTGGGTCAATACCAATCTGGGGACCAAGATTCCCACGGGCAATTCCCTGCCGACTGTCCAGGTCGGACCGGATGTCGCCATTCCGCACGGTACCCCCTTTACGATTTCGGCGGTGGGCTCTGATGCCGATGCCAACGATTCACTGACTTATGTCTGGGACAATATGAGCCCGGGCAATACCCAGCTTCTTCCCCTTGGCAATGATTCCAAAGGGGCTTTGTTTTGGCGCCTCCTCCCTACCCCGGATACCTTTCGAACTTTCCCCCGGATGGAGGATGTTGTCGCCAACAACAACTCCAATTCCCAGGAGCAGCTTCCGATCCAGGCCCGGGTCATGGATATTCGCGTGACGGTCAATGACAATCACCGCATTCTGTACCAGGGGGAAATGGTCAATGCGAGTGGGATTTCATCGGATGATATCCGGCTGAGGGTGGCCGCCGCCGGGCCTTTTGAGGTGACGAGTCAGGCCAGTAGTGGTTTGGTATTGAGTGGCGGGGCAATGGAAACAGTCACCTGGAATGTGAATGGGACCGATACCCTCCCGGTCAATACGCAAACGGTTTCCATTTACCTGTCCTTGGACAGTGGATTTACCTATCCCTATACCCTGGCGGCCTCCGTCCCCAATTCAGGATCCTATCAGGTGGTCCTGCCGAATATCGATGCTCCCTCGGCCCGCATCAAGGTTGCTGCGGACAGCAATATCTATTTCGATTTGAATGCGGCGGTCTTTGAAATTGAGATGACCACGGTGGGTGTCCCCGCCGCCGCCGAATTGGCTACCATTTCGCTGGTTCCGAATCCCGCCCAGGATGAGGTGCGGCTCCACGGGGTTGGGACGAAACGGGTCACGGTCCAGGTGATGGATGTATTGGGGCGGCTGCGGCTGGATGTGGGGGAACGGGACCACTTCGATGTCTCGTCCCTGAGTCCAGGGACCTATTTCGTTCGGATTTCCAGCGTGAAATCCGGCGCCCAGGCCCAGCGGAGGCTGGTGATTGTGAAATAGGTCTGTTCATCGGTCCGAGTCTTTGTGGAATTGCCTTCGCGGAACTTGGTTCCGTGAAAAGCATATCTGTTGTCCTGGCGAATGCCAGGGCCTTTTGGTCGGAGTCATTCCCACCCAAGCGAAAACGGATTGCGTAAAACATCAATTTACCTATCATTTTTCGACATACTCACGCCAGAATTTGACCACCATAATCCTATTTTCTCGCTCTATTCGCTTTGGTCCGGGGTTTGCCATCTACAAGGCGTAACTGATTCTTTAACCCTAAACCAAAAGTTCTATGAGCAATCAAACAACTCCCCCGAAGCAGCCGCAACCGCAACCCAATTGGCCAGCCAAAAAGCCGGGCAAGAAATCGGGAGGCGGCCGGGACAACAATCCGCCCAAGCGGAAGAAGTGAGCTGAGTATCAATGCCGGTCGGGACCTCCGACCGGCATTTTCATTGATCCTGTCCCCTACCTCATTTACCCACAGACATAGGATTCATGGTGGCTTTTTCCGAAATTTGTGCCGCATTTTTTTGAACCGTAGATCGGAGACAACTATACAACAACTGTACCCCATGAATTTAAAGCCAGCCCTGAACCAAACCGCTCTCATCGCCCTCCTTCTGGTGATGGGACTCGCATTCGGCACTGCCGCCGAAGCGCAGGTGGTCAAGACCTATACTACCGGAGACCTGTTCAAGAAGCGCCGGGAAAAGAAGGAAAAAGAGGAACAGGAGAAACAAGCTGCCCTCGACGCCGAGGTAAAGAAGAATGCCGATGTCTGCACCGGCTTTTCCGACCAGGCCATTGAATGGGCCAATACCTTTAACCGGGCGTCTTCCTCCCTTGGCCTCCTGTTCAATAGCAACAATGATTTCTACGCGCCCAATATTGGAAAATTTGAAAAGGAGCTCAGTCAGCTGGACGGCCTTTTTCCCGACACCAAAGTCCTTACCGAAGAAGCCTCAAAGCTGACCGCAGCTTGCCAGGACTGCCGCGACCGCGGCTTTACCCACCTGAATGAAAGCGGCTACAATATCCTCGCCGGGGTCGCCAATACCCTGGACAGCAAGTTTGGGAACGTAATGCCCAAGTTGGAAGCCAATAACCAGCGCACCCGGAAATACCTGTCCCTCGACCAAAGTTCCATCTTCGTCAATCAAGAGTCCGGCCCCATCAATCCCGACAAGGCCAAGGTCCAGTACGACCTTTTCAATCGGCTTTTGCCCTCGTTTAAGATGTTGATGGAAATGGATCCGGGCCTGCAGAACAAGTACGGAACTCAACTCGCAGAGCTTGAAAAGAGCTACGGAGAAGTGGGATCCAAGCTGGGAGATATCCGGGATGCATTCTTCGTCAGCCCCTACCACAAGGAAAACGACAAGCACCTGGCCTTTGCCAAGGCGCCCATCCAGCCGGGTTCAGAAGCCAGCTCGGTGAATCCGGTCTTCAAGCCCGGAGATCCAATCGCCTTCGCCATGTATACCCACGAGTCCTTCCGGGAAATTACCAGCTATACCTCCGGCAAGCTGAACTTCTACATCGGCGATCAGTTCGTGGCCTCTCTTCCGGTCTGGCCGATGGGCAAAGATGGCGAGCGCGACGGTGGCTTTACCACCCGCCAGGTCATCTGGACCACCGCCGAGAAGAACCTGGAAGGGGGCGAAAACCGCTCCACGGCCATTGAGAAGTGGCTGCGGACCTGCGGCAAGCTGACGCCGGTGAAGCATACCATGAAGGTCGTCTACAGCCCCGAATACAGCACCAGCCGGATGGCCACCGGGACCCTCACGCTGGATTGTACCGGCATGAACGCCAATGGCCCGAATGCGTTTGTGAAGTTGGCCGACGCCATCGACAAGACGCGTCAGGAACAATTCGAAGACAAATTCCTCGACGGCTACGAATTCAAGAACGAATACAACAGCTCTGCCATGCGGGCTTCGGTCCAGCGGATGCTGGTGGAGGCTGGTAAGGGCAAGGTGAAGCGGGCCAAGGTCTACTTTACCGACCACCTCTGGACGGTCGTAACCAATGAGTTCGGCGTCCACAAGTACCGCTATCTGCCCTTCGAATATCTCCTCGAAGACCAGGCGGGCAATGTCTACGTGGGGAACAGCAGCATCAGCGAGGACCCGCTTACGAATGGCAGCTTCGATACCCAGAGCCGGGAACTGGATGATTTCATCCTGACGAATTACGGCGATGGCGACCTGGAAGATGGCTCGGGCGGCCTGCATCCGAACTACGGCAAGCAGTGGAAGGTCACGCGCTCGAAGGTAGAGAAGTACCTGTAAGGGAAAGCCCTTTGCGCACAAAAGGCTGCTCGGGGAGCAGCCTTTTGTGTTGTTGGACCTTGGGGTTCCGGGGACGAGGGATCAATCCTCGTCCTTTTCTACGGACCATTTGACCTGGAACTCCAGCTCTTCCTGGCCGTCCTCGCGCTCATGCTCAATTGTGAACTCGGCGCGGTCGGGTACGTAGATGCGCTCACCAGCCACCTGGATGGTGAAGTTTTCGCCCGACTCGACTGAGTCGGCGAGGCGCCGCAGCTTGGCAGCAAATTCCTTGTTGGAATACGATTTTTCGATGTCGCGATCTTCTTTGCTCATGGGATCAATGATTTTGGAGCGAATATCGGGAAAGTGGGGAAAAGAAAAACGGAGAAATGCGACGGGGAACAAAAGGGACATTCAGAGGTGGATTGATCTCGAAAACAACCCCAAAAGTTGCCCCCGGAATCTTTTTGTTAAATTGACCGTCATCATTATTTCTTCCCCGGCATGACGCGTTTTCCTTCATCCCCCCGTCTATTTCTCTTCCGCCCGGCCTCGGCCCTCTTCTTCTGCTTCCTGTTCTCCCATTTGGCGGCCCAGGTTCCCGTTCTGGAAGACGTGAAGATCGCCTTTGTGTCTTACCGCAGCGGATCGGCTGAGATTTACCTGATGAACTCCGATGGCAGTGGGGTCGAACAGCTGACCGACTCGCCGGAAGACAACCGCCTTCCGGTCCAACTCGATTTTCGGACGCTGGGCTTTACGCGGATTGACAGCCAGCGGAATGTGACAGAGCACCAGATCGACATTTATACCCGGGAAGAGCAATTGCAGGTGCCGGATCCGGTGGTGCCGGGGGCGTAACGGGAGGCCACTGATTCGTCGGGCCGGTATACGGCCTATTTCAAGCGGATCCAGCGGGTGAATGAGTTGTTCATTTATGACCACGTGGAAAAGTACGAGCGCCAGGTCACCCGCAACTTGCGGGAGGGCATTCTTGCGCACTCGGTGAACCATACCTGGTCGGCCAATGGCCGTTTTATCGCCTTCATGAGCGGGCCTGATTGGTATCACCAGTTCATCCGGGTCTATGACCTCGAAACCGATTCGATCCGGGTGGTGACTGAGCGGGGCTACATGAATTCGGGCTTGCATTGGCTGACCGACAATGCGACCCTGATCGCGAATTTGAAGATCCGCAACGAGACCTTGTACGACCTGTACCAGGTCGAGGTGGCCTCGGGGGCGGTCCGGCAGATCACCGATGGCATCAATCTCCATCCGAACATCTCCCCGGATGGCCAGTGGATTGTCTTCGAGAGCCAACGGCATGGGAACGACGGGGAAGTTTATGTGATGCGCCCCGATGGCAGCCAACAAACCCGCCTCACCGACAACCCGAATTACAATGGTCGGTGCATCTGGTTTCGGCTGAAATGACACCAAATCTGTCCATGTGGATTACAATTCTTTTTTCCGCCCGCATTTTTTCCTAATTTAAGAACTGATTCTAACGCAAAACTGAAAAGTAAGATGGCCGATAAGCAATCTCCCCAACCCAAAGGACCCGAACCCGGCGCAGGCCTGGGCAAATCCGCTCTGTCTGCAACTGGTGGTGGCCAAACCGCCCAAGCTCCTCCCTTCCAGATGAAGGCCAGCGACGCCGCTGGCTTCAACCCTGACATGGGTGCAGCCCAGCGCAAGCCCGAGGAAGACGAAGAGTCCTTGTAGTCCTTTCTCCCCTGTTTTTCTCCTTTCTTCCTCCGATGTAACCATCGGAGACTGATTTGCTTTGTCCGGCCATTTCTTAGTTTCCCTTCTTTTTCTTATCCTCTACCCTATTGCATTTTCCTTTAACCCCCCGAATCAACGGGCGGCCGTGGATGTATTTATATGTAGCAAAGGATAGGGCGCTACCTCGAAGAGACTGGCGTGATCTGCTCCTGGAAATCAGAGAATCCTTTTAAAGCATTGGCCTTCTTTCTTCAATGAAAACCGCCACTCCGTTGATGGATTAGAGTTTGATCAAGCGCCGGGTGCAGGTATAGCCCGTTTTCTCATCCCATATCCGCACGAAGTACAGCCCCGCTCCCACTTCCGACAGGTCCAGGTTCGTCTCTCCCCGGAATCCCTGGCCACTTTGCAGGACTTCCCCGGCGGAGGACAGGACGGTGAGGCTGTATTGGCTCCCCTGGTAATTGATCGCGAAGGCGCCCCGGGTGGGGTTCGGATAGACCTGCGAGCAGGGTTCATCCCATTCATTGGATTGGGGAGCAATCTGGGTCGTCCCGCATACGCTGTGGTTGAAAGGCGTCGTAGTCCCGGCCACTTTGCTCCCCGCCCCATCCCAACAGGTATAAAAGTCAAATGAGTCGAAGAAATCGGGGGCCAGGGTCGGCATATCAATGAAATGACAGGTGGGATAATTCATTCCCTGGATGTCCGTGCGGCTCACTCTTCCGCCGACTATTCCCACGCCGGCCGTCGCATCGGATGGCATCAGGGCCCCGGCAAAACACATTTGCAGTTGGTTAAAGAGCTGTTGGTTGGACTTGTTGAGGATGTCGGTGACATAGCTGCCGGTGGCCATTCCGGGTAAATTTGCGGAGGTGACCGGGACAAAATTGGGGGCCTGCTCATCGTAGTAAAGGCGCATCTCGGCGTGGTCATCGGTATTGATGACAATGCGGTCCGGGATGAGGAAGTATTTATGGGCTTCTTCCGCATCCAGGAACTCGGGAAGACTACCATTGAGGCTCGCGGCTCCTTCCAGTTTGAAGTGGACTATGTCGGCGGGGCTGAAGAAAGGAGAATTTCGGAACTGGATGCCGTCGATTCGCAGGTCGCGGTTGTCGCTGACGTCGGGCACATCCCGCTGCGGCGGAATCAGGCGAAAATCCCAGCGGTTGCTGAAATCTCCCTGGCAGATAGAGATATTGCCCTGCATCGGCGGCACCATCCCGATGTCAAATCCTTCAATCTCGATGCGCTCGAAGATGGTTCGGTTGGCCACGGTCTTCTCGCAGACCAGGCCGGGCACCCCCAGGCTCCCATCGTTGACCATCCGCAGGTTCCGCCAGGTAAACCGTTCACAATTTTCCATGTTTACTCCCCCCTTCCGCACATTCCAGATCGTCATGTCCTCCAATTCACTGTGGACCGTCGCCAAATAAGTCGGCGTCAATTCCCCCACATCATCGAACAAGGTCGAATGGATGTACAGCGCCTTGAATCCCTGCGTCACCGAATAGCTCGTATTCCCCTTGAACGACCGCAGAGGCACCCACCACGCATCAATTTTGTCCAGCCCCGGCAACAGATGGCCATTGGGAATATTTGATACGAGGAAATGGTTGAGGTCTTCGAATGCCGTCCCCACTTCCCGGAGCCCTTCCGTCCAATAGATAAATCCGTGCCCCGAGCAGCCGGAGGCCACATTGCTGTCCACCTGTACGCCGCCTCCGTGCAGCCAGAAGCCATCCCCCTGAAAGGCGAAGTCCTGGGCATCTTCCCGGATGTCCACCGGAGCGGTCGCGGGATTGAGCAGGGGAAAATCGGGGTTGACGGTGCGGATGGCGATGTTGCGGACAAATGCTCCGATCTCGTCGCCGGCTTCGGTTTGGAATGCGCCGCCCACAACATTGTAGGACACGTTCCCGGTGAAGTTCACGTGGGACGAATGGTTCACGTAGGCCCAGCCGGGATCGTCCTCGACGACACAGCCGGTCACAGAGGCGGCCGGCGTCGCATTGGGGTCGACGCCGCCCCGGTGAAAGTGCAGTGAATAGCGTCCCCGGATATTCGTACGGGGCCCGTGGACCGTGTCTTCCGCGATCAGGGTCGGGAAATAGATGTCGTCCAGTTTCTGGCGCTTGTCGGTGCGGCCCATCTGGGCGAAACGGGCGTATTGAACCACCACGTCCGTGGTGTGCATGAACATCGCATGGGCCCGCCGCCGGGGCGATGGGTTTTCCGATTCGAGGATGAGGTTCCGGCTCAGGTTGGCGACGTGGACGGGCAAATCCTGGTACGGCGTAAAGTGGTCTTTGGAGAGGGCTTGGCTCAGGGAAATGGTGGGGCCGTTGATGGCGGTGATGACCGCGACTTCATCGCTGGCCGGATCGAGGCGGTCGGTACCGGTGATGGCCAGCCGGTCGCCGACCTGCCATCCCTGCGGCGACGCCGACAGGACCAACTCGGTGTCCCCATTTCCTGGCTGTACGGCCAGGGCCAACCAACTGGTTTTCTCAGCTCCGTACATCCGCACCTTGCCCATCGTGACCAGGCCCTTCCCGAACTGGCCGTGGTCCTGAATCAGGTCCAAGGGGCCTTGGTCAATGAACAACAGCTTTGCGGTGACGCCGGAGCTGATCGGCTGAACCGCCGTCCCCATTTCCAATTCACTTCCCTGAAAGCCCACCATTGACTCGACTTTGAGTTCCGTGGTCACGGAGGGATTGAAGCGCAGCTTTCCTTCCAGCCGAATGGTTGTGTGGCGGGTCGGCAGGACGCCATCCACAGTTACGGTATGGCCCGCCCCAATCAAAATGCGGGCATTGTTGCCGGGGAGGCTGCCGCCCCAGGTCGCGGGATCGGACCAGTTTCCGGATTGGACCACCGAATCGGTGACCATGCTTTTGGGCACCAGGTTCATGGCGCCGGACCCAAATGATTGGGTCCAGCAGAAAAAGGTCAGGCTGAGGAGGAATATGCTTTTCATGGGGAATCAGGATATGTTTGAATGAAAAACGGACCACTCATTTGTTTCCCTACCCCTCTCTCCATTCTGCCTTTTTGATTCCACCCAAACGACAACTTCTTAACATTCCGAACAAAATATTTAAGAGTGTAGAAATAAATTTTTAGATTTGTCTAAATATTTATTCAACCCCATTGAAAAAATTGATGACAGCTTCTCTAAAACGCATAGGATTCCTGGTGAGCAGCCTGTTTCTGACCTTGGGTGCCTATGCTCAAATGGCCACCATTGTGGGTTCCATTGGAGATTCGACGGATCAGGGGCTAGAATTTGCGCAGGTGGTCATCATGGGGCAAGGAAAAGGAGCAGTGGCCGATGCAGAGGGGCGTTATTCCATTGGTCCGATTGAACCGGGTGAATATGAGATCAAGGCGATGTACCTGGGCTATGAATCCGTGGTTCAGCAGGTCCTTGTAAAGCCAGGAGAAAATCAACTTGATTTTGCCCTCTCCCTCTCCGCCGATACCGAAGAGGACGTTGTGATTACCGGTACGCTGAAGGAAGTGAAACGCATCGAGAGTCCGGTCCCCGTGGAGGTCTATACGCCCAAGTTTTTCCGCAAAAACCCCACCCCCAATATTTACGAGGCCCTTCAGACGGTCAACGGGGTTCGTCCCCAGTTGAATTGTCAGGTCTGCAATACAGGGGATATCCACATCAATGGGCTGGAAGGTCCCTATACCATGGTCCTGATCGATGGGATGCCGATTGTGAGTAGCCTGGCGACAGTCTACGGGCTGTCGGGCATTCCCAATTCCATGGTGGAGCGCATGGAAATCGTCAAAGGACCGGCTTCTTCGCTCTACGGCAGCGAGGCCATCGGCGGCCTGATCAATATCATCACCAAAAACCCGGACCGGGCGCCCTTCCTGACGGCCGATGTGTTCGCGACCAGTTGGCAGGAATACAATGCCGATCTGGGACTCCGCTTCAAGGTCGGCAAGTCGGCTTCGGTCCTCACTGGCGTCAACTACTTCAACTTTGACAATGTCGTCGATAACAATGACGACAACTTCACGGACATGGCGATCCAGGAACGGATCTCGGTGTTTCAGAAGTGGCGTTTTGAGCGCAAGGACAATCGTCTCTTCACTCTGGCGGGTCGTTTTTACAATGAGAGTCGCTGGGGAGGAGAATTGAATTGGACGCCGGCGTTTCGGGGCGGAGATGTGATCTATGGCGAAGCCATCGACACCCGCCGCTGGGAGGTCATGGGCCAGTACCAATTGCCGACGCGGGAGAAGCTCCTGCTGTCGTTTTCTTTCAACGACCATTACCAAAACTCCGTTTACGGGGACATGGCCTATATCGCCGATCAAAAGATCGGCTTCACGCAGTTGACCTGGGACAAGCAGGTCAAGCGGCACGACCTGTTGGTGGGAGCGGCCCTGCGGTACACGTACTACGACGACAATACGCCCGCCACCGGCGGCGAGGCCCAGTCGCCCGCGAATGATCCGGACGAGATCTGGTTGCCGGGCATCTTTGTGCAGGACGAAATTGCCTTGTCGGACAAGCACAAGACCTTGTTGGGCCTCCGCTACGACTATAACAGTCGCCACGGCAATATTTTGACGCCCCGCTTGGCCCACAAGTGGACGCTGAATGCGCGGAACATCCTCCGCCTGAACGCCGGAACTGGCTTCCGGGTGGTCAATTTGTTTACCGAAGACCACGCGGCCCTGACCGGCGCCCGCGAGGTGGTCATCGCGGAGGAATTGGCTCCGGAACGGTCCATCAACGTGAACCTGAACTATATCAAGAAATTCTATTTCCAGAACGGCGGCGCCCTGAACCTGGAGGGCTCGGCCTTTTATACCCATTTTAGCAACGTCATTCTCCCCGACTACGACACCAATCCCAACCAGATTATCTACGACAACCTGGAAGGTTTTGCGGAGACCAAAGGTGTGAGCTTCAATGCGGACCTTACCCTCCGCAATGGCCTAACCGTCCTGATCGGCGCGACGGTGATGGATGTGTCGACGGTGGAAGATGACGTGCGCAGCCGACAGATCTTGACCGAACGCTTTACTGGGACCTGGGCGGTGACGTATAAGTTCTGGAAAAACCGTCTGAGTGTGGATTATACGGGCAATGTCTATGGGCCCATGTTGCTGCCGTTGCTCGGAGAGCTGGATCCCCGACCGGGTTCCTCGCCCTGGTGGAGCATCCAGAATCTTCAGTTGACCTATTCGGGGATGAAGAACTTCCAGTTCTACGGCGGGGTCAAGAATTTGCTGAATTGGACGCCCTGGAAGAACCAGGATGAGCCGATCATTGCGCGGGCATTTGATCCTTTTGATCGGAATGTCAATTTCGATGCGGATGGAAATGTGGTGCCGGATGCGGGCAATCCCTACGGGCTCACCTTTGATCCCTCCTATGTATATGGTCCCAACCAGGGCATCCGGGGATTCCTCGGAATCCGCTGTTCACTCAACCGCAAATGAGATCGATTTGGGTACTGATGGTACTTGCCATCGTGGGATTGCAGGCTTGTAGTTCTACTCAAAGAACTATTCCCCAAATACCTGATCTTCAAACCTATGAATTTGAACAAGTCGAGGGATTGTTGAAAGAAGAAGCACGGCCTTTGGTGGTCTTCCTGCATGCCGATTGGTGTAAGTTTTGTGAGAACATGAAGCAGACGACTTTGCGCCATGCGCAGGTCGTTCAGACACTGAATCACCAGTTCTATTTCGTCAGTTTTGATGGGGAGCAATCGGCCCCGGTCGACTTCGCCGGTCAGACATTTTCCTACCGCCCCAACGGCCGCGATTCCGGCACCCACGAGTTGGCACTTGAATTGGGCACGGTCAATGGCGAGTTGTCCTACCCCACCCTAACCCTTCTGAATCCCAACTACGAGATCATTTTCCAACACAGTGGCTTTCTGAAGGCCGACGAAGTGCTGGACATTTTGGAACGGGCCCGCTGATGCTTCGCCTCCTCTCCCCAGTTGATGGGGACGGGGCAATTTTGTATCATAGCGCCTCACCGCGGGAATCCATGGCACAAGAATACAAAGACCTCAACCACGTTTATTACGAGCGCTACTACCAGTTCACTAAGCGAAGTGAGTGGATGGAAAAGATCTGGTCGGATGCGTTTGGCGAGGCTTATCCGCCCGGTCTTGAGCACTATGGATACCTGACCCGGCAAGACCTGGCCGATATTCAGGAGCGACTTTCCATTGCGCCGGGAGGCACCTTGTTGGACATTGGATGCGGAAAAGGTGGTCCCGGGCTGCGGATTGCGGAGGCCCGGCAAGCCCGCCTGATCGGCGTGGATTTGATCCCGGGGGCAGTGGCCCAGGCGGAGGTGTTTCAAACCCAATTTGAATTGGCGCATCCCGCGCAATTTCTGGCCGGCGATTTCCTCGCCCTGCCGCTCGCTGATGATTCAGTGGATGCGGTCATCAGCATTGATTCGCTGTGGACGGTCACCGACAAGGTGCAGGCCCTGCGGGAGGTGCGCCGGGTCTTGAGACCGGGCGGCCAATTTATCTTTAGCAATTGGGATTTGAAGGCCGTGGATCCGGTCGGATTGTTGACGCAATCTGGGCTGTCCTTCATTTCCCGTCACGAAACTGCCAACTGGAGGCACTACCAACGGCGCATTTATTCTAAAATCGCTTTGTACCAGCGCCAGCTGGTCAAGGAAATGGGCGATGCGGCCCAGATGTTGTTACACGAAGCCAAAACGTCACCGCCTTATCTCGACGCCAGCGTGCGGCGGATCTATGAGTTTCGTCGACCAGAACTATGACTTCGTCTTGTTCATACACCATTTGGGTGGTTTTATCGAAATCCAAAACAAATTTTGTACAAATAGTTTAATATTTGAATGGTCGTAGTTTAATCTCAAGCCATTCTCTGCTCATTCGATTCAACCAACTAAAGCACTATGCGTAGCCCATTGCAACGTCGTCCTTCGGGACAGTCCCGACTCGATTCCTCGCCGGTCCAGCGCCGGGGCCGGACCCAAAGCCCTCCCGAAAATGTCATCCAGGCTTCTACCGTCGATGCGACTTCCCGCAATGGCATCACCACCGATGAATACAATGATGCGAGTACTGCGGGCTATGTCCCGCACGTGAACGATCCGACCATCTGGACGGACAGCGGTTACGAACACAAATACGGCCCCCGGGTGGAAGGGCCAACCGCCCATCGGGGAGAGGGCGATACCTCCGATATTGCGGCGAACGATGTCCACCAGGGAGCCTTGGGCAACTGCTACTTCCTGGCGGCCCTCGCCGGGATCGCTCAACAACAGCCCGAACTGATCCGAAATGCCATCGAGGGCCCGCTCCAGGATGGCACCTACAATATCAGTTTGTGGAGCACCAGCCAGTGGGATGAGTCGCGGGCGCCCCAGCGGTACACGTTCAATATGTCGCCTTCATTTGTGGTGTGGGGAGACCTTTCCGACCACCCGATCCGCAGCGTACAGGAGATGGAAGGTCAGGACGCCCATTCGAACCGGGCGGACCGCGATGAGCAGGGCAATATGGAGCTTTGGGTGAAGTTGTTGGAGAAAGGCTTCGCTATCATGAGAGGGGGCTGGGAGAAGGTCGATGGCGGCATTGGCGGTTGGCCGATGATGGCGCTGGAGACTTTGACCGGAGAAAGGCATTACGAACACTATTTCGGGGGGATTCCCGAGCATTTGCAGCACCTCGACCGGGAAAATTTGACCCGTCCCAGTAGCCGTACCGATGCCATCAGCGATGAAGAATTGCGGACGACCATCATCCACAACCTGGAAGTGGGCAATGTGGTCACGGCCGAGAACAGCGGTCACGCGGTGACGGTGATCAGTGCCGATGAAGAGGGAATTACCCTGCGGGACCAGGCCAGGACCTCCGAGAATGACGGACGGACGACCTATACCTGGGCCGATTTCCGGACCAACTACATGAAGTTTACCACCCGATTGCCCTAAAAGAATTTATAGATAGTGGTTGAACCGGGAGGTCTATGGGCCTTCCGGTTTATTTTTTCCTCCCTCCCCTTTCATTTCCCTCACCAACCAAGTCTTCCATTTTCCGTAACATCACCCAACTGTACCTCCCAGAGCGGGATTCGCCTACCTGGACCGAGCTAATTTTCTATTTTGCACCCTGACTCAACCCCATGACCCGAAAAGAATTTCTCAAGATCGCTGGCATTCTGGGAGTTTCCCTGCCCTTTTCCTCCATGATGAGTTCCTGTCGGGACCGCAACATGGACTTTTCCGGCACCACGTTGATCATCGGAGCCGGCGCGGCGGGAATGTCGGCCGGATACCTGCTGGCCCAGCAAGGGCTGGAATTTCGGATTCTGGAAGCCAGTTCCACCTACGGAGGCCGGATCAAACAGTCGACTGATTTCGTGGATTTCCCCATTCCGCTGGGGGGCGAATGGCTCCACGTGGACGCGAGTGAACTCGACGCCATCGTCAACAATTCCGGGGTGCAGATCACAACGGTGACCCAGCCTTATAATTCGCAGGATCCCACTGCGTCCTATGAAAATGGCCAACTCACCTACGGAACCATTGGGAATTTTGGGGATCGCAAATTCATTGGGACCACCTGACTGGGCTTCTTTGAGGAGTATGTCCTGCCCAGTGTTCAAGCGGCCATTACCTACGATGTGCAGGTCCTTTCGATTGACTATTCGGGGGATAAGGTGCGGGTGACGGATCAAAATGGGCAACGCTACGAAGCCGACAAGGTCATTGTCACGGTGCCCCTTCAGATCCTCAAGGAAGGTACCATTTCCTTTTCGCCTGCTTTGCCCAATGGACATACCCGGGCCATTGAGGATGCCAATGTATGGGGCGGGATCAAGGTCTTCATCGAATTTTCTCAGCAGTTCTACCCCACCTTCCTTTCCTTCTCCGACAGCGAAACCTCGGATGGCCAGCGCGTGTACTACGATGCGGCTTACGGCCAAACTACCAATGCGAATGTTCTGGGGTTGCTTGCGGTGGGACTTCAGGCCGAGGCCTATCAAAACCTCACTGGCACGGCCCAGCGCGACTATATCCTGGCAGAATTGGATGCCATTTTCAATGGGGCCGCATCAGCGTCCTATGTCCAGCACCTGGTCCAGGATTGGAGTGCGGAGCCTTTTATCAAGGCGGCTTACCTGGCCGATGTCTCGCCTACGCGGATTTCCCGAAACCTGGCGGATTCGGTGGACGACAAGGTCTACTTCGCGGGGGATGCGTATACACAGGAAGCCGATTGGGGAGCGGTGCACAATGCTGCCCGGTCGGCGCGGGATGTGGTGGCGGAAATCGTGGGGAGTTGACGGGAAAACGGGCTTAGCCGGCGTGCAGGTCGACGTACTCCAACAGTTCAATCGGGTCTCCGACCCGCAGGGTTTTGCCGGATTCGGACTCCGGCAAAAACACGTCTACCGCTAAGCGGTAAAAATGGCCATATTCAGCGAGCGCGCTCGCAATCGGCAGGTGTTTCTCGCGGCTGGCCATCATTTGACGGGCAAATTTCTTGTCCGGAAGACCCGTCAGCGGGTCGCGCGGGGGCACGCTGCACCGCTCCCGCGGTGCAATTCCGATGGCTTCCACCTCTCCAATCCGAAATTTTCGACCGGTTCCCGGAGACCCGAACAAGCGGTCTTCCCAGAAGGCTTCGACACCCTCCAGCTCGAGGGTGGCCCGAAAGCGCAGGCGCATATTGTCGAGGCTGTGGCCGGGAATATCGGTCTGCAAGGCTTCCAGACTGGCGCGGCTAAGGACGGTCAGTGCGGCCTGGCCGGGAATGTCCATCAGGTCGCCATTCGCGCTGTGGACCAATTGAACGGGCATTTGGAAAAAGTCAGAGAGAAATCCTTCCAATTCAATATTGCCTTCCCGCAGCTCAAACGTTTCCCTTTGCTCCCCTCCCCTTTCTCCGAGACTTATTTCCCCTTTTTCCAAATCAAAATCTGCTTTCAACTCGTTCACCCTCCCCGTTCTTTTCCCATTCACATACCTCCCATCCTCGGCTTTCATCGCGAAACTGCGGTCGTGCAGCAAGCTGAACCGGCCCACCTGGGCTTCCGTCAGCACCACGGCGTCGAGGGATTTGACGGGGAAGATTTGGATATGGGCGAGTTGGGGAGTGCTCATGGTAAAAGAGGAATCGATTGGGTGAAAATAGGAAAGTAAATGCGGTCAGGGATTGGTGGTCTCAACGCGTACGTCGTCGACGTACAGGACCGCCGGGATTTTGGCGTCGATGGCGGTGATCCCAAATTCAATCTGGGAATACATGCCTTTTGTGCCCTGTTGAGCGTACAGGATGTCGCGGGGAAGGGTTTGCCATTCGGTGACTTCCAGTACTTGCTCGTTGTCCTGAAAGACCCGTACATAGCCCTCGTCCTTTTGCGACAGGAGGGTCTCAAACCGTACCTGTACCCATTGGTCGCGGGGAAATGGTCGGCCTTCGCCATCGGGCTGGAACACATTCGGATTGGGGTATTTGTGCTCCAAAACGATTTGGTTGTCCACCAAGGCCAGGCGCATGCCCGGGCCCGCTCCAATTTCAGTCTTTTCCTCCAGGTCAAAGATGAACAACCATTCCAATGCCTCCGTCCCTTCAATGTAGATCCAGAATTCCGCCGTCACGACTTCTCCCTCCCAAAACGCCATGAACTGCTTCTTGAGGCTGGCCTTGCTGACGCCGGCGGGACGGCTGTCGTCGGTGGATGCAAAGCGAATGCTCTGGGTTCCACTTCTCGCCATCTGGTCCGTCACGGAAATCTCATTTTGGTCCCCGGTATTCTGAAAAAAGGACCATTGCTGGTCTTCGACGTCGATGAGGTCGGCGGCGGTGGTATAGCTTTCAAAATCGTCCTTATAACTGTTCGGACCATCGAATGCCTCCCGGGTATTGCAACCGAGCAACGCCAATGAGAGCAGGAATAGGGGCCATTTTTTCATGTCAGTTTCGAATTCGGTAGCCAAATGTGATACCCGCCCAGTGTTCCCATTGGAGGTCCAGCAGGTAGGAAACGAGGGGCGTATAGGAAGCGCGCAGGTAGTATTTGCGGCCTTCGGGTTGGAAGCGGTAGCCGATTCCGACGGGCATGCGGAAGAATAGGCTTCCCTGGGTAGTTACGGAGAAGGTTTGCCCCAGCCCCAGGTCGGCAAAATGTCCCTTGTTGCCCAAGAGGCCGTGGACCATTACCGGGAGGATGATGACGCCGCCGTTGTTTTGGTCGACGGGCATATAACTCAAGCCCAGCCGGCCATGCAGCTGGAATTTCCCCCGGTCCACATATTGCTTCTCCAGGTTGACGGAGGCAAGGCCGCCACTCCCGCCCACCTCGAGCGAGAGGTGCATCGGCTTTTGGGCCGCCAGCAGGCCGACCCAACAGCACAGGAGCATGAAGATGAGATTAGGCTTCGCCAAAATTGATTCCGTAGTATAGTTGGGCCAGGGGAACGGCGACGTTCAGGGATTGGAACTCGACCTGGCCGGACAGGCCCGCGTACCGATCCAATGTCCAGCCGCCGGAGGGTCTCCGGCGGTAGACGTCCACCTGGGGCTCCTTTTGTTCCACAATTACGTACTCCTGCAATGATGCTAGAAGTTCGTAGGCACGAAACTTACCGCCACGGTCCCAAGCTGCGGTGGAGTCTGAAAGCACTTCCACAATCAATTTGGGGTTACGAACCGTATTCTTTTTTTCGGAGGTATAATCTTCTCCCCCACAAATCACCATGCAATCAGGATAAAAACTTGCGTCAGCCTCTCCTACCCTTACCAACAAATCGCTTCCGAAGACCAAACAAGGGCCATTCATCAACTCATTTCCCAAGACACGAGAAATATTTGTCCCGATTAAACTATGATCCCGGGTACCACCTGACATCGCCCAAATTTCACCTTGGTAAAATTCGCTTTTGTATTCCGCTTGCTCCTCCATTTCCAAATACTCCTCAAAGGAATATTTCAAGACTTTTTCCGATGACTCCATTCCTAAAGATACAAAAACTCCAAACCCTACGGAGAGATTGCAATTTTCCGGTCGAAATCATTTATTGTAGGTAGAAATTCTATTTCTGATTGGTGATCGGTTGAACGGGAAGGGCAAAGCAACGATTTTCCCAATCCCATTTGATCGCAAAAGAAAACAGATCCACAAACGGCAATTGCGTCATGTACATCAAAACGATATGAGAAGCGGGGATATGAACTGACCAGCAAATCAAGTTTGTATCCACGGTTTGAATGAAAAGAGAAGCTCAAAGAGTGGAAATGGGAGAACTGCATCCGGTTTCCAGGTCAATATTCTTTGGGCCCATTGATTATTGCCATCCATTCCAATTTTTATCACCACAAGAAAAACCATCCTTATGGAATCGTCAGAGACTCCCAAAACCTCCGCGTTTTTAGAATATATCTATGAATTGAATGAAGGGAAAACACTCACCGAGGCCCTTCAACAAAGTTTGGACGATGTCAACCAGATTGACATGGCACACCTCAACAACATCGGCTTCCGGACCTATCAAACAGGGAAATGGACCATTCACCAAATCTTGCAGCACCTCATCGATTGGGAACGGATCTGGTGCTTTCGGGCGGTCCTGTTTGCCCGGCAGGAAGGAACCATCCCAGATGCGCACGACCAGGAAATCATGGTCGACAATTCGCATGCCAATGACCGCTCCATCGAGGAATTGGTCGACGAATTACGACTCGTCCGCCAATCCTCCATCGTCCTGTTCGAATCCTTCCGCAAGGATTTGCTGGAATTGAGCTGTCGCTTTTTTGAGTACGAAATGCCCCTTTCGGCGCTGGGGCTCGCGATTACCACCCACCAAATTCACCATTTCAGGGTCATCCAGGAACGGTATTCCCATTTGGCGGAGTAAATCCCCGGTGTTGTTCAGCGCCTGGGCTTCGTGGTGGGTTGGGAAATGCTTCTCCAAGCAAATGGCTTTTGATCCACAACCTTGCCCGGGATAGGGTGCCTCTTGAAAACAAAAACTCCGGTCCAATGCGGCCGGAGCTTCACCAGGGAGTGCGGATTGGGTCTCAATCCGCACTCCGGGGCACTTGGATCAAGGGATCAAAATAGGTCGCGCGACCTCCCACCTTGATCTTTTCGAGTTCGAGCGTGGCGGCCTCGGGACGTCCCGCATCGGTCCAGCGGCTGTGGATCATGAAATAGGCCGGAAAATCGGGGTAATGGGCTTCGTGTTCGAGGGCCACCTCGATGACGTGGTGCATTTTGGCGTGGACTTCGCGCAATGCGGCTTCGTCCAACACGTTCACCCGGTCTTCCGGGTGGATTTTGGCCTGGTACAGGATTTCATCCACCATCCAGTTGCCCAGGCCGGCGAAGATGCACTGGCTCATCAGGGCGTTCTTGATGCTCGTCCGGCGACCGGACAGGCGCTCCTGAAAGGCGTCAAAGCCGACGGTGCGGGCGTCGGGGCCCAGCTTGCGGTCCTCGACATGCGTGGCGACCGAAGGCCCGATTTTCAACCGCCCCAATTTGCGGGGACAATTGAAGGCCAGGGAAAAGTCGTTTTCGAGGTGGAAAATGACCCGGGGAAACTTGGGTTCGTCTTCCGGGTCCCGATAGTAGCGCGGCGAGCCAGTCATGCCGAAGTGCATCAAAAGCGTTCCTCCGCGGTCGAGGTTGAGGAACAGGAACTTTCCGACCCGGTCTGTGGTCGCAAAGTGGTTGCCTTTCAGGGCATTCCGGAATTCTTCGGTGGGATTCAGGAGGACATGGGCATCGCGCACTTCCACGTCGCGAATGCGCGTCTCCATCGCGGTTCCTTCGATGTACTTGCGGTATCCTTCAACTTCGGGTAATTCAGGCATGGGGTTTCTTTTTGACTTTAACCATCCTCCTCGCTCCTTGTTCCTCCAAAGTCCCCATTTCCTATTCCTTTTTATCCAAATCGTGGTAGTCTTTGTTCTCAATCCGAATCACCTCTCGCTCCGGTCCCACCGATGCCTCCATCCGGCGGGCCGTCCAGATCTCATTGGGTTCCAGGCCCTCCATTTCATTCCCATCCCCGATGACCGCCCCTTCCTCCATCAAATAGTAGGCGTAGTCCAGCAATTTGTTGGCGACCTCGTTGGCGGGATAGGTTGAAAAATAAATCTCGAAATCGGGCAGTCCCAATGCCTGAAGGCCCAAAGTGTCCATGAACAAACTGTTCAAGCCATCCTCCGCGATGCGGAACAGGCGCACATTGACGAAGCCATGCAATGTTTCCTCATCGGGGTGGGCCTGGAGAAAATCCCGGGGATTTTCCAGGCGGTCTCCCTGCACAAAGTACAACGCATCGGGACGCAGCGCTTCGGTCATGGCCCGGGCGAAGCCACTCAGGAGGCGCATGCGGGTGGGTGCGGGAATGTGCTGGGACAGGAAATCTGAGATGAAAAACTCGTGTTGGGCGGCTTTGACCTCTTCAAAGGCTCCCGGCCAGTGCCAGCTTTGCTGGCGGGCGGTTTCAAATCGTCCGAGATCGATTTGTCCTTCCGGGGGCATCAACAGCTGCCCCTGCGCCGGCAATTGGCCATCCTTGTAGCCCAAGGTGTGGTCGGTAAAGAAAAACAGCCGCAAGCCCGGCTGATCTCCCGGGGCGATTTCCGACGGCCCCACATGGCGGCGCAAGGCCTCCAGTAGCCGTTCTTCATTGATTTCCGGGCGTTCCCGGAACAGCAAATGAACCTGCTGGCTTTGGGGGGTATTTTGGGAAGGATATTGGGGGCGGTTGGCTTCGTCCATGCTTTTGGGCCGAATTTAAGTCATTTTTTTATCGGGCAAAATCTGAATTGCCTAAAAAGATTAGGGCCACCTTCTACCGATAGGCGGCCCCACACTGCTTAGGTCTGACGCTGCGAAAGCCAGACGATGATTGTAAAAAAACTTACTCTTATTCGAGGACGATCTTCTTGGTGACGGAAGCTCCATCGAGGGTCGTAACTTCTACGATGTATAGACCGGAGGACATTCCTTCTTGCCGCGCTTCCCATACCCACTCGGCCTGTCCGTCGGTGCTTTCCAGCGTGTACTTCCGCAACTCTTTCCCAAATATATCATAAATCCTGACTTCTGCACTACGATGTCCTTCAAAATCAGCACTCAACCGTACTGATTCGGTGAAGGGGTTGGGGAATGCCTGGACTTCCAACTGGGGAGCCATCACTTCATTCATGATCGGCTCGTCACCGACTTTGGTAAAGGTGGCAGTCAGAGTCCGGGCGACATCGCCGTCGTTGAAGCTGACGGTGGCGGAGTAAACGCCAGCCGGCATGTGGGCACCAGCTTCGCCGATGAAGAGTTCGCCATCCTGGGAGAACCGAACTGGTACCGGCGCGTCTGCGACCGAATTGAATTCGAGGTCGTGGAGGCGCTGGAGGGTACCCGTCACAGATGGGCTGTTCAGGTCGACGCCGGTTGCTTTCACCCGCATCCGGATGGCATCGTTGGCATCAAAAATGCAACCGCTCTCGCCGTACAGCATTTCCATGTCTACGGAGGGGCCTTCCGGCTCCATCACCATGGCGGCAAATTGGCCTTCGCCTTCGACGCGGTAGGTACCTGCCTGTACATCTACCATGCGGAACCACTGACCCTGGGCATCGCCTTCCAGCCATTCCAGTTCAATTTCATTGCCATTGGCATCGATGACCTGCATCGGCTGGCCGTCGGCAGACATGACATAGAGACGGACTTCTTCAGAAGCGACGGAGAACTTGTTGGCGCCACCAGCGGAGGCCACCAGCTGCATTTGGGAGCTGACCGTCCGATTGGGGTTGAACTCCTCGGGCGTATTCGGAGCGGGCATGCGGAGGGTGCCGTTGAATACGTCGCGGACGTAGGGCCAGACGATGCCCCGGGTCACTTCAAAGTGGTCCAGCTCGGTCTCAGCCGGTCCGGGGTAGTAGGGAATGCCGAACCAGCCGTACTCTTTGCGCTGGCCATCGAACAGCTCGCGGCCACCGGGACGACGGCTGCTCTGGTAAGGGACAACGCCGTCGTTGCCACCGTTCGCACGGGGGCCATCAATACCGTGGATGAGCGCCTGGGGAATGTCGAGGCGGTTCAGGGGGCCATTGCCCCAGCCACCCAAAGTCGTGAAAGGAGTGGTGTTGTTGGGAGAACCATCGGTAATCGAGCGGAAGTAGGACATGTAGCCCCGGGTCAAGGATTTGGTCGCATCGTTGTTTTGCATGGCGATGATGTTGACCAAGCTGAGGAGGATGCTGTTGGCGGCTTCGGCGATACTGGTCCCGTTGTGGGGGGTGCTGAGGGTAAATGCTTCGCTGACTTTGTTGCCGGCTCCAAAGTGGACAATGGCGGCATCTGAATCCACGCCACCTTTGCTCCAGGCGACGACTTTGACCGAACTCACACCGTAGTACTGGGTAATCTCGTCAATCATGTTGGCCAGCATGAATCCATTGGTCCACATGTGACGATTGGGCGTCAAAGAGACAAACGCAGTGCGGTACCCGTCCTGGTAAGCGTCCTTGTACATGTTGTCACGGCCGGTATACCAGACGGAAGCGCTGGAGGCATATCCGTGGACAAAAACCAATACCGGTTTGTTGCTGGAATTGGGCGGAGTCAGGCCGTAATAGATGGTATTGACGTCATCGCCTTCGTAAAGATCGGTGCCGACGGGCAGAACTTGGGTGCCTTCACGGCCGTCGGGACCACCAAGAAATTCAATGTTGGGAGGACCAAAGTTTTCAATGGTGGGGTTGGAAAATTGGGCGGTCAATGGCTGGCAAATGGCCAGCATGAGCAGGGCCCATAGCGGGATAGCAATTCTCGATTTCATACTTGTTTTTACTTTTGTACCTGATAAATCTGATCGAGCTGCAAAATATACTCTGCATGCATCATAATCAAGTAAAAGTTTTGACTGTGAGGAGGTGAGCGGTCAAATCCACCCTTCATTTCCATTCAATTTTTCCGTTTCCCTTTTCTTTTTCCCCGCCAATTCCCTTTCCACCCAAACCGATTTAGACCAATCCATTCCATTCTTTTTTCTCCCTCCAATTTCTCCAGGCATTTTCTTCGATTTTTGAATCAATTCCCAGATCAAGACTCCGAAAAAAAATTATGCATGCATACCTTTTTTGCCCAAAAGGGACCCTCCAAAAGTGGAAGGCCCCTTCAAAATTGGACTTAAGTTCGGATTAAATTGTCACGGTCACAGTTTCCTTGTAGCACTTGACGCCATTGTATCCGACGTACAAATCGATGGTGTTCAAGCCGGGACTTAACACCGGACTGAAAGAAAGTGCATTGGAAGTGCCGTTCGATTGTTGGGACTGAAAAGAGGGATGTACAGCCTTGAGGTGGCGAAGAAAATAGGTGTTTGTTTCCCTGTTACAAGTCCAATATAGGCACGGCCATTGACACCAAGTGTCAAGCCAGACCATCAAATTTCAGGCCCCATTACACGGTCGAAAAGGGGGATTTGAATCTTCGCACTTATAGAGTTAGCAGGGAAAATCGAGGTAGGGGAAAGCAGGGAAGGGAGGCAAAAAAGGCGGCCTCCCGATGGAAGGCCGCAAAAGTAAGTCTATCAAAAAAACAGGTAAAAGTGAATGTGCTTAGATGAACAGGTGGGGCTCCATTTCCTCCTTGACCGGAGGCTTTTCCACCGCCTTGGGCTTTCTCAATGCAGCCCTCAGCCACATGTAGCCCACGATTCCGGCGATCAGAGATCCCAACAAGATCCCCAGTTTGGCCTGGACCAGGTCGTGTCCCGCGCCGTAGGCAAGGCCAGCAATGAAGAGGGCCATCGTAAAGCCAACTCCTCCCAGCCATCCGGCCCCAGCGACCATGCGCATGTTCAGGCCTTTCGGGAGCCGGCCCAACTTCAGCTTGAGGGCCAACCAGGTCGCGCCAACTACCCCGAGGAATTTACCCAGGACCAGTGCGCCAGCGATCGACCAGATCAGGTTGCTTCCCCAGTCCATGTCTCCGGACAGGGTCTCGCCGGCATTGGCGAGGGCAAAGAGCGGCAGGATCAGGTAGAGGACCCACGGCTTGAGCTGGTGCTCCAGGTGCTCGGCGGGGCTGTGGCCTCCCTTCTCTCCCATCGGGATGAAGGCTGCCAGGGCTACGCCAGCGAGGGTCGCGTGGACGCCGGACTTCAGGACGGCCAGCCAGAGGATCGCGCCCGGGATCAGGTACCAGACCACATTGCGGACGCCGAAGCGGTTCAGGGCGAACAGGGTTCCCAAGACTCCGGCGGCGAGGGCCAGGTAGGTCCAGGAGATGGTCTCGGTGTAGGCAAAAGCGATGACGAGGATCGCACCCAGGTCGTCGATGACGGCAAAGGCCATCAGGAAGGCTTTCAGCGCCACGGGGACGCGGCTTCCGAGCAAGGCCAGGATGCCGAAGGCAAAGGCGATGTCGGTGGCCATCGGGACGCCGAATCCTTCGGCGCCAGGGTTACCGCCCAGGAACAGGAAGAAGAGCGCTACCGGAACGGCCATGCCACCAAAAGCAGCGAACAAGGGCAGGACTGCCGATTTTACGTCCTGAAGGCTTCCCCGCATGACCTCGCGCTTCATTTCCAAACCTACGTAGAGGAAAAAAATGGCCAACAATCCATCATTGATCCAGACCTGGAGGGATTTCTCCAGGGCGAAGGTGCCCCAGCCGATCGAGAGCGGCTGCTGCCAGAAGGCGAGGTAACCTGAGCTAAAAGACAGGTTGGCACCCAAGAAAGCGATGATTCCACCGGCCAACAGAAGTAAACCGGGAAGTGTGTTGCGGTTGAGGGAAATAATCCCCCGGGAAGTCGGAGTGTAATTCTTCAGGCTCATAGCAATCGAATTTGAATACATATATAGTACGCACAATCATACATAATAGTTTTACTATCATGCGAGAAAAATGCACCTTCCCATGAAAAAAAATCCAACGGGGATTAAACCTTTCCTGCCTATCTTCATCTAGGTACCAAACGGTAAACACAGACATTGGAATGCCAGGCGGCAGCACAGCGACAACCACGGAAGAAAAGGCCCTTCTCGGCCGATTGAGAAGCCCCCGAACGGCGGAAAAAGCCTTCGGAGAGCTGATCCGACTCCACCAGGAGCCGCTGTACTGGCATATCCGAAAGATGGTCTCGTCCCACGACGACGCCGATGACCTCCTCCAGACCACCTTCATCAAGGCCTGGAAGAACATTGCGAAGTTTCGGGGGGACTCCAAGCTGAAGACCTGGCTCTTTCGGATTGCCACCAACGAATGCCTGAGCTTCTTGAACCGCCAAAAGCGCCGGGCCTATACGGACGTCGCCGATATCCAGGATCACCTGGACCACAGCACCAGCAGCGTGGATACCCTGACCGGGGAAGATATCCAGGCAAAACTGCGGGCCGCCATCGATACGCTGCCCGACAAGCAAAAGCTGGTCTTCAACATGAAATACTTCGAGGAAATGAAGTACCAGGAGATTCAGGAGATCGTGGGCGGGTCAATAGGTTCATTGAAAGCCTCTTTTCACCATGCGGTGAAAAAAGTCGAACATTTTTTGAAGACCCATTAAACTTTTTTCATTTACCGTTATCTAAGGAAGTAAGAATGCAACAGAACGACCCACATAGAGATCAGGAAAGCTGGGAAAAGGAGGCCCCTCTCCTTTCTTCCCTCAAAGGGCAGCAGCCTCATGAGCCGCCCGAAGGCTATTTTGATGCCCTTCCCGATCAACTCATGGATCGGATTCGGAATTTAGAGCCACCTACATCGGATCCCGTCTCCCAACCCGATCAGGAACCCGCCCCGGCAGCGACTACCCGCCGGTTCTGGAACTGGCAGCAGATCGGGATTGCCGCGACCTTGGCCGTTTTGATCGGTACCGGGATCTTTTTCTGGACCCGCAATTCCGCCCCTTCTCCCCTACCTCCTGCTGACCAGGAACTCCTGGTCTTGGAATCCCAGCTCGACCAATTGAGCGAAGAGGAGATTTTGGATGCGTTGGAGCTGGAAAATGTAGCGGAGGAAGAAATGATTGAATTGATGGGCGACGAGGCCCTCGCATCCGTGGAAGCGGAAGCCTTTGGGCAGGGCTTCTTCGAGGAGGATATTGAACTGGATGCCCTGGATTTTGAAGAATTGGACCTTCAATTTGAAGATTTGGAGGATTTTTTGAACGAAAAGTGATATGACCATGCAACTAAAATATACCCTATTGGCAGTGCTGATGATGGCCAGTGCTTGGATGGTAAAGGCCCAGAATGGCGACGGACAGAACGTGGAGGCCATCCGCATTGCGTACCTGACCCGGCAACTCAATCTGACCCCGGAGGAAGCCCAGCAGTTTTGGCCGGTGTACAACCAGGCCCAGGATGAGCTGAAGGCCCTGAAACTCGGCCAACGCCAGGAAGTGCGTACCGCCCGGCGCAATTTCGATACGATGTCAGATGCGGAGGTGGAAGAAGCGGTGAATACGATGGTGGAAGTCAAACAAAAGGAATTGGACCTGTTCATGAAGCACCACGAACAGTACATCAAGGTGCTGCCCATCCGCAAGGTGGCCAAGCTCTACAAGGCCGAGGCCGATTTCCGGCAGATGCTATTGGATCGGATCAAGGAGCGGCAGGAAGCCCGACAGAATGGACGCGTAGGCGGAGTGGGCGCGCGCAATCGCCTGCGTTGAAGCAGGTAACTGAAGGTGCAGTCCCCGGCGGTGAAGGATCACCGCCGGGGACTGTTTTTTTCATGTGTCCCCCGATTCAAAAAACGAAAACACACTCGATCCGTACTTCCGCGATTCGACAAAGCCCGGAAGCGATTCATAGCTCTCCTGGGGCGGATGTTCCACCACTAACCAACCCTCATCCCGAATCAGACCCCGCTTGCGGATCGTCTCGATTTGCTCCGCCAATCCGCCAATCCCATACGGCGGGTCCATAAAAATGAGGTCCCAGGACTCGCCGGTCTTCGCAATGAATTTCCCCACATCCGATTTCACCACCTTCCCCGTGACCCCCAACTGCGCCAAAGTCGATTTGATATACCGCACACATCCCGGGTGACGATCCACCGAGGTCAGGTCCGGCGTGCCCCGGCTGGCAAATTCATAGGTGACATTTCCCGTGCCGGAATAGAGGTCCAGCACGCGGATGTCGGAAAACCGCAAGCGGTTGGCGAGGATATTGAAAAGGGCTTCTTTGGCTTGGTCTGTGGTAGGGCGAACAGGCAATTTGGCCGGGGCGCGGAGTTGGCGTCCCCGAAATTTTCCTCCAATGATGCGCATGGATTAAAAGGTGAGGTAGGCGAATTGGGAAGTGGGGATGTCCGGAGTTTGGGTGGCAAACCGAGGCCGCAAGGCATCTTTTTGAAGCTGAATGCCGGGCAAATAGGTCGTCAGTTCCTCAAAAAATTCGCCCGAAGGATCGAAATCGCCGTGGAGACAGATCAACGGCTGGGATTCGTTCAGCTTGGTCAGGTCCTGGACCAGCTGGATAAAATAGACCATGTCACTGGCCGCCTGAAAATCGTAGGCGTTGCAAAGACAGAGTTTTCCATTCCGCAATCCCGTCACCACAAACTGGTTTTGGAACAGGGTCACCAACAAAAGATCGGGATGGTCGGCTCCCAGAAAATGGGCGAGGTTGATGAGGGGCAAACAGGCCGGGATATACTCCGGATCCTGGAAATAGAAGTCACATTTCTTCTTGACCTCCGCCGGCACCAGGAAAATCGCCGTGGCTTTCTCCTCATCCATCGCGTGGTAGGCCAGGTGCTCCGCGTCAAAAGAGTCCTTGATCAGCGCCCCCGCGAACTCCTTCATGCGTTGGGGAGCGAAGTAGCGGGTCGGAATGAGGGAAAATGAAAGGGTTCCATTGACCACTTCGATGGACTTATATTCCTCTTTGAGAAAATAATCGTTCTGGTAAATGGTCTCAAAAAACTCAACAAAAGCAATGGGCTCTTTGGTCCGGTATTCCTTTGCGGCCAGAACCTGAGCCGCCGGAGAAAGCACCACATACATCAGCATACCATCCCGCATCAGGACCCGTAACCGGTAGCTCTTCAGCTCCTTCGGTTCGAAAGCATCACTCTGGTGTTGGTATGTTGTATAAATGGGGTACAAAGCCAGCGGTACGGTTGAGGTTTGCTGTAAAAATAGTTAAATATTTGGATTTCCAAACATTATTTGGCACCATTGAATACAGGCATAAACCCCTGTAAAACAGCTGATTAATTGGTTTTAGGAAAATCCTTTTTTTCTTCCTTCATTTTCCAATCCCCCCAATCCGACCATCAATGACAAAAAAAGAGCCGCCCCTCAGGGACGGCTCAAAATTCGTATTCAGAGAACTGATCAATGCGACACAACAACCCGACGGGTCAGGCTGCCGTTGGAAGTTTCCCCGTGGAAAAGGTAAACGCCATTGGCCAGAGACTGGGTGTCAAAGTAAATGTGGTGGGTACCAGGCAGGTAATTGGCACTGGTGATCTCCTGCACCTTCACGCCGAAGGTATTGTACAGAGAGAAAGTCGCTTTGGTCTTCGTCGAGAAGTCCACGCGCGCTACACCAATTCCAGCCACCGGGTTCGGGAATACATCCACAATTTGGGTCTGCTCAACTGCGGGAGCGGCAGAAACGCCATTGTCGAAGGAATTCTCAGAAGCGTTCAGGACCTTCTGCTTCCGGAAGTTATCGTCATAGTCCATGACGATGCCGACCATATGGAGGTTGTTTTCATTCCAGCCTGCCGGAACAGTGAAGGTGAAGTTCTCGGTATAGGTCTCATTCGGGTTGACGAGGGAAGGAATGATACCCGAGGTACCAAACTCACCCAACGGAACTGCCCGGAGGACCTGGTTGTGCTCGAAGTTCGGGATCGGGCTGGGATCGTTGCCATAGGGATGGCCGGCCTCACCCGAGAAGAAGTTGGCCTGCGGCTCAATGATGCCGTCCTCGGTCACGAGGACCACCATGCGCAGGTCACCCAAAGCGTAGTCGACGAAGCGGGCCACGATGGTACCAGTTACGGTCCGGGTCTGCGCGTCAAACTCGGTATAGACTTCAATGCCCACAGAAGCGGTTTCATTCAAGCGGGAAGACACTTCGGAGGGAAGGCTGGTCGGGTAAACCTTGGGATCAGAGTTGAAGCTCCCGCCCCGACGGTCGAGGTAGGAAGTCGGAACTCCGGAAACCTTGTAGAAGGCAGGGTAATCGGTGCCGGCATCCATGACATCACCGGTATGAACACTCACACCGACGGCCTGGCCAGGATAGGTCGTGAAGACTTCGTCAAAACCAATCTTACCAGCGGGGCAGTAGCCACACCAGGTACCGGTCACTTTTTCCATCAGGAAGCTCTTCGGACGGGTATTGCCGAGGATGGTGATCAGGTCGATGGTCAGGGTATCGTTGCCGTTGTTCTGGTCGGCATTGGCGCCGTTGAACTCGTCACACCAGACTTTCAGTTGGTAGAATTGGCCGGTATTGGGGAGGTCGATGTCCACGGAGTGGGTAAAGAAATCGCCACCGCCGTTGCCGGTCAGTACGAGGGTCGTCTTGGTATACTCCTGAACGGCACCACCGTCAATCTGGTACTTGATCTTGAGGTTGGAGACGCTATTGGAGCCATAGTTCCGGATGTTACCGGACAGCTGGTGGGTACCAGCAGCGAGGGTTTGGCTCAGGTTGAGGGACTCAACGCTGAGGTCCCAGGTGGCCTGCTGGCCTTCGATGAAGACGTAGATGAGGTCATCGACATTGTCAGCCGTCTTGTCGGGGAACTGCGTATTCGGGCCGCTGGGAATCATGACGGCATCGGAGCCGAAAGCGTCCTGGGCACCTACGGTGGCAGAAGTCGTGAACTGAGCGCCGGAGCCGATGTCTTCAACGACATCAAAGGCGCCACCTTCGTAGATCCGAAGGGTCGTGGTGATGGTACCACCCGCGGAGGGAGAAACGTTGAACCACTGGACACAGTGGGTCTGGTTCGGAGGCAGACCAATCGTCCAGGAACGAACCACACCACTTCCCAACTGGAGATCGTCCCAGAAGGCAAAAATGGCGTTGGTGGGAGCAGAACCCGAAGGAATGGCAACGTTGCTGGCCACGGAAGCCGTAGCGCCCTGGTCAAAGGTGATATACCCATTGTCGGATGCGTAGTATCCGGTTACAGGCAACCCAAAGAAGTTCCAGGTGAAGGGAAGTTGCTGCCAGGAGGAAAGGACATCATTGCCACTGGTAATGAGGTCGTCGCCGGGTTCATCGTAGAAATAGGGGGCATCTGTGCCTTGCTCCCCGATGAAGTAATATCCTTGAGCCGAGACTGTGCCGAAGCTCAGCAACAGGGCCAGGATGAAAAAGGGTACGCGAATCTTCATAAGCAGTAAGTTGATAGTTTCTGAATTCAGATCTAGTAATAGCTAACAATATCGGGTTTTGTCCCCTAGCGATCAATAGTTTTCATCCAATACTTGTCTTTTACAATACACAAAGTTATTTCGACTGAAACCTTTTCCACCTGCGATCCACTTTGGGGTACAGCTCTTTGACCCGATCGCTCTGCCAAAATTCGTGCGTATCCACGTCCATCACGGTCAGTTTCCCCTTGACCTTGGCGCCCTGGTCCAGGTTCCAGACGTTCCCAAGCCGCACCGGTTTCAGCTCTGGCCATTGCTGGACGGTGGGGGTATGGCCAATGAAGACTTCGGTGAATCCATTCACATCTTCCGGCCGGTCTGGCTCCGCCCGGACATCGGTCAATTGGCTCCACAGGGAGCGGTTCCAGCACAGCCGGCTGGCCGGCTGCATCTGGATGGGACGACGGGGGTCGTACCCGCCGTGAACGAAGCAGCGGTGCTGGTCGTCGATGAAGTACGGCAATTGGCCGTAGAAAAACCCCCGATGCCGCGGGTCTTCCAGCAAGCCCAGGTGATTGTAAGCCTGCAAAGTGCTTTTCCCCTCCCCTTCCAGCCAATGGACATCCGCTTCTCCGTAGTTCAGGTAAGTCAGGAAAAATTCATCGTGGTTCCCCTGAATCGCCACCAAATGGGGCAAGCCCAAGAGGAACTCCACAACCTCCGGACTTTCCGGCCAACCATCCACCACATCCCCCAGACTGATCAGTCTGTCCTGCTTGAGATCAAATCCCGCCCGATCCAATGCCTGCTCCAACGCCTTCATGGCCCCGTGGATGTCTCCCACCACCAAAGTCCTTCGGAAGCCCTCTACTGTTTTTTCCCGGGCCATCAACTCAATTTCATACCCATTCAAATCCCTGAAAAACAGCGACCTATACGGATCATGATATTCCTCCCGCACCTCCAGGCCTTGCTTAACCAGACGATGGTGCCAGTGCTTCAGGTCCCCGATGGCCACCCTAAATGCGATGTGGCGATGCAACTTGGCCGCGTCCAACTCTCCCTCCTGGGCCGGGAACAGGGCCAGACCGCTCCGTCCTGCCATCACCATGACCGGAAACGGTCCCCAAGCAGGGTTCTGCACCACCTCAAGGCCCAACATCTCCGCGTACCAATCGGCGGCAGCATCCAGGTCGGGAACCCCGATGGCGATGTGGTCCAGAAAATGAATCGGTGGAATCTCAGGCATGCCTCAACTTAGCATTTTTTCAAATCGAGTAGAGGAAAGTAAAGGCGGCGATTAAGTCGCCTTTACTTTTCCCCTC
>CAWUKT010000074.1:0-36074 GCA_963923035.1 uncultured bacterium
AAACCTCTGTTCCGGAGTTAGGGGAAACGTTGTCGGAAGAAGATGAAGTATCGGAAGAGCAGGAGGTCGATTCGGAAGAGGATGAGTCCGAAGCTGTTGAAGGAATCGGTGTCGAGGAAGGAGTTAGCGGATCTGACAGTGATTGGGACGGGGGCGCAGATGAAGAGGAACGAGAAACTGAGACCTCTGTTCCGGAGGTAGGGGGAACGTTGTCTGAAGAGGATGAAGTTTCGGAAGATCAAGAAGTCGATTCGGAAGATGACAAATCGGAAACTGCTGAAGAAGCCGCCGTAAAGGAAGATGTTGACGAATCCGAAAGTGATTGGGATGAAGGCACAGAGGAACAGGAAGCAAACCCCTCAGTCCCTGAGGAAGCAGAAGTTTTACCAGAAGAAGGTGATGAAGCTCTCGAAGACCAGGAAATAGATTCCGTTGATGAAGAATCCGGGACTGCCGAAGAACCCGTTGTTGAGGAAGCAATAGACGAATCTGAGAATGATTGGGACGAGGGCGCTGAGAAAGAAGAACGAGAAGCTGAAACCTCTGTTCCGGAGTTGGGGGAAACGTTGTCCGAAGAAGATGAAGTATCGGAAGATCAGGAGTTCGATTCGGAAGAGGACGAATCGGAAATTGCTGGAGAAGCCGATGTAAAGGGAGCTGTTGACGAATCCGAAAGAGATTGGGATGAAGGCACAGAGGAAGAAGAGCAAGAAGCTGAAGCCTCTTCTCCTGAGATAGAAGAAACATTGTCGCAGGAGGATGAGGCAACCGAAGATCAGAAAACCGATTCGGAAGAGGACGAATCTGAAGCTGGAGGAGAACCCGATGTCGAAGAAGCAACTGTTGAATCCGACAGTGATTGGGCAGAGAGTTCAAATGAAGAGATCATCCCGAAAGAACAGCAGCGGGAAGAGGAAAACAACGAGTCAGGGCTGGAAGTAGAATTGGATCAGGAGGAGAATTTGGAAAGTGAGAACACCATTATTTCCAGCGAAGAGGAGGACAGGACTCCGGACAAGGCACTCGCCAGAAAAGAGGAGGCCAAGGAAACTGAGCCCGACTCGATCCAGCTGGTCGGTCCCAATACGATTGATCTATCAGAAGAGGCTCAAAACGCAGAACTATCAGTTTCCCTCCAATCCAATGATTCCCACGAGGAAGAACTCAATCCATGGCTGGACCAAGATGCTTTTCCACCTGCTCCTTTGAAAAACCAGAATTTGGGTATCCACAACCTCTTGGAAAATGGAGCCGAAGGGCTCGAATTCAAATACAAGCATCCTTCCGAAAGCACAAATAACCCGCCTGAGTCCGCCTCCCCATTGTTCCCCAGCACCCAGCCCAAGAAATCCCCCGAAGGCGATACCCACCTCGAGGAACTCCTCGAATGGGCCAATCTGAAGAAAGGCTGGAATGAGTTAAGCGTGGTGGAAGAGGCCGAAACCAAAGATGCGGATACCGTAGAATCATTGAATCCATCCATTACTTCTTCATCCAGCTTTGGTCAGCAAGACCAAGTCCAGCCGCAGGAGCCGGACAAGGACAATCCCGATCAATTAAGAAGGACAAACAAGCCCCTATCTCAAGAAAGTCCGACCGAGGAAGACCGATTTGAGGCGTGGGAAATTCAAAGAGAAGCAACCTGGGTTTCACAACGTGAGAAAAGCGCAACCAAACGATTGCCCCAGAACCAAGACCAGCCCCAAGTGCCCTCCGAAACTGAGCTGGTCAAATACCTGTTGTTCCTCCTCCAACACGGCCAAGCTCCTTCCTGGGCCCAAAACTGGAGCCTTCCCCCCGTCCAGATCCTCCGCCACCTGGCCCACCGCAGGTCCGCCCGACTGCGTCCAGCCCTCCACCTCCGGTGGAAATACGTGGCCACCCGCCACCGCACGGAGGAGGCCCTCCGAACCATCCGCTTGCTGTCGCCGCGCGCGATCCCTAGCCTGATCACCCTGATGGCTCCGGCCCTGAGCATCCACCTCCGGTTGACCGCCCGATTGATCGGGGCCCTGACCGCTGCCACCGATCACTTTTTCCGCGCCCACACCTTCCAATCCCGGGGTGAGCAATCGTGGTTCCTCCCAATCCGGTTCCTGATGGACCACCCGAAAGGGCCCGCCCGCTTGGAAGAGCTGGTCGCCTATACCGTGCAAATGCTAGCCGCAAGTGCCGGGGAGCCCACCGGTCAGGTAGCCCAACACATACAGGCCTTCCTGGAATCGGCTCCCACCGGCAAATTCCCCGGAAAGGTGGCCTGGCAGCCCATTTTGACTCTGCTCGTCGCGGGCACCAATCCCATTACAAATCCGGAAGCCCGGCAATCGGTCCAGGAGGAGAAACAGGCATTGGAAAGGCAAGAGAGACAAAATCCCGAGCAGCAGGAGCCAAAAGAGAACCAAAGAAGAGGAGGGAAAGAAAAGAGAAATACGCCACCAATGGACGAGCCGACTCCCATCGATGGGCAGTTGTCTCAGGAACAAAATACCGGGGGAGGGTCAGAGGATGATACGCCATCTCTGGAAGCTGGAGACCTTCCCCGGTTACGTTCTGAGGCTGCCGAATACGATTTGGGATCGGAGTTTTCCCAAGTTGGGGAGGCCCGAAATGGGGCCCGCGATAACTTTGAGGAGCCTGAATTAGATGAAAAGGAGAAGAAGAAAATAGGCGGGGAGAAAATCAAAGGGAAAGAAGAAGAGCATTTGATAAGTGGGGAAATGGAAGAAAGAGCAGATAGAATGCTGGGATGGTCGGATGAAAGCGCTGATAATCAATTGAAAAAAGAGCAGGCCCAGAATCCCATTCCTTATGAATCCGATCAGGTCGAAGCGTTGATGTTTCTCATCGAAAACGGCCGCTTTCCATCCTGGGCAAAGGCCTGGAACCTTTCCCCCGCCGAGGTACTCCTCCAACTGTCCGATCAGGAGTCAGCCCTGCTGGGACCCTTTCTCCACCTACGGTGGGAGCAATTGGACATCTCCAAACGGTCGGAGGAGGCCCTCCGTACCATGCGCTTGCTGTCACCGCAAGCAATTCCTGATCTGGTGGCCCTCGTAGCCCCCTCGCTCAGTGAATCGCTCCAACTTGCCGCTCGCCTGTCCGCGGCCCTAATCGCCAAAGTGGACCATTTCTTCCCGTATCACACCGTTTCCTCTCCGGCGGAGCAGGCGTGGTTTATCCCGCTTCGTTTCCTGATGGATTACCGCGACCAGGCCCGGCGCTTGGAGGACCTCATGGCGTATACCGTGGCCATGTGGACCGCTGGAACCAGCGCAACAACGGCGGAAATCATGGACGTATTGGAGAATTTCGAAGGCGTGTTATCCTCCGAACTGACGGCTTGGAAGTCCTTCAGCGCCGACCATTTTACCGAACCCATCCCCTTCCTTTCCCCCGAAGCCGCCCAGTCCGTCCGCTTTGAAATCAACCGCCAGCAGGAGCATTCGATGCCTCAGGCCTTTCCATCCGACCGACAAAAAGACGACGACGATTCGGATCAGGTCAAGCCCGCCTTCCGGGATGAAAATACCGCTCCCCCAATCGAGAAGTCAGAGGACCAGCACCGAACGGCTATCCCCAACCGAGATGAATGGGAAGTTGTGGAGGAAGAAAGAGATACAAAGCATGAAGCAACCGATCCCAATCCGAGAAAAAGTGACCAGATCTCGCAGGGTGAGGTGTCAGAGGAAATTGCTGGGGAAGGGGCCGAGAGCGTTAACAATCCCCTGATAGCTGGCGAACTTTCCCAGCCTTCCTCTGAACTTCTGGGCTCCAAAATGCCGGAGCAGGAAGACATTTTCTTTGCGGACGGAGTAGATCAGGATTTGGAAGGGCCGAGTATGGACCATCCGGATTCCGTGGAACTGAATTTGCTCGAAGAGGCGATCTTGGGGCCTGAGAAAGATGTTCAGGCGCACTTGGAAGAGAAAATTCCGCCTCAACTTCCAGAAACCGAGGTGGAAAGAAATGCGATGGCTGAAAAGGAAATTCATGCTGATGAGGTTCCTAAAAAGTCAGCCGACTGCTCCGAAGAACTGAAAAGGGAATTGTGGAAGACTTGGTCCTTGCCGGAGCAAATGGATTGGGTACTCGAACAGATCAACCTTGATTTTACCACGCCACACTCACCTTCAACCATTTCCAATGAGGACCTTGCTTCCTTGTTGGGTGAATGGGTTCGGAACCATCCGGCAGCTTTGTTGACTGCCTTCCAAGATGCCGGGCCATTTACCAAGGCAGCTCGTAAGCGGTTGATTTCTACCCTGACCAGTGAGTTATCTTCTATCGAAGTAGACCGCTTTCTGACCTCTACCTGGTCAGCGGCCGAATCTGAAATCCAGTTGGTGGGAACTTTGATCGAGCAGATCGCTGCGAAGGGACCTTCTTTGCTCAATCACCAAGAGCTGAAAAATCCTCAAAACTTCAACCAACAACTGCATCTCCAATTTTTCTTCGACCACATTGCCCAATCCCATTCGCCCGGGGATTATTTGAACTTTACCGTGACCACCATGGCCCGGATGACCCAGGAATCTCCGCTGGCCATTGCCGGTATTTTCAGGGCCGCGCTTGGGTATCAACCTTGGTCATCCACTCCAACCGGGATTCAATTGGGAGCCCAGCTCGATGAGCTCAAAAGGGTGGAAACCCCACAAGTATCTGAAGATCAGCAATTTGGATTGTCCGATTCCCCTGTCTTGTCCGAGGACGTGGAGATGGGAGAATTTATAGCGCTTGAAGACGAAGTCGGGTTGGAGAAAGAATTAGAAAGAGAAGGGGGAGCTGAAGGCGAAGAGGAGGGAAGCGAGAGAAAATTGGTGGAAATATCGTGGCGGACCAGAAAATCAGAGGAGGAGAAGAACGAAGCCGAAGAGACAACCTTGAAATCCCCGTTTTCGGAGGAGGTAAGGGAACCGGAGGGGGATGAAACGGAAATCAAAGAGGGAGGAAGAGTAAACCGAGAAGCGGGAGGATCTGCTGAGAAACCAACAGAAGTGGAAAGGGGAGAAGAGGAAAAAAACGGACCAGAATTCGAGGAAAAAGCCGGGTTGGAAGGAAATGCCATCGAAGAGCAACCGGACCGCAAACAGAATGCTAACAGCACCGAGGAGGAAATAAGCGTTGAGACGGGTGAGGTCATCTTCAATATCAGAGGCCCCGAGGAGAAGTCAGATGAAGAAAAACTCTGGGAAGAAAGTCTGGATTCAGCACAAGAATCTGATGATGAGAGGATGGGGGAGTGAGGAATCTGGGAGGACGGAAAACGCCGAGCAGTCCTTCGAAGAATCCTTCCAGGCCATCCAAGACTTCATTTTTACCCCCTCCCTCTTACAGTTGGATTCCCATCCGTATACGGAAGCCGAATTGTTGGAGCTGGTCCGGAACGTGGTAGATACCCAGTCTCAGCGGCTTTTGAAAGCCCTCAAGAAGCTGCCCGACCGGCCAGACGCGATCCGCCGGCTCGCCCAAGTCCCCTGGGCCTTTCACGAAGCCTTCCTTCAGGCATTGATTCCGACCCACCATTTTCCAGTGTACAAGCGCTTCATCGCCAATTTGCACCAACAGTTCTTGAGCACCGGCCGGCGACAGCTCGGGCAGCACTTGCTGGAACACGCCTACCATTATTTTGCATCCCCCCAGGCCGATCCCCCCGCTCCCGCGGCCTACCTGGACAGCTGGGTCGCCTACCTGCAACAAGCAACCGCGTGGACAGCAGCCCGGGCCATCACGGAAACCCTGCGACTCGCGTCCCAAAAATCGGAGTTCATCGACGCCGTTTTCCTCCGAGAACTCACCCGCTTGAACAGCCAGCATTTTCCCAACCTCAACATCGATGCCCCGAAGGAGTCCCAGGAGAGACCTGAAAAGGAACCAGAATCCGTTGAAACCACGGAGCTCCAGCCGGTCTCCAATGCTGGATTGGCCCTTGTATTCGCCATCCTTCCTTCCATCCTGAAGAGCGTGGGTTACCTCGATGAGCGGGGCAACTTTCCCTCCAAAGCCACCCGGATCCGAGCCGCCCACTGGCTGAAGCAATTGGCGCGGCCGGCACCTGTGCCTGAGAACGAGGACGACGACCACCTGGTCGGCTTATTGGTCGGGCTAAAGCCTGAAGAGGTAAACCAGTTGGAGCCGCCCCTGACCAAAGAAGAAATCAGGATGTCCAACGCCACTTTGGAGGCGGTGCTGGAGGCCTGGTCCGGGATGGAACAGATGGGGATCGATGCGTTCAGGCAGGAGTGGCTCCTGCGGACGGGAGACCTGGAAGAGCAAGCCCCCGGATACTGGATTCTCCGATTGGACCCACGGGCCACCGACCATTTATTGGATCGACTTCCCTGGCCGTGCGACCACTTCGCCGCCAGTTGGACGCAAACCACCATCCAGGTCCGCTGGAACTGACTTCCAGGGACTCTTTTTCCCATGCCGGATTGATCTTTTTTCATAGACTCAGTAGAACCGGGGGCCAAGGTCTCCGGTTCTTTTTTGGGACTTTCCGAAGGGTTCGGGAACATAAATCGAATGGGAGTGGAGCGGGGCAAATGGAAGGGAATGAAAATGAAAAATCGAGGTAGCCTGGGGGGCAACCTCGATTCATGGAGCTGGCCTGCCGCACACAGCGGGCGCTTGTATGCACATCATAAAGATGGTAGCAGACGCACTCGAAACCTAAGATTATGACCTTTCAATTTGTAGTAAAGTATGATCAAAAAATCGACATAAAAAATCGCGAAGTAAACAGGATTCAATGTTGTTGTGGGTCATAAAATGCCGTGACCAAAGATGGTGCTGAATCATCATGGTCACTGGAGTCTCTTCATCATCAATTTTTATCAACTCTGAGTATATGAGTCCAAGGTAGTATGGGACGGAAAACCATGTAGATACAAATTCACAGTTTTTAGCCGTTCCCGGAGAATTATTTCGAAATTTGTATCCAAGTGCTTCCAACCTTCCCGTCCGCTTCATCCGAAATAGTCTTGAATAGCCGCTTCTATCCCGCGAACCGCATCATTGATCTGGTCCGTGGAGATCGTCAACGGCGGCGCAATGATCAGGGTCGTATGTTTCTCCCCCTGGAATTGGGCGAGGAGGCCCTGTTGGAGGAGGGCGTCCTGGAATCCGTACTGGTCCTTGGTTCCCAGTGGGCGGTCGTCAATCCTGAATTCCATCCCAATCTCCAGTCCCATTCCCCGGACCTCATGGACCACGGGAGATTGCCGCTCCAGAATCTTGAGCTTGCGCTGGAAGATTTCTCCTTTCCTCAGAACCTGCCCTTCCAGCCCGCCCTCGGTAAGAAAATGCAGTGTGGCCAGGGCCGTCGCCGCACTCAACGGAGTCCATCCATACGCGCTACTTGAATCGATGCACCGCCCAATCTCCTGCTTCATCATGGCCGTCGAGATGGGCACGAGTCCATTTCCCAGCGCTTTTCCCACCACCACGATATCAGGAATCAATTCGAAATGTTGAAAGGAGAACAGCTTTCCCGTCCGAAACAGCCCCACATTCGATTCGTCCATCATCACCAACACGCCATTTCTCCGACATGCCTGAAAGATGGAGTCGTAAAAATCGAGGTCAGGAACATAGACCAATCCGGCGGCTGGATTCATGGTTTCCATGACCAAAACTGCGGGCTTGGGTTGAGCTTCCAACGCCGCATTCAGCTTCTCGAGGACCTGCCACTTGCCCTTGGGATCCGCAGAGGGGAGGGGCAACTTGGTAAAATAGGGCTCCTGGAAGAGGCCACTGGCCTTGCCGGCACCAAGGGTGACCCCGTGGTGGCTCCTTTGGAAGCTAAGCACCCCCTTTCGGCCCGTATAGTTCCGGGCCGCCTGGATGCCGATGTCGATGCTTTCGCTCTGGGTGACCCCTTGAAAATAGGTCCACCCGTGGTTCGTGTAGGCCAGCAGCCGGTTCCATTTCGCTGTCAACTGCTCCTGTCCCGGATGATTGTTGCCAGGCGGGACAAAAGTGAGCCCGGCCTGCAACTGATCCTTGAAGGCCTTGAACACCTCAGGATTGTTCCATCCACAGTTGGCCACATGTCCCCCCGAGCCGAGATCGAGGTAACGATGCCCCTGATCATCGACAAAATAGCAGCCGATTGCCCGGGAAAAGGTCGGGGGGAACTTTTCGGGGGGGAGTACAGGTCCTTTTCGGTTGGAATAGGAGAGAGGACTGGGGGAACTGGATTTTTTTAAAACTCTCATGGGTGCGGTGATTGGTGAGGATAAAATGAGAAAAAATCGAGTTGGGCTTGGAGACATTTTCTAGCAATCCCTTCGGTACAAAATGCGGGTCATAGGGAAGGGTAGGAAGGGCAAAATAAAATGAAGAGTACGGCTGGTTTCCAATTCGCTTTTCTCAAACCCCTTAGACAGTCAATAAGGATGAAATCGTCCCGTTGAAATGGATGGCTTTGTCGCCGTTCGCTGGCCCCATCTTGCCTTTCTTTGTTCCAGGCGATCTGGCCTCGAAAATGGATGGAGACCATGAATTATGTCCCCACCTTTTTCCGCGCCCTCCCAATGCACAATCCAGATTTCAACCTATTTAAACCCAACATATCCTAAGCATTTTTTTAAGATGAGAGACCTCAAACAACTGATGCGTGCCTGCCGAAGTGGCAATGTCCCAGCGGTAAAATCCATCGTCAGCAACCGGCCGGGGCTGGCGGAATCCACCGACGACCGCGGAGAAACGCCCTTCATTTTGGCGATCAACAGCAATCAGATGCCCGTCGCCCAAGCCCTGCTCGATGAGGGCGCTTATGTGGACGGGAGAAATGGAGAGTGGAATACCGCGTTGATGATCGCCGCTAAAAAGGGCTATCCCGAGCAGATCAGGTTTTTGCTGGAATACGGCGCCAGTGTCAACGCCCAGAACCTGGACGGGACGCCTCCGCTCACCCTGGCCATTTTGGCGGGCAAACCCTTCATTGTGGAGATGCTGCTGAAGGCGGGGGCGGATCCGGAACTGAAAGACCACCAAGGCCTCAGCCCCGAATACTATGCTCGGCACCACGGCAGCAGCGACATCCGGAAGGTCATGGGCCTGGACTGAAATTGCTGTACTTGACGATCGATTTACACGAACTCTAATTCGACGCCGCTTCAAAGGGGCCTCTTCCTGAGGGAAGAGCGCCCCTGAAGGCCGTGACTCCAATTACCAGCAACTCCAAAAACGGAGCAAAAGGGGAGGGGCCCGGAATGGAATGCCCCTCGTACCCATTGCCCCAGCCTTTCGTCCTCATTTCTCCTTCACTCCATCCCGGCCCGAATCCGCTCCAACCATTGGCCCCAATGAAAATGGGCGTAGGTGGGAATTTGAGCCTCCTTTTGATCCAATCCCCTGAACTCTTCCATGCACTTTTCCCAAATCGCTTTCCGCTCGATCGGATTGCGGGCCGAACCGAGGCGAATCAATTGGCGGGGAATGAGCCGTACGATTTCGGGAATTTGGTCCCGGATTTTCTTTTCCTGGTAGGTCAACTTGGGTTGCAGGTATTGGATATGGGCAATGTCTCCCTTGACATAGCTCAGGTACATCTGAAGGAGCAGGACGAAAATATTCGTGTGGTAAGCGACCCGGATCATGGGATCGTTCATGATTTTGGTGACTAAGTTCTGGGCCCGTTCGAGTTGGTGGAGCCGGATATAGACAATGGCCAGGTTGGTTTTGATGGTGAGGATCATTTCGAGGACATTGGGGCGGCTGGATTCAATCTCATCGGCCAGGACGGCCTGGAAGTCATTCTCATCGAACTCCACGCCATTTTCTTCCACGTACATGGCGCAGTAGATGGACTTGATGTTCAGGTAGGAATACCGTGAGCGCAGGATATAGGTCTCGTCGCCGGACTTCTGTTTCGATTGGTCGATGAAGCGGGCGATTCGGGGAAGGTGTTCGGCAAAAAAGTCTTGGGGAATGTTGACCGAATTCAGCAAAGCATAATTGCTCACCACCGAAATATAGCCGAACCAGTTCTTCTGGACATATGAAGGATGCGAGATGAACACGCCGATTCCGCGGTAAAAGTAGGCGGAGGCCTCTTTCAAGTCGAAGATCAGGGTATGCAGGATGCCTTGGATATTGTGCCAGAGCAGTTGGGCGGGAAGGGGGAAGGTATCTGGATTTTCGAGGAGTACCGGGCTCTTTTTCAACTCATTGACCCGGTCGAGCAGACCGGTTCCGTAGCGCTGGCGATTGAGGATGGCCAGCCTGGAGATGAGCGCCTGGAGGCTCCCGGTCCGCCGGGCATCTTCGATGCCCGCATAGAATTCCGCTTCCAATTCATCGATGGGTCCATCCAGCGTTCCTTTGTCGTGGATCAATCCAGCCCGCGAAATTTGATCCTTCAACAGGATCAACAGCCAAAAGGTATTCCCATTTTCAATGGCCAGCGATTTGGCCTCTTCCAAAAACTTGACACCATCGTGGGGCAGCTTTTTTTTTAGATACATCGCTTTCCAATACATCCCCTCCAAATTGGTCCAGTTGTCTTTTTGAACCGTGTGGTGATAGGTGTGCATTTCCTTCAAAATCCAATTGAAGAGTTGGTTTTTCAGAACGGCCACGTGTCCGGGAAACCCTTGGGCCTCCAGTTCTGATTTCTCATTCGCCTCCTCAAAACTTTCCTTCGCCTCGTAATGGAGAAATAGCTTGCGGTACCACTCTGATTTTCGCTTCCCCCCACTGGAGAATGAACGGATCAAAAAGCGGCGCTCCTTCTTGGAGAGACCTTGGATGAGGGTGTAGATTCTTTGGCCAGACGCTTTCATAGGCGGGCAATATTTAGGGTTAAACAGAGTAAAAATGTTCTTGACGATTGCTCTTTTGGTTGATTTCCTTTGTCCGATTTCGATGTCTTGAGTCAAACGGTAAATTTTGTCCTACGCTGAACATGAGTTATTTCTGACAGACTTGATCATTCACTTTCGCCCTTCATGTTCGAGGGGTTGGGGCAGGTCAAATAGATTTGGTCTCCGTAGGTATTCAGTTCCGGGCGGAACTCTTGGAAACCTCTAAAGTCCTGCCAGCATACAGCATTTCCGACTCAAATTTCAGCATTGATCAATGAAATTACCACCTCAATTTGCCTTTGGAGCCACGTTTTCCATCCGGGTAGATGCAGGAGGTGGGGAATAGAGGGATGAAGGGAAATGGATGGGGCGGTGTCAAGAGCGTTTTCCAGAATTTCTTGTGAAGCTGCGAGGTCCGTTTGCTTCAGGAGTTCGAGCAGGGTTTGGGGAATCTGAGGCTGTTGGGGAGGAGGAGAATCCGATGGGGCAGGGGAAAGGGCGGAGAACATGAGGTAATAGTGTTGGAAAAAGTCCATCTCGCCCAATTCAAAGTGGAGGATCATGCTGATGAGGAGGGTGCTGGTGAAAATGGGCCGGAACTTTTGTTCCGGATCGGCCTTTAAAATCAGCTGGGAGAGCTTTTGGGCTTCAATCAATTTTCCCGTCCCCAGCATCCACATCGCCACGTTCAACCTGGCCTCGGCCCTCAATTGTTCGTATTCTGGCCGTAGGATTTCCATCTTTGGTGGGCCTTCCTCCAGCAGTTCCATTCCATTTTCCCCCCTGGGAGGGACCTCTCCGTAGTGGATCAACGCCACCGATTGCAGGTACCCGAGCAGGATCAGCGCCTGGTCCCGCAGGACCAACTCACCCTTCCGCTCTGAGAGCGGAAACACCGTGGTCGACAACACCTTTAGTTGGTCGTCCAGAAAGGGCCGTTCCCGATGGCCGGCATCGGACAGGATGCTTTCCAGCAACAGTTCCACGTACATCGCCCGGGCTTCGTAAGCGTGGGGCAAGTTGGCCTCGAGGCAAGCAAGGCCGGCCCTAAAGAATCTGGCGGCTTCCAGCTTCCGTCCCCGCAGCAGCGCCATATAGCCTTGGTTCTGATAGGCATGCACTTGAAGTCCGGGCGGCAGGTCGGCCTCCGGCACTTTGAATGCGGGCAAGTCCAGAATCTGAGCCAGCTCAGCGTCCAGGGTGTCGTCCTTCCAATCGAAGGACAACGCCATCAAGCGGGAAGTGACCCGCTTCAATTCCAGCTTCAGCTCTACTTGGTCCAGGATGGACTTCCATTCCAGCCCAATGTGGGAAGGTTCCTGGTGACGAAAGACCGGATCCCTTTGACAATTCAATTCTTCCTCCAGATACAGGAGGTGGGAAGCGGAGACATCCTGATGGGACAGCAGTTGGTCCACCTGGTTCAGTTTTTTACGACTTTCCGGCGCCAGCCCTTTTTGTTGCAGGAACCGGGCCTGCCACAGGACCGTCCGTACCTGCGTCCATTCGTCGGGTTGGACGTGGTGGTGGTAGCCGTGCATCTGCCGCAATACCCAATTGAAAAGCTGGATTTTAAGCACTCCCTTGTGAGACGGAAACTGGTGCTCCACCAGGAGTTGGTCGAGGGCTTCTTCTTCAAAGGAGTCGAGGCTGTCCACCAACCGGAACAACAATTTGTACCGCTCAGACTTGCGCCGGCCCCGGGACGCAAAGGACCGAAGCAGGAATTGCCTTTCCTTCGAGGAAAGCGACTTGATCAAGGTATGCAGTTTTTGTCCTGAAGAAGTCATGCGCAAACTGTTTCAGCCGGCCCCAAAGGCTGTCGGGAGGCTAGAATGGCCAGCCCTTGTCCTGATAGGTGTCCGGCTGGTGCCAATGTTACCCCGCGCCCGGGGACAGATTGGATACAAAACAGGTCCAAACCGGAGGGAAAGGAGATGTATCCGCTGAAAGCGGTAGGAAGGTGGCAAGTATCCTTGTGGTCAATGAATTGGGAAGGAAAGAGAGGAATAAATGGAGGAGACAAAATGAATTGCCAGTTAAGAGATAAAGTAAGGATTTGTTTCCAAGGGGTTACAGGCGGGCTCCTAACTTGCGGAGGAATTTATATGGTACTGTCCATTCAATACTGCTCATGATTACCAAATTAAGTATTGCACAGCTAATTATCCGTTTCTTAAGGCCACTTTGGCCGCACTTTCTCATGCAATTACAAAATTCACTTACTCGATTTCGGCCTGCCGATTATTGGGGAGCGCATGCGCCAGCATGTAAGTTCCCCTGACTAAATACTGATCCTGAATAGCATTTCTACTAGATTGACCGCGATTATTTCATGGCGGAGGCAGGCGTTACTTATTTACTGTCTTGATGAAGAGGCCACCAACCCGGGGGCCTCTTTTTTCGTCCGGACCCAAAAGAAATCGTTACAGGGTTCCTTTGGGGAATGACCTATTTGTTTCGCCAGAATGAAGGAGAGAAGAGGATCAGAATGGTAAACAGTTCCAATCGTCCGATGAGCATTTCCAGGGACAGGAAGAGTTTGCCCGAGGATGGAATCCACGCGTAATTCTGCAAAGGCCCAACACCTGCCAATCCCGGACCAATATTCCCCACACAGGACGCCGAGGTCCCGATGGCAGTGGAGAACCGGTACATCATTTCGCCCTCCCGGCTCGCAAACTCCGCAATGGGCGTCCCATCGGTCGACACCAGGGGCAAATCCCACAGCAGATAGGCCATGACAAAGGACCCAAGCGCAAAAACCGCGAGGTAAATCAGGAAGAAGGCCAGCACATTGAAGGTAATCTGCTGGGTGACCGATTTTCCATTGAACCGTACCGGAACGATGGCATTCGGGTGGATCAAACGGCGAAATTCCGTCCGCCCATTCTTCAAAATGATGATGTGGCGTACGAGCTTGACCCCGCCCGAGGTCGATCCAGCTGATCCCCCGGTAAAGAAAAGCCCGAAGAAGAGGACCGTCACAAAGGGCGACCATACGGTAAAGTCCGCCGTCACAAATCCCGTCGTCGTCACCACCGCCACGACCTGGAACAAGGCATCCCGGATCGCTTTCTCAGTGAAACTACCCTGATTGAAGCAGATCGTCGTGGCCGTGATCAGCATCGCGATGATGGTCAGGCCGAGGTAAGTTTTGAATTCATCGTTCTCCCAAATCCGCTTCAATTTCCCCCGCAATCCAAAATAGGTCAGCGTAAAGTTGACCCCGGAGAGGAACATGAAGAGGATGATCGTGTACTGGATAAAAGGAGAGTCAAATGCAGCTACGGAGGCATTTTTCGTAGAAAATCCACCGGTAGAGACCGTCGCGAAGGAGTGACAGATGGCATCGTAGAAGGACATGCCACCGAAGATGAGCATGATCGTCTCGACGATGGTCATGCCTACATAAATCAGCCACAAGCGTTTGGCCGTTTCCTGAATCCGCGGATGGAGCTTGTCCGTGCTGGGGCCCGGAGATTCCGCCGCAAAGAGCTGCATCCCGCCGATGCCCAGGATCGGCAAGATGGCGATGGTCAGCACGATGATGCCCATCCCGCCAATCCAATGCGTCACCGATCGCCAGAACAAAATGCCCTTGGGGACCGACTCGATGTCGGTCATGGCACTGGCTCCTGTCGTCGTATAGCCGGAGACTGTCTCAAAGAAGGCTGAAGCCAGGTCCGGACTGCCGTCCGCGAAGGTAAATACGTTCTCGAAGATATACGGGAGCGCGCCGGAAATCGACATGATCAACCAACCCAGGCCCACGATGAGGTAGCCTTCCCGTTTCTTGATTTGCTTTTTGTGGTTCCGGGTCAGGAACCATGCGCCAGCCCCCGTCAGGATCGAAATCCCGCCCGAAATCGCCAGTCCGTCGAAGTCTCCCTCTCCGTAATACAAACTGAAAGGGATGCCCAGCAACATAAACAATCCATTCAGTCCCACGAGGAGACCGAGGATATTGATGATAATTTGCCAGTTCAGTTTCATTTAAACAGCGCCTCCACTTTCCCGATGGCTTCGGGCAGACAGAAGATCACGACCCTGTCCCGGGCCTGGATTTGGAAGTCGCCAAGGACGGTCATGCCCTCTCCATTGCGGACGACGCCGCCAATGATGGCCTTCTTGGGAAAACTCAGCTTCTTGATGGGCTTCTGGGTAATCTTGGCCCCCTGCGGCGCCTCGAATTCGAGGACCTCCGCTTCCACGATGCCGGAAATATTGGCGAGGCTGATGACCTCACCCTGGCGGACGTAGCGAAAGATATTCGAGGCCGCGATCAACTTCTTGTTGATCATCGTATCGATCCCAATGGTTTGGGACACGTTGATATAGTCGATGTTCTCGACCAGGGCGATGGTCTTCTCGACCCCCTGCGCCTTGGCGACGAGACAGGACATGATATTCGTCTCGGAATTGCCGGTCACCGCGATGAAGGCATCCATGGACGAGATATTCTCTTCTTCCAGCAACTCCACATTCCGGCCATCTCCCCGGATCACCAGGGTGCGCGGAAGGGCGTCGGCGAGGTCAAAGGCCTTTTGCTTGTCGACCTCCACCAATTTCACATTGTACTGTTCCGACAGCTTGCGGGCCGTATTGACACCAATTTTGGACCCGCCGAGGATCATAACATTGCGGATGTCATGGATGACGCGTCCGCTCATCTCGACCAGGGTCTCGACGTGTTCGGGCTTGGTAATGAAGTAGGCGAGGTCATCCGCTTTGAATGCCGTCGTTCCGCGCGGGATGATCGTGCGGTTGTTCCGCAGGATGGCGACCGGCATCATGCGGAGGCCGGGGAATTTATGGGCGGCTTCGACCACCGAGAGGTTGACCACCGGCGCATTTCTGTGCATGTGGAGACCGACCAGAGACAATTTCCCATCCCCAAATTCGGCCCGCTCAATGACGCCACTGTTCATGATCAAATGATCGATTTCGTGGGCGGCGAGTTCTTCGGGGGAAATGAGGTTGTCGATGCCCAGCTTGCCGAAGTTGATGCGGTCGGAGCAGGACAGGAGTTCCGGGTTGCTGATCCGGGCAATGGTGCGCTTGGCACCGAGTTGCTTGCCCATGATGCAGGTGGTGATATTGGTGGCCTCAGCGGCGGTGACGGCCACCATGAGGTCGGCCGACGCGATATTGGCATCCTGAAGGATGGTCGGGGAAGTCGAATTTCCCCGAATGGTCATGACGTCGATATGGGATTCGGCGTAATGGAGCCGCTCGGGATCGGTATCAATCAGTACGATGTCCTGGGCCTCGTGGGAGAGCATTTTAGCGAGATGAAACCCCACATTGCCGGCACCAGCGATAATGATTCTCATTCGAAGGTAGGCTTAATACAGGGGCAAATGTAGGAAAAAAACACCAATGCCCGGTCGCCTCTTTTACCCCTTAGCCATTTGAGAATCTCGCCTGCCGCCAACCGAAGGTAAACCAGGCATTGAGGACCAGAAAGCCCAATCCAGATCCCACGACCATGATCACAAACCAGTCGAAGTAATGCAGGTAATACAGGCTGTTCACGGCCGCCAGGACGATGCCCAGGCGGAGGTATTCCATCGGCACCACCCAGGATTTATTTTCCAGAATCCCCCCACCCAGCACGAGGGACAGCATCATGACGCCCAGAAAGACCACCCGGAAGGTCCAGGTGAGGTCTTCAAAATGATACATGAAGGCACAGAGACCGGCCAGGACCAATCCAAATTGTCCGAGGACATACAAATTGAGGCTTTTGGGCGGCTGCACATTGTACTTGCGGCGGTCGGGAGACGGCCGCTTGACCTCGATGGGGCCTCCCAGGTAAGCCGGGCGCCAGCCGGGCCGCGCCACAATGCTCCGGAGACAATCCTGCCACCGCATTTGCGGCCACAACTTGACCATGTCCACGTAGTAGTGGAAGTTGGCCCAGAGCGGATTCCAACTTTTCAGGGGTTCCGTGATCCCGTAGACTACCTCTTCTTCCTCCGGCGCAAAGCTGCCAAACAGCCGGTCCCATATGATGAGGACGCCCCCGTGGTTCTTGTCAATGTACTGCGGATTGACCCCATGGTGGACCCGGTGGTGGGACGGCGTATTGAAAATGGCCTCGAACCAGCGGGGCAGTTTTCCGATGGTCTTGGTATGGATCCAGAATTGGTAGAGTGTATGGAGCGCACCGGCCACAAAGAAGGTGGTAGGATGGAAGCCGAGGAGGGGGAGAGGAATGAAAATGAAAAACGCAATGAGGTTGTGGAACCAGCTCTGACGCAGAGCTACCGAGAGGTTATACTCCTCGCTGCTGTGGTGAACGACATGAGCGCCCCACCAGAAATTGATTTCGTGGCTCCAGCGATGGGCCCAGTAGAAGAGGAAATCGAAAAGCAAAACCGCCACCAGCCCCGTCCAGAGGTTGATGGGGAGTTGCCAGGGAGCGAGGTGGGTAAACAAAAGGAAATAGGCCCCCAGCATGGCGATTTCCGCGAACAGGTTGAAGACCTGATTCCCAATGCCAATGTTCAGGTTGGTGAGGGTATCGTTGAGGCGGAACAATTTGAATTTGCCCTGCCGCCGGCCGATATAGAGTTCGATTCCGATCAGGAGCAGGAAGAAGGGGATGGCACCAAGGAAAATGAGGGTTTTCATACGCAGCAGCTATTCCAAACTAAATCATTTCGATGATCGGAATTTTTGGGGTTGGATGCAAATGGTGGCTGGGAGAAAAATTTTGGCCAAAATCGTACTTGAAATCAACCCGATTTGACTCGTATATTTGAATCACTAAACCTAATTGAACGAATCTAAGATGATTGAATTTATTGGCAGCATCCCCGGTCCAACCTTTCTGGGGCTGTACATTGCGTGGGCGGCGGTATGCGGACTGGTGGCCAATTTCTGGTTGCGAAACCGGGACGGCTCTCTCCGACTGGGACCCAAGCAATTGGCTTCGGATCCCGATCCTTACCAATTGGCTTACCTCCGCGGCGAACGCCGCACCTTTCAGTTGGTCACGGCCCATTTAGCAGAATTGGGGTACGTCTCGATCAGCTCGAAGGGCAAGTACATCAAGCCAAAAAAGAAGCAGCTCCAGGGCGATCTCAATGACTTCGAAACAAAGATGCTGGACCTGCTCAAACAAGGCTACAAGGCCCACCGGGAGCCCGACGAAGGGATCAAGGCCGAGACCTTCTTCAAGTCGCAAGAAGCAAAAGACATTCTGTCCGCTTCACTGGCCACGTCCATCTACGACGCCCAGAACGAGCGCCTCGTTTGGGAGGAGCCCCGCCGCCAATGGGGCAATATCCTCCTGGCCCTGGCGGTCGGCATCGCGCCCGCCGCGATCAAATTGAGCATCGCCATCAGCCGCGGCTATACCAATATCCAGGGCCTGGTGGTCCTGATGATACTCTACGCCATCGCCGTAGTGGCCGTGACCAGCCGGCCGGCCCGGCTGACCAGCCGGGGCAAGCGCTACCTCCACGACCTGCAAGGCGCATTTGAGCGTTTGAAAGACTCCAACCAGTGGGACGACAAGGCCTTGACCTTCGGCATCTTTGGGCCGTCGGCCTGGGAAGCCAGCCACGCCCACCTCTTTTTATTCGCCCAATCCACCCAAATCGCACCAGCCTCCACAGGTTGGTCGAGTAGCATTGGATCCGATTGCTCCTCTTGTTCTTCGTGTTCCTCCTGTTCTTCCTGCTCCTCTTGTTCCTCCTGCGGAGGATGTGGAGGTTGCGGAGATTGATCGATTGACCTGTGAAAAATACCTTCGACAAGACCAAATTGCCGCTTCTGGGAGCTGGATTGGGGTTCCGCCCGCCCCTGAAGACCGGCCTGTTTCGCAACCAATCGGCGGTGGACTGGTTGGAGATCATTGCCGAGCACTATATCGAGACCTCCCCCCAAAAGATGGAAGAACTCGATTTGTTGGCCCGCCATTTTACCCTGGTTCCCCACGGCATCCACCTCTCCATTGGCAGCGCCGAAGGCCCTGACCCCCGCCACCTTGAACGCTTGGCCGCCCTGATCGAACAACTCGATCCTCCCTGGTGGAGCGAACACCTCGCTTTCGTCAAGAGCCAGGACCGCTACCTCGGCCACCTGACCCCATTGCCCTTCTCGAAGGAGGCCGTCGAGACCGTGGCCCGCAACGTGGAGCGGGTACGGGAATTTATCTCCATCCCCTTCATTCTCGAGAACATCACCTATATGTTCCGGGTGCCCGGCGATGAGATGACCGAGAGCGAGTTCCTGAACCAGGTTCTCTCCGCTGCCGATTGCGGCCTCCTGCTCGACCTCACGAATGTCCATACCAATGCGTTCAACCACGGCTACGATCCCTATGCCTTTCTGGATGCCCTGCCCCTCGAACGGGTGGTGCAGTGCCACGTGGTAGGCGGCCACGAAAAAGATGGCTTCCTCCACGACAGCCACTCCGCTCCGGTTCCGGAGCCGGTCTGGAAGCTCCTGGCCTACCTCCACGAGCGCACGGCCGTCCACGGCGTCCTCTTGGAACGGGACGACCAGATTCCCCCGTTCCAGGAATTGGCGCCCGAATTGGCGCGCATCCGAACGATACTTGCCCAGCCGGTATGAGCCTCGCCCAACAACAGGCCTTTGTGGCCCGCTTGTGTACCGATGCCGACCTGGTGGCGCGCTGTGCCACTGAATTGGAGGTGGTGGCAAAGGAATTTGGGTTGGCGCCCGAAGTCGTGCGGGCATTTTGGGAGCAAGAACAAGCGCGGGTGCGCTTGTTCCGCGCGACGCTCCAGCGGAAACGCTGGAAACAATTTGCGGCCATTGTCCGGCACGCGGTTGCCCTGGCGCCGGAAGCGATGGAGGCGGCCTTCGAACAATTCGTGGCGGGTCAGGCCCTGCGCGCGCCCGAAGTGTACACGCGTGACATCGCTGATTTTCTGGAGGCGCCCGGAATCGAGTTGCCGCCCCATATCCGGGCCGTCGCCCAATTTGAATACGACCGGGAAGAGGTATGGCGCCGGGGAAAGGGATGGCAGCTCAGGCGGTATTCGTTTCCCGTTCTCCAACTCCTCCATTCCTCCGAATCCACCACTTTCTCCCCACGAAGAACCTGGTACCTGCTGCGCTATCGGCAGGGAAGGGTGAATGTCCGTCGGATTTGGCCTTGGTAGAAACGTCCTGACAGTTGCTTTTTTTCTCCACTTCCAATATCTTTTTACAAACCATCACAAATGAATACCACAACCTCAGAGCCCCGGAAAATATCTCAGATCGCGATCAAGCGGGAGGTGAGCCGGTGGGAAAAAGGAGAAGACGGAAAACGGAAACGGGTGACCAAGAAAGTGCTGGCCCCACGCCTGGTCCAAACAGTACGCTCCGGCCCCCGTTTCGGCCATTACCTCATCGATACATTCATCATTTTTGCCGTGGCGAGTGGACTCGAAGCCTTGTTTTTCCGGGCATCGGCGGCGGAACCCCTGTTTGGAACCCGGACGCCCTTGGGAGGCTTTTTCTTCTCCAGCTACTACGACTTCTCCAGCATGTTCATGTCGCTGCTTTTTTACAGTGCCTTTGAATTTCTCACCGGACAGACGCCCGGCAAGATGGTCACGGGAACCGTTGTGATCGATGAATATGCGGAGCGGCCCGGCTTGGGATGGATTGTATTGCGTTCCCTGATCCGTTACGTTCCCTTTGAAGCCTTTTCTTGCCTCAGCAGTGAAGGACGGGGCTGGCACGACAAATGGACCAGTACCTATGTGGTCACGAAGAAGGAAGCGAAGGAATTGAAGCGAATTCTGGCGGGTCAAACTCCGGAAGACCCCGGCGACTTCTACCCCGAATTTGAGTTGGAAGGGGGGCAGGGCGATCCCATCACGGGAGATCCCCACCCGGAAATGCATCCGGATGGGGAGTCCACCAATTAATTACCCGATTCAAAATTGACAATGAGCGAGAAGCGCAGGCGGTTATTGTAAAAGTCGCCCGAGGGATCGTAGTAGGTTTCCCAGCCCGGCGCCATCGTATAGTGAAGGCCTGCGCCGAGAGAAATATGTTCGTTGGAGAGGGGAACAAAGGCCCGGACGCCCACTTCCAGCATATTGGCGAAGCCGGCATCCCGACCGTCCATCAATTGATTTTCCCATTCGCTGACCCGACGGCCGTCGGGCGTATTGCGGTCCTCTCCGAGCAGGTAGAAACCTGCCCCCAATTGCCCCAACACAATCGGAATGTCCATGTGAATCTTGCGGAGAGAGAAGCTCGGCGCGATCATCAAGCCAAAGGCTCCGTGGTCGGCCCGCAGGCGCAGAACATTGCTGCCGCGGTAGCTTTCACCGGTGCTGGTTTCCACGGTGAATTCCTGGGGATTGATCGGGCCGGAGCGGCCGTATCCCAGAATACCGACTTTGAGGCGGTTTTGCCAGAGCTTGACGCCAAAGGAAGCACCGACCGTATTGCCGAGGTGGTCGCTGTGGAGGATGCCACCGACTTCCGGGCTGATGAACCAGCCGACCTTGGATTTTTCGGGAGCCTGGGCAAGGACCAGAGAGGCAGAGAGGAGGAAGAAGCTGAGGAAAATGGTGAATTGTTTCATGACCGGGTTGGATTAAAGGGATGATTCATTGAGGAGGGAAAAGGAACTGCCGGGGGACAAACGGATGCGGAAGCCCATCTGCACCGCCCAATTGAACTTGTGGGTGTCGCCGCTGGCGCCGAAGGCCGGTCCGGCCGCGCCATTGAGGAACCACGCAGTATTCCTGAAGCCGACGGAGACGCCGCCGTGGATTTGCGTACTCATGTTTTCGAGGAGGTTGCCGGGGGAGAGCTCGTAGGCAAAGGGAAACGTGACGCCGCTCTGGAAGGCCACGCGGTCGGAGCAGGGGATTTGCAGGAGCAATCCCACCTCTCCCAAGGCCGCAGTGCTGCTGAAGATGCTGTCCCGCTGGTCGTTTTCATCGGGATCGATCACGCCCTGAAAGCGGAGGCCGGCCCGCGCCAATCCGTACAATTGGATGCGCTCTTCCTGGGCAATGCGGAATACCACGGGAATGGCGACGGATGTGACATAGCCTTCGTCTTGGAAGGGGCGGGCTTCGATGAAGCGGTAGTTGGGAGCGCCGGACCGGAGCTCCACCCCGATGCGGACGCCCTCTGAGAGGGCGTAGCGGAGGCTGGCCTGGGTCGCATAGTCGTCCAGCATGGACGTGCCGACCGATAAATCTACTGAGAATTGCGCCTGGATCTGAGATCCAAAACCGCATAGGATGACCATCAAGGTGAACCAAAATCTTGTGTGTACCATGTTGCTGTGGGTTAATAACTGATGGTACAAAGGAGCAGGATTCCCACTCCGATTTCATTGACCTCGGTTAAGAACCAGATTGTTTTTCTTCCCGCGCAATCTTTTTTCGGATGCGGCTCAGGCTTTCGGGCTTGATCCCCAGGTAGGAAGCGATCATGTACTGGGGAATCCGGGCCACGACTTTGGGGCGGGTGGCGACCAGGTGCTGGTACTTTTCGGTGGGGGATTGGGTAAGGAAAGAAGCGGAGCGTTGTTGGCTGGAAATGAATGTTTTCTCGACCAACATCCTCCCAAACCGTTCCAGCTTGGGAATTTCCGTATAGGTGCGTTGAATCCGGTCGTTGTTCAACCCCAACAATACCGAATCCTCGATGGCATCAAAGTACATCCGCGAAGGCGCGCGGCTGAGAAAGCTGAACAGGTCCCCGGCCCAGGCCCCCTCAAAGAAGAACTGCCCGATTTGTTCCTCTCCATTTGTAACGTAGTAGTACCGCATGCAGCCTTCCACCAGAAAATAGGCGTAGTTGGCAACCTCTCCGGCCTGCACTAGGATTTCCTTCCGCTTCACCTGAAACGGGGTCAGGGTTTCGTAGAACCGGTCGAACTCATCGTCGTCCAGGGAGACAAATTGGGCGATGTGGGCCTTGAAAATTTGGTAGCTGTCCAGGGGTTCCATGTAAGAAGATGACCAATGGCGGGGAAGATATGTTTCGAGGATCAGAAAGCAAACGGGCCACCCTCTCGCGAAGGTGGCCCGGTATCTCGTGGGTCAGACGACCGCTTACATGTTCTTGATGATCTCGTCGCCGAATTCGGAGCACTTGAGGAGGGTGGCTCCTTCCATGAGGCGCTCGAAGTCGTAGGTGACGCGTTTGGACAGGATCGCCTTGCCGATGGCCTCGTGGATGAGGTCCTTGGCTTCGGACCAGCCCATGTATTCCAGCATCATGGCGCCGGAGAGGATGACCGATCCGGGATTCACCTTGTCCTGGCCGGCATACTTGGGAGCCGTACCGTGGGTGGCTTCGAAGATGGCCGTACCGGTGACGTAGTTAATGTTGGCGCCGGGAGCAATGCCAATTCCACCGACTTGGGCGGCGAGGGCGTCGGAGACGTAGTCACCATTGAGATTCATGGTGGCGATGACGTCGTATTCGGCCGGGCGGAGAATGATCTGCTGGAGGAAGGCGTCGGCGATGACATCCTTCACGAGGACGGTATGGCCGTCCTTGGTGACTTCGGTCCAGGGACCACCGTCGAGGAGCTCGCCGCCAAATTCGCTGCGGGCGACTTCGTAGCCCCAGTCACGGAAGGCCCCTTCGGTGAACTTCATGATATTGCCCTTGTGGACGAGGGTCACGCTCTTTCGCTTGTATTGGAAGGCGTAGTTCAGGGCCGCGCGGACGAGGCGCTGCGTACCTTCTGCGGAGATCGGCTTGATGCCAATGCCGGAGCTATCGGGAAAACGAATTTTGCCGAAGGCTTCGGGGAAGGCTTCCTTGAAGAGGGACTTGAATTTTTCGACGCCTTCGGTGCCGTGCTGGAACTCAATGCCTGCGTAGATGTCTTCGGAGTTTTCGCGGAAGATGACCATATCGACCTTTTCCGGCTCCTTGACGGCGGAGGGGCTGCCGCTGAAGTAGCGGACGGGGCGGAGACAGACGTAGAGATCAAGGATCTGGCGCAGGGCCACGTTGAGGGAGCGGATACCACCCCCGACCGGTGTCGTGAGCGGGCCTTTGATGCCGACGAGGTACTCGCGGAAGGCATCGAGAGTAGCGTCGGGGAGCCATTCGCCCGTATTCTTAAATGCTTTTTCTCCCGCCAAGACTTCTTTCCACACGAGTTTACGGCTGCCGCCGTAGGCTTTTTCCACGGCTGCTTCGAGCACGCGGGAAGCAGCGGCCCAGATATCGGGACCGATACCGTCTCCTTCAATGAAGGGAATAATGGGTTGGTCGGGTACCTGAAGTACGCCGTCCTGGATGGTTATTTTTTCTCCTGCCATTTGGAATTATTAATTGCGTAAGAATAGGCGGAAAATTAGTAAGATTTTGTCAGAGAGAGAAGCCTATTTCATTACGATTTGTGGATTGTGGAGCCAGGATGACCAGAGCCCTTATTCGGCGGTTTCGACCTGTTCCAACTCCACAGAATCTTCGGGTTAAGGAGTAGAGGGAGGGAAAAAGGACGGTTCCGCGGCGGCAGAAAAAATATCCCCATTCCCGTATATCCGGTAGATGTAGCGGTCCCCTTGATCCATGGCTTCAAGCACTCCGTCCGCGCTGATTTCGAAGGATTTGGAACCCGTTCCCACCCGGTTGAGAATCATTTTATCGCCTTTGATGACCTGCTCTTTGGCACCGATCAAACGCACTCCCACGGCTTCTCCTTCTCGAATGCCCACCATGACCAACACGTTGGTCCCGGATGTCAGCGTCAAACGGCCTACCTTTCGATACTCGAATTGCTCGTTTTCTCCATTTTCGTCCTCTATGACCTCGTAGCCCAGGGCTTGGTTCAGGAAAATGAAGTTATCATCGGAAAGGACTTTCAATGCGCCGGTATTTTCCTTTTGCATCAGGCTGCCATCGAATGAGAAGGGGAGGGCCATTTCCTCAAAACCATCGATGACTTGCTGGGCGTAGGCTTTTTTCTCTTCCAAACTCCAATCGCGGGAATCAAAATTGCCACTGCTGCAAGCGCCAAGCACGAGCAGAAAAGCACACAAAAAGACAGGATATTTCATGGGTATTTATTTCCCACAAGATAAAACAAATACGTCAATGTCAGGCCATGGCCGTGGCCACGACTTGGGGACGCCAACGTTTCAGGAGTCGTTCGTAGATGGTAATGTTCATGAGTATCAGCCCCATTCCGTAGAATGAATCTTCGAATGGAATCGTTCCGATGCGAATGCCCAGATTTTCCAGGTCATTGTACCACACGACTTCGCCTTCAATCCAGGTGCCGGTGAGGACGCCATTGATCAGGAGGAAGGGAACGAGGATGAAGAGGTAGGCAAAGAAAAACCGTCCCAGCCAGACGCTCTTTAGCCAAAATAAATTGACACCCAGGACGATGGCCAGGAAGCCAAAGGCAGTTACCGTATACCAACGGTCCCAGAAAATGGCTGCCATGAGAATGCTGCCCCCAAACAGGACATACCCAATGACCTGACGGGCAGGCCCGAAATAATCCCGCTTGATGAAGAAGTTGAGAACTTCATACGTGAAGACGCAGGCATAGGGAATGGTGAGGAAGAACAACCACTCTTCAATGGGGAGATTGGCGATTCGGACGCCGGTGAGGTAGCGGTCGTTGAAGCCCCAGACGCCCATGTCGGTGAAGAAGATGTCCCACACCACGAAGATGAAACCCGTCAGGAAAATCGCCGGGAAGAGCGCCTTCCACTTTTTATACAGGGTAATGCGCCATTCAAAGCTCTGGGCCAATGGGTAGGACAGGGCAAAAATGTTCAGTGCGAGGTACAAATAGGCGGGTTTCCACTCCATAACAGGTCAGGTTTTGGCTTTTTTAGCTTGGGCACGACGGGCTTCGAGGTAGTACTTCATCGGGACGATCAACATGCCAAAGCATTCGCTGTCTTCCTTGCCGAGGTGCTTGTGGTGGACTTTGTGGGCTTTGCGAATGGCCCGGAGGTAAGAATGATTGGACTTCTTGAACCACTTGAAGCGACGGTGAATGAACACGTCGTGGACGACGAAGTAGGCGAATCCGTAGACTGCAATGCCGGCCCCAATCCATACCCGGACTTCCACCCCGTCCATCAGGCCGGTCATGATCAGCAGCCAGGAAGGGATGGCAAAAATCAAGAAGAAAGCGTCGTTCTTCTCAAAAAAGCCCGGTTCCTTCTGGTGGTGGTCTTTGTGCAAGCTCCACAACAGGCCGTGCATGATGTACTTATGGGCAAACCACGCCGTGAATTCCATGAAGAAAAACGTCGCAATCAAGGCCGATACATTCAAAAGCATCTGCATAATCAGACAGTCAGATTTAAAATTCCAAAGAATAATATTTGTATCACAAACAGCCCGAAGGCCGTTTTGTTCGCGGTCGGGAACTTGAGGCCGTGGTAGGCCAAAAACAGCGCAAAGGAGACACCAAACCACGCGATGTAGTTCCGCAGGGGAATGATTCCGCCCTCCCAATCCCAGAAATCCAGCCGAATGGCCATCGGCTCGATCAGCACGTCCAGGCCCACCATCAGCAGGGCCGAGACCAATGCCTTGAGGAGCAGGGGCCAGCGCTTGTTGGCAACGAAGCTCCCAATGCAAAAGACCAGCAGCAGCCAGTTGACGCCCATGGCCAGGGGGACGTCCCACAACTTGGGGCCCAGCGTTTCGCCGTACCAATACACGCCGAAAATGACCTTGGTCTCGACCCCGGCCACCTCGATGAAGAAGCCCGTCAGGAAAGCCAGGGCGGCCATCAGGACCGTTTTCGGTTGCCAGCCCTCCTGGTTCCACAGGAGGAGGGCCACACTCAGGACCAAAGTCACCGGGGTCAGCGGAAGCACCAAGTCCTGGAAGCTGGTCGAAATGCCGACCACGCCCACGGTATAGATGATGACCAAAAACAGCAGGGAAAACTCGGCCTTGTACTGCCGCCAGTTGCCCACGTATTTTTTCACCAGCGTACTCAAACCGCGACCTCCTGTTTCAATTCGGGTTGGTATTGGTAAGGAACCTCCACCGAGGGCACCAGGTCTCCGACAATCTTGCCCGAGAGCAAGCACAGCGGAATTCCGCCGCCGGGGTGGACGCTGCCGCCGCAGAAAAAGAGGTTCTTGATCTTGCGGGAAAAGTTGGGGTGGCGGAAAAAGGCGGCCATCCGGTCATTGGAACTGGCTCCGTAGAGGGCTCCCCGGTAGCTGCCGGTACGTTGTTCGATGCGGATGGGGTCGAGGTAATCCTCCGCAACAATATGCGCCTCCACATCGGTATTGAGCATGGGGCGGAGTTTGCGGAGAATCTTGCCGCGGGTGGTCTCCCGCAAAGTCTCCCAGTCCTGGCCGGTATTGCAAGGCACATTGACCATCACAAACCAGTTCTCGCCTCCCGGCCGGGCGTCGCCGGGCTCGTATTTGGAGGTGATGTTGATGTAAATGGTGGGATCTTCCGAAACCGTTCCGGTCTCGAAGATCTGCCGGAATTCTTCCGCGTAATCCTGGCTGAAGAAGATATTGTGGAGGTCGAGTTGGGGAAATTCGCGGTCGAGGCCCCAATAGTAAATGAGCGCGGAACTGGACCGCTCGTATTCCAGTATTTTTTCGGGCGCGGGTTGATCGGGGAGGAGGTGGCGGTAGGTCGGAACCACATCGACATTGCTCACTACGATGTCCGCCGGAACAAATTCCCCATTGATCTGCACTCCCTTGGCTTTTTTTCCCTCCACCACAATGCGCTCCACCGGGGTATTCAGCGAAAACTCAACCCCCAGGTCCTTCGCCAGCCGGCCCAGACTTCCCGTAATCTCAAACATGCCTCCCCTTGGGAAGGCCGCCCCAATGCCGTGCTCCAGGTGCGGGATCAGGTTCATGATGCCCGGCGTAGTATAGGGATTGGAGCCGTTGTAGGTGGCGTAGCGGTTGAACAATTGGACCAGGTGGGGGTGCATGAGGCGCTTCTCGTTGACCTCATTCAAAGAGGAAAACAGCCCCAACCGGTACAAATTCAGAACGCCCAGGAGGGTATCTCGGGTCAGGTAGGTGGACAATTTGTGGAGAGAGCGTTCGAGAAATACACCCTTGGTATAGCGGTATTTCATCTCCGCATTCGCGAAGTAGTTCTCCACGACATGCGCCGGGACTTCCAGCTTGGATTCGATTTCCTGGGCAAACCGGGAAGTATTGGCGAAGCCATCGATTTGGATGCCGTCGGGGAAAAAGTATTTGCAGGCGACTTCCAGGGGGACATACTCAAAATAGTCCTTGGGATCGCGGCCCACCAATTGGAACAGCTCGTCAACGAGGTGGGGCATGGTGAACAACGATGGACCCGCATCGAAGCGGTAGCCATCCAGTTCGAAGAAGCTGAGTTTACCGCCCAGGTAAGAATTGGCTTCAATCACCCGGACCCGGTAGCCCTTGTGGGCGAGTCGGATGCTCGTGGCAATGCCTCCAATTCCAGAACCAATGACGATGGCTTCCATGCAATCTCAGGTGAGGGGTAAGGTCGCGGTTTCGAACCGGTTCAGGACCTGTTCGAGGCAAATCCGGAACCAAACGGTATAATTTTCGGGGTGTTGAGCGACATCCCGACGCAAATCTTCCAGGCTGACTGCTTTCCAGCCGTCGGTTTCGGCTGGGTTCAGGACCGGTTCCCCGGCAAAGGTGCCGATGAAGACATGATCCAATTCGTGCTCGATCAATTCGCCGACCTGCTCCTTGTAGATGAAGTGGAAAATTTCCTCGAGGGGCGTATCGAAGCCCATTTCTTCGCCGAGGCGGCGATGCGCCGCCTCCAGAGCCGTTTCACCCATCCGCGGATGGCTGCAACACGTATTCGTCCACAGGCCGGGCGAATGGTACTTGTACGCCGCGCGGCGCTGCAAGATCAGTTTCCCGTCCGGAGTGAATACAAACACAGAAAACGCACGGTGGAGTTCTCCGCTCCGGTGCGCTTCCATTTTGCCCATCGTGCCCCGTTCCCGGTCTTCACGATCGACCAAAATCACTTGTTCTTCCTGCATAACTATCCTTTCTCTACTAAGCTCATCCAAAGGTACACAATCCCCGTCACCCGGGATCAGATCAAATTGAACTGGTGACGGACCAATGAACCCACGAAGAGCGCATATTTTTTCTGGTTCGGAATGCGGATCCGCTCTTCCAGAATGCGGTTGTGGGGGAGGGACCGAATCTTGCGGAAGAGGCGGCGGTAATATTTATAGGCCATGTAGACCCCGAAACGGGCGTCTTTGGGCAGCATCTTGATGCCCTTCAGGCCATCGTCAAAGTCTTTTTCGATGTCGGCTTCGATTTGAGCCTTCGTCTCGGAATCGAATTCTTCCACTTCCAATCCCGGGAAATAGGCCCGGCCCAGGTTGATATAGTCGGCGTGGAGATCCCGGAGGAAATTGATCTTTTGGAAGGCCGAACCGAGGCGCATCGCGTAGTAGCGCAGCTTTTCGTAGGCTTCTTTTTCCCCGTCCACAAACACACAGAGGCACATCAACCCGACGACTTCTGCCGATCCGAGGATATACTCCTCGAAGGATTGCTGGTCGTATTCCGTCTGCTCGAGGTCCATCTCCATGCTGTGCAAGAAGGTCTCGACCAGCTCCAGAGGGATATTGTAGCGGCGGACAACGGCTTGGAATGCGTTGAGAATGGGGTTGAGGGAGATACCTTCCTCAATGGCCTGATAGGTGTCGGCCCGGAACCGCTTGAGCAGGTCGGCCTTGTCGAAGTCGTGGAAGGTATCCACGATTTCGTCGGCAAAGCGGACGAAGCCATAGATGGAGTAAATCGGATCGCGGAACCGCTTGTGGAGGAAGCGGATTCCCAAAGAGAAGGAAGTGCTGTACCGCTTGGTTGTCAGGCGGCTGCACCGCACCGATACGTCATCGAAGATTGCTTTCATACCTCTGGATTAATGAATTCTTTGGCGATTTCACGGGCGACAACGCGGCCCGAGATCAGAGACGGTGGCACCCCCGGACCGGGGACGGTCAATTGACCGGTATAGAACAGATTGCGGACCTTTTTGCTTTTCAGGGAAGGCTTCAGGATGGCGGTTTGGCGCAATGTATTGGCCAGACCGTACGCATTTCCCTGGAAAGCGTGGTAATCACTCACGAAATCGGAGTGGGCGTAGCTCCGCTTATAGATGACATGGTCACGAACGTTCTGTCCCGTTAGACGTTCCAAACGCTCCATGATCACGTTGTAGTATTTTTCCCGAATGGCATCATCATCGTCCTCCAAGCCAGGAGCGACGGGAATCAGCAGGAAAAGGTTTTCCTTTCCTTCGGGAGCGACCGAAGGATCGGTTTTAGAGGGAACACAGGCATAAAAGAGAGGATTGCTGGGCCAAACGGTCTTGTCGTAGATTTCCACCGCGTGCTCTTCGAAGTCTTCGTCGAAGAAAAGGTTGTGGTGGAGCAAGCCATCGAGCTTTTTGTCCAATCCAATATAGAACAACAGGCAGGACGGAGCCATGGTCCGCTTTTGCCAGTAGTCTTCGGTATAGGTGCGGGAGGGAGCGGGCAAAAGGTGCTGCTCGATGTGGTGGTAATCGGCCCCGCCGACGAGGACATCGGCTTTGAAGGTCCGGCCATCTTTCAGGATCACCTCTTTGAACTCTTTGCCGGCCACCCGGATTTCTTTGACTTCCGCCCCGAACTCAAACTTGGCCTCTTGCTCCTCGGCCAGCTTATGCATGCCCCGCACAATTTCGTGGAACCCGCCCATGGGGTACCAGGTTCCCAATTGCATGTCGGCGTAGTTCATGAGGCTGTACAATGCGGGAGTGTCCTGGGGCTTGGCGCCGAGAAACAGGACCGGGAATTCGACGAGGCTGAGAATGCGGGGGTGGGAAAAGTACTTGCGGACGTACTTGGAGAAGGATTTGAGGAGGTCCAGCTTGAAGACGCCCTTGACGACGCGCCAGTCGGCGAATTCCATCAGGGAGCGGCCGGGTTTGTAGACCAAATCGTTGATGCCCACATCGTACTTGTACGAGGCATCGGTGAGGAAATTGCGGAGCTTCTCCGCGGAACCAGGCTCGTGGGATTCGAAGAGGTCTTCGATGCCCTTCATGGTGGCCGGGATGTCCCAGTAATCCTCCTTCCCAAAAAAGACCCGGTAGGACGGGTCAAGGCGGATGAGATCGTAGTAATCAGAAGGCTTTTTCCCGAACTGGCTGAAAAAGGACTCAAAAACGTCCGGCATCCAGTACCAAGACGGCCCCATGTCGAAGCGGAAACCTTCCGCGTCGAAGTAACGGGCACGTCCACCGGGCATGGAATTTTTCTCCAGCACCGTGACGTCATATCCGTCCTGCGCGAGGCAAGCTGCGGCTGACAATCCGGCGAATCCGGCTCCGATTACGATTACAGAATGAGGCATACCGACGTTACTATGGGGTTATACAACGCTATTAATTGCGGCCAAACGGCCCTATCAGTCCCAAACAGGTCAGGAATTTTGCACTGTTTAATGCTTTTTTAACCGATATTGAACAAAATTGGTTGCCACAAATTCATATTTTTTACCAACAGGTCGCGTAAGTGACTGAAAGGCAATTGGATAAAAATGATTCGGGGCGGTAAATCTGCAGATTCACCGCCCCGAATTGTTCAGGATTGGACCCAGGAGGAGATTCCCCGGGGGAAATCAGTACGTTTTCTTGCTGATCTGAATGCCCAGCGTATTGTATTCTTTCCAGAGACCGGTTTTTTGCCCCTGTCGGTAAGCGCCTTCGATCTTGGGCTGACCATTCTTGTGGTACCAAACCCAATCGCCGTGGCGAACCGATTCCGAGCCTTTGACGCCATAGCCGCCTTCCGACTTCACTTGGCCATCCCGGTAATATTCCTTCCACACGCCGTAGACATTCCCATCCTTGTAAATGCCTTCCCGTTTTACCGAGCCACTGTCCCAGTAAAAGGTCCATTCACCTACTTTCTTTCCATTGGACATATTGCCCTGGAACTTCTTCTTACCGTTTTCATAATAGTCAGCGACAGCACCATCTTGGGCGGGGAGCAATGCAAAGGAAAAGAGGGAGAGGATAAAAATTAAGACTGCGTTTTTCATGGACTAAAAATAAAAGGACTCAGGAGGGACGCCAAACTGAAATTTCTACATTTCTTTCGTAAGGATGGCCGGTCCGTGTTGTTCCAGCAGTTGGGGCATGTTGGTTTCCAGCTCGGCGGCCCGGATATTCTTGCTCACCAGTCCGCCCCTCGCATCCAACAAATAGGTCGTCGGGATGGTCGGGACATCGTAGCCCATCAACGCCTCCGCATTCCAGGCGCCACTTTGCCAGATATTTCCCGGCCAGGCCAGTTGGGCCGAAGCCGCTTCCCATTCGTTCCGGAAATCATCGATCGACACCGAGAAAATGCTGAATCCGTCCGCCGCATATTCCCTGTACAATTTATTGAGCAGTTCATTTTCCTTCCGGGAGTATTCGCAGTAGCTGGCCCAAAATACCAACAAGGTCATTTTTCCCTTCGAACCTTTCAGGTGGACTTCTTCTCCCGTCGGATTCGTTCCTTCGATGTCCATGGGTTCGGTGCTGTAAAAAGGTTCCTCAATCTTGGCCAGTTCCACGCGCATGGCCTGGGCAAAGGCCTGCTGGCTTTCCTCGGAGGGCAAGCGGTCCAACTCCGTTTGGATATAGTGATAATTCCCGTCGATGTTCATGGAATACATGGCGTAGGTCTTCAGCTCGGGAACCGAGACCGAGTCGATGAACGTGCGGAGGTACTGGCGGTAGGTGAGGAGGGCGTTGTCCACGGCCGCTTCCTGGTTGCGCCACTTGTCGAGGGTCGTGCTCTTGGGGATCAATTGAAGGCGCTTTTTCTCATCCATGTACAGCTTGAAAAAGGTATTGCGCTGCATGATGAAGTCGTGCAGCACCACCGATTCCCGGTTCCCGGAAAATTTCCAGGAGCCGCGGACCTGCGGGTCCCATTCGAAGTTGAGCTGGTCTTCCCGGGGGATGAAGGCAAAGTGGGAGCCGGAAGCGGGAAAGCGGACTTCGTAGAAAATGGTTTGGTTGGCGGGGAGGACAAATGAAAAGGAGCCTTCTTCGCCAATGATGGCGGAATCGAGCGGGTAGACCCGCTCCGGGGTGACGCGGTCCAGGACCACCTGGCCACGGTAATTCGTCGTCTGGCCATCCAATTGCCAGTGACCATCGGGCGGTCCCGAGGCCCCGCAGCCGGCCGTAACCACCAGCAAAAATGCCATCCATCCCAGAAGTCTACCTTTCATAGGGACAAGTTTCAATTCTCGGGGGAGAAATTCAAGTGGGAGAGAGGGGAATCGATAAGGGGCAATCGGGCCAACGGGTCTCCCCAGGATTCGCTGCTTCCTTTTGGCTTCCCTCGGTCTTTGTAAAGTCAGTTCACTCGAAATGGGATGGTAATTGTGGTGATTTATTGTTTCTTTACCCGCTATGATTCGAAGTGCGCTTCTCCTATCTCTGCTCTTTTTGTTGGCCCTTCCCGGATGGAGCCACAAGGTTGAGTTGCCGACCGGATTTGTGATCGAAAAGACTTTTATAAGTGGTCTGGAGCAACCTACCGATCTCAAAATTGCGCCTGATGGCCGCATCTTCATCGCGGAAAAAGAAGGGACAATCAAGATCGTAGAGAACGGGGTTCTCCTGGACCAGCCCTTTTACAAGGTCAATACCCAGGCCCCCAACGAGCGGGGATTGTTTGGCATTGCCTTCGACCCTGATTTTGAAGCCAACGGATACATTTATCTCCACTATACCCATCCCATCGAGAGCTATAACCTGGTAACCCGGGTCACCTCCTCGGGCAATGGCGCCATCCCGGGGAGTGAAGTCGAACTCATTCGCCTGGATCAGACTTTCTCCGCCTTCCACAACGGAGGGGCTTTGGTTTTTGATCCCACGGGGAAATTGTTGGTGGCCACCGGAGATGGGACCTCGCTTGGGCAGCCCCAGGAACTGACGTCCACCTTGGGCAAGATTTTGCGCTTCAATCCCGACGGGACCATCCCCACCGACAACCCGTTTTACAACCAGACGACCGGAATCCACCGCGCGATCGCTGCCTATGGTTTCCGGAATCCGTATACCATGGCCATCTCTCGGAATTCAGGTAAAATCTTCATCAATGACGTTGGGAACATCGATTACGAGGAGATCAATGAATTTGTATTGGGTAAAAACTACGGTTGGGGGGAAGTAGAAGGGCCTTTGAATGGAGCCTCGCCCCCCGATGGCAATTACCTTGATCCGGTTTATGCCTATGACCACAGCAATGGCTGTGCCGTGGTAGGGGCCTCATTTTACGAACCTGCTGTCAACCTCTTTCCGGCTGAATATGTGGGGAAATTCTTCTTCCTCGACCTCTGTGACGAGCGGCTTTACTATATGGACCCGGAAAATTATGAAGTCACCGAGTTTGCCAGCGAACTAGGAGCGACTTACAACAATCTGGAAGTAGGGCCCGATGGAAACCTCTATCTGATCAGTATCCTGGATGGAAACCTGTCCAAAATCTCCTTTGTGGGCACCGATTCTCCGCCTTTGATCTCGGTCCAACCGGTTTCGAAAGTTGCGGCAGTCAGTGAAGATGTGCTGTTCTCGGTGGACGCCAATGGAGAGGATTTGAACTTTCGTTGGTTTCGGAATGGAAATCTGATCCAGGATGGGGACAACGGAGTGGTGGTCCTGAACCAGGTCCAGCTTTCAGACGATCAATCCGAGATTTTCGTCGAGGTCTCGAATCGATACGGGACGGTGGCTTCCAACAAGGTCAATCTGACCGTCGTGGACGGCTCCCGGCCAAGTATCCAGTTCCAAAATGTCCCGGCCACCTATGCCGGCGGCGATACCCTCACCTTCGGTGCCCTCGTGACCGATCCTGATCAGGCAGCAGTCCTGCCCCAGAATCTCACCTGGACCATTGATCTCCACCACGATTCCCATACCCATCCCGCGATGGCGCCAACTTCCGGCATGGATGCCGGAACCTTTGTGGTCGAGACCTATGGCGAGGTAGATACCAACGTCTTTTTCCGCATCCACTTGACCGCGATGGATAGCAGCGGACTCAGTTCCGAAAGTTTTATCGATGTTCTACCCCAAAAAGTAACGCTTTGGATCACCTCAGAGCCGCCGGGCGTCGAGGTCAATATTGATGGGATTACCGAAAGCACAGATTTTCCGCTCCGAAGCGTGAAGCGCATGAACCGGACCATTGCCGTGCCTCCCTTCGCGGTGGTCGGCGATTCCCTCTACCAATTCAAAAATTGGACCGATGGGCCCGATACCCTGATCCGGTCCTTCCTGGCCGGGAACGATACCGTTTCCTTCAATTTGAATGCTGTGGAGGAATACATTGCCTGTATTCCCGCCGTCGGCAACCTGGACTGGTTCATCGGCAACGGCGACGAAAAGGAATACTATTCCTCCTATGAAGTCACCAGCGTCAAAGAAAACTGGGATGTATTGCACCCCTTCCTCAATATAAACCCTCCCTTCCCGGAGGATTATTACTCGGCTCAATGGACTGGGACCATTCATCCCCCCGTCACGGGGATGTACACCTTCTACCTGTTCCACGACGGTATGGTAAGCCTTGAATTGGACGGTGAAATGCTGATTGAAAATTCGGTGGCCAATGATCTCCTGGGGGAAGATACCATTCAGGTGTGGCTCGAAGCGGGCGGAAACCTCGAATTGAAGCTCGAATATGAGCACTATGATCGAATCTCCCGGGTAGAATTGGACTGGAGTTTCTCGATTGTCGACCGGTACAATGTGCCCTTCTCCAAGAAATACCCCCGGGAAAACCTCAACCTGGATGAGGATGGGATCATGGTCTTCCCCAATCCTACCCCTGATCCGATTGTCTATCTGTATTTCGATCCGGAGAAATATCCCGCAACCCACATGACGGTGCAAATCTTCGATGATGTCGGCCGCTTTTGTCGCTCTGACGAAGCCGAGCTGGAGAAAGGGATCTATCCGCTTTCCGTTTCTGATTTCCCCGATGGCCTGTACTACCTGAGGATTTCCATTGGCGATCAGGAAAAGACCTTGAAGTTCATCAAGCATTGATCACTGGGGGCAAAATGTAGCCCTAGTTCCCCGGCAGCAATGAATTTGGTGTCTTCGGCCCTCCATTTCTCTTCGTTTTCGCAAGAGCAATGGGAGGAATATCCCCCTGACACACTTCCCTGAACACTCCTCGGTCTGGGAGCGCGCGACCGCGGTGCCCGGCCGCGCGACCGCGGTTCCAGACCGCGATGCCGC
>CAWUKT010000075.1:0-34294 GCA_963923035.1 uncultured bacterium
GAACTCTTTTTCAACAACGAAATCGAGAATGACTATTTTTCAGACACTACCTAGTATGTCAGGCGTCCTTGGTCGAATTACAAAAAACTCTGTTGACCCAAACCCATGGCCATTAACCAAACCCCTGGCAATTGCTGACTTTCCATTTTGCATACACGGAGTAATTTTCGCCCAAAGGAGGTCATTTTCTTTGAACTTGGTATAGCCTTTCGATCCTCCAACACTTTTCATATATTTCTTTGTGACTTCCCCACGTGACTCATCAATGGCTTCCATTGGAACAAACGAAATTTCAGCGTCTTCCTCAAATTGTAACAAATCTGTTCTTGGATCAATCCAAGCAATACTTGACAACTTCACATTCCTCCAATGAGAGGAGTGAAAGAAAAAATTGCTTTGATATGGGCTCGGATCCAATCTATCGAATAAGGATTTCGAACAAATGCGAAACACTTTTTTTCGATCACTTCCAATCGTTTTTTCAATATCAAGTTTCTTCTGAACAGTGACTTCAATGCTATTGATTAAGCTGCTTGCTTGAAGCCGCTTTTCCTTTCCCAGGGAATAAGCCTTCTGGAAAATTGAGATGATCCTAAATTGAATTTCTTTTGGGGGAACAATTATTGGGGTAGGGGCGAGTTGCTGGAGATTTATGTTTTTCTGAGCAGATTGAGGAGCAATCTCAGAAAGGTATTTCTTAATGTATTTAAAGTATATATTCAGATACTCTATTTCAAGATTTGAGGATTTTGGAGTTAACGCTACAATGCTATCAGGAAAGCATGCGGGATAATCGAGAATGGCAGTATCTCCGATATTCGCTGCAATTGTTATCAAAATTGTCTTGAAGTCAAATAATTTACTGACCGAAAGCCCTAAATCGTTAAGCGTTTGAGAGTAAGAGATTTGATCAAACGACTCATTTGCCTTGACAATATCACCTGTTTGAATAAAGGGGTATTCTCCTCCATAAAACCTTGGGTCGTTTCTAGGTCTAAATGAGAATTTTCCCCTTTGCATAAAACACAATGATGCCAATTTAACCACTTGAAAAGTTGTCTGGGTTACCATGGCAAGGTTTGTAAATGCACTGTTGTAAATGGCATCAAGCCTTTCATCAATATCCCCCCTCAAAACCAAAAAAATATTGCCATTTTCAATGGCGGGTGATGAGGGGGCTAGCAAAAATTTGCCGAGGGTTCTCCTTTCTCTATTTGTTCAATGAACCGCTTTAATTCGGACGTGATTTCGGGAAGATCATCTTTTGAAATATTTTTTCCAGAGGCATCGTAACCAATGTCATCCGCTATGGCCATCAAGATTGGGTAGTTTTCTAACCTTTCTTTTTTCTGAAACTGGTAATTATCAACTATTTCTTCGAATAGGGTATTCCATTTTTCCTTAAATGAATCATTTATTTCATTTCTCTTAGAAGTACTTTCAGCGTCCTTTTGCTTCAAATAGGGTTTGAGTGCCTCCCTTTTTTCTTTTGTCCATAGATTATATGTCTCTTTAAGTTTAACCTCCGTGGCAAGCTCTTCTTTTATCTCATCTTGAATACGTTTGATTTTCTCGGTTTCGGACTGAAGATGCTTCTTCAGGAAGAGGACACTACTTTTCACCCCGGCTCCTGTATGAGAAAAAGTTGTTTGGGGAAGAGACACAACAGAAATGATTCGAAACTTTCGTTCAATATCATCCCGCACATATTGCATACTGCTATTGGTTAAAATTCCATCAGGAATTACAACTGCCAGGTAGCCGCCTTCCTTTAAAAACTTGTGGCATTGCTCAATGAAAAGCACCTCAGTACTTTGATTCTCCCGCCCCTTAACTAGGTGTTTACCCCTGGCTGCTGCATTGATCCAGTTCACCTCCTTTAACGCAAAATCATAATAGGGAGCTGTCCCCCGGTTCACCTGCATGTAGGATTTTTCCGATTGTTTAACGATAGAACCAAATGGGGGATTGGTTACAATAAAGTCAAAGGAGTTAGGGGCAAACCCCTTATTTCCAGTTCGCTCTTGGATATATTCGATAGGGTATAATCCATCGAATGCAATTACATTGGTGTGGCCATCATCATGAATTATCATATTCATTTTAGCAACCCGGGCGATGGATTCATTAATCTCGATTCCAAACAACCTTTTTTCGGCAAAATCATGCCAGTGGGTATAGTGATCCACAGCTTCTTCAGGATCGGTTTTGTCATATTTGTCGTTTGCCTGATTTCGAACCTTATCCAATGCATAAAGTAGAAACCCACCACTTCCGCAACTTGTGTCCAGAACTCTTGCATCCGCCGTAATAGGCAAAGCGTCAATCATCATCTTCACAACTGGACGAGGGGTGAAATACTGGCCAAATTCCCCTCTAAAATACGTCCCCAGGAAAGTTTCAAATGCTCGCCCCTTACTATCGAGATCGGTTTTATTTAGGTTGATCTTCTGCAAATACCGGATGACCGTTTGAATCCGCTTTGGCGTAAGATCAATCGGTTTCTTAAATACCTCGGGGTCTTTTCTTTTCCCCTCATCGTATAATTTTTCTATTCTTTTTACGAGTTGTTGAGCAGTTTCATTTCGATAAATCTGAAATTTATATGGCTGTTTCTTGTCGGTATTTTTTTCATCCCAAATTTTGCAAAATATTAGCTTGTCTAGTTCATCGAAGGCTTGAGATGGATTCAGCTCTCCTCCGGCCCAAAGTGCATCATGGGCTTGTTTGAATACCCTAATTAGATCCCCCTCTTCAATGGTTTCAAGATCTGACAAATGAAACGTTTTTCCCTTTGGTGAAATCCAAGCCCCACCCTTTACGTACTTAAATGGTGGGGTTTCAACTTGCCCGAAGTGGGGAATATCTGCTTCTTCTTCTTTCTTGTTTGTTTCCTTGTCAAACTTATAATATTCATCTTTGTCACCTTTAGTGATCCAAATATACTTGGTTGTCCCAGCTAAAGCATGAGCATAGGCAAAGGCTTGATTGACCGCTTGTTTAAATTCTGCTTCAGAAACTTCTTTCTTCTTGCACTCCACAACTATATATGGCTGGGTAAGCTCATCGTCATTATAAACGATGATGTCTGCCTCCTTTTTCGAGGCTCCCATCGTTACTGTCTCGTTGATGGTTATTCGGTTTGGAGGATAACTGTATTCTAAAACAAGGATACAAAAGGTCAAAGCTTGTACTTTTTCCTCTGGATCGGTGTATCTACGCTTCTTAGGGTTCTTAACTTGGTAAGTGATATTCTTTTGTTCCTCATCAAAAGAAATGATTCCTTTATTAATGCCTTCGGCGATGAAATCCATAGATTCGGGTACTAGAGATGCAACATTTTTTTGATGTTCAAAAAGCAATTTAGAAAGAAGAACATCATTTTTCCTCATTCTTACAGTTTCTTTGAATTTTATGGACTAAGTTTTACTAAATGCTTCTTAAAAGCATTCGGAGAAAATGCAATAGTATTCAAAGATTACCTTTTCAGTTGATATTTTCTCGACCTTCAAAGAAATATGGCTTACCTATAGCAATTCGTCAATACTATAGGATGTTGTATCAATTTGAGATGGGTAAATCAATCGGTTAAGGAAATTAAAAGCCATTTTTTTCTCTTGTGGTAATTTTCTATTCAATGAAACATTATCGGGTATTCTACGAATTCCTGATAATGCCTCAATCAAACGATTATATTCAAGCATTGAGTTTACTAGAAAACTCCACTTTTTCTCTATTTCCTTATCAAAACCTATTAGAACTCTAGGATTAAGGTGATCTCCATTTTCTCCTTCGAAAAATTTGTCAATGATTCTCTTCCTTGTGTTCAAAGTCAAGGATATTGAATCAAGTTTTTGGTGAATCAAAGATTCCTTTTCAGATAACCCATTCTTGATATGCCGGATCCGATTTAGGAACTGATCTAACTCCTTTCTATATCCCTTATCCGAAAGAAGAACTCTTCCTTTGTCCGAATCAATCTCTTTCGCAATCGAAGATTCCATACCGAGGACTAGCTTTCGATTTTTCAATAACAAGTCCTTTATTGGTTTCATTTTCCAGACTGTTTTAGAATTTTCTCTGATGTTCGATACATCCCATTGACGATAATTTCAACGAGGTACATTCCGCTATCATTCGGAAAATGGATTTCTATTTGTTGCTTTCTCCTTTCCTCCTGTGAATCCACTAAACGCCCCTGAACATCAAAGACCCTAATGGAAATATCCCTTGCTTGGATGTCGTGTATATATGCCGTTACGGTACCACTTGTTGGATTCGGGAAAAGATCAATGTTGGCTTTGATATACTGACTCTCTCCAATGGAATTCGGACTGCACAAAGCCCGTTCCGCATTGATTCGTCCGTGGCCGTGGTAGATGTCAAAACCTTGGGTATCCTCGGTTGGTCTGCCTACCTGATCTTCTGCCGTGGCCTTGATAATCGCTATGATCGTATCTGCCGTTCGGGTTGTGTCTTGAGCCTTGAGAAGTGCCGCAAGACCTGAAACATGGGCCGTAGCCTCAGAGGTTCCGCCGTTCGTAATGATATTCAATTGATGGTCGAGGGAAATAATGTTGTCACCTGGGGCCACAACATCAATGTTATTTGAATAGGTACTTCCCGCCGAAGCATTGATTACAACTCTTTTGTCATCGGCTCCCGTTGCTCCTACTGCCAACACACCTACGCTATCATCGTAGGCGGCAGGGTAGAAATCAATATTTGCATTTGAGTTCCCGATTGCTGCCGTAAAAACTATGTCATTGGTATAGGCATAGTAGATTGCATTTCTAATCGTGGTGTCATTCTGTGGGTAGCTGGCGGAAAAGTTGATAACGTCCGCGCCGTTTTCCGTGGCATAGATAATTCCATCCCGAAGGATGGAAGCTGACAGCGTTGTCGATTCATCTGCTATCCGAACAGGCATTAATCTACAATTCCAGTCTATACCCGCAATTCCATCATTGTTATTACCATTGGCCCCGATGATCGAAGCCATACTTGTTTCATGCCCGTCCGTGTCGGTTGGGTCGTTGTCGGTATCGAAGAAATCCCAGCCATTTACATCATCGTCAAATCCGTTTCCGTCGTTGTCAGTATTGTCGTTCGGGATCTCGTCATGGTTTGTCCAAATTCGCCCCAAAAACTCAGGATGGGTCAGGAGAATTCCAGTTCCCATAACAGCCACCACCACGTTTGTATCTCCTTGTTCGCAATTCCAGGCATCGGCCATATCAATATCAGCATCGACAACGGCAGGAACGCCAAAATTAGTTACGGCGGTCACTGAATCATTTTCCAATGCCCATTGGTCGGCAAAGTAAGTATCATTGGGAACAATGGTCGTCTTGTTCAGGTGTTCAAAGGAAATATCTATTTGCTGATCTTTTAGAACATGCTCAAAATATCCAGTTGCCAAGTAATCACTTATGGCGGTTGGAATATCAATTTCATCCGCGAATCGGAAGGTATGGGAAAGTTCGTTGTCCCAATTCATTTTTGGGGTTACGCCCTTGTAGTCCTTTTTAATATAGGTACACTGGTATTGTTCATTCAAAATGTCCACCGCTGGAATACCTGTATAAACGATTCCCGAAACGTCCTTTGAAATGTTTACGGTGGTTCCCGTTTTGAATTTGACCAGCAAGGTCTTTTGGTTAATTTTTGTGGTGCTGAAAGCACCTGTATCAAGGATTCGCTTATTCCAACCACTACCGCCAGTGTTGGTCAATACGTTACCCGATTGACCGAAGGCCACAAGGCTACTGAGCCAGATTATTGAAAACAGGCCAATCGTTCTAAAAAAGTGTCTATTTAGGTTCATAGCGTTAGTAAATGCTTTTGCCTTTGTTTCATATTGTTTCCTCTGCAAGAATTGTTCCACAGGAAAAAACCACCGCAAGGCAATTACACAAAATAACATCTTTTTTTCATGGGCTTCAAGCATGTTCATATTTCTTTAGTTTAACGATATGTTTTTCAAAACCGTTTGCCAATCGCAAAGGATTCGATATAATTCTTCTACTTTTTCAGGGTTCACCTTTTTTTTCGCTACGGGCTCCATATGAGAATCACCGTGCTTTAAATCGGCAGTATGGTTTTTATCAGTGGGGATGTTTGGTGTTCGACTATATTTCTTGGAGGTGTTCACCATTTTTTTCGCTATGTGCTCCATAAGAGAATCGCTATCACCAAATTCCTCTACAATCCTGAAATGAGGCGAAATTTTGGGTGTTCGACATCCCCCCTCAAAACTGTATTCCAGCCTTTCGGAGAATATCATGTTGTGAAGGGTGTTTTTCGTTTGTAGGTCTGCAATTCTCAGGTGTTCAACCGGAGAATTTGCGAAGTCTAAAAATGACTTCAAACATTCCTCGAAACTTGGGCCAGAACTGCCTTTTTCGTTCACCTTATAATAGGGCTACCTGATTTTCCAGTTCACAAAGTCGGAGTTCGAGTTTCGTTTGGAGGCTTTTGTTCGTGGTGGAAACGATCTTGTCAACGACCTGATCTATTTGACCGTTGAGTTTGGCAAGCTCTTTCTTTTTTCTGGTGGCTAGGCGTTCGTGATCCGCATTGAATTCTTTCCATTGCCTTCGGGCCTCCAATTCAAAAGCTTTGAGCAATTGATTTGTTGGGCGTACTTTTTCAAGTAGATTTTCATATTCAGCTTCAAGGACTGCCTTTTTGATGTATTTTGGTTTGGCTGTACACTGTGAGTTCCGGCAAGTATAAAACGGGTGCTTTTTTGTTTTCCCTTTGAAGAAGGAGCCAACCATAGTTTTCCCACAAATGGCACAATTGAACTTCCGCCGTAAGGGAAAATTGTCATCGTCCGTTTTCCTGTACCCTGATGATTTCTGTTCAAGTTTCCTTTGGATTTTTTGGTAAGTGGACATCGTGACTAAGGCTTTGTGATTCCCTCGCCTTAGCGAAATTTTCCACTTCGGATATTCGATATATCCGGTATACATAACGTTTTTCAGGATGCGAGTAACGGTACTGATTTTGGCAACTCCGCCAGAAAAGCCCTTTTCAATCAGAAAATTCAGAACATCGGTTTTAAGCAGTAGTCTTCCATCTGCGTATCTTTCCAAAGCCTGTTTGATGATCTTTGCATCTTCATTTGGGAAAAGGCATCTACCATCATTTCGGATCGTCTTGAAAGAGTAGCCTACCGGGGCGGGGAAAGTCCAATAGCCCATTTCAAGCCTAGCCCTCATTCTTGTATGAGATCGACGTTTGTTACGTTCCAATTCGCATTGCGCTTGAGCAGCAAGGCAAGTCTCAAAGTATCTACTCTCAGGGGAATCGTCCAGGATGAACGGCAGAGACGGAGAAGCCAGAAATGCTTTTCGCTTTCTTAATTCTTCCCGCAGTTCCAAGTGAAATTTTGTGTGCCTCGCCCATCGGCTAATATCATCAACCACGACGATGTAATTTGTCTTTGAATGATCATCGAGGTACTTCAAAAGACTTAGGATTTCCGGTCTGTTTCGAAAGTCGTTCCCAGCCGTAAGACCTTTTTCAGTGAACGTCTTTTCCAGTTCCCAACCATTAGCCTTTATGTAGGCAAGGGAGTTCTGTTTTTGGCCTTTAAGGCCATTCCCGAACTTGATTTGTTTCGGATCAGATACACGCCTGTATAAGACGCACTTTGTATAGTTTTCTGTTTCAAACACGGAGTTTTGTTAGAGAAATAAAAAGCGAAGGGAGCATTATACTCCCTTCGCGGTTCTGGCTTCAAGTTTGGCTGTTAAATCGGTCGAAATAGGCTCGGATAAACTGAGAGGTCACTATATGTACTGATTCGTATAATTCCATGATTTCTTCCTCTGTATGTCCTTGTCCGATAAACAGTCGCTTGAATGATTCGAAGTGTTTTTGGTCTTCTTTTGAAAGAAGTATGATCTGCTTTTCTACATCGGAAATTGTTAAATCCTATAAATGGTGGTTGGCAGCTCGTAGCCGCGTGATCCGGATTGCTAGCTAAGGTCTTGTTGGTGAAATAATGTTCACCAGCGCCAGCTACTTTAGCAGAGGTTTGGAAGCCCTTCAAGTGAACGTTTGAATAAACTTTGATTAAATATCCAACTGCCAACCGGATTCGTACTTTTTGGCTGTGAGTTTTATTGTAACCTCTTTTCCAGTTGCTTGCTTGGCAAACTCATGTCGGATGACATACTGGCTGCGTAGATCGTTTTCGATTGCTTCATTCTCAAAGGGAGACACATTTTCATATTGGGAAATGAGGTGATTGAATGGGGTTACAGAATAGAATAACTCGCATTCTATCTCTGCCTTGTTTGATCCTTCTTCCTGAAACACCCTCGTGATTTTCTTGAATTCTAAGGTGCCAGCATCTACGTAGTAAGTTTCTGCATTTTTGAATCTTCCTATTCTTTTTTGTGTTCGTGTGTGATCAGTGTATTTGGCACCATTTGGAATGTAAACGAGAATTTTAGTGACGTTGTACTTGGAAACGATTCCCTCGGTCGATTTGAATTGTGACATTTCAATCACACCCTCATTGAGGCCAACGATATATTGGCTTTGCCACGCCTTCCATTTCCTTTCGCTGTAATAATCCTCTTGTCCATGAAATACCCCTGTAACGGTATAGGGAAAGTGGGAGATTACGAGTTCTTCGGCTTTATCTTGAGTGAGGTTTTTGCTACAAGCAGTGACTACAAATAGCAGTAATATGAACAGTGTGTTTCGAGTATTCATCTTGCCTGAAAAATTGGATTCAGAACCAAGATAAAAATTATATTTAAATATGTTGCATTTTAATGCGTAATCGAAAAATGTAATATTGCCAAGATTTCGGGATGCAATCAGATACCGAAATCAAAAAGAAGATTGGACAAAAACTTAGGAAGCTCAGGAAAGAAAAAGGGTTTACGAGTCACGAAAGCTTTGCACTAGAGTATCATTTACCCCGCGTAAGTTACTTCAAGCACGAATCTGGTGCTGCCAACATGACTTTGAATGCACTGCTGGAACTCCTTTCGATCCATCAAATAAGCCTAGAGGAATTTTTTGCTGGATTTGATGCTGTACCTGATATTCCAGAACAGACGAAGGAGAAACGTCGAAAATCAAAATGAATCTGCAAAATCGTTTTTTAGCCTGCTACTTAGATTGTTCCAAACGTTGGGAGAGTGAATGTAATTCCGAATTACTGGTGAATTCCCGTACATCTTGATACGCTCATCATAGTAAAACTCATCAAAGTCTCTCATGCTCTTAGTCAAAGCTTTGATAAAGAAACTATGATTATCGTAATCGAATCGAGCTTGTTTTTCCCAGTTTATTACAATTTTTGATGCTAGGTTCATGTATTGCTGATATAAGGGGTCGTCAATTGAGGGGCTTTCATTTTCTTCAAAATAGCAATGATACAATGGGAGGTTCCGTTTTGCTTCGCGAATCAAGAATTGATTGTCTTCTGCTGGGCCATGCAGAATCGGCCATACGACGAAAAGGGAAATACTGACTGATATTCCAGCATGGAAGAACATCAAGAGAAACAGAATCGCCCAGCCTAGTGGTAATCTCTTGAAAATTCCCTTAGAGACGATCTTTCCGTATGTAAATGAAAAATACCTTAAAAAGAATTGATGAACCGTCCGAAAGCCCTTGCCTAAAAAAGGAATACCATAAAGAAAAGAAGATACGTTGCCGGGTTGGAATCGAGGTGTTTCGGATAGTTTGGTCGCTTGATCAGTATGAGACTTCGTTTCGCCAAAAACCTTCTGCCATACTTCAAGGTCGATAGTGGAAAGAAATTCAAGGATGACCCATGTTTGTTTGTGAACGGTGCGGTTGATCTTGTTTCCCTTGCTCCATTTCTGTATCGTCTGGAGGTTTGAATGAGGAATCCAAAATGGTTTAACTTCGCGGCTCACGGTCGTTATTCGACTGATAACCGATCCATTTAAGATGCCTTCTATTGCTGGTGTTGAGTTTTGGTTTTCTGGAACTGGTTCGAGGAAATGATCGACCAAAATATTTAATTTTCCAGCTAATATTTTCCAGAATTTCGGATTGCTGCTACTCTTCCAGTTTTGAGGGACGCCCCAATCAACTCGAAATAGTTCAATTTTTTCCACGATTGGAAGCCAAACAATAGCTGCCTTATCAATACTAACTTGAATGTTTTTCGCCGATGGGCTATGAGGTTCCATGACTAAATATACAAAACGATTTACCAGAAATACGGGTTGAATTATGTTTTGTCTATGTACATGACTTTGTACCAAAGATTGAACAAGAGCAAGTAATACTGGCTGATTTTGCACCAATAAAAAACCTAAAAAGAACCATCGCGGAAGTTAGGATTCAGTATTACTGTTTTTCATATTGCCCGCGAAATCGGCGTGGTCTGATGGAATTCGAAGGCAGGAAAAAAACCTTCGAAGTAAATTTCGAAGGCCGCACGCTAACGTGTTGACGCACGTTAGGCACTTGAAGTTCAGGTAACAACTGAACGACCAAAATAAATTGTACTACAAAGTGGATTTTTCGTCAATAGACGGTTATTCCGGTTTATCTATTGTCGATCCAACCTAGCCATATCTCAGGCCGAAACTGAAAGTAACGGCATAGGCAATTATTCGAATTCGCAATCAAAACGGCGAACGGGAATTCCATGTCCTGATGGGAACGGCCTTAATCAATGTTTCAAGCATAAAAAGAAGGAATATGTATCTTTTTGAAACCTTACTAGACACTTTTGGGCGTGATAAACGCAATTCGAAACCGTGGCCAGAATTCGACCTACAGGAAACATCTAGCTTGCTTCATCGGCTCCGGTGGTCAGCCAAGCTCTATGCACGAAGATTAAGTCGTTCAAATGTGAAATTGGCTTTAGCTGATAAATGGCAAGTGCTAGCCAAAAAACTGATCAAGGTTCGGTTTGATCGGGTCATCACCTTTCAGAATAAATTACAGGCTCCAACGGTGCTAGAGCTTAAAACTAGGGATGCCAAGGCACGAACCAACCTTGAAACGTTTCAAGAAGAAAAAACCAAACTGATTGCGAAGGCCAAGAAGAATCGAGATGAAGAACTAGCCGACCTTGATACTGAGCATGAGCACCAGCAATCGAAGATTTCCAAGAGGCTTGAAACCGTACAGAGTGCGTTAAAGGTCAGTGAAACAGAACTATCCCAAGCCAAATCAATGGCCGGTTTCGAATCAGGGTATCCGGTCAGCAAAATCAAACGTTCCCGCTTAGGCATTTTTGTCATCCATGCTGCCTTGTATGGCTGTGACGCTTTAGTGATGGTGTGGGCATGGCTTCTTGCTACTGGCCAAAATATCTTTGAAGCGGTTGGCATGGTGACCGGGAATATCATCACCATTATTGTGGTTCCCTCTCTCATAGCTCGATATGCTGCAACGAAATGGAATTATCACAAAGTAAATGAAAACATCTGGTGGAAGTTGCAGGATATTGGGGTGCTCATATTGGCGGTAATGGCTTGTCTGGTGGTCTTGATCCTATTTGCAATGCTGAGGTTTGCCATCTTCCAGCAATCCGATATGGCCAACCAATCTATGGCATTACAGGTAGGTGTATCACTGCTGGCCGTAGTTTTCCCCTTGATAGCCTTCGTCACCAAGTATTTTTCGCTGCGTCGTCACCGTGAAATAGCCGTTGTCCAGGACAAATTTTCCAAGGTTCAAAAGTTGCAAACCGAGCTTGCAGAATTAGAGCAATTGCAAGAAACATTGCGCCTTCAAGCCAAAGCAGACCGGGAAAATGCGAACGCCAATTACGAGGAAAAGTTAGAGCAACTAGATCGCCATGAAAAACAGTTGCAGCAAGAATTGGAGTTAGCAAAACTTCGCTTAGAACAGTTCGAAACCATAATTGCGGCTGAATCTGAGCTAACGGAAAACGCACGGCAGGAAGCAAACGTTCGCTTTCATCTTCAGCGGTTAAGCAAGTCTGGTAAACAAAAAATGCAACAGGGAACGGAGGTGTCAAATATTCCCATTTTCCGCCTATTCATTCTTGTTCTACTGGCAATTATCCTTACTGGATGTGATCAAGAAAACGGATATGTTGGGGTCTTCTGCGACTGCTCGGAACCTGATACAGAGGTAACGGATTACTTCAACGCTCGCGACTTATTGCTTGCTGCTGGTATTGATACATCTGAGACGTTTACAGGTGCAATAACGATTGAAATGTTTCCACTTTCTGATGCTTCCTATGAAGGCAAAACGAAGATCACACTGCAAGCTCAATCCTTGGGAGCGAACCCCTACAAACGCAAGGCAGATGTCAGGAGTTTTGCTAGCAAGCTCGGGTATGACCTTCAAAATGTTTGCGGGAGTAGACAAGAAGGGAGCCAAGGCACCAGCATCTATCTGCCTCTTTGTAACCAACTGGAAAGAATCGCTCATTCCGAAACCGGAGAACAAAGCCGTACTGTAATTGTTGCTTCCGACTTTTTGGAAAACTCTCAGCTTGCCAATTTCTATGAATTGGTCGAACAAGATTTTCAAAAGCAAACTGAAACCTTTGTGAGAGCAAGGAAGCTCCCGGACTTATCAGGCTGGAAAATCCACCTTATCCCAATTCCGAACCAACAATTCAAAGAGCAGAGTTTTTACGCTTTGCAATTCTTCCAACAGCTCTTCGAGCAAGCCAATGCCACGGTGGTTATTGGCCTCTAATTCCTATCACTTCAAAATCCTTTTCCTATGCAATCCATGATTATCAAATGGGGTATCATTATCCTATTCGTCACCGAAATCCTTGCTTCAATTCTCCCGATCTCCTACGGCTTCGCCTTTTATCTGGCTGTCCCGCTGGTGGTTCTAATAAAATTTAGAATCATCACCATTGCTAACCTGAAACTGTATTGGGAATTCTGCTACCACTACGCGAATCGAATCGTCGATTGGCTCCGAAGCCTGATGTGATTAAGGAAAAATTAAACTCTTGCCATTGCTCTAATACCCATGTAGGATCTCAAACTGAATGTAACATGACAACTGGTGAAACTCTCGCTCCCCTTGTTCTTACCGTCATCCTCGGCCTTGTATTTTCCAAAATATCGGGTTCGCTCTACACTGGATTCTCAGCGGCTATCTTTTTTGTGCTTTGGTTTCGATGGAATCAGCAAAGAAGCTCAAACGGAAAGTCGAAGATAAAAGCCTTTCGGTTTGTCAATCATCGTTTCAAATTGAAACTTCTGCAAACGGTTTTCTTTAATTGGAGGTATCGAAAAGTCTATCCAAAATTTTCCAAATATGCCCATGCAATTATTGTTGGACAATCTGGCAGTGGAAAGTCAGAATCAGTTAAGCTCGCGGTTCATGTAGAACTTGCAGAAGGTGGTCAAGGAAGCATTGTATTGGTTGACGGTCATGGTGATTTAGCCTCAGAGATTTCCCGGTTCAAGCATTTCCAGCGAAACCCTGAAAAGCTCGTCTATGTATCAGGAAAATATCTTGATAGCGGCTATTCGGTTAGCCTCAACCCGTTGGAACATAATTTCCACAACCTTCCACCGCACAAACGGTATCGTCGATTAAGTGTAAAAGTCCAGGAACTGACGACTGCTTTCGAAGCCCTCTTTCGAGATAGTTTTACCCACCATCAAAAATCTCTCTTGAAACATGCCTTCTGGTTGCTTTTGGAACAACCCAATCCATGTCTTTTAGACCTCATGGAGTTAGCTACTCCAAGTAATCGTTCCAAGTTTTTGGAAATGGCCGGGAGCCATAGTTTACCCAATGTTCGGGAATGGTTTGAAAATGTCTATCCAGACCCAAAGTTGGATGTAACGCTCTACTCGGTTTTGGGGAGGCTCAATGATGTTTTCGATTCATTTGCGGTTCGCCAGTTCCTCGGGGCAAAATCTTCCAGCATTGATTTCTCCAAGATGCTCAATTCAAACAAGGTGATCGTATTTGATCTTTCTCAGTCGGTGTACGGGAAAGATGGAGTACGAATCATTGGGGCGATGATCCTTTCTATGATTGGAGACTTTTCACTGCGTCGGGCTGAATGTTCCTTCCGTCTGCCGGTGACCGTCATTGCTGACGAATGTAGCTTGTACGCCACCAGTTCCATTGCTAAATATCTCGATGAATCCCGAAAATATGGGGTTTTCTTCCACCTTCTGACACAACGCCTTGGGCAGTTTCAAGGCGATGGACTCAAGCGACTCCGGGATGCCGCGCTTTCTTCGGCTGTACGTGTCATTGGACATTCAACGAAAAAGGATTTAAAGCAGTTCGCTGACGAAATGGGTGTGGATGCGAAAGAAGTAAAACCACTGCTCACGGCTGGTACTTTTTTGCTTCAAACGGGACAACGAAAGCCGATTGTCTATCGGGCTCCGAGTATGCTTGTTGTTGACTCCAACAGTCCCGTTTCCGATCATCCCTACTACATGCATGATGATATATGGAAGGACATTGAGAGAGAACAGATTGCCAGATACTACCAACCAATTTCTCAAGTAACCTTATCGGCAACTACTCCGGTTTCTTCACAGTCCCTTCCATCTCTAACCCCACCAATGCTATAACTATGTATTTATCAGATCGAGATATGGCGATTCTTGCATTTCTCTTGAAATTTCGATACTGCTTTCAGTCACAGATCAAGCAGGCTTTTTTTCAAGGAAAGACCGATCAAGCTTGTTCGAAGGTACTTCGAAAACTCAATCAGCTTCGATTGATTTCCATGGAATACACACCCCGAACATTTCATCACAACTTGGGGAATCTGGTGTTCCTTACTGAGCGTGGAGGGAGGTTGTTGGCAGAGGAACAGAAAACTACTTTGTTCGAGTTGGGCTATCGAAAAGTAAGCTGCAAGCCACGATCAAACTCTTTCCTCTGGCATCGGAAGAAGATCATTGATACTCATATTCAAATATCATCTGAGCTTGAACAGTTACCAATCAACCTCAATTATTTGGCGCGTGAAGATGAGAGGGTCAAACGGACTTTTGGTGAAACTGTCATTACTACCTTGTTTTCCCAAGACCACAGCATCAAGATTACACCTGACATGGTATTTGTTCTGGAAAGCCAGGTCACGCAGTCCCAAGCCGTATTTGTTGTTGAAATTGATACTGGTAGTGAAACCGTGGGAATGGGAAAAAAGCATGAAAAGGGACAAAGCATCCTCGACAAATTCCAGCGGTACGAAAGACTTCTCGTTGATCCATACAGGGGATGGAAAGAGCATTTACCGGAAACTTCAGCAGATGGCTTTCAGGTGCTCACGATCACCAATTCAGATCGAAGAATTGAATCAATGCGTTCTCTTTCGAAACATCTGCAAGCACTCGCATTTTTCAAATTTTCCACTTTTGATCGGCTTGATGCCTTTCCATTTTTCAGAGGACATTCATGGAAAAGTTTTCACGGTTCGGACTACGGGATGCTCATCTAAAAATGTGGATGACCAGCTTTAAAAATGGATTTTCAAAACCTCGGAGAGCATTGTTATTGAACGCTTTTCAGGTTGATCAATAGGTTGAATAAGGGGTTGATCAATACGTTCTAAGCATCAACCGAGTTTTTATTGAATACCAATACTTTAAGTATGATTTCCCTCTCCGAGTTCTATAACATTCTTCATAGAAAACGATTTGCGACCACCTCGTGAATGACAATGAGAAAATATCGCCCAATCTGGGTTCCCTTTCCAAATCGGAAAAAAGACTCATAATGCTCCTTCGCCAAGGATCGTTTCACGAAGTCCGATTACTGTATCGTGATAACATTTTGAGTCGCATCGAGGCAACCGAGCATCTTTCGGGCAAAACGAGGCTTCGGGAAATTATGGGCGATGGTGACTTCCAGCGCATCGAATTTGTGCAGGAAAACGGCAACATCATAGCAGTGAAACGAACACTGAAAATCGCCCTAAATCACGAAAAATGAGCCTTTTTGACAAGGATTTGCAAAGAAAAAATCGTATTTTAGAATAACATCTTTAAATATAATATTCTTCCAGCTACCGTAATAAACGGGGCATCGGCAAAGCGGTAAAACTATCGTTACAAACGAAGTATGTGCCAAAATCTGCCACCAGATGAAACGCACAAAGCGTCATGGAAAATCAATATCCATTGAAGACATCAAATCAATAAAGGAATATGAAGGACTAAGCGATAAGGAAGCCCAACAAATCATTGATTCCTTAGAGTTATTGGCAGTCCTCACTTTCGAATATTTCCAAAAATCACAAAAGAAAAAGACTGAGCCATGAAAGGATTTGAACAATTTGGAAAAGGGGCAGCGACCGTTGTCCCTGAATGCGGTTATAACTGCGTGATCTATACCCGCATTTCCAGCAAGGATCAGAGTAAATACAGCCTTGAATTACAGCTTGCTGAGTGTACTAACCACGCCGAAAGACAAGGCTATCAGGTATTGAAATTCTTTGGTGGGACGTATGAATCTGCCAAGCAAGACGAGCGTAAGGAGTTCAACCGCATGTTGAAATATGCCCGTTCGTCAAAAGTGGGGGTGCATCGTATCGTAGTGTACAACTTTGACCGCTTTTCACGTACCGGAGCCAATGCCATGTACATCGCTTCTGAACTCAAGAAGTCAAATATCATCATTGAGTCAGTCACACAACCAACCGATTCGTTTTCGCCAACTGGTGATTTGCAACGAAACATCTTTTTCAGCTTCTCACAGTACGAAAACCAAATTCGGACACAACGCATGGTAGCAGGCAGAAAAGCCAGTCTTGAAGCAGGAAATTGGACATGTCATGCTCCGTATGGCTATGATTCCTATTGGGTAAATGGAGAACGAAAATTAGTGGTAAATGAAGTGGGGAAGAAGCTGCGAAAAGCCTTTCATTGGAAGGCTAAAAATGGCCTTCAAACGACTGAAATTGTAAAGCGGCTCAAAGACCTTGGACTTACCAAGATGTACCCGCAAAAGCTCTCTAAAATATTCAAGAATCCGTTCTATGCTGGAATGATCGTACATGCCAGTTTAGAAGGAAAGGTCGTAAAGGGAAAACAAGAAAAGTTGGTTTCGAAGGAAGTGTTTTTGAAAGTGAACGGCATCTTGCAAGACTCTCCCAAAGCAGGAAAAGTACACGGCAAAGAGTTTCCCCATGCCCCGCTAAAACGCTTTCTGCGCTGCTCTTGCTGTGGAGAATATCTAACCTCCTATTCGAGAACCAAGAAGTCAAAGAAGCTCAAGACAGAGGATAGAACGGCTGTATATACCTATGCTAAACCGTATCATTACTATAAATGCAGGACGAAAGGCTGTAAACTGAATGCAAGTACAGAACCAGTACACGAGGCGTTTATCTCCGTACTGCAACATTTAGAACTCAATCGAGCGCTGATTGATGTAGCTAAAGCCAAGATGGAAGAAACCTTTGCGCGTCTCAATGCTGATAACCGAGAGCGACTATCAGAGGTAGAAGCGGAGCTAACAGAGGTCAACGTGAAGATCAAGAAAGCGCGCAAAGCATTGTTCATGCAAACGATGGACAAGGAAATCTATGATGAATTCATGCCTGAACTTGAAGCAGAGAAAATCAAACTTGAAGCCGAAATCTCAAAGGCAGAGTTTACGATTTCGAACCCCCAAAAGTACATTGCCAAAAGCCTTGAAATCGCCTCAAATTTGCCAGAATTGTGGATTTCGGGTGATTACTCCAGGCGTCAAAGATTGCAGAAATTAGTCTTTCCTGACGACCTCTATTTTTCACGCGATTCCACCATTTTTCGAACCCCCAGACTGAACAGCATTTTCGCCCTTTTCACCACCATAGACCCCGAAAATGAGGGCAAAAAAAGAGAGGATTTCCCAATTGAAATTGAAAAATCCCCTTCTGCGGAGAGGGAGGGATTCGAACCCTCGGTACCCGGTTAGGGTACACCCGCTTTCCAGGCGAGCCCGTTCGACCGCTCCGGCACCTCTCCAGAGTTCTTCGCGGTGAAGGATTGCAAAGATAACCATTCCCCGTTTTTTTCCACACTTTTTTTCACCTTCCCCCAATTTCCACTTTGTCAAACTTTGAACACAACTTTTGAGCCCGTTCCGAGTATATCTATGTACCAACATCAATTACAGAGGTATCACCATGATCCACACCGTTACCCGTCAGAAATACACCTACGCTGAGTACCGCGAACTCATGGACCGGCTCGTCGGCGAAGGCAAAACCACCGGGCCCCTCCAAAACGAGGCCATGGCCCACTATACCTTTCTCAACCACAAGCGGATGGCCCGCCTGGACAAGAAAGGAAAGCTGACCCCGGAATTGCAGGCAAGCGTTGAGCGTGTCGACCGCAGCTACACTTTCCTCATCCTCACGGAAGCCTGGTGTGGCGATGCCGCCCAAAACATCCCCCTGTTCCAGTTGATCGCCGACGCGAATCCGAATTTCAAATTGGAATTGGTGCTACGGGACGAAAACCTCGACCTCATGGACGCCCACCTCACCAACGGCGGCCGCTCCATCCCCAAGGTCCTCGTCGTGGACGACGCCACGCAGGAAGTACTCGGCAGTTGGGGCCCCCGCCCCGCCGAAGTCCAGGCCATGGTCATGGAGTACAAAGCCATCCCTGAGGAGGAGCGCCCCCCCTATTCTGAGTTCGTTGTGACCGTACAAAATTGGTACAATAGGGACAAAACAATCTCCGCCCAGCGCGAGTTACTACAATTACTTGAACAAGCGATCCACCAACGTGGACAAGACATACAAGAGTAAGAGCACGGTAGCAGATACAAAGGTCGCAGGAAAAGTTTCTTGCGCCTTTGTTTTTTTAGGCCCATCCTGACCGATCCGCGAACAAACCCCGCCCGCCTATTTCATCTTGTTGATCTGAGAGAAGTACACCGCGATCCACAGAATCGACAGAACCGCCATGAAGGCAAAGGTGACAATGGTAATCATCCCCATATCGAACGGCATCTCATCAAATTCGGGGCGCTCCCGCATCAGTTGCAAAGAGCGGTCCAAACCCAACAGTCCCAATAAGGTCAAAGCGACCTCGGTGACCGTATAGAGGTACACGCCGATTTTCCGCATCTTCAAGATCATAAAAGCGGCCCCACCTTTTCCCAGCACCAATACCGCTGAAACCAGGGTTTCCCAGAGCGGAGTTTCAAAACCTTCTGGCGTGAATTGGGAGTTGCTGGAGAGGAGGCCGCCAAATGCGTAGGAGATCAGGGAAAAACCAGTGTACACCAAAGTCAGGATCGCAAAGACCGTGATGATGGTGGGACGGCGGTTTTCCTGGGGCAATTCTTGGAAAGAGGAGTCGTTCATGCTGTTATGATTTTTCGGTAAAATAAAAAATTATTCCATCCAACGCTTCTTTAGAATATAGGTGATGTGCTCGGGGGGGCAATCTTCCAATTTGGCAAATACAGTATAGCCCAGGGATTCGTAAAAGGGGCGGGCTTGAAAATCAGTGGTTTCCACCATGGCCCCGACCGCATCAAATTCCCGTCCCAACAATTCCGCTTTTTCAATCAATCGCTTCCCCCAGCCTTGTCCCCGGGCGGCTTTGTCCACCCACAAAATCAAAATGTGGATCCACCCCATATTCATCGAGGCAAAACACCCGCCCAGAATCTGGTCGGCCTCATCCCGCAAGAACAACCGCACCTCCCCCGTCTTCCAGACGCTCCGGGCCCGCTCCAAATTCTCGCGGCGCAATTGATCCACCACGTAGCGCATGTCTTCGCCCAAGCTCGTCGATTGGGCATCAATTCTTAATTCCATAGCATAAAAAATCCCGGCCCGTTTCCGGACCGGGACTCGATTTATTTCACATTATTCGACAATCAACTTGCGGACCGAGCGGCCTTGCTCTGTGCGGACTTCGACCAGGTAGACCCCCGGCGCCACATTTTGCAAGCCAATCTCGGTGGTCCAGCGACCCGCGGGCGCGTTGTGCGTCCGTTCGTAGAGCACCTGACCCACGATGCTGACCACCCGTACATCCAGACTCCGTCCGGTGGCGAGGTCCATTTCCAGGACGAATTGGCCTTGGTTGGGGTTCGGGTAAATGGAGAGGGCGCCCAGATCAGCCGCATTGGCCTGGCCTACGATGTCGCCCGCCGCGCTGGTGGCCTCACAGCCATTCGTATCGGTGACCACGACCGAATAGCTGCCGCTGGTCGTGGGCTGGTAGATGCTGTCCGTTGCGCCGGCAATGGCCGACCCGGCGAGGAGCCACTGGTAGGTGGCATAACCCGGAGACGCCACCAGATTGGCGCCGACCTGGGTGATGGTGGGAGCGACCGGCGGAGCAAAGACCACGACCGTGGAAGAATCCGTCGCGGAACAGCCGTTGCCGTCGGTTCCGGTCACCACATAAGTAAAGGTCGCCGCGAGATTGTTCATGACGGTATCCGTCGTATCGCCCGTGTTCCAGCTATACGAATTGGCGCCGGACACCATGATCATATTGGGACTGCCGGGGCAGACGCCCTGGTCGCCGGAGAAGCTCAGGCTGGGCAGGGCATTCACCACCACCGAAGCCGTATCGCTGCCTTCACAGCCATTCGTATCGGTTCCTGTGACCAAGTAGTCCGTGGTCATCATCGGAGCCACCTGAACGGAGGCAGACGCGTCACCGGTGCTCCACAGGTAACTGTCCGCTCCGCTGGCGTCCAGTTGGGCGGTATCTCCCGCGCAGACCGTATCGCCCGCTGCAATGCTGACTGTCGGCAAGGAATTGACAGCAAGGGAAACGGTATCCGAGTCCATACATCCGTTGGAATCGGTCACGGCGACCGAATAGTCGGTGCTGACCGAGGGGGCCACCATAATCATAGCAGTGGAGTCGCCGGTATTCCAGCTGTAATCGTCGCCACCACTGGCGCTGATGGAAGCCGTATCGCCGAGGCAAATGGCCTGGTCGCCACCAAAGGAAATGGTGGGCAGATCGTTGACCTGGAGGCTGACACTGTCCCCACTTTGGCAGCCATTGCTGTCGGTCACGACCACAGAGTAAGACGCAGAAGCGGCCGGTGCCACGGTAATGGTCGCGGTGGAATCATTGGTGCTCCACACGTAGGCAGAGCCTCCCGAAGCGGTGATGTCCGCCGAGTCGCCCACACAGATCGGGGCAGGCTGAGAAATCGCGACGAGGGGAAGGGCATTGACCGTGACTTCGTAGCTGGCCGTTTCCTGGCAGCCATTGCTGTCGGTGACCAGGACCTGGTAGGTCGAATCGACGGCAGGTGAAGTCTGGATGGTGCCGCTCACATCGCCGGTACTCCACTGGAATCCCACGCCGCCGGTGGCGACGAGGGTGGTGGTATCCCCTACGCAGAGGGTATCGTCCCCGCTGATACTGGGCGTCGGGAGCGCATTGACGACCAGCTCGATGGTCGAGGTATCCTGACAGTTGGAGAGGTCGGACGCGATGACCGTATAGGTGGTCGTCGCAGTGGGGTTGGCCTGGACCGTGGCCCCGGTGCTGTCGGAGAGGGAGCCGTTGGGGCTGTACGAGAAGGTATAGGAACCCGTGGTGACCAGATCGACCGTATCCCCGAGGCACAGGGTGTCCGAAGGGGTGGCGGCGACTGTGAAGATCACTTCCGGCGGATCGGTCAGGGTGACGCTGTCGGACAAGGTGCAATTGGCGCCATCGGTGAAGGTGACGGCGTAGGTGCCGGAGCCGAGGTTGGCGAGGTCTTCCGTCGACGCGCCGATGTTCCAATTGTATACGTAGCCGGTTCCTTCTGAGAAGCAGCCGTAGTCCGTATCGGCCGGGCTGCCCCACTGGTTGCCATTGTAGGTGCCGTGGTTGTCATTTCCCGAACGATCAAACACAAACGAACCCACGCCTTCGTTGAAGCTGTAATAGGCGACCAGGCTGTTGATATTCGGGTGGTTCGGAGGAACGGCGGCACAGATCGAAGTAAAGTTGCTGTTGATGGTTTGGGCGGTCAGGGCCGTATTCCAAACGCGCAGATCCCCAATGCAGCCAAAGAAGTGCTGCGAAGTCGTGCTGAGGCCATCGTATTCCTGGCCCAGGCTGAACAAGCTGTTGTTGGGAACCCAGCTGGTGCCGGTGACAAAGGTCCGGACCAAGGTGCCATTTACATACATCCGGCCCGCATTGGCCGAACTGAGGGTGATGGCCACGTGGTGCCATTGCCCCCGCGGCGCGATGACGCCATTTTGGATTTGGTTGCCCACCGTTCCGTCGAAGTAGATGAACTTTTGCAGCGAGGTATTGTAGCTGAAGAGCAACTGGTTGCCGCCCGTAGAGGTATTCACCGCCGCAATCATGCCGTCCCCGCTCGTCCACCCCGCATCCGGCTTCACCCACGCTTCAATCGTCATTCCGCCCCCAAAGTTTTCTTGCCCCACTCCATTTGCAGCCACAAAATCGTTCACTCCATCAAAACAGAGCGAGCGCTTGGGGGTACCGCCCGTGACGGTCAAATCAATGTCACCATCCGTAAACCCAAAGCAGCTCGGGTCATTCACGTTGAAAGCTGAACTCGCTCCGGGAACGACTTGCAAGAGCGTCGAAGCGGTATCGGCCTGCCCCCCGTTGGAGGCGATGAGTGTGATGGTATAGGCTCCGGGAATGGAAAAAACCCGGTTGGGATTGTTCTGGGTGGAGAATATGACCCCATTTTCAAACCAGGTGGCACTGTTGGATCCGGTGGAGAGGTTGGTGAAGGCTACGGATGAACCGGCACAGACGTAGACTTCAGACGCTGAGAAGTTGGCGGATGGTTGGGCCATGAGCCCATTGACCCCCATCATCACAACGCCCAGGCACAGCAAACGCAAATAGAAGGAAACAGTAGCAATTTTTTTCATACTTGTACAAAATTGGTTGATCGCCACCACCCGGCTGAAGTGGCTTGTCGTAAAGGCTTTTTGGGCCTTGACCGGGTTTTTGTTCTCATTAGACAGGTTCCCAGCAAGTAAGGAAAAGAATCTCTTGTCCAGATGCTATCTAAAAATAGAAAATTCCTCGCTTTGGAGGTGTAGGAATATGACGAACACAGTTAAAAAAGGGAGGGATGAAAGAATGAGCCGAAAAATGATGGTGGGAAATAAAAAAAGCACCCGTCTCAGACGGGTGCCAAATATCTTCTACGTCAACTGAGATCAGTTGGACGCGACAGGTTCAATCATGTTGGGAACGGCATCCAAATCAACCGCGGGCTTCTCTTCGCCGCAGCGGATATAGGCCTTGAACTGGTGGATGGAGCGGTAGTTCCGGGCGTAAGAAGCGGACTGGAACTTGACCATCTGGACGATGCCAGGAATGACATCTTTGATCTTTTCGTTGTTCACAGCCAGGATGCGGGTTTCGATGACCTCGCCGGACGGGCTGATGGTCAATTCGAAAGCGGCCTGGGCCAGACCACAGTAGCCGGAGGACTTGAGCTGCTTGCGGATATGTACCGCGAGGGCCTGCTCGCCGTCCTGGTAGCGGGGAATCGTCACGGACTGGCCGGGACCATTGTAGAACGTTTCGTTGTGTTCTTCGGCCGGGCTGCGCTCACCCTTGCTGACGTAGTCGAGGTCAGCTTGCGGCGGGATCGAAACCGGACCGGTGCTGGCCGTGGGAGCGGGGTTGGTATTGTTGCGACGGGAAGAAATGGTTTCACTCACAATGGGAGTTTCCTCAACCTCTTCGACCACAGTTTCCTGGGAAGAGGTGCTGGAGACGCCACCATCGGACAGGAAGCCATCGTCACCGCCCCAATTGGTTTCTTCCACCACATCTTCTTCGACCTCTTCTACCACTGCGAGAGTTTCTTCAACTTCTTCCATCACGACTTCTTCCACTTCCTCGACCACTTCTTCTACCTCTTCCACTTCTTCTTCTACAACATCGGCCACAACTTCTTCGACTTCCTCAACCACTTCTTCTACCTCTTCCACTTCCGTGACAGTAGAAACGGTGGAGGACTCCTGGGTCGTACCGGAACCCACTGCGGAAGCAATGGCCTGATAGGTATTCTCACCGGGAGAACCGGAGCAAGGAATGATCGGCTTGACTTCGAAATAGATCGTCTTGGAACCGCTCACACCCGTGGCGTCCCATTTGACCATCTTGACGATGTCAACAACTGAATTCTTGTAGCATTCATTTTTGCCAGTCAGAGTCTTGGCACTCGTAACTGTCCCGGAGGCGTCAAACTTGACCTCCAGATAAATGCCGTCGTTGCCGCAGCAACTGGTCTGCTCTTCGAGTTGCTTGTAGATAAAGCCGTGCACCGTGTGGCGACCATCGTCGAAGATAAAGGTCTTCGGATTCGCGCGTGCATTCGCAATATCTACGCCGCCCTGAGCGGACAAGGTGGAAAGTAGCCCCGTAAGTGTGAGAAGTACTAAGGAAAGAATTCGCATTTGGTAATAATTATTCCGTACGCTTGGATATAATACGAAGAATACAAAAATAACATTTAATCTCAATTGAACAATTGAGAGGAAAATTGATAAAAGGGGCTGTAAGGGGAAAAAATGGATGGAAAACCGATCTTGGCGACCTTGCCTGATCCCCCGCAGCCTCGTGGTCAGGACTGGACCGGAGGCAAAATCAACCGGTCGAGGAACTTTTCCTGCAAGTCTTCAATGTTCGGATTGGTTTGGTCCAAATCGACTTGTTGCCCAATCTGATAGCCACCCGCATACTGCCGCAAGTAGACAATGTTGTTCAAAGGAGAATTCTGCACCTCCGTTGGCACTGCAAATGCTTCGTCCCAGGCCGGGAATTTCTCGGGCTGACCGTGATAACGCGCAATCCACAGGGCATGACAGGCCAATCCTGAATTGATCAAAATGGAGAAGGTGGTCTGGTCGTGGTGGTTGGCGTACACGGCCGGGAGGAAGGTCAGCGCGCCATTCGTTCGGGCGCGACTTTCGGAGACCAGCGTTTCCGACCAGCCCTCGTAATACTCCTGCGAGATCGAGCCATTGGGACCGCTGTTATTCCCCTCCACATCCAAAAAGAACAGGAATTCGTTGCCCTGGGCCGTCCATTCATCCGGGTGATAAGTGGCCAACAAATCTCCTACGCCCTGCTGCGCATCCTGAATGCCGAGTGCTTTGCTGCCTCCCACGTGATTGGTATGTCGGGCAATGGGCAGCAACTTGATATTGTGTTGGTGGAGGATAGGGCCTTCCGTACGATGGCGGAATTCGGCCGAACCGGTCGTGGTGAAATAGCGTCCCCAGGCGGTGGGGGCCTGGCCGAGGTATTGGAGGACATCGGAGATGATAGCGTTGACCGGGTCGATGCTGTCCACCAGGGTCAGAAGAGCGGAATTGGAGTTTGCAGCTGTCATTGGGAGGGAGATGAAGTGAAAAAAGCAAAAAGAGCCCGTATGGAACCTCAATGCCCCAATAAAATCCTAAAAATGGGAAGAACAAGCAACCATTTTTCCCTTTTCCGACCCTTAAAAACCGACCCTGATTGATCCAATCGGATCAGGAGCTTGGGTGCTGACCCGGTCAAAAAGTTTGGAATCTGGTGCGGGAAAATTAATTTCGGGTATGCAAGAGAAGCGGTTGGCCATAATTGACCTGGGGACGAATACCTTTCACCTGATGATCGCCCGGATTGATGAGCGGGAGGATTTTTCCATCGAGGAGAAGTTCAAGGAGAGCGTGAAATTGGGAGAAGGGGGGATCAACAAAGGAGAAATTTCGGAGAAAGCCTTCCAAAGGGGCATCAAGGCGCTGAAAAAATTCCGGAAGCTGATCCATACCAAGCGGGCCGACGAAGTCCGCGCCTTTGCGACATCGGCCATCCGTTCCGCCTCTAACGGGGCGGAATTTGTCCAGGCGGCCAAACGCGATGCCGGGATCGACATCCGCGTCATCAACGGCAACGAGGAAGCCTCGTTGATCTACGACGGGGTCCGCAATGGTGTCCAGCTGCCCTATGAGCAGGACACGCTCATCATCGACATCGGCGGGGGCAGCGTCGAATTCATCGTCTCCCGCGACGGCAAGCCCCAATTGCTTCGGAGCCTGCCCCTCGGCGCCGCCCGCTTGCTCGAAGCCGTCGTCCCCGACGATCCCATTTCCACCTACCAACTCGACAATGCCTATGCCCTGGTCCGCAAGATCCTTGAGCCCCTGGTCCACGAATTGCGGGAATTCGACCTGAAGCTCATGGTCGGCTCCTCCGGCAGTTTTGAGACCCTGGGAGCCATGATCGCCCTCCGCAATGAAGACGTCCTGTCTTCCGGCCGCCTGAACAGCTACCGCTTTTCGGTGGAGGCCTTCCAGGACATTTTTGGCCGGATCGTCAGCGCGAACCGGGACGAACGCCTTGCCATGAGCGGGATGGAAGCCATGCGCGTCGACATGATCGTCATGGCGGGCATCATCATCGATTCCCTCGTACACGAATTGGAGATCGCCGAACTCATGGTCTCGGCCTACGCCCTGAAAGAGGGCATCCTCTTCCGATACATCGAGGAGCAAAAGGAACGCATCCACAAGTTGCTGGGAAATACGGCCCGGAACGTCCGGGCCAAAGCCGTCAAGAACCTGGCCGAGAAGTACAACTATTACGAGGGCCATTCCCTCAAGGTCTCGGAGCACGGCTCCAGCCTGTACAACCAGCTGGCCCACCTGCATCCCTTTGGCAAGGCGGAGGAAGAAGTCCTGCGTTACGGGTGCCTGCTCCACGACATCGGCCACTTCATCAACCGGTCGGGCCACCACAAGCACGGCCAGTACATCATCATGCACAGTGGCCTGAGCGGTTTTTCCCATGATGAGCTCGTTGTTCTGGGGAATATTGTGCGCTACCACCGCAAAAGCCTGCCCACCCGGGACCATTTCCACTACAAAATCCTCGACCAACGTTCCCGCTACCTGGTCCGGCTCCTCGCCGGCATCCTCCGCATCGCGGACAACTTTGACCGCGGGGGCCGCGGCCGCATCAACGGCTTCAAGGTCCATACCGACCAACTGACCATCCGCATCGAAGTGCAGGCGGAGGTCGCCGTGGACATCGAAATCCAATGCGCGCTCGACCAAAAGACGCTGCTGGAGCAGGTCCTCGACCGGGAGATCCTCATCACCCAGGCGGGGAACTGATCGGGGGGGACATAATTGCTTATTTGCCTTTCACGACCAACGATTTACACGGAAATTCCTTTTTTTGCGTTGAATCCCTGGAGGACCTATTGTCCTGAAGAGGCTACTGTACCGACCGATGCGCTTAATATTCTTTTTGTTGGGAATGATCTGGATGCCCGTCCTGCTGGCATCCCATCCGTCCGAACCTGTCCGCAAGATAGGCCAGGCGGCGCGTACGTCGGACCGACCCAAAATCGACGGTTTCCTCAACGATCCCGCCTGGGGCGCCGCCGAAGTCTTCTCCAATTTCGTGGAATTTGAGCCGACGACGGGCGAAAAAGCGTCCGAGAAAACCGAAGTCCGCGTCATTTACGACGACGAAGCCATCTATATCGGGGCGATGCTCTACGATTCCCAGCCGGAGAATATCCAACGGCAATTGGGGGACCGGGATTCCGAGGACGATGTCAATACCGACATGTTCGGAGTGGGCTTTGACACCTACAACGACGATCAAAACGCCTTTATCTTCAAAGTATCTGCCGCGGGCGTCCAAACCGATGCCCGATTGTCCCAGCTGGGCTACGACCGGATTTGGGATGCCGTCTGGAAAAGCGCGGTTCACCTCCACGATGCGGGGTGGTCGGTGGAAATGGAGATTCCCTATTCGGCGTTGCGGTTCGCGAAGAAGCCGGTGCAGGTCTGGGGCCTCCAATTTGAACGCAAATTGCGGCGGACGCGGGAAGTGTTCCAATGGAATCCGCAGTTGCGGACGGTGGATGGCGATGTCAACCAGTGGGGAGAGTTGCAGGGGCTGAAAAACATCAAGCCGGGTTTGCGCCTCTCCCTCGTGCCTTATATCAGCAGCTACGTCGAGCGCTATTCTCCCGGCCCCAACAGTGGCGATTCGCCCGCGACCACTCGGTCTTTCAATGTCGGGGCCGATTTGAAGTATGGCATTTCCGAGAGTTTCACCCTCGACATGACCCTGGTGCCCGACTTCGGGCAGGTCCGCTTTGACAACCAGGTCCTCAATTTGTCCCCCTTCGAGATTCAGTTCCAGGAAAACCGGCCCTTCTTCACCGAAGGCACGGAGCTGTTCAACATTGCGAATGTGTTCTATTCCCGCCGGGTAGGGGCGCAGCCGCGGAAGTACTGGGCGGTTTCCGATTCCCTGCAAACGGGCGAGGAAATCGTGCAGAACCAGGGCCAAACCCAGCTGCTCAATGCCTTCAAGCTGTCGGGACGGACGCAAAAGAAGACGGGATTGGGCTTCTTCAATGCGATGACCAACCGGGCGACGGCCACGGTGGCGGGTCCGGAGGGGACGCGGGAAGTGACGACGCAGGCCTTTACCAATTACAATGTGGCGGTGATGGACCAGAGCCTGAGCAACAACAGCTATGTCAGCCTGATCAATACCAATCGCTATGAGATCGATGGTTTCATGGCGAATGTGACGGCGGCGCGTCTGCGCCTGGCCGACGATGGCAACCGTTGGTTCCTGAATGCGAACGGGGCCGTGAGCCAGCGTTGGATGGACATCAAGGAAGACAATACGGTCGACCGGGGCTTCAAGTCTTACTACGAGATGGGCAAAGGAAGCGGGAATTTCCTCTTCCGGTTCGGGCAAAACATCGAGTCGGATACCTACAACCCGAACGACATGGGCTTCCTCCGTTCGCCCAACGAATTCACCGACTTCGTTTCCTTCAACTACAATACCTTTAAGCCGATCTGGAAGCTCGTCGGCCAGTTCAACAGCCTCCGGCTCACCCGCGTCAACCTCTACGCGCCCTACCGCTTCCAGGAACTCAATGTGAATTGGGAGTCGTACTTCCAGTTCAAGACCTTCGACTTCGTCGGCTTCTGGGGCTGGGCCAACCCCGTCGCCTCCAACGACTATTTCGAGCCGCGCGTGCCCGGCCGCTTCCTCTATTATCCCCGCGCCGGCGGCTTCGGGGGCTTTCTGTCTACGAACTACGCCCGCCGTTGGGCCCTCGACCTCAATGCGGACGTCTGGTGGCGGCCCGGTTACGAGACCACCGGCTATTCATTTTCTGTCCAACCCCGCTACCGCTTCTCCGATCGCTTCCAACTCCAGCACGAGACCCGCTTCTCCAATACCGACAATGGCCGCGGCTTCGTGACCTTTGACGACGACAACAACAGCCTCATCGGCACCCGCGACCGACAGGACCTCATCAACACAACGACCTTTGTCTATGCCTTCACGCCCAAGATGAACCTCAATTTCCGGGCGCGGCACTACTGGAGCCGGGTGTCCTACGATGCCATCGAGGCACTGTTGGAAGACGGAACCTTGGGGGCGAGTGATTACAGCGAGAACGAAGACATCAACTTCAACGTCTTCAACATCGATTGTGTGTTTCGGTGGCGCTTTGCTCCCGGCAGCGATATCTTCATTGTCTGGAAAAACAACATCCTCGAATCCGGCCAGGTCCTCATCAATTCCTACGGCGAGAACCTCCAACGCACCTTCGAATCACCCCAAACGAATTCCATTTCCCTACGCCTCCTCTACTTCATTGACTTTGCCCGTCTGCCCTTCCGCAAATAATTCCCTGTGGTCAGGGCTTCATTTTCCCATCCCTTTTTCCCGCAAAAACTCAATCACCTCCGCCGTAAAGTACTCCGCTCCCGGCCGCCGCAAATGGTCCGCGTCGTAGTAAAAATCCGGCTCCCCGTACTTCGGATCGTCCACGTTGTAGTGGTGGTGCAGGACCTGCGGCCCCGTCAGTTCGTGGATGCGCTCCCAGAAAGCAAAGTTGTAGTTGCGGAAATTGGGGGGGTAAATGAGGATGAGTTGGATGTGGTGGTCGCGGCAAATCTGTTCGAATTCGGCCAGCAGGCCTTCCTTGTACTCCAAATCGCATTCCGGTTCGTATTTGAAATAGCCGTACCAAAGTTTCTGGGGGGAATAGAGCTGGGTGAGCTGCGAGCCGTCGGGCCGAACGGAGTCGATGGCCGCCACGGGGTCCAATTCTGAGTTGAAATGGCCGGCTTTCAAGCGGGCGGTGAGGAAATAGCGGGAGATGGGAGAATGCTCTTCGATGGAGATCAGGGCATTGTTGTAGTGGTTGTAATGCGCGAGGGGATAGAGGTTGTAGGAAGGAAAATGGTAGTTCTCGTGGTCGTAAAATTCGATGGGATCGTCCATCGTGAGCAGAATGGTTTGGGGAGCGGCGTTGAATTTGAGGACGGTTTTGAGCAGGAAGACCTGCCAGGACAGGTCGCCGCCATTGTACGACAGGTTATGCGTGGTCAATTGGGTGGAATCTGCGATTTGGCGGGCGGAAATCCCCTTGGCGCCCTTGCTCGAACCGAAAACCAGCAGGTCCCGCTCCATCTCCCCCTGGATGATCTGCAACAATCGAGGGTCCTGCAATTGGTCTTCGAAGCGGACCATCAGGAAATAGGCGCCTTTGTCCGCGGCGAAAAGCAGGACCAGGAAGAGCGATATTTTCAGGAGGAATTTCTGCATGGCCGCCATCAAAATTGGAAGTAAATGAAGTCCACCGGCGGGCGGCTGAAATTGAAGTGGATCACGACCAGGCCCAATGCCAGGTACAATGCCCAACGCAGCATCCGGGGCCATTTCCATCCCAGCCGCGCCAATCCATAGGCTTCCCGTCTTCCTTTCCATTCGATGAGAAAGAAAAGGCCCACCGTGACCAGCAGCGAGATGTATTTGCTGTACACCGACCAGGACAGCCAGGAAAGGGGATCTGAGCCCATCAAATAGAGGTAAGCCAGGGCATCCGGGACGGTCTTGGAGCGGAAGAAAACGGTGATAAAGGACAGCATCAGGAAGGTGAAAAGTATCCCGAAGATTTCCCGGAAGGCCGGGAACTTGCCGTCGTACGCCACCACCTCTTGGTAGCGGCGTCGAAAAGGCAGCGCCACCGTGACGATCATCGCCACGCCGTGCAAGCCGCCCCAGGTGATGTATTTCCAATCCGGTCCGTGCCACCACCCGGACAGCACAAAGACGATCATCACATTCCGAATGGTTTTCAACGTCGAGCCCCGGGAGCCGCCCATCGGGATGAACAGGTAATCGCGCAGCCAGTGGGTCAGCGTAATGTGCCAGCGCTGCCAGAATTCGACGAGGTTGCGGGAAAACAGGGGGAAGGAAAAGTTGAGGGAGAGCTGGAAGCCAAACAGCCGCGCCAGCCCAATCGCAATGTCGGAATAGCCGGAAAAATCGCCGTAGACCTGGATGAAAAAGAGGAGGGCCCCGAGAAATAGTTCTCCAGGTTCGACTTCCGTGGGCTTCTCAAACATGTATTGAATGGCATGGGCGCAGTTGTCGGCGACGACGACCTTCTTCACAAGGCCCCAGAGGATCTGGCGACACCCGTCCACGGCTTGGTCATAGTGAAAAACCCGCCGCCGGTTGAACTGGGGGAGGAGATCGCGCGCCCGTTCGATGGGGCCGGCCACCAATTGGGGGAAAAAGCTGACGAAAGCGAGGAATTGAAATGGGTCTTCCGCGGGTTGGAGCTTCCGGCGGTAGACGTCAATCGTATAGCTGAGGGTTTGGAAGGTGTAAAAGCTGATTCCGACCGGGAGGATCAGGTCCAAGCGCTCGGCGGGGATTTCCCGGCCGAAGAACGAGAAGGCCGCCGCGAAGTTCTCGATGAAAAAGTTGTGGTACTTGAAGAATCCGAGCATTCCCAGGTTGCACGCCAGGCTGGTCCACAACAATAATTTTCGCCGTCCCTGGTGTTCACTTTTGCCCAGCGCCTCCCCCACCGCAAAATCAATGACCGAACTCAGGAAGATCAGGATCAAAAACCGCCAGTCCCACCAACCATAAAACACATAGCTCACCACGACCAACAGCACATTTTGAACCTGGAGGTCGATCCGCGAAAGGGCCCAGTACACAATAAAAACGAGGGGCAAGAACAGCCCAAAATCGAGCGTCGTGAATAACATTTTTTAGTTGTCGAGAGGGGCAAAGGACGCGAAAGAAGGACCAGAATGTCAATACTTCGAAAGTGGGAATTTGGCGGGACAACGGATTTGGGGCAAAGTGAGAACGGCTTTCCCTTGAGGGTGAAGGCATTGCTTTTGTGCTCCTTCCGTTCATTTTTCCTCCGCATTCTCTTCCCGCCCACTTCCCATGTCCCCCGGAATCCCTAACTTTCCCCCATGGCTACCCGTATTCTGTCTCCCATTTTCCCCCGTCTGCTCCTCTTCCTGGCGATCCTGTTTCCCTTCACCCCCCTGACCGCCCAGTCACAGGAAGAATTTGTCCCCCAGTGGGCCAAAAGCGCGATCTGGTACCAGATCTTCCCCGACCGCTTCGAGAATGGCGATCCCTCCAACGACCCCACGGTCGACGACATCCTCGGCGCCGATCCCCAGGAGCCGCCCCAGGCATGGCAGATCCACCCCTGGACCAGCGATTGGTACGAGTTGCAGCCCTACGAGCAGCAAAATGGCGAGCCCGAACTCTGGCGCCACATCCTCCGCCGCCGTTACGGCGGCGACCTCCAGGGCATCCTCGACCGCCTCGATTACCTCGAGGCCCTCGGCATCACCGCCATTTACCTCAATCCCGTATTCGAGGCCCCCTCGCTCCACAAATACGACGGCGAAACCTACCACCACATCGACCCGAATTTCGGGCCGGACCCCGACGGCGACCGCGCGCTGATGGCCACCGAAGTGCCCCACGACCCGGCCACCTGGGTCTGGACCCAAGCCGACGAACTGGCCCTCGAACTCATCCGCGAGTGCCACGCCCGCGACATCCGCATCATCTTCGATGGCGTCTTCAACCATTTGGGCATCAACAACTTTGCCTGGCAGGACGTCTTGAAGCACCAACAGCAATCCATTTACAAGGATTGGTTCGAGGTCAAGTCTTGGGACGATCCTGAAAAGGGGACGGTGTTTGCGTACGATGGCTGGTGGGGCGTGAAGTCGCTGCCAGAATTGAAGGAGGACGAGCAGGGCATCGTGAAAGGACCCAAGGACTATATTTTCGCGGCCACGGACCGCTGGATGAATCCCAAGGGGCAGGGTCCGGCCGCGGGCATCGACGGCTGGCGGCTGGACGTGGCCTTTTGTGTGGGCCATCCCTTCTGGAAAGATTGGCGGAAGCATGTCAAGGCCCTGAACCCGGAGGCCTATTTGACCGCGGAGATCGTCGATGTACCCGAGAAGGTGATCCCGTACATGCAGGGGGACGAATTTGATACGGAAATGAACTACAATTTTGCCTTTTCCCTGGTCGAATTCTTCGTTTACCCCGAATCCACCCGCATCTCCGCCACTGAATTTGACCGCAAGCTCGAAGAATTGCGCAACCTCTATCCCAAGGGTGTCGCCGAGGTCAGCCAAAACCTGTTCGGGAGCCACGATACCAACCGCATCTCTTCGTTGATCCGCAACCGGGGCATCGGCAGTTTCCGCGACTGGGGGACCTATTTCAGCCTTTCCAGGGCCATTGACAACCCCGACTATTCTCCCCGGAAGCCCAAGCAACAGGACTACCACCTGCTCAAGCTCATGGTCATTTTCCAGATGACCTATCCCGGCGCGCCCATGATTTATTACGGCGACGAAGTCGGCATGTGGGGCGCCAACGATCCCGATTGCCGCAAGCCGATGGTCTGGGGCGACCGCGACTATACCAAGGAATCCCATTTTCCCGACCAAAGCACCCACGACCCCGAGCGCGTTTCCGTCAACTACGACCTGCTCAACCACTACAAGACCATGATTCGCCTGCGTCGGAGCCATTCCGCGCTCCAGACCGGCTCCTATACGACCCTCCGCGCCGACGATTCCCGCAATACCTTTTCCTTTGTCCGCGAAAACGACTACGAGCGCCTCCTCGTCCTGTTCAACAATACCGAAGGCGACCTGACCTTCACCGTTCCCAAAGCATGGCGGCTGTCCCAGAGCCTTTTGCTGGGGGCGGAGGCGACGGATCTGGCGGAGAGTGGGAAGGTGTTGGTGCCGGGGAAATGGGCCGCGGTGCTGCACCTGGAGAAGTAGGGAGCATGGGAAAATTAAGGGGTTCGGAGCTGTGCCAATGGATCCGGATGGTCTAAGAGGTACCTCTTACGGGGGGTATATTCGGTTTGGAGGTAGGGGGGGGGTACCTCGAACCTTAATTGCATTCGACCTGGACCTTATTTAACACGCAGATGACCCGAATAAAGGCGCCAGGGAGTTCTTTTAATTGCCATAAAA
>CAWUKT010000076.1:0-34105 GCA_963923035.1 uncultured bacterium
ACTCCGACTCTTGGCTGGGAATCAATTTGAATGGGCGTTTTTACACGGCCTCTCATAGGTAGAGCTCCCGATGGTCATTTGGTTGTTGTCAAATACCCGCAGAGCCCGACTATCCGATCCCCGGTCGGTGATCACCGTACATTTGTCATCGCCAAAACTGTAGGTGTGGACTCCTCTTTCGGTGTCCTCCCCGTAGACTTCCACCTCGGTATAGACCCGGGCCCCATCCTGAATTTCCCAGGTCGCGACCTCGTCGAGGGTCCACGAATCCCCCTTGAGCAGGGCCGGAGTCTCGACATCATCGGCGTCAGGATAAGGGAAGCGCTCGATGTCGCAGCCAGCAAGAATCCATGCCAAGAGCAAGGCAGGGATGATGATGTATCTGTTCATGGTTAAAGTTTACGCTAAATGACCGGGAGATTCAGTGGTCTTTTCAGTCTCGAGAGAACCGCATGACCTCGCCCTCTTCGGTATCGTCTTCCTGCTCACCGACCAACAGTTCCAGCCGGGTCTCGGTCAGGACCTGGATTTCGTAGATTTCATCTCCGATGACCTTCTGGTTGTTGTCGAACATGGTCAACGGCTCGGAGGCTTCGTCCTGAACATCTACCATGACGCAGTAGTCGTCGTAGAAGCTGAAGGTGCAAATCCCATTGTCTGTGCCTTCCCCAAACAGGTCATACGTTGTATAGGTCTGGTTGCCGTCCTGCATTTCCCAGGAAGCAATGTCGTTCAGGTCCCAAGCCTCGCCTTTGAGCATCTCCAGCGTCTCGATCTCGTCGGCATCGGGCCACTCGAATGACTTTTCACAAGCAGAGAAACTAAGGCCGAGGAGCAGGGCAGCAATGAGGATGGTATGTTTCATATCAATAAGTTACGGATCGGCGCCAGCATTTCCAATGCCATTTTCCATCCCCTCTTTCCCCTCCCCCAGAAAGCTCAGGGGGCCGGCAACCGAGCGGTTACCGGACCCCCTGATGAAATCAACCAACTAAAAAAATCTATTTGCTGAGCTGGTCTCCGATGCCCCCGGCGATACGTCTCAGTCCTTCTGTGATGCGGACACCCAAGGTGTTGAAGACGTAGTACAAGACAGGAACAACGATCAGCGTAACAATCGTTGCAAATCCCAGACCGTAGATCACAGTCAAGCTCAAGGATCCCCAGAAAACAGCGGTATCACCACCAAAGAAGATTTCCGGGTTGAGCTCGGTGAAGAGGCTCTGGAAGTTGATGTTCAGTCCAACAGCCAGGGGAACCAGTCCCAAGACTGTGGAGGAGGCGGTCAGCAAGACCGGTGTAAAACGGGTTGCTCCACCTTCAACAATGGCGTCTTTGAGTTCCATGCCACGGTTGCGCATGATCTTAAAGAAGTCCAGCAGGATGATACCATTGTTTACTACAATACCGGCGAGAGATACAACTCCGACCCCGGTCATGACGATCGACATCTCGACTCCCGACAGGCCAAATCCAAGGAAGACTCCCGAGACTGAGAAGATGATCTGTGTAAAGATAATAAATACCTGGGAAATGGAGTTGAATTGGGCAACGAGAATCAGGAAAATAAGCATCATCGCGATGCCCATAGCGCTGCCCAGGAAGGCCGAAGTCTCTTCCTGCTCCAAAATTTCTCCCGTCATTTCCACTGTCACCCCTTCCATCATGCGCGGATTGGCCTCTTTCCACTCTTCCATGTAGTCAATCGTCTCGTAGACGACTTCGTTGGCATTATAGTCCGACAAAATATTGGAGTAGAGCGTAATGGACTTCTTGAGGTCCAGGCGGTTGATCCCGCCCAGGGCTTCGGAGCGGTCCACCGAGGCGACCGAACGGATCGGCACGTTGTGGAACATGCCGGTCGCCATGTCCCGGTACGCGATGGACATGTCCTGTATCCGGTCAATGTCATCCCGGTACCGCGGCGCGAGCCGCACTATCACCGGATATTCATCCTCAAATTCGCGGTACTGCGTCACCTCCGAACCGAAGACCGCCGTACGGATCGCGATCCCCAATTGGGCAGTGTTCATGCCCAGGTCACTGGCCTTGGTATAGTCAATATTGAAATTGAGCTGGGGCTTGCCGCTCTCGAGGTCCGACTTCAGTTCCTCGATTCCTTCGATGGTACCGTTGTCGATCAGGCCTCGCATATGGGCGTAGAGCGCATCTGCCGTCCGTTGGACCTTGGCAAAGTCTTCGCCCTTGACCTCGATGTTGATCGGTTTGGCAGTGGGTGGTCCACTCGGCTCCTTCTCTACGGTAATGACCGCGTTGGAAGGTATCCGGGGATTGACCCGCTTTTGCTCCTGCATCGTGGTCCGGATCGAGGACAGGATTTCGGCGGTCGAAATGCCTTCCCGTTCTTTGAACGGAACAAACTCGACCTGGATCCGGCTCTTATTCGAATACACGGCCGTCTGGTTGAAGTCCGAGGGCGAGTTCGCCCCTTTGGCCACGTTGGTAATGGTCGACTTCACGATCTTTTCTTTGCCCTTCAGTTTCTCATTCACCAACCGCTCAATCTCCATCGTGACCTCGTTCGTCTGCTCAATGTCCGTTCCCACCTCCAACTGGGTATAGATATAGAGGTAGTTCGGGTCGGCTTCCGGGAAGAAGACCACCTTGGGATTGCTGGCGGTAAAGACGCCAATGGACAGGAACAGCGAAAATACCGTTCCGACCAGGACAAAGGTCGCCGGCCAGGGACGGATCGCCCACCGGAGGATCCGGCGGTAAACGCTCATCAGACCCGGCAAGACCCGGTTCTGGAAGCCGTTGATCAGCGGCAAGACGAGGAAGCGGTAGAACAACATCAGGATCAGGACTACCAGGAAGGTATTTCCGGAGGAGGTGGAACCGCCCATATAACTGAGTCCCATGAAGAGGGCCACGGTGCCGGCCATGATGAAGAAGCCTTTCAGGCTCGTTCCTTTGTTGTCGCTCTTGGGCTTCATGAAGGTCGCGGCGAACATCGGGTTGATGACGTAGGCAACCAACAACGAAGCGAACAGGATGATGATGATGGTGATCGGCAGGAAGAACATGAATTCCCCGACGATACCTTCCCAGAATGCCAGCGGCAAGAAGGGTGCCATCGTGGTGAGGGTACCGGCAAATACCGGCGCAATCACTTCGCCGGCCGCTTTCTTCGCGGCCTGCTTGATCGACATGCCCTCCTGGTTCAGCATCCGGTACGTATTCTCCACCACCACAATCGCGTTGTCCACCACAATCCCCAAGGCGAAGATGAAGGTAAACAGCACCACCAGGTTCAGGGTAAAGCCAATCCACGGCAAGACCACAAAGGTGATGACCGAGGCGAGCGGTACGGAAAGACCGACAAAGACGGAGTCCCGCAGGCCCATGAAGAACATGAGCACGATGGTCACCAGCAAGAAGCCGATGATGATCGTGTTCGTCAGCTCCGAGAGGAGGTTCTTGGTGAGGTAGGACTGGTCGGCAGAAACCGTCAGGTTGAAGTTGTCGCGGAGGTCAACAGGAATATTGACTTCCTCGAACTGGTCGAGCAGGGCCGTGATCTTGTCCGAGGCGGAAATGAGGTTTTCCCCAGCCTTCTTGACGACGCCCAATGAAATGGTGGGCTTCCCGTCCAGACGGGAATACGACTCGGCATCTTCGAAATCGAGCTTCACCTCGGCGATGTCCTTCAGGAAGACCGAGGCGCCCCGGCCGTTCCGGACGACGATCTCGCCGATCTCTTCGACCGTTTTGAACTTGCCATCCACCTGGAGCGCGTAGTCCCGCTCGCCAATGGTGACCTGGCCACCTGAGATGAGCACGTCACGCTGCCCAATCGCCGACGTAATGTCGCCGAAGGCAATTCCGTTCGCCTCCATCTTCAGCAGGTCCAGGTTGACCTGGACTTCTTTTTCCTGCACCCCCAACAAGTCCACCCGCCGAATCTCCGACAACTGCTCGATCTGGTCCTGCAATTCTTCGGCGTAGGTCTTGAGTTGGTTCGGTGACAAGTCGCCCGATACGTTGACGTACATGATCGGGACTTCCGACAGGTTGATGTCCTGTACAATGGGGTCCTGGGGCAGGTCGGAAGGCAGGTCGGCTTTGCTTTTGTCCACCGCCTCCTTCACTTCATCCTTGGCCTCGTCCAGGTCCACGTCGGTTTCGAACTCCACGATGATCACCGAAAAGTCCTGAATGGATTGGGATTTGATTTCCTTGACCCCTTTGATCGCTTTCAGTTCCTTCTCGATGAAGTACGTGACGTTCTTCTCGATGTTTTCGGGAGAGTTCCCCGGGTAGGGAGTCCCGACATATATGGTGGGAATGGCGATTTCCGGAAACTGCTCCTTGGGAAGGGCCTGGAAAGAGAGGACCCCCAACAAGGTGACGATAAAGGTCAGTGTGAAGGTGGTGATACGGTTGTCCACCGCCCAACTGGACATGAAAAATTCCCGGATCTCGTCTATTTTCTTACTCATGATAATCCTCCGGTTTGTGGCTATTCGTTGTCGAGGAAGAGCAATTCAGCGCCTTCGGCGAGGCCTTTGGCACCTTCAATGATCAATTGCATGCCAGCCTTGAGTCCGGAGGTCACCTCGACATTTCCCTGATAGGAATTGCCGGTGACGATGTCAACCCGCTTGGCAAAGTACTGACCCGCTTCGTTCCGTTCTGCCACCATGACAAACTCGGAGGAAGCAGATTCCTGGATATAGCTGATCGGAATCACGACCACATTCTCGTTGCGGATGTCCTGGATGGAAACTTCGCCGACCATGTTGGCTTTGTACTCATCCGAGCGGTTGTCCAGGCGCACTTCCACGGACACGGTCCGGTTGACCGGGTTGATGATCTTGGAGATGGTGGACACCTTTTCTTCGATCTTCTTGCCGATGGAGGGGAATTCGATGGTCACCATATTGCCCTTCTTCACGTAGGGGATATAGGATTCGGAGAGGTCCGCCTTGAAGGACAGGTCGTTGAGGTTGATGATGTTGAAGGCACCGAAACCAGGAGAAACAGCTTCCCCGACTTTGGCAATCGCCCGGTCAACGGTCCCGGAGAGAGGGGCCTTGATCCGAGTCATGTCAACTTGTTCCTGAGTCGTGGCGATGCGACGTTCCAGGGATTCCTTCTGGGTTTGGGCCTGGAGCACCTGAATCTCGGAGCCGATGTTCTGTTCCCAGAGATTCTTTTGACGCCGGTAAACGGTATCCGCCAGCGTGAGCTGGGTTTCGAGTTCCAGCAAAGACTTCTGGAGAACGGAGTCGTCGAGCTTGGCCAGCACCTGGCCCTTCTTGACGCTCTGGCCTTCACGGACGTAAACGGCCGTGACCACGCCGCCCATCTTGGGGCTGACCATGACATTTTTATTGGCTTCGATCTGGCCCTGAACCTTCACGAAATGCTCGAAAGTGCTTTCCTTGATGCTCGTCAGACGTACGGGTACGCGGGCATCCTTGACATTGGTGGAATCCATGGCCTTGATCTCTTCCTGAAGGGCTTTGATCTGGACATTGAGTTCCTTGCGCTGGGTTTTGAGTTCGGTCAGCTGGGCTTTTTTCTCGGCGAGTCCTCCTCCCCCTGTCTCAGGGGCACCTCCTCCGCAAGCAGTCAGGACCAAGGCCATAACTGCGATGAGGCTCAAGGAGAATAGTCTATTCCTTTGCATGGCGGATTATTGGTTTTCGGTGTTTGTGTTGATTTCGGGAACAAAATCGCCCTTCACCCGGCGCAGTTCGACCCTGGCCAGGGTATAGTCATAGAGGGCGGCGAGGTAATTGATTTGTGATTCAAGCAATGTGCTTTCGGCATCGATGACTTCGAGGTTGGAGCCCACGCCCTCTTCGTATTTCCGGTTGGAAATGCGGGCCACTTCTTCGGCCAATTCCAGGTTGCGGCGGGCATTTTCCACGTCGGCGTAGGCATTGACCACGCCAACCGAGGCATTCCGGGTTTCCAGCAGGACCGACTGCTCGAACATGTACATGTTGTTGCGGATCTTGTCGATGTTGACGGTGTTCTGCTGAATGCGGGACCGCTTTTGCAAACCATCAAACAAGGTCACATTGTACTGGAGCCCGACCAGGGAGGCACGGAACCAGTTGGGATCAATGTCCAGGGAGAAAAAGCGGGGACGGGCAGTGGAATAATTGGCGGAGGCAAAACCCACCAGCGAGCCAAAGAAGCCCACCTGATTGCGCTTGATGTCCAGTTCCTGCAGGTTGATCTGCTGGCGGAACAGCTGCATTTCGACCCGGTTATTGGCGAAGTTGCCTTCCAGTTGGAGCTCTTCCAGCGGAATGATTTCCGCATTGTCTTCGATCTTCTCCGACAGCGAAATGTCCTCATCGATGGGCATGCCCATCTGGAACTTCAGCAGGTCATAGCCCAACTCAACGAGGCGGTCCACCTTCTGCTTTTCCACCTGGAGGTTGTTGTACTGAATCCGCAAACGGTCCACATCGACCTTCTCCGCGAATCCCTGATCGAACAGGGCCTGGGTGGTCGACAGCACGGTGTCGAGCCGGTTCAGGTTCAACGACAACAGGCGCGCGCGCTCTTCCGCCACAAGGGCGTTGTAATAGGACTTGGCCACGTTGACCGCGACTTCTTCCTCCGTGCGCAACTCGCTAATCCGGGTGAGGTTGACATACTCCTTCGCCGCCTTCAAGCCAATGAAGAAGGTCCCGTCGAACAGCAACTGGCTGATCTGGGCCTCGGCCGAAGCATTCTGGGTCAGCCCAAAATTGGCGGTCTGGAAATAGATGGAGTCGGGCAGGCCATCCGGAATGGGATCGGATCCGGGCGCGGAAGGGAACTGCCGCACATCAATGACCGATACCGGAAGCTCGAAATACTGGGTATAACTACCCCCCAATGTGACCTGAGGCAAACCTACCCCCCGAAGCTCGTTGACGCGCTTCTGGGCAATGTAGGTGTCAAATTGGGCATTTTCGATGTTGCGGTTGTTCTTGAGCGCATAGTCGATACACGCATCTAGTGAATACGATTTCGGTTCCTGCTCGCCCATCGAATTCTGAGCGCTCAAGGAGCTGAAGACCGTTGCCACAAACAACAGCAGGGCAAAAGCTACCCGGCCAGGCTGGCTGCTTGTGATTTGTTTATTCATCTTCGGGTTGATTTAAGTATTTGTAGATGAGTTTTTTGCCCCGCATGGTCACGACACCATGCAGGAAAATTTTAAATAGCTCCATCTGGAGCTTCTGAATGTCATTCTCGTGGGGAGAAAAGACATCCGGGTTGAATATCATTTCGATTTCGGTAAGTCGAAGTAGGGCCACTGTCTCCACGTCCATGTCCTTCCGGTACAATCCGGTCCGAACCCCTTCTTCCAGGTTCTCCCGGATGGATTCCAGGATGAAATCGTGCTTATAGTGGTCAAATTGGTTCCAGGATTGAGGATAGTACTTGCGGACCTCATAGATCATGACCGGCGGAATATCGTTGAAGGTCTTCTCCATCGCCTGCAGGATCAGCAACATCTCCTCCACAGGATCATGGGCCTTTTCCAAGATCTCTTGGTGCATGCAGCGCTCCTCCTGAAAGAAGCCCTCCACTACGCCCTGTACGATTTCCGCTTTGTTTCTGAAGTACTGATAAATGGTTTTTTTGGACATCCCGAGTTCCCGGGCGATATCGTCCATGGTCACGGCCCGGATACCCCTGCGTTGGAACAGGCCCCGGGACTCTGTCAGTATTCTCGTCTTAGCTTCCATGATTTTCCATTCATCGCGGCGAAACTAAGGAAACATTACGGATGTGCAAAGTTTCCTAGGTTTCCACCCTCTAACTTCTCCCCGCCCCAAGTGTTTGATTGGATGAGATATTTTCTGAAAAAAGACGTAACCTTTTTCGGCGATTACGTAGGGGGAGACACGGGAAAATCAAGATTGTTGATTACCGGGGCTTTCTTTTTTGAAGGAATGCTTAGTTTGGCCGCGTATATGGCACAAATCGAACACAACGCTCCCCTCAAGGACCTCAACACATTTGGGATGAAGGTCAATGCCCAGCGCCTTGCCCATGTAAGAAATGAGACCGAATTGCAGGAAATGCATGCAGGAAATCTATTTTCTGAAGGGCCATTATTGGTCCTCGGAGGAGGAAGTAACGTTTTGTTCACTCAGAATGTGACCGGATTGGTAGTGTGCATGGAAATGAAGGGGAAAAGAATCGTGCAAGAAAATGGAGATGAATTGGTCCTCGAAGTGGCGGCGGGAGAGGATTGGCACGGACTGGTTGAGTATACCATGGAACAGGATTGGGGGGGCTTGGAAAACCTGTCTCTGATCCCCGGAAAGGTAGGCGCCGCGCCCATCCAGAACATCGGGGCCTACGGCGTCGAACTGCGCGACCGCTTTGTTTACCTCGACTATTTCCACCTCGCCACCGGCGAGGTCCAGCGGTTTACGGCCGCCGAATGCGCATTCGGCTACCGGGACTCCATCTTCAAGCGCGAGCTGAAGGGCCAGGGGATCATCCTCCGGGTCGCCCTCCGCCTCTCGCAACGCAACCATGTCTTGAATACTTCCTACGGTGCCATCGGCAAAGAGCTCGAGCAGCGGGGCATCACCGCCCCGACCATCCAGGATGTGAGCCAGGTGGTCATCGACATCCGGCGGAGCAAGCTCCCCGACCCGGCCGAAATCGGCAACAGCGGCAGCTTCTTCAAGAATCCCGAGCTCCCCAACGCCCAATTTGAGGCCCTCAAAGCGGACTACCCGGACCTGCCGGGCTATGTGGTTTCCGAGACCGTCACCAAGGTTCCGGCCGCCTGGCTCATCGACCGGGCGGGCTGGAAAGGCCAAACCTTCGGCAATTATGGCGTGCACAAACGCCAGGCCCTGGTCCTCGTCAACTACGGCGGCGCCCGGGGACAGGACATTTACGACCTGTCCCAGCGCATCCTGGAATCGGTCCGCGACAAATACGGCGTGGAATTGGAGCGGGAAGTGAACGTGATCTGATTGGCTAACCTACCATTACCCCACCATTATTTTTTCTGCCCCCTCCCAATCTTCTCCCCGCAGCCGGAGCACATACAACCCTTGCAATCCCCCCAGTAGTTCAATGGTCACCTCTCTCCTCCCCTTGGGCAGGTCATATTCTGTTAGTATCCGTCCCTGAACATCCATCAAGGCCGCCGTACCCGAGTGAGAAAGCGGCTGGGGAAAACGAATGATCACCTGGCCGGATTCAAGGCTAAGGGTATATCTCGATGCAGGCCAATTGGGCTCGGGATTTCCCACTGGAAAAGGATTGTCCACGCGGACCAGGCTCGCCGCAGTCACGCCCAAGTAGAGGCGGTTGGCGCTTGGAACCGTGAGTCCTACATTCGCCGAGCAGGAAAATATATCGATCTTGTTCCAGGTAAAGCCGCCATCGTTCGTGACCCGCAGGGAATTGTCGGGCGCCGTCCCATCCAGCCAAACCCCATTCAGAGGATCGGAAAAATGGAGCTCGGCGATCACCGACGGATCCAAATTGCTGGGGCGGGTGGTCCAGGTCATGCCTCCATCGGTAGAGACGGCCAATTGCGAACTGTCTTTGCCCACAAACACCTCCTGCTCCGACGTGATGTCAAAATTCCAGACCGCATTGGGGGGCAGCACATAGATATGGCTCCAGGTCAGCCCGGCGTCCGTGGTCTTGTGGAGGGTATCCTGCACCCGGAGATAGGCCACCTGATCGCTGGCCACCTTGATCGTCCGGCTGATATAGGAGACTCCATCCGGAATCGAATCCACAAAGGTCCAGGTCTGGCCGCGGTCCGCAGTGCGGTATAGCTGCCGGTAAGTGGTCGCCAGGCCAAAATTTCCAGAAGGGGAAAAGCCCAACCGGGGGACAGCCAGATTCATGCCAGCAAATTCCGGATTGGCCACCCAGGTCTGCCCTCCATCCGTCGTATAGTTCATCCCGTTGGTTCCGGTCCCACCCACAAATCCCGAGTCCGGGGATAGGAAATCAATCTCAAAGATATTGTCCATCCCATCCAAGGGAGCTTCCTCCCAGGTCACGCCGCCATTCGTCGAATGGATCAGGCGTCCCCGTTGATCAAAGATGTGGTAATTGGCCAACCAAAGTTCATCGTCAGTCAGGGCAAAGACGTCCTGGATGCCATGCGCGCGGGCCGGGAGGGTATCAGTGGCCAGGAAAGTAGTCGAAACGGCCCCGTCCTGGGTGTACAAGGGGGAGTTGCCTTCGAAAATATAACCTTCATCTTCGCTGGCGAATTCAATGGGCCAGCGCGCCGGTCCCACCGGCCTCGCCGGCGGCAAGGTCGTCACGGCAATCCATGTCTGCCCGGCATACTCCGTCTTGAAGAGCCGGCCCTCCGGACTGTAAGCATAGCCGGTGCTGTCGCTGGGAAAGGCGGCGTCCGAGACATTCAGCATCTCGGCGGGCACATTCGGCTGCACCGTCCACACCTTGCCCCCATCCGTGGAATATCCGTAGATATTGCTGGGCCCAAAGCCGTGACAGGTCCCGCCGGGGGCGTAGCGCACCACATCAAAATCATACAGGAAGCTGGACACGTCGGTCCACGTCTGGCCACCATCATCCGTATGGTGTTGGGAGCCATTGTTCCACACAATGACTCCCTCTGTCGGACTCCGAAAGGCCAGGTCGGTGATGTGGGCTCCACTGTTCAGGGGGGAGATATTGAACCAGGTGGCCCCCGCGTCGTTGGTTTTCCAGAGCGAGGTGAACAAACTACTGATGTAGGCGATGCTGTCGGTGACCCACTCTACCTCCCGGCCGCCAATCAGCTGCGGCGAGGGATCTTCGGTCCAAGTGATGCCCCCATCCAGGGTATGGTAAACGCCATTTTGACCGACGATGGTCCCTTTGAGGTCGTCGTACATGTCGATCCGGAGGGGGTACGTTCCCGGGGCCACCGTATAGGGCATCCAGCTTTGTCCCTTGTCGGTCGACCGGAATACCACGCCGCATCCGCCCAGCGACAGGATATTGCCGTTTGGGGTGATTTCAGCATCAAAGGTCCACAGGCCAGCGAAGAAGGCGCGACGAATTGCACCTGGGGACTCTGGGCCATCAACGGTGGAGAAATGAGGAGGAAGGTCAGGCAAAAAAGCAGGAGCGCCCGGGATGGAGCGTAGATTTTGATCATGGTAAATAGGTATCGGTGTTTCTGGTTGGCCGCAAAATAAAACCCTCAGACAATAATTCCTCATGGGATTCACCTTGGATTCCCCGAAAAGTCCTTGGGTTTGCATTGAATCTCCCTCCCACCTGACTCCACCTATCAGGATGCTGCCAAGGCAAACAAATGGGCGGTGAGCGGACAATAGCTACTGCAATCGGATAGCTGATCTAAACGGGGGCTATCGAAACAAAATCTTGTGGTAGCCGGCTAAATCCCCAGATCCAACCTTCAACAGGTACATGCCCCGGAGGGGACGCCCCAACTTGAGTTCGGCGGTGGAAGCGCCTTTCGACAGGTCCCATTGCTCTATGGTTCTTCCCTGCAAATCCACCAGGACCGCAATTCCATTTTCCTTTAGCACCTCCTCAAAGCCCAGCTCAATGACTCCCTCGGCGATGTGTACGGCATAGCCCGGCGTGGTTGGCTGCGGCTCCCAGTTGCCGACGGCGAAGGGCGCGTCTACCTGCACCACCACGCCCCCGGATCCACCGGCCCACAACCGATTTTCTCCTGCCACCTCAAAACTCAAGACGCTGCCACAAAAGTGAATGTCAATCGGCGTCCAGGTCATTCCCCCATCTAGGGTCTGGAAAATATAGTTGCGCTCATCGGCCTCGTCGTACCAATAGCCCCGTTGCGCATCCAGGAACTTGATTCCCCCGATGAAATACCGTTGTTGGCTGAGTCCCATGAAGCGGGTGCCCCAGTTTGCGCCCCCGTCGTAGGTATACAGGAGGCGGGCACTGTCGGCAGCAATGTAGATGGTATCTTCGCTGAGGGCCTCAAAATCGGCCAGCACGGGGAAGCCCGAGGAATTGGCGATGCCCAGCACGACAGCCCAGGATTGGCCAGCATCGGTGGTTTTGAACAGGGTATCGCTGGCCAGGACAAAAGCCGTTTGTTCGTCCAGGACCTCCGCTTCCCGCCGGAAATAGAAGGCCGATTCCGAAAAGCCACGCGAATTGAACCAGGTTGCCCCTTGGTCAGTCGTCACGCCTAGCGTATAGAGCCCCACCGAAATCCCAAAGTTTCCGGAGGGAGAGAAATCGATTCCAAAGCTTCCATAACTCAAGGCGGAATAGGTGGGCATCCGGTTCCAGGTTTGCCCCCCATCCGTGGTTTTGTTCATTTCCGACCGCTGGCCGTCCACCGCAAAGCCCAGGTTAGAATTGACAAAGTGGATCTCCCGGAGGAAGTTGATCGAGTCCAGGATCGCCGCCTGCCAGGTCATTCCGTCATCGGTGGTGTGGAGGGCCCGGGGACCTTGGGCCGCACTCGGAAAAACGCCCAGCCAGTAATCGGTTTCGGAGAGGGCCTCAATGGAATACACGATGTTGGCATCGGCGACCAGCAGGTCATTGGTCAGTTGTTCGAGGGTATTTCCCCCGTCGGTGGTCCGCAGCGGAACCGAATTTTCAAATATCAGGCCCTCGTTCGGCCCGCTGAAGGCCAACTGCACATTGAAACCGTTGTAGTTGAAGGGATTGGGGTTCGGAATGGTGTCCCAGCTCTGGCCTGTATTGGTCGTCTTGAGCAAACGGCTCCCCACGGCGTAGGCAAAACCGGTGCTGTCCGGAAAAAACACAATGTCGGTCAGGTCCACCAGCTTGCTGTTCAATTCTGGTTCGCTCCAACTGAGTCCGCCATTGGTTGACGTGGCATGGAGGGAGCCGCCGACGTAGGCATGCGCCGTCCCAAAGGGATCGAAGCGCACCAAGCTAATGTCAAAGGTGCTGTCGAGCAAGCTCGTCCAGGTAGCACCACCATCGCTGGTATAGAATTGTTCCGGGGTGACATAGGCGACCACTCCTTCCAAGGGCGTCCGGAAATCGAAGTCCTGCACGTGGTTGATGCTCGGGGACGGAGAGATATTCTGCCAGGAATTGCCCGCGTCGGTGGTCTTGATGAACATTGCCGAATCACCGCTGACATACCCGATGCTGTCGGTGACCCACTTGACTTTGCGGGCCCGGGTCGTGGGGGCCGTGGGGTCCGGGGACCAGGAATTGCCGCCGTTGGTGGTGTGAAAAATGCCTTTGGTGCCCACGATGGTCCCGCGCTGGGAGTCGATCATGTCGATCCCATCCAGGCGGCCACCGCGGGACGCGGTGGTGACCTCCCAATGGTCACCGTTGTCGGTGCTTTTGAACACGAGTCCGCATTCGCCTACGGCGAAAATCGTCCCATTGCCGAGGTGCTCGGCATCGTAGATGAATCCGCCCATGGAAAACGGAGCGATGAATTTGCTGGTGGGTTGCTGCCCAATTAACCCGCCGGGGAACATGAAGCAGCATACGGACCATAGAAATAGTTTACACAGAGTTTGTTTTGCATTCATAATACTTCGGTCAGTGGAAAACAGGTATTCTATTGTTAGGAGGTTCAATTTAGCAAAAATGCGGTTCATTGCCCATCCCCACCCGCTCAAACGCTGCTTCAAGGCTTCCCGACCAATCCATCCCAACTCCTACATGTACTGACAAAGTCCTGGTTTTCAAGACAGGCCCTATGCTTTCTCCAGCTTCCGAATCAGTTGTCCATTTCTCAATCTTCCCCTCTTTTTTCCCTTCTCCCCCAAATACAAACACCGGGCAACCCACCCCGAAGAGTCGATTGCCCGGTGAAATCTTATCATCCTACCGGAACAGCAGCTTGTGGTAGCCGTTCAACTCATCACTCTCGACTTTCAGGAGATACATTCCGTGGAAGGGGCGTCCCAATTCAAGCTCGGCAAAAGCACTGCCTTTCGCCAAGTCCCAGGTCTGAACCGTTTTTCCCTGCAAATCCACCAAGACGGCTTTCCCTTCCTTTCTCAGCACCTCCTCAAATCCCAGCTCAATGGCCCCCTCGGCGATGTGGAGGGAATAGCCCCACGCCTCCGGTTGCGGTTCCCAGTTGCCGACGGCGAAGGGCGCGTCGACCTGAATGATCATCCCTCCCAATCCGCCGATCCAGAGTCGGTCTTCATCCAACACTTCGAGGACTTCCCGACCGGTGCAATTGTTGATGTCGATGGGCGTCCAATTGATCCCACCATCCAGCGTCTGGAAGATATAGTTGCGGTCATCGGCGTCATCCACCCAGTATCCGCGCTTGGAATCCAAAAATTCGATGCCGGTCACGCCGTAATCCAATTGGGTGCCGGCCACAAAGCGGGTTCCCCAGGTCGTGCCGCCGTCATAGGAGTACATGAGGCGCGAACTGTCCCGGGCCACCATGACCGTATCAGGATGGGGCGCCATCACGTCGAATAAACTCGGAAAAGGAGAGTTCGGCCCACCCGTGGTCACCAAAATCGTCGCCCAGGTCTGGCCACCGTCCAGGGTTTTCATCACCGAATCCTCCGCAATGGCGTAGGCGACGAGGTCACTGGGAACCGCCACCTTCCGTTCGATGAAGGGCACCACATAATCCAAAGGCGTGCCCTGGCTCCAGGTGATCCCTTGATCCGTGGTATAGGAAATCGACTCATCGCCGATGGCGATGCCCAGGTTGCCGGAAGGCGAAAAGTCAAACTCTCGTACGACATCCAATTGGGTATTAAAATGGGGGATCGGGGTCCAGGTCTGGCCCCCATCGGAGGTCCGGGCCACTCCGACCGGCTGCGATCCTCCAACAAACCCCACGTTGGAGCTCAGGAAATGGACTGTTCGCGGCACAGGAACCGAGTCGATCTCAACTTTGTCCCAACTCAGACCGGCATCCGTGGTGTGAAACAGACCTGCGCTGGGGGCAGTGGAAAAGAAAGTCGTGGCCCACAGTTCGTTCGCAGATACCGCGTGCATGTCAGTGATCAAAATGCCAACTCCAAATCCACAGCCATCTGGTCGAAGGAATTGCCGCCGTCTGAGGTCCGAAGCGGGACCAGGCCTTCAAAAACAAAGCCCTCATTGGCCCCGCTGAATTCGATTTGGACACCAAAACCTTGCAAATTCAGGGGATTCGGAACCGAGACGGTATCCCAGGTCTGGCCTGCATCGATGGTTTTGAGAAAGCGGAAGGTGGAGCTATATGCATAGCCGATGCTGTCGGCGGGAAAGCTAACGTCCGTGATGTCGCGGAGGGGATCGGCGAAGGTCGTGGTGGACCAGGACAATCCACCATTGGTGGAGGTCGCATAGCCCACGCCATCGCCAAACGCATGGGCCACGCCCATGGGATCGAAGCGGACAAATTCGATGTTCTGGGTGCTGTCGGCAAGGTCGACCCAGGTCGCGCCGCCGTCGCTGGTGTAAAATTGTTCGTCGCGGAAAAATGCGACCACGCCCTCGTCGGGCGTACGGAAGTCAAAGTCCGTGACCCAGTACTGGGTCGAACCAGGCGAAACGTCCACCCAGGAATTGCCGGCGTCGGTGGTCTTGATAAACATCGACGAGTCGCCCCCGACATAGCCAATGCTGTCGGTGACCCACTTCACCTTGCGGGCGCGGGTGGTCGGGGCAGTCGGATCCTGGAACCAGGAATTGCCGCCGTTGGTGGTGTGGGAGATGCCGTCCCAGCCGACGATGGTGCCGCGTTGGGCATCGACCATGTCGATCCCGTGGAGCCGGCTGCCGCGGGCAGCGGTCGTCACGTCCCAGGTATCACCGTTGTCGAAGCTGCGGAATACATTTCCGCAATCGGCCGCGACGAAGACCGTGCCGTTGCCGAGGTCGTCGGCGTCGATGACTGAACCCGCCAGGGAAAAGGGAGCGATGAACTTGCTCGTGGGTTGCTGGGCCATCAATGCGGCCGCAGGCAGCAGAATGAGGAGTCCGAATGTTAGAAGAATGGTTTGCTTTACGTTCATGTCAAATAGGTTCGGGGAATAAAAGTAGTTTCAGGCTAGCGACAAAAAAGGTGGTTCTCTTGAAGTTCTGGCGTGAAAGTAGCAATATTTATTCTCCCTCCAACCTTGCCCATCTTCCAAGCAATCGACCGCATTTCATGATATTCCAAGAGAAATAACCGCCTTTTGCACTCTAAATCCCTGATGAACAGTCCTCAGTTGTTCCCATGTTTTCCTCTTCTGTAACATGATTTTGTCCCGACATATTGCCCCTTTTTACCATTCTCCCCGACCCGAGTTTCCCTTTTCCCATTGCTCCCTCCCTTTTTCCAACAAAAGCTCCATTCCCCGAGGAGGAAATGGAGCTTTCATCCGTGAAACAGAACTTTTCTTGTACCCTACCTTCCCGCGCGGACCTTCTGGCTCCACTGCTGGCCATCACCCGTGACCCGAAGGATATACAGCCCGCGGAGAGGCTGCTCAATGGGTAGCTCCGCCCTCAAAACACCCCGGCGAATCTCCCGGGAAGCAATTGTACGCCCCTGCACATCAATCAATTGGAATTGGGCATCGAAAGGCAGGCGCTCGCTGAATTCGACCCGGGCCACTCCATTGTCCAACCCAAACCACGCTTCATTGACAGGGAACATCCCCTCCGTCACATTGACAAATCCCGCATTGTCCAGCTTCACGATTTGCCCTTCATCCCCGCCAATCAAACCGAAATCATTCTCCCAAAAATCCATTGACCAACGCAGAAAACAGAGTCCGGTCTCTACTTCCAGCCAGGTATTGGCGCCGTCGGTCGTCGCCGAGATCATATTGCCGTTTCCAGAGAATTCGAGGAGATAACCCGCCTGTCCATTGAGAAAGTAGATGTCGGAATAGGTATTGGGACGAACCGAAGTGCCCCAGCTCAAGCCGCCGTCGTAGGAGTAGACCAAGCCAAAGTCGTCGCGGGTAATGTAAATGGTGTCGGGGGAGGGAATGGCTATCGCGGAATAATTGCCCGGTGCGCCCATTGGAGCGGGATCTAAATTCGTCCACGTCGCACCCGCATTGGTGGTCTGCCAAACCAGATCATCCGAGAGCGCAAATGCGGCCGAAGACGATACCACCTCCACATCGTAGAACCTCTTTCCTGGGGCCACCTGCACCTGCTGGCTCCAATTGAGGCCTCCATCGTTTGTCTGAATCAGTTCGCGGTCGGCGATGGCCAGGCCCCACTGCTTGTTGTCTGCAAAGTCTATGGCTACGACATTCAAATCGAAAGCCGCCGTGGGCGTCGAGTTGACCAGGCTCCAGGTGCTGCCGCCGTCGGTGGTTCTCACAAAACCGGCCGTCGAAAACGATCCCATGAGACCGGTATTGGAGTCAAAGAAATAGACCGAGACGGCACTCTCGCCATCGGGACCAATGGTCTGCCAGGACTGCCCGGCGTCGGTGCTGTGGAGCAAATTGCCATTGTTGGCCGCTGCGAAATATTCCGTGGCGGAGATGATCTGGATGTCCCGGATCTGGCTGAAGATCGACAAGGATTGCTCTTCCAACTGGGTCTGAAATACCTGCCCGGAATCCGCCGTGGTGTAAACGGCATGGTCGGCAATCAGGAATCCATTGCCGGAAGCATCAAAGGACAGCTGACCGTGGGTATAAAAGCCGAACAAGGGCACGGGGGCACCGGAACTGCTGGTCCAGGACAAGCCCCCGTCTGTGGTGTACTTGATGAAGGGCGGGGCTTCGGTGAAGGCAATCCCCAGATCGTCGGTGGGAAATACGGCATCGACCACGCCCATCGGGAAATTGGACTGGCTGGCGGCGGGTACCCAGCTCACACCACCGTCGGTGGACCTCCAATAATCGAAATCCGAGTTGAACAGGTGGAAGGTGCCATTGGGGGTAGAGCGCAGGAGGGACAAATTGCCCGAGAGGAACCCATCCGTCCAGGTGGTGCCCCCGTCGGTGGTATAGGAATACACGTTGGCTTGGCGGTAAAGGATGACGCCTTCCTGGGAATTGCGGAAACTGATGTCCTGGATGGTGGCCCCGCCAGCAAAGGGCGCAATATCGGTCCAGCTTTGGCCGGCATCGGTGCTGCGGCGCAGCAAGGCATTCCCGCCGCCCACCACCAGGGTGGTGTCGTCGATCCAATCAAGTTGGCGGGCGTCGCCGAAGGACTGGCTGTCGTGGGTCCAGGTGCTGCCGCCGTCCTCGGTCAGGTAGATCCCCGATTGGGCGACGATGGCCCCACGTTGGGCATTGACCATCTCGATCTCGAAGAGGATGTCTCCGGAGTTCAGCGTCTGGGGCGTCCAGGTCGCTCCGTCGTCGAGGGAGGTAAACAGAATTCCACAGTGCCCCGTCCCTACTAAGCGGCCGTTGCCGAAATTCCAGATGTCATTGATTTCGTAGCCCAATGGGGAGGGCAAGATGAATTCGTAGCTGGTCGGCTGGGCCAACAATCCGGAAGGCAACGCGCCCACAATGAAGGCCAGCAATGCCCAAGCAAGTCGCCTTGGCAGGGAGAACAAATCGGTTGGTGTCATAACGTTGATACAATAGAGAATGAGGGTTCAAACAGAACCTTAAAAACAGGCAGCGCTACCCAAAGAATGTAAGTGATTTCATTGAATGTAAGTAGAAATACCGACAGTACCCACAGAGCTTCCCTTGCGTTCAGGGCTACAATTCCCCCAATCGCCCTCTCCGCTGAATCCAGGCTGAATTCGGTGTTGATAGGGACGAATTTCCCCCCTCTCCTTCCCTTTTTTGCTCCCATCCTCCCCTTCCCCCCTTTTCTTTTTCTCCCCCGCCATTTTTTCCGAACTTATTCCCCCATGCCCAATCCCCGTTTGCAATCCTGGCTCGAACGTGCCTCGCCCGTTCTCTTTTCGGTCTACGCCATCCTCGCCGCATTCGGCACCTACGCCTGTATGTATGCGTTCCGCAAATCATGGGCCGCCGGCGGCTTCCAGGACCTCAGCCTGTGGAGCATCGACTACAAGATCCTGCTGGTCATCGCCCAGACGGTCGGTTACGCCACCGCCAAGTTCATCGGCATCAAGTTCATGGCGGAGATGGAACCCCACCGCCGCCCCGGCTATATCATCGGCCTCATCGCGGGGGCGGAGCTCTTCCTGTTGGGATTTGCCGCGGTGCCCTACCCCTACAACTGGGTCTTTTTCCTGGGCAATGGCCTCATGCTGGGTATGATTTGGGGACTGGTTTTCAGCTACCTGGAAGGGCGCAAGACTTCCGATTTACTCGGGGCGGGCCTGAGTGTGAGCTTCGTGGTGGCGAGTGGCTGGGTGAAGCAGGTGGGCAAATGGATCGTCGTGGACCTCGGCATCAGCGAATTTTGGATGCCGGTGACGGCGGGGGCGATGTTTTTCCTCCCGTTGCTGGGCTTCGTGTTTTTGCTGAAGCAATTGCCGCCGCCGAATGCGGAGGACCGACGGCTGCGGACCGAACGCCGCCCCATGCGACGCGCCGACCGGGCCCGCTTCATCGCCCAATTTGCCGGTGGGCTTGTGGTCCTGGTTCTGATTTACATGTTCCTGACCGCGTTCCGTGGGGTGCGGGAAGATTTCGCCAACGAAATCTTCACCGAAAATGGCCTCGGAGAGGCGCCCTCCGTCTTCTCCAAAGTCGAGATTCCCATTGCCCTCGCCGTTCTCGGCGTCCTGGCCCTCACCATGTTCATCCGCAACAACCTCAAGGCCTTTTTATTCAACCACCTCCTCATCTTCCTCGGCATGTCCCTCATCGCCACGGCCACCTACCTCTTCGAGACCGGCCAGATCGGCGTGACCCTCTGGATGATCCTCATCGGGCTCGGCGGCCACATGGGGTATATTCCCTTCAATTGCATCCTCTTCGACCGGTTGATCGCCGCCTTCCGCTTCGTCGGCAATGCCGTCTTCCTGATTTATGTGGCCGATGCCTTCGGGTACCTCGCGGACATCGGGCTGAAACTCTACAAGAATTTCGGAGAGACGGACCTCAGTTGGACAGAATTTCTGGCGGGAACCAATTATGTGATGGCTTTTGTCGTTGGAGGATTGACGGTGGTCTCGGGTCTGTACTTCCTGCGCAAGCACCGCCGCAGCAACCTATCAATGGAAACCGCATGAAAAACTGGATTGGATGGTGGGCCCTGCTCCTCCTGGCCCAGATCGGCTGGAGTCAGCTGCCGGGAGAGGTCAATCGGATCATTGAAGCGCCGATTCCCGGGGAAGACCGGTATTTGCGTTACGAAACCATGGACGTCGTGTTCTATATTCCGTATACGGACGAGTTGGTGGAGCAAATGAAGACGCCGGGCAAATGGCAATTGTATGAGAATGGGCCGACCTTGTGGCAGGCCTGGGAAACGCCGGAGTACATGGTGGAATGGAGGGGAGTGCTGGAACAATTCAAGGAGGGAAATGTCGCGAGCCTGGATGAACGACCGGGGCTGTCCCGGCTGGTTTATGTGGTCATGCGGGAAGGGTTGTTGGCCGGGGAAATTCCGTTGTACGATCGGGAAGCAGGAAAATTCATCCGTCAGTACACCTATTTTGCTTGGGACGACCATTATTCCTGCGAATGCTACGACGGCTCCCTGGTGAAGGGCAGCATCCGCAGGGAACAATTTGTTGCCTCCACCGAACAAACCGCCCAACTCCTTTTCTATACCCGCCAGAGTCAGCCCCCCCCCGACTGCTGCATGGAAGAGTTTCCCGCTCCCGATTTAGAAGCCGAACACCACCACTGATCGGCGCATTTTAGGGGCAAATACGTGGAATTACGTAGCAGATTAATCCAAAAAATATAGTATTTTCGCACAGCTAGCATTATTTCACCTCAATAACTCTATTTCTATGAGCTATCTGGAAAAAGCCCGCGACCTGCAAGCTAAAATTGCCAATGGTCAACTCTGGGAAGCCTTCGAACAGTACTATGCCGACAATGTACAGGTTCAGGAGCCGGTCGGAGAAATCCGCAATGGCAAGGAAGCCCAGCGTGAAGCCATCCAGCAGTGGTTTGGCATGGTCAAAGAAATGCACGGAGGCGGCTGCACCAGCATCACCTCGGATGAAGAAAATGGCGTCACGACTGCTGCCACCTGGACCGACATCACCTTCCAGGACGGCCGCCGCACCAAAATGGAAGAAGTAGCCGTTCAGAAATGGGAAGGCGATCAAATTGTCCACGAGCGCTTCTACTACATGATGCCTCCGATGGGCGATCAAGCTCCGCAACAGTAAGCTACCTGCATCTACAAGACAGGCTCCGGGGTCCCCGGAGCCTCATTTATTTGTGAACCCCCAACAAAATAGCCTCCGCACCCTCCGACGAGCCGGCTGGATCATCTGCCTGATCTTCGCCGGATTCATGCTGTTTGCCTGGCAGGCCCACCTCGCCAACCTCAACCGCTACAACAGCGGGGAAATTCTCTACGGTACCGTTTCCAAGAAAGACCAGGCCTACCAGAACCGCGGACGCGGCACTTCTGCCTATTACAATATCGTATGGGTGGATTTTATCTTCGAAGGCGTGCCCCAGCGCACCCTCATGGACGATTATATCACCGACGAGCAGTGGAATGCCGTCGCAGTCGGGGACAGTGTCGCCTTCATCGTCCTCCCGGACAAGATGGTCCTGGATCCCCGCGGTGAAGTTTCCTTTTACGAACCTCCCCTCCTCCAATCCACTTTCGAGCCCGCCTTGCGGCGCCTCGACCACTATCCCTGGATCGCCCTGATCGCCATTGTCTGCGGCTTTCTTCCCCCCATCATTTTCCACCTCCGCCGCCGTCGTCGCGGTCTGGCTTGAAGCCAATGGACACAAAGCGGTCCCAGCCATACGCGATCCACCACACAAAGACCGGCACCACAATGCAGAAAAAGCGCACGTAGGACGCCACGAGTACCGTTTCCCCCAGATATACCAACACAATGCCCAGCATCAACAGCATCTCCGCCGGAAAGCGTTGGTGCCGGCGGATCGTGAGCGGGAGCATCAAAAAGGTCATCACGAGGAGGAATCCGTGGACGATGAGGTATTTGTAAATGCCATTGGAGGGCTTGAGGAAGGAGAGCGGGTAACTGAAAAAGGTCCGGCCGACATTGGCAATGGCGTTGTAAACAAATTTCTTAGGGTGGGCCTTGATGTGTTGGACGGCCCGGGCCTTCAGCGCGTCGTCCTTCTCAATGGGCGGCAGGTTTTTGATCTCGGCGAAGAACTCGCCGTGGTTTTGCATGAGCTGTGGGTGTTCCCGCAGGCTCGGCCCGTGCCAATCGCCCAGCTCATCTTCGAATGGACTGGCCATCCAGTACAGCGAAAGGCCCCCGGTATTGCCCCAGTACAGCGGGCGACCGGTCAGGGTGAAGGTATAGACGAGGTAGGGCAACAAAAAGGCCAGCGCCAGGGCCATGACCCGGCTCAGCGGGAGGAGTTGGGTGGGTGGATTCTTCCGCCGGATCAGCCGGGCGATCCAGACCACGGCTCCGACGAAGACGACCACGTAGCCAAAAATGATTTTGGTGAGGACGAGGAAGGCCAGGCAAAAGCCGGGCAGGAGGAGCTGGCGCCAGGAGCTGCGGCCGGTCCGAAAGGCCCGCGCCCAGGTGTACATGGTCGCCGTGACCATGAGCGCAGCCAGGGCCTCGGTCATGATTTCCGGCAGGGCAAATTCGTAGAAGGGGAAATAACAGGCCCAGGCGAGGGCGAGGAGGAAGGAGGTCCGGCGGGAAAAATAGAAGGTAAAGGTCTTGAACAACAGCACCACCGAGAGGTAGAGGTAGACGGCATTCATGAACTTGATGACCGCCAGGTGGGCATCAAAGGCCACGAAGGGCACCATGGTGATCGGGTAGCCGGGGCCGCTCCAGAGGAAATTGTCGCCGGTCTTGAAGTGAAAATGGCCATTGAGCAGGTTCTCGGCGAAGCCCCAGTAGCGGTATTCGTCCCGGTAGAGTTGGCTGTGGTCCGAGAATGAGACGGCGATGTAGGCGAACAGGAGGAAAAAGGGAAGGTAGACCAGCCAGGGAGAGCGGCTGGACAGAAAATGGATGGCGCGGTTGAACATGGAGGGAATTTAGGAAAGGGATGGGCACAAAAAAAAAGATGGTGAATTTCTTCACCATCTCTTCTATTTATTTCCAACACTAAACTTTTTCAATTGCGGAATCGGTAGGTCTCCAGATCAGACTTCAAGTGCTTTCGCGCAATGTGGATACGGTTTTTCACGGTACCGATCGGGATACTGAGGTGATCGGCGATCTCGTGGTACTTGAATCCACGGAAGTGCATCATGAAGGGCTCCCGGTATTCGGGCTTCAACTTCTCGATGGCCTCATTGATATCTTCCAGCGCGAAGGTGGTGGAGGACTCGTTGGAGGTCACGTGGGAAGGAGAATTGATATAATGGAGATTGTCAGTCGTATCGATGAAGGTATTCCGACGGACCATTCGGTGGTACTGGGTAATGAAGGTGTTCTTCATGATCGTATACAACCAGGCCTTGAGGTTGGTCCCCTCGGAGAATTTTTCACGGTTGGTGATGGCCTTCAGCATGGTCTCTTGCATCAGGTCATCGGCAGCTTCGGAGTCCCGGGTCAGTTTCAAAGCAAAGGGACGGAGGAACTTCGAGAGGCTCTGGATTTTGGTATCGAATTCTAGCGTGGTCATAGCGTATCCTTTTGTTTAAATCTGGTCCTTTTGAGATGTCGTTGTTTTAACATCTATTGTAAAGATATTCAAAAATGTTCAACATTTCAAAATAAATACCTAAACACTTTGATTCACCCCTTATCCACAGACACCACCTGATTTTGGGGAAAACCACCACAAATAACTGACTAACAGCTGATTAATTATTTTTTCTTTCAATTATTACTGAAAATACCATTATGTCAGTAGTGGTGATCATTTGGATACAAGAAAAGTGCCAAAAGTTGAAATAGCCTCATTTGGCCGAAAAGGGCCGGTTTTTATGCCACAATAGCAGGATGGCCTGTCATGTATATTTTTGTTTAATGATTTCCATAAACGTTAAACATTTTACCCGATTTCACCCCAAATCCCCCAAAATACCCCCCTATTTTTACCCTTTTTCTCCCCAACCTTAAACAAAATCCCATACTCCGCTCACCTTCTTTCCTGAGAGATGTCATTGTCCCTTCCAATATGGCAGCCCCGCCTCACGGCTCCTACCCTTTCGCCCCACCCGATAGCAGGTTCCCTCCCCTATCCATCGATTCCCCTCCTCTCCCATTCATTTCCACCTGCCCCTCCACCGGTTGACCATGCTCTTTATACAGGCCTCCTCCTTCCCCTCTGAATGCTGTCCGCTGGAAATTGAATTGTCATTCCCCGCCACATTTCTCCTCCGAAACTTGAATTTCCTCGAATCATGTTCCAACTTTACCCCCATGGCATTTGATCCGGCTCCATACCGCCATTCCATTACCTTCCCGGTCCGCTTCTCGGACCTGGATGCGATGGGACACGTCAACAATGCCAGCTACCTCACCTATTTCGAAGAAGGCCGCGCGGCCTGGTTCCGGGAGTGCGTCGGCATGGCCGTCGGCAGCATTGACTTCCCCGTCATCGTCGCCCGCATCGCCATCGACTACCTCGCCCCCGTCAGCTACGGCGAAACCGTCGATGTCTACCACCGCTGCGCCCGCATCGGCACCAAAAGCCTCACCATCGAAGGAGCCCTGACCGTCGGCGAGACCGCCGCCGCCCAGTACGAGTGCACCGTCGTCTACTTCGACTACGACTCCCAATCCACCCGGCCCGTTCCCCCGGCCGACAGCAAGAAGATCCGAAAATTCGAGCCCGCCCTCAATTGAGTCCGGGCGGCGAAGCGTGTTGATCTTTCTTTTTCCTATTTTTCGTATCCAAATTTTCAATTTCTCATAACCACCATGGAATCTACGGTTTCATCTCCCGCCACAACTTCGCTGGCGGCCATCGCCGAGGAATTCGGCACCCCGGTCTATGTCTACGATACCGACCGCATCGCCCAACGTTACCACCAATTGGCCGGCGCCTTCAAGCACGGCAATGTCAAACTCAAGTACGCCTGCAAGGCCCTCTCCAACATCAACATCCTCAAATTCCTCAAGGGCCTCGGCTCTGGCCTCGATACCGTTTCCATCCAGGAGGTCCGCCTCGGACTCCACGCCGGGTTCAAACCCGAAGACATCATCTTCACCCCCAATTGTGTGTCGATGGAAGAAATTCGGGCCGCCGTCGAACTCGGCGTCCACATCAACATCGACAATATCTCGGTCCTCGAACAATTTGGCCATGAATATGGGGACAAAGTCCCCGTCTGCATCCGCCTGAACCCGCATATCCTGGCGGGCGGCAATTACCAGATCTCGACGGGCCACATCGACTCGAAATTTGGGATCAGCATCTACCAAATGCGCCACGTGGAGCGGGTCATTGCCTCCACGGGCATCAAAGTCCGCGGCCTGCACATGCACACCGGCTCGGAGATCAAGGACATTGACGTATTCCTGCGGGGCGTCGAGATCCTGTTCGAAATGACCGAATACTTCCCGGAACTTGATTTCATTGACCTGGGAAGTGGATTCAAGGTCGCGTACAAGCCGGGTGACATTGAGACGGATGTGGCGGCCCTGGGAAAAAGGCTGACGGAGCGGTTCAATGAATTCAGCGCCACCTACGGACGGCCGCTGGAGTTGTGGTTCGAGCCGGGCAAATACCTGGTGAGTGATTCGGGCACGTTCCTGGTCCGGGTCAATGTGATCAAGCAGACGACGGCCACGGTCTTTGCCGGGGTCGACTCGGGCTTCAACCATTTGTTGCGGCCGATGTTCTACCAGAGCCACCACGGCATCGAGAACATCTCGAATCCCAATGGCATTGAGCGGATCTATACGGTGGTCGGCTATATCTGCGAGACAGATACCTTCGCGTGGGACCGGCGGATCGCGGAGATCCGGGAAGGCGACGTACTGGCCCTCCACAATGCCGGGGCCTACGGCTTCATGATGGCCTCCAACTACAATTCCCGCTACCGGCCCGCCGAGGTCATGGTCCACGAAGGGAAGGCCCACCTCATCCGCGAACGCGAGACCTTCGACGACCTGCTGGCGAAGCAGAAGGTGGTGATTTAAGACCGTTGAGCTGAATGAAGCTCCCAGCGGGGGATTCCCGTCCGGGTCAGTTGATCCCTGAACCGGCGAATTCAACCACGCTTTGGGCTTCTACCACACTACATAATAAAAAGACACAATTAAGATGTCCCTGCCGGCCGGGCAGGGACATCTCTTTTATTCACCAAATACGATTCTCCGCTATTTACCCCCTTACTGCACCACCAGCTTTTGGGAGGACGTCTGGTTGGAGCGGTGGGAACGGGCCTGAAGGGTATAAAGGCCCCGCGGCAAATCGAGTTCCAGCTTGTTCACCCCGGGTTGCATATCGGTCGCCGAATACACGATCCGGCCCAACTGGTCCACGACCTGGATCGACAGTTTCTCCCGGCCTTCCAATTGGAGGGAGAAGCTCCCGTTGTTGGGGTTGGGGAAAACGGTAAAGGACGGCAGCTCATTGTCCGTAAGCTCTTCGGCCCCGGTGACGCTCTGACAGACGAGATCATAGAGGAAGTCCCGGACAACCCAAATCGTGGTGTCCATATAGGCCTGGTCGGCGACGAATGGGGTGTGCTGGGCTCCCGGCCAGGTATAGAAATCATTGAATACGCCTTCCTGGTCCAGCTTTTGATGGATGGTCGCGCTGCCATCGACATCCAGGTCGATGTTCAAGATCGTGATGGTGCCCGATCCATACGGCACCACGCTGTCATCGGTTCCGTGGAGACTGACAATGGGAAGGTCCTTCGCGGGATTGATCCATGACGTATCCAATACGGCCCCGCACAGGTTGATCACCCCGGCAATGTTCTGGGAATAACCCGCATTGCCACTGTTCCCGACGAAGCCGCCGGTCGCTTGAAAGAGGGAATCGATCTCGGTCGGGACCTCATTGGCTTCGTCCAAATGGGCAATCTGCAAGGCGGTGATGGCACCGGCCGAAACGCCTCCGATGTAAATCCGGTTCGTATCGATGCGATACTCGTTGTTGGTCGCGGCATCCTTGTAGAAGTAGCGGATGGAGGCCGCCATGTCATGCGTCGCCTTCAAGACAGCTTCATAGGTATTGGGCAGGCTGCTGTTGAGGAGCAGGTCGGTGGAGAGGCGGTAATCAATCGCCGCATTCACATAGCCCCGCTTGGCGAAGGCCGTGCTCAGGTTGACGATGTCCGGGCTCAATTTCGTTCCAAAGACAAATGCGCCCCCAAACGCCCAAATGATCAATGGTCGCGCGCTCAGCGTATCGCCCGCGGGCTGGTAAATGTCCATGAACAGGTCCTGGATATTGTTCGGATTCAACAACGTCGGTTGTGGGGCCTCCCCAAACTTCACATTGGAGGTGACATTGTGGTTAAAGACCTCATCAAAATACCGTTGGTTGTCGCATTCCTGCGCAAACAAGCCCGCCGAACTGGCCAGGAGGACGAAAAGCATGAACAGATTCTTCATAAAGCAGTCATCAAAATTGAACTCAACACGATTCCCATCAAGTTAATACTATTGGAGAGGATTTTCAGTCCCCAATGCAACGAAATGAACAGGTTGTAGGGTGAATTGACGGGGAAAATGCTTGGAGGAATGGATGTGAAGGGGAGAGAATGGGCAAATGAATAAATGAGTACATATGCCAATTGGACTGACCGGTTCAGCAATTGGTACATTCTCATATTGGAAAATTTGCCCATCCCCCGTTTTCCCATTCTCTCACCTCCCCATTCTCCATATTCTCCCACTGCCCACCTCGAATTTGCCTATCTTCGCCAAGTGAAAGCACTGGCCGCACTCAACAAGTACCTCTGGCGCTACAAACACCTCCTGCTCGGTGGATTTGTATTTGTCATCATCTCGAACCTGTTTGGCATCTATCCGCCCCGGATCGTCCGGAACGCCATCGACATGGTCGGGGACCTTATCGAGATCAACGCCCTGCACAATGGATACGCCGTCCGGCAGGAATTTGGGTCGCTGATCGGCATTAGTCTCCTCATCTTCGGAGGCCTGGTCATCGCCTTCGCTCTCATGCGCGGCCTGTTCCTCTTTTTCACCCGCCAGACCCTCATTGTAATGTCCCGCCGGGTCGAATACGACCTCCGCAACGACCTTTACCAGCACTACCAGCGCCTCAGCCTCGCCTTCTACCGCCGCAACCGCACCGGGGACCTCATGGCCCGCGGCACCGAAGACATCTCCCGCGTCCGCATGTACGTCGGACCCGGCATCATGTACACCATCAATACCCTTTCCCTGATGGTCATTGTCATCTCGACCATGCTGACGGTGAACGTAGAGCTAACCTTGTACACGATCATTCCCCTGCCCATCCTCAGCGTATTGATCTATTATGTGGAGAGCCATGTCCTCCGCCGCAGCGACCGCATCCAACAGCAGCTGTCCAAATTGACCGCCTTTACCCAGGAAATCTTTTCGGGGATTCGGGTAATGAAGGCGTATGTGCGGGGAAAAGACTTCGAGAAAAAGTTCAAAGGCGAAAGCGACGAGTACATGGAAAGGTCGATGAGCCTCATCCGGCTCAACTCCTCCTTTTTCCCTGCGGTCATGCTCCTCGTTGGGTCCAGTACCGCCATCACCGTTTGGATTGGAGCGGAAAAGGTCATTGCCGGTGACCTCACCATCGGAAACATCGCCGAATTCATCATCTACGTGAACATGCTCACGTGGCCGATCATCGCCATTGGATGGGTGTCCAGCCTGATCCAGCGGGCCGCGGCCAGCCAGGACCGCATCAATGCCCTCATGCAGGAAGAGCCGGAGATTCAATTCCCCGCCACTTCCCCCCATCCGGTCCGCGCCGCCCACCTCAAATTTGACGACGTGAGCTTCAAATTTGCCTCCACCGGCATCCAGGCCCTCAAAAACGTCACCTTTGAATTGCAGCCGGGGCAAAAGCTCGGTATCCTGGGGCCCACGGGCAGCGGCAAGTCCGTCCTCTGTGACCTGATCCCCCGCATGTTCGATCCCCAGACCGGTACAATCTACCTCGACGGGGTCGCCCTCCGAGACTATACCCGCGAAGACCTCCGCCAGGCCATTGGCTATGCGCCGCAGGATGTCTTTCTCTTCTCCGATTCCATCGGAGAGAACGTGGCCTTCGGCAGTCCCGGCGCCAGCAAGGAAGAAATCGAGCTGGCGACGAAAAATGCCGGGGTCTACCCCAATGTGATGAACTTCCCCGAGAAATTCGATACCGAAATCGGGGAACGGGGCGTGACGCTATCGGGCGGGCAAAAGCAGCGCCTGGCCCTGGCCCGCGCCTGGATCCGTCATCCCAAGCTGCTCATCCTCGACGACTCCCTCTCGGCGGTCGATACCAAAACCGAGGAAACCATTCTCCAGAACCTCCGCAATGCCCGCACTGAGAATCCCAATATGTCCGTGATCATGGTCAGTCACCGAATCTCTACCATTCAGGACGCTGACCACATCATTGTCCTGGAAGATGGACAGATCACTGAACAGGGCACCCACACGGAATTGGATGCAGCGGGCGGCTATTATGCCAAGATTCACCAGAAACAACTCCTGGAAGAACAATACGCTGATAGTTAAGTCGTTGGGTGGGTAAAGGAGCGGGGGCATTCTTCGATCAAAACCCTCCATTCATCGAAACCCATCCCTACGCTCCTTCATTCTGGCAGACTTTTTGCAACGCTGGAGGTAAATTATGACGGCTATGAAAATTAAGTTTTATCTACTCGCCCTCGGTGCCGTTGCCCTTCTCAGTTTTGGGTTTACGAATGGACCGGAGAAAAAGAGAAATGTCAAGAATGACGCCTTCGATTTTGGGGAGTCATTGGAATACCGGGTCCACTACGGAGCCGTGACGGCCGGCATTGCCCGCCTCGAGGTCCAAAAGAAACCGGTCACGGTCAATGGGCGCGAGTGCTACCACATGGTCGGCAAGGGCATCTCGTCCAAGAGCTTCAGCCTCTTCTACCGGGTCAACGACCGCTACGAAACGTTTGTGGACAAGGAACACCTGGTCCCCCACAAGTTCAAGCGCCGCATCGAAGAGGGCAGCTTCAAGGCCTATACCGAGGTCAAGTTTGACCACCAGAAGAAAAAGGCCTACGAGCGCCGCACCGGACATCCGGACATTGCGACCTACGATGTGCCCCAGTATATCCAGGACGCCATGAGCGCCTTCTATTTTGCCCGGACCCAGGACTATACCAATGCCAAGGTCGGCGACATCACCCACTTCGAGAACTTTATCGACCAGGCGGTCCACGATCTCGACGTGAAGTTCCTCGGGCGCGAGGTCCTCGAGGTAGAGGGCAAGAAATACAATACTGTAAAGCTCCAGCCCCTCCTCAAAGAGGGCGGCATCTTCCGCCACGAGGGCGACTTCTTCCTCTGGATCTCCGACGACAAGAATCGGATTCCGGTCCGCGTCGAATCGGGCCTGGTGATCGGCTCCATCCAGGTGGACCTGAAGAGTGCCAAGGGACTCCGGCATCCGATGAGTTCCCGCATCGATTGAAACAAGACACCACGAAAGATAGAAGGTCGGCCTGTGCCGGCCTTTTTTATTGGGGCAAGGCTTCCCGGTGGAGGAGGCGGGTGGCAGATTGGGGGTCATGGGAAGGCAAATAGACGGTGGGGGTCTCCCGGGCAAAGTCCAGGATGCGTTGGCGGGTGGCGCGGGCGCGCTTGAAGTCGATGGCGATGCCCGCCATGCCCCCGGCCAGGAATTGTTCCTGGTTGAAGGAGGTATCGCCGGCGATCAGGATGGCCTGGTCGCCCGCGTCGACGAGCACGGACTGGTGTCCGTGGCTGTGGCCCGGCGTGGGCACGATCTTGATGCGGTCCGTGAGGACCTGTTCCGCGCCGAAGGCGTGGTCGGCCGCCTGGTAGGTCACCAACTTCGGCTGGAACCCCTTCGGCCACGTGGTCTTCGCCGCCCCCCACGGCTTTTCCCATTCCCGTTTCCCCACCAATACTTCCCGGTCCCCCACAAAGCGCAATCCATCCGTGTGGTCGATGTGCAGGTGCGTCAAGACCACGGCATCGAGGTCCCCGACCGACAATCCAATCCCATCCAACAGCGCGTCGATTTGCTCTTCGGGCTGGATATCAATCTTGAGGATGCGGCGGTGGATGAATTTGCCCGGCTTGTCTTCCCCAAAATAATCGTCGTCGTTGAAGTGGACATTCTCACCGGTGTCGATGAGGAAATTGCCCTGGGGCGACTCGATGACCCAGGTCCAGACCGGCAGCGGGGCCGTCCACTGGCGGCTCAGGAGGATGCGGACCTGCTTCAGGAATTCGGGGCCGGTATACGAGAAATGGGGTTGCTTGACGGTGACGGTCCCCGATTGGAGGGCGTGGATGCGGAAACCAGGGGCGAGTTCGAGCGTGGGCATGGGGCAGATTCAAATGGGTAATCCCAGGTTCCAGGGGACGTGGGAGGATTCAGGGATGGACTGGAATCCATTTAACTGCCGGGAAGGGGATTGGGTTTCGCGGGGAGAAAAAATCAGGGGGAGAGGAAATCGATTTCCCCCTGGCCCCAAAACACGACCTCCCCACCAAACTTGATTTGGTGGAGAGGTCAATGGGTATCGTACCACGGGTGGCTTGGGCCCTAAAGCCCGTTGATGGCCCCCATGAGATTCATTTTGATCATCAGCCAATTGGGAGCATTGGATACCTTTTCCTCCAATGCAGCCTGGAAATTGGTGAGTTGGCCCTTGGGGTCCTCGCCATTTGCTTTGACCTGCTCAACCACGGGATCGAGGCGGGAGGCCGTCCAATCCCCCAGGATACATCTCCAATCGTCCACCACCACCCGACTCACCCGATCGGTATCTGTTTTCAGAAAATCCTCCCAGACTTCCTGCAATTCCCCCAGCGTGGCAATGATGGCATCGGGCTGGTCCGCCGTGGCCGTCACCTTTTCCGCAAATTGCTGGTACAAGCCCGGGGTATGGGTGCGTACGGATTCGTAGCAGGGACTCAACCGGGCCGTAAAGGGAAGGCCGGGAATCTGGGCAAGCATATTTTGTGGGTCCATAGATTGAATTGGAGTTGGGTTGGAGCCTACATCTGCATGTTTACATCCCCAAAGCAGTTGCAAGCCCAATAAGGCAACCAAAGATAGCCATTTCATGGATAGGGCCTTATTCTTACCAATAAATATCGTCAATATACCCGTTTCCGAAGGTACCAAAGTTTCCGTTTTTGACATCGTCGTTGGACAGCCACTCCGAGGTTCCCTTCCAGGGATCACTCAATAGGAATTCACGGCTGCCGCCTCCGGTGGGTGGATCACCTTTGGCCTGGGTAAACACCATGTAGTGCCCCCCGCCGCCGGACCAGAACACGCCGACCGGAACGTCCCGGCCCCGGAAGAGTTCTTTCCAGACATCATCGAGGTCCGAGTCTTTGACCGGGTTGCTCGTTTTATTGAATTGGTGCAGGGTATGAGTGCTGCCGGTAACGTCGTCAACGTCCGAGTCTGTAAGTGCCTTCTGGTAATCCGGCACCGTCATGCCGGGCTGACTGAATGGGAAGTGGGTATTGAAGTTCTGGATATCGGTAGCCGTGTATCCGCCGACTCCAGCCAGCGCCTCGCCTTGGGCCTTCAGTCCGGCATCAAAGGGATCACCCTGGATATAGGCGAGCAGAGCTTGCCACTTCGGGACATCCCCGGGAGGAATCACCAGGCCATTCACATAGCCTTTGAAGGAATTCCATTTGTCCATGACCTTTCTCGGAATCATGGACGACTTGTCCAGCCACTTGGCCTGCTGGTCTCCGACATCGTTGTTGTAGTCCAGCGTATGCTTGGCCTTTTTACTTACGTCCAGGGCAAAAACAGGATCGGACTCACCGTATACAATCTGGATGGACGTGGGTCCACAACTCATGGTATACTTCTGTTGCAGTCCGTCTCCCCCACCGTGGTCCCGCAGGCTGGTCATCTCTTTCAGCGTATCGGCATCCATATTCCGGATGTCCTTGGCAAAATCTCCCACCTCGCTCTTCGCAGAGGCATCCTTGGAGATATATTTATCCTTGCGGGCCCCAACAGCCTTCAGGATCAGGATTTTCTCCACGAACTTGTCGGACTTCACATTGTCGCCGCCCGTCAAGTTGAGCTTCATCACGACATCACTGTAGTCCAACATCTCCATTCCGATCAGCGCGTCCGCTGCATTGTTGGCGTGGTGAATTCCAATGATCCCTTCAGCTCCCAAATCGGAGTCGGTATTCATAGGTTTGGCCACTCCCATCACCAACAGTTCCATCAACTGCTGGGTCAATCGCGCCTTCTTGTCATTGGCCTTCTTCACCTTGAGCTCGGCCAAGGCAATCAGCGCGGCCTTTTCGTTGGCCAGGCCAGCGATCTTCTCCTCAATGGTTTTCTTTTTCTTCGGCTTGGGTTTCTTGTCCTTGTCCAATTGAACCGTCGAGGCTTTCAATTGAAAGGCGGGGGCGTCAAATGATTTTTGTCCGGTCGAGAGACCTTTATCTGAATTGCCAGGTCCTTGCGAGGCATGTTCAGGGGTATTGGCTACACGGTCCATAGGTTGCTAAATGATTGATCCTATGCAAGATAGACAAAATGGAAAGATTTTACAAGCTCGACCATTGGCCCGAAAAGGGCTGGGGCAAAGATACCTGACTCCAAACAAATTAAACAAGATAGAAGGGAAATAAATTGGAGCAATGGGCATATGAGGGAATTGGTTCGATGTGAAAATTGGAGAAAGGGGGAAATTGATTTAATGTGCAAATATGAAAATGGAGTCAATGGGGAAGTTGATTTAATGTGCAAATATGAAAATGAAGTAAATGGGCAAATGGAAAAAGGGAATTGGGTCAATGGGATGAATGTGGAAGTATGCAAATGGATCGGAGTAGCCAAAGAGGAGGGGAAATTTGAGAATGGAGGGAATGTGTAAATGAAAAAAGGGGAGACACAGCGGAATGGGAAAGTATAAAATGAGATTTAATTCGGTTTGGAGGTGGGGGGTATTTGGGTCAGAGGTGGGGGGCCCTGCCTCGAACCCAAAT
>CAWUKT010000077.1:0-33891 GCA_963923035.1 uncultured bacterium
TGGAATTGAGGGAAAAGGTCCGGGAACAAAGGGAGCGGGAGAATGAATGGAGGGCCCGGGCGAGTGAATTGGGCTTGGAGGTGGGCGAACTGAGGTCCAGGGCGAATTCACTTGGGTCGGTACCGAATCCATTCGGTCGCCAACTGAATCATATTTGGCCAGCAACCAGGCCAATTGGGGCCGGGGACAAAAGAAACAAGCCGGGCCCCCAATTCACAGGTGCCTGGGATGGCTGAAAAGGCGGATGGCCTTGGCTTCGGAACAAAAATGGCCTCTTCGGAACATTTTTTTCTATCTGAGCTTATAATTTCTCATATTCTATTATCAAAGTAGCTATCTCTGTTTAATCGTGTTCTTATTTAGTTAGCGGAAACTACCGTTTCCCATGATTCAGTTCTAAAGCCCAATCCGCCTCTACTGGACGGTAAGTACTCTTTTTGCCCAATCTTCCACAGGAGGCACAATTGTATTGTCATGGAAAGCCAATCGTCTTTGAATGCACACGAGCAGAGTCAACAGTCGCCTGAGAACCTGCAAGAATCATTTGGAAAACATCCCTTCGACAGTGGAGGAATGGGAGATTCCGGTGGCGGCGCTCCTCCGATGGCCCCAACGCCCCTGAACCTGGGCGGCGGCATGGATGGGGGAGGCAATCCCATTCAGCGCATGGCCGCTTCTCCCGGTGGCAGCGGTGTCAATAGTACCGCTCCAAATACCATTGACAACGCTACCAACAACACCGATGAACTCATCAAACAAGCTGGTCCAAACATTTCGGACCAGATCAACAAGGACCAGCTTGATGATTTGCTCAATCAGATAAACGACCAGAATGGCGATGGGGAAATCAACAGAGATGAGCTTGAAAATTTACTCGATCAGATAAACGACCAGAATGGGGATGGGCAGATTAGCAAGGATGAGCTCGAAGACCTACTCGGGCAATTAGATGGTACGCTAGACCCCGAGCCAGACCCCAATATTCAGATATATGCCGATTTCATGGCGGCCGTCGGGACACTGGAGAGCTCCGGTGGCCTTCCCAACGAGGCCTTGATTTCAAATCTCCGGACTGATTTTTCCAAGGTCGCGACAAACGACAACATCGAAGCATTCGCCAATCAGGAGATTGACTACCTGGCTGGAGACTGGTACCAATTGGATCAACTATTTGGCAACCAACTTGGAGGTACCGGGTACAATGAAACCGACGGCGAGTTCGGCGAAGTTCCGACCAACCTGGCCCAGACCATCGCCCGGGCCTACAATGTGGCCAATTCCATCGTTAAACGCTGTGACCTGATCAACTACATGGTGGACCAGTTCCAATTGCCCTCCACTGATGGTTCAATGGCTTCTATGTTTGCTTATATGGCGGCCTATATGAACCGGGCAAGCTACCGCTACCAGTTGGAAACGGTGATCAGTGCGATGCAGGCTTTTGAGAGTACCATCCTGGCAGATGCCGATCCGGAAGCCATACTCGACCTGGACCCAAATGTAGAAGACAAGAAGCGATTTGCGGTTGATGTGATCACCCGATTCAATACCAAAGTAGATGTCGCCTTTCAGATCCACGACCACATGGTGGCCAATGGCATGAACCCACCGGATGAATTGGGTCGGATCAGAACCGTAGAGGATGGCGTATTTGAGGGGACGGATGAAATGGACATTGTGCTGGGGGGATCAGGTGACGACGTGATTTACGGAAAAGGGGGCAATGACCTCATATTTGGGGGCGGAGGCAACGATCAGATCTACGGCGGCGATGGAAATGATGTCATCTACGGCGGGGGGGGCAACGACGAGATTCACGATGGCGCTGGGGACGACGTGGTGTATGGCGGTCGTGGTGGCGATACCATCTTTGAGGGAGAGGGCGTGGATCAAATCTACGGTGGCAATGGTCCCCAGTCATTGTTTGATGGATTCAATCCGCTGGACTTCCAGAATATCCTCGACAGTTATGGGGTGCCGGCCAGTATCGGAGACCGCATCTTCGATATTGTATTGACCAATATCCAATTGGGAGATGATCCCCAATCCCAAATCTCCAAAATCGTCAGTGAACTGGCGACGCTGCTGGAAGGAGAGGGCATCGTCCTGAATGGAGGGGTAGAGAATGGGGCCGATGTATCGACCGTCGGGATCGATTACGACGCTGTGGTGGACGATATCGTGGACATGCTGGTGGCAATCATGGAGGGGAACAATGGGGAATCTACCCCCCCGGATACAGTTGACAATGCGGCTCTCCTGGCCTTCGCTGCCCAGCTTCAAAACGCGCCCAATTTCCTCCCCTCCGACGCTCTCGTCAACGAATTGGAATTCATTGGGAACAATGTCGACCAGGATCCCTTTGACGCCGTAGACCTCGCCCAACAGGCGGCTGATATTCGGGTCCACAAGAGCTATGTACTGCAGGCAGTCGCTGTATTCGGCGGCGATACCTCGGATTCCCAGGCGGGTTCCCTGGACGGCGCTTCCCCAATCCTGCCCGAAGGCCCCGATGCCTACGAGATCGGAAAAGATGTCCTGCGGCACCTGGATGAAATTCGGGGCGAATTGGCCGAAGCCCATATGTTCCTGAACAGTCAGGAAGCACCAGAAGAAGGAACCGGGTACGACATCGAACAATTCCTCCCCGCCAGCATCCAGGTCGGCGGCTTCCTGAATGTATTGAAGGCCATTGAATTCGTGCCCCTGGACCGCAACGAGGACATCGTCGTCACAGAAGGGGTAGAGAATGAAGTCACGACCCGGAGTTTACTCGGCGGTGGAAGCGGAGGGGGCGTCCGCGGACGCGTCCGCGAAATGATCGACAACTTCCTCCTGGATACCTTCGGAACTGCTTTCGATGCCATTGCCATTGTGCGGCGGCCCGATTTCACCTACTCCATGCTCCTGGAATTGGTACCTGGCGGGGAAGAGTTCCTGGCCCAGGGACAAGAGTTCCTTGCTGATGCATTTGTTTATTTCCAGGCCAAACTGGCGGAGCACAACCTCACTTCGGAACGGGTTACCAACCTGTACAATGAAGTCCTCGGCAACCTTTCCTGGTGGGACATCGGGACAGTTGCATTGGCGGGGCTGACCGGTGGGCCCGGCTTGTTTATCCTCGCCCAGCGCGTCTTTGGGGATATAATCGCCGATGCGACCGCTTTTGTAGCGGATATCGCGGCCGATGCGGGCCAGATTATACTTGAAGCCGTCCTGAATGGGGTTGATCCCAGTGGGAATATATTGACGTGGTTGGAAAATGCCGGCCAGACCATCTACAAGATCTACGAAGATCCCAGCCAGTTCATCAGTAATCTCACCACGGCTTTCCGGGATGGCTTCGTCCAATTCGGATTGAACTTCGGGGACCACCTGCGGGAGAGTTTCTTCGAATGGTTATTCGGTGAGATCAACGCCGGTACCGGTGGCATCCAAATTCCCGAGCAGTTTGACCTCGGCGGTATATTCAGCTTGACCACGCAAATCCTCGACATCTCCTGGTCCGGAGGTGCGAACCCAATTCGGACGAAGGTGGTGAATGCTGTTGACCGCCTGGGCTACGATGGTGAGGGCATCGTCTCGGCAGGTGAGAACATTGTCTCCGGCGCCACGATGGCCGTCCAACTGATGAATCAGATTCAGTCCGAAGGTATCGGAGTCCTGTGGGATCAAATGGTTGGGCAGCTCACCAATTTCTGGGACCAGGTGACCGGAACCATCATTGTATGGGCCCGGGATCAAATCATCATGAAAGGAGCCGAACAGCTCATTGCCAAGTTCATTCCGGGGCTGGGGGTACTCCAGGCGATTCGCGACATCTATAACCTGGTCAACGAGATCATTTCCAAGCTGGAAGAACTGTTCGAGTTGATGGACCTGGTCATCTCAGCCCTCAACAAGATCGTGATTGGTGATACCCAGGAGGCCTCGGACTATATCGAAATGGCGCTCGGAAATGGCCTGACCCTTTCCATCAATTTCCTGGCTGAAACGCTCGGCCTGAATGTCGCCCAATCCATCCGGTCCTCTCTGGAGTACGTGCGCAGCACCGTTAACAGTGCCATCGATTCTGGTATCGACTGGCTGGCCGGCAATTTGGTGGAGGAAGATCCCAATACCCCAAGCACCTTCGACAATCCGAATGAAGAGTTCTTCTTGTATGACTCGGATGAGGAATTGGCCGCCTTCATCGAGGCCAATGGGATAGAGGAAGTGAGATTGGGGAATGAAACCCACCACGTAGAGGTCCATGCCGAAGCCGTAAGCGGTGGCGTTGAGGCAGATGTAGGGGTGGCTTCCGAATGGAAATCCGCGAAGCGAATCCGGGATACGATAGTACAGGGAGCCCAGGAGCCGGACAGCGAGATTGCGGGCCGGGAAGGGGAAATCAATGGGCTTTATCAGCCAGTTGAAACGAAGCTCGGTAACTACAATTCCCTGTTGGAAACCATCCGGACGCTTAGGGAAGAGGCCCGGGCCCAAGGTAAGTCCGCCCGGTCTCAGTGGATGAATGATTTGCGGACCATGGAGACGACCCAATTGAATGATTTGGTCGCTGAATGCAGGAGCTTTATTGCCGAGGCTTGGTTGCGCTTTGGTGATTACCTACCAGTGACGCTCCAGCCTGCGGGCGTCATGTTCCAGGACCGCACCGACTTCAGTGGAGATAACAGTAAGCTCGATAAATACCATACCGGAACCCAGTCGGATCCCATTCCGATCATGTGGTACAAGAACCCCAGCGAATATCCCACCGTCCGCTACAACGGCAATGACTACGCATTTGGAGATGCCCTGAACATCAACGGAACGAGCTTCCAGGTCTCCAGCAGCAATATCCCCACCGATGACCTGAACTATGTCGTCCAGAAGCGGAGCCACTTCGAGACGCGCGCAAATCAGGTCAAGTTCAACAAGACCTTCAATGATGCGGGCGTGACGATCAATGGAAAGTCGAATCCCCTCGGAAATGCAGGAGGCTTCGATGGTGACCACGTCAAAGACCTTGGCTTTGGGGGACAAGATGTTGCAGACAACTATTGGCCGCTTATAGCCGAAGCCAACCGCCGCGCCTTCAATGGATACAATGCGGGCTATATCCTGAACTATGTCGAACTGGAAGGCACCGATCGGATTCCCAAGTCCCGGGTCATTGGCGGTCTGATTGGTAAATGGTTCGTCGTGAAAGGATTTGATTCGCAGAATACCCCCAGCGAATCAGGTACCAACAGCGCCGGATTGCTTCCCGCCGATGAATAAACGAACGGGGGGCGCCCAATCCCGGACGCCCCCCGTTTGAATTTGTACTTGTTTTCCTACTCTTCATCTCCTCAGTGGCCCGATTCCCCTCACTGCTCCGCCCGGATCCGGCTCAGCGTCTCCGGGGACACCCCCATATACGACGCGATATACTTCAGGGGAACCTGTTGGAAGAGGTCGGGGGTATCGGCGAGGAGTTCCTCGTACCGTTCCGCGGCGGTCTTGAAACGGTGGTAGACGATGCGGTTTTGGAGAATGAGAAAGGACTCCGTGACCGTGGCGCGGACGAACCGTTCCATCGCGTGGTGACGTTCGGCCATGCCTTCGATGACCGATTTGGGGAAGCGGAGGTACCGGCTCGGCCGGACCGCATGGTAGGTATGGGTGCTGGGAACCCCCTGGAAATAGCAGCTGACCGCGGAGAAGAATTGCCCCCGCAGCGCAAACCAATCGGTATATTCTTTGTCCTCGACCGTATGGTAGGCCCGCACCACGCCCTCCAGGACCAGGCAAACATCGTCGTTGAAGTCGCCCTGATGGATGAAAATCCGCCCCCGACTGGCTTCGCCGTAGCGGGCATGGGCGATCAGTTCCTCCATGATGCCTTCGGGCAAGGGCCCGAACCGGTTCAGCAAGGGACCGACCTTTTCCTTCAACTCCGGGGTCAGGACCACTGGTATTTCCCGAAAACTCATTTGCCTTCTTCCTCCCACAAATAGCCCTCAAACCAAATCCGCAGCCGTCCGGCCGGCAAGGACTTCCGCGCCAGGGCCCAGACCAATTGTCCCTTCTGCAAGCGGAAACTCCGGCTCTCCACGATCTGGTCCCCGGCGGGCGCCAGGATGGAGTAATGGCAAGGCTTCCCGTTCAGTTGGATGTCCCGGTGCAGTACATTGCTGTCCATGACCACGAAGAAGGTATCCGGTTGGGGCACGACCTTGAATGTGGGGGCCACCACCGGCCGTTCGTCCCAGAGATAGGGCGCATAGGGAACCCCGGCGCCCATTCGATTGTCCCCAAAGGGGGCCCAATGCCCCAGCGAACGCAACTTCGCGTGGAGTTCCATATTGGTGAGTTCGGGTTCTGATTGCAGGAGGCAGGCCGCAAAGCCGGTCATCAGGGGGCAGGCGAATGAAGTCCCGGCAAAGATGTCGTAGCTGCCGTCTTTGTCGGTCGTGACCACGTAGCCGGGGGCCGCGAGGTCGGGCTTGGTCTGACCGGCTGCATTGGGGCCGTAGGCGGAAAAGCGCATGGGGTACCGGAACATGGGGTGGGAGGCGCCCACGGTGAGGACCGAGTCGCCATCGCCGGGGGCGGAGACATAATGGAATTTGCCGGAGCCGGTATTGCCGGCCGAGTTGACGACCAAAATGCCCTTGCGGGCAGCCATTTGGGCGGCGCGGGTCACCTTGGTCGTGCGGCCATCCATGTCCGCGTAGGTATAGCGCTTGCTGTCGTAGCCGAGCGAACTGCTGATGAGGTCCGCGCCTTCGCGGTCGGCCCATTCCATCGCCGCCAGCCAGCAATCCTCCTCTTTTTCTTTTTCCCACCACCGATGCTCTGTCCGTGCCAGCAAAAATTCGGCCCCCGGTGCCGCCCCAATTCGCCCCTGATCCTTGTATTTTCCCGCAATACAGCCCAGTACTGCCGTTCCGTGTTCGCTGCCCCGGTTCACATTCGTTCCGCCCCGGTAAAAATCCCGCGTCTTCAGCACCCGATCCGAATCCCATAGGTGGACGAGGCCCGGATGTTGTTCCGCACCCTTAAATCCCGCATCAAATACCGCAATGCGCACGCCCTGACCGTCCAATCCCTTTTCCTTGAACCGATCCAGCCCCAGAAGATTGCGTTGCAAGTGGTACAGGGTGTCTTTTTGTTGGTCCTCCGCCAGCTGCAACAGGGAAAATTGCCCCCCGGCCGCCCTTACTTCCGAAATGCCCACGGCTTCGATGCGATCGACAAAGGGCAGGGCCTGAATAGATTCGAGTTGGGCATCGGTGGCCCGGACCGAGACGGCATTCCACCACCACAATTCGAAGCGCAGAGAGTCCACCTGGTCGCGGATTTGGGTGATATAGTCGGGAGAAATGGGGAGGTCGGAAAAATGGGGAAATGCGATCTGCTGCCGTTCGCGTCGTTCGAGGGCTTCCGGGCTAAAATGCTGTTCGGGGTGGGGGCAGGCGGGTTTGTCGGTAAAATAGACATAGAACAATTGAGCCGATGCCGCAGAAAAACTGCTGGCCAGGGCAAGCAAGGTCAGGATGCCTGTCAAAAGGGTCTTTCTCATCATTTGTACAGCCTGGACGCCGGTTAAAGGTGCTGGGTCCGCATTTCAGTGTCTTCGAATTTACACAAGATTCCGGGGAAAAATAGTAATTTGACGGGGTAACAAAAGAGGCTGTGGTTCGTTTTTTTTGAGCGCTTCCACCTCATAACCATGCAATCCATGAGAGGTTTTTATGTTTTTCTTGTCGGAGTCCTGGTGCTATTTACCGGATGTAAATCCACCCATTCCGTAGTGGAGGCAACTCGACAGGAGTGGTTTGGAGGCGCGCCCGGGTCCGGAGGTGGGATCAAGTACACCGTCACTGTCGATGTCCCCGCCAAGGCCCAATTGGAAGCTGAGAAAGCCTATGTCGGCAGCCGGGAGACTGGTTTCTACATGCGCTGTAAAAAGGCCTCTCCCCAACCCGACGGGGCCAAGGAAGGACGTCAGTTGTTCAAGATTGAATTTGAGCGACGTCTCCCCGGAGAGGTATCAGATGGCATGGCGAATGGCTCGATGCAGCCGCATGCAGCTCCGGAAGGACTCCCGCCCGAATTCGAGGGGGGAGCTTTGATTTTTTATCGTGACAAAAATGGAAAGGCGGGCCAGTGGGTCGTACAAGATTTCAAACGCCTCAACCCCCTGGCCTATCCCTGATCGAATTTATGCGGAAGACCAAAAACGTTCTGTTCCTCTTCGTATTCTTGCTCGGATTGCTGGCGGTCCGACCGGCCCAGGCGGCGCATATCGCCGGGGCGGAATTGACCTATGAATGTCTCGGCAACAATGATTACCTCATTCGGCTGAAACTTTACCGCGACTGCAACGGCAACGGAGCCCAATTCGACAATCCACTTACCCTGTATGTATTTGAAGCCGCCTCCGGGCAGGTTTACAATATCTTCGACTTCGTTGTTCCCTTCAATACGCCCGAAATCATTCCCGACAACTGGGACGCCTGTGTCAGCACGAGCTATCCCTTTTGTGTGGAGGAAGGCATCTATGAAGGTGTGATCAACCTGCCGCCCAATGCGGGGGGCTATCATATTGGTTGGTCGCGGTGTTGCCGGAACAATTCCATCACGAACCTGGCCGACCCGGGCTGTGAAGGGGTGAGCTTCCTGGCGACGGTACCGAGTGCCTCGGTCGCGGTCTGCAACAGCATGCCCACCTTCAACCAGAACCCTTCCCTTTTCCTGTGTACCGGGGAGCCTTTCTTCTTCGACTATTCCGCGACCGACCCCGATGGAGATTCATTGGCCTACGTCATCACCAATCCCTATACCGGTACCGACCTCTCGGTCCCGCCGCAGGGAACGGGCGGCAATGTCGGCGCGGTCGGTGGCTGCAATACCAACCTCGGCCCCGTCTTGCAACCGGGCTTTCAGGACATGGCCCCGCCGCCCTACGCCAATGTGAATTTCGGGGTGGGCTATACCTTCCTCAATCCTTTTGGCCCCGGCAGCTCCTTGGACATCAACCCGACGACGGGCTTCCTGGAGGCCTTCCCGGCCAGCCAGGGTACCTATGTTCTCTCCGTTTCGGTATTGGAATACCGCAACGGGGTCTTGTTGAGCGAAAACAAGCGGGACTTTCAGTTCTACGTGATCAACTGTCTGCCCCAGGGTCCGCCTCCGGCGGTCACCTCCAATTTGACGGGCCTCCCGACCAACGGCGATACCATCCTGGCCCTGGCCGGTCAGCCGTTTTGCTACGATTTTACCGTGTCGGATCCGGCGACGCCGAGCAATATCACGGTGACGCCTCTCAGCGTCGCCTTCGGGGGCAACGGCGGCTTCCCGCCGCCCTACGCGACCATTACCATCAATGGCACGACCCCGCCGGTCGACGGTCAGATCTGCTGGCAGCCGTCCTGCGACTATGTCGGTGATGCGGTGCCCTTGATCATCTCGGCCCGCGACACGAATGATTGTCCGAACTACAATATTGTGTTCGATACGGTGTGGGTCCGCGTGATCGAACCGCCGGCGGCCCCGCCGGTGACCGACCACGACTTTTCCCCCGTCAACCTCTCCAATGGAGATACCATCATCATCGGACCCCAGGAGTCCTTTTGTTATAACTTCTTCGTGGTCGATACCTTCGGAGCGGGCAATTTGTCCTACGAAAACATCCTCACGGACATCAATGGGAACCCCCTGAACCAGGTCCAGGGTGTCACGTCCTTCATCCAGAACGATACACTCTTCGGGGAGGTCTGTTGGCAGGGCTTCTGCAACTATGGGTTTACCTATATGTTCATTACGCGGGGCATCGACGAGTTTCAGTGTCCCCCGAACAATGTCTCGGCGGACACGGTCTACCTCCGGGTCCTGACGCCCTTCAATCCACCGCCGACGATCACGACCGATATTACGGGCAACCCCGTGAACAACGATACCATCCAGGCGACGGTCCACGAAGAGTTCTGCTTCAATTTCCAGGTCATTGATACGAGTATTATCGCGGGGGATTCCCTCCAGATCAACTATGAGATCGAAGACCTCGATGGCAACCGGGCGGGGGGAGAGTTCCCGCTGTACTTCGCGACGCTGAGCGGAGATACCATCAATGGCCAGTTTTGCTGGACGCCCCGTTGTGTCAACAACGATGAGGTCTTCCGCTTTATCGTGGTGGGGATTCAGATCAACGAATGCTTTATCCAGGCGGAGGCCTACGATACGGTGTATATCCGGGTGACCGAACCCGTGAACCCGCCCCCGCTCATTTCCCATGACCTCGGCGCCCTTTCTGTCGACAACTATACGCTTCCCCTCGCGGACGACGAGAGTTTCTGCTATGACTTTGAAATCGTCGATGTCCAACAGCCCACCTATTTGGAGTACGAGACGGAAGTGGTCCTCGCGAATGGCGCGCCCTTCACCGGAAGCCGGCCGACCATTGTCATCAACGCCAGTTTGGACTCCCTGATCCTGGGCGAGGTATGCTGGACCATCCCCTGTGAACTCGCCAACCAGGACTTTAAGATCCGGCTGGTGGGGCGGGACACCTTCGACTGTACCGAAGCGAATACGGTCTATGATTCGGTTTTGGTGCAGCATACGGAAAATGCCCCGGCGGCTCCTTCGATGTGCTATGTGAGCGTGCTGCCGGGCGATTCAGGGGTCTTTGTTCAGTGGGAACCCAATACGGAATCGGATGGACGGCGGTACGTGGTGTTCCGGGGGGCAAATACGGGCTCTCTGGTGGCCGTGGATACCATCGTGGGTTATTCGGATTCGACCTGGGTGGACATGGATGTGGCGGTGGATGATATGCAATATTGCTATGCCCTCCAGGCAGTGGACCGCTGCGGCAATGTGTCTCCGGTGGGAGACCAGGCCTGCACGATCCTGCTGACCGGGGTGCAGGACGAATACGACGCGATCCTGGATTGGACGGGCTATACCGGCTGGTTGCCGGCTCCCTTGGGGTATTCGCTGTTCCAGCTCTTCCCGGTCCTGGGCCCGGATGCCACGGAGCGCATTGACTTTGACAATTTCACCTTTACCTATACGGACCAGAGCTCGACCCAACCCCGGGTCTGCTATGTGGTCTCGGCCGCCGCCCCGGGCGGGGCCTGTGGGGACAGCACCCGTTCGAATGAGGTCTGTATCAATTTCCCTGCGACCCTCTTTGTTCCGAATGCTTTCTCCCCCAATGGAGACGGCCTGAACGACATTTTCACCTCCGCGGGCGAATTTGAAGCTCGGTTCAACCTTCAGATCTATGACCGGTGGGGAAAATTGCTGTTCGAGACGAATAACAAGGTGGCGGGATGGGACGGAACGGTCAATGGCCAGCCGCAGCCGGAGGGCGTCTATGTCTTCCGGATGGAGGTGGAAGGCTTTGATGGGGAAGTGCTGCGTCGCCACGGGAGCGTGATCCTCTACCGGTAAAAAGAATGGCCTTTCCAAAGCGATTGGGAAGGCCATTGAGTAATACCTAATAGCAACGACCTGCGAACAGGTCATGTTTAAAGAACGGAAATAGCGTGTTCATCAATTGGATGCATTCAAAATAATCATTCCATAAATTTCCGGTGGCAACTTTGAGCTTATTTGGGGATGGGAGAAAAAGAAATAATCTTCTTCTAACTCATTCCCAGGCCAAATAATTGATTAATGGGGAGTTGCCAGTAGCGATTGAGGCAAATCTTTTCTATTTTGATACCTTAATGAACGCTCCGGGTTTATCGCGAAGTTGTAATCGAGTTAGCTGAAAGTAATTTTTCCCCTTTTTTGTAAGCATTGGGTTGTGATGTATTCCCGGACATTTTAGGATCAATCCGCAAGAACACGTAGACATGAAATCAATTCAGGTTGCCGTTTTGGCGATGCTATTCTGCACAGGTTCGTTGTTCGCTCAACAACCTGCGACAGGCATTCAGCCCCTGCCCCGGGATGAATCTCAAATCAAGCTGCTCCGCCAGATGAATGGTTTGGGGGAAGTCCAACGCTTTCAGGCCGAGGATCGGATGGTTGAGGTCACGCCGATGGCCCGGCGCAAGCGGACCAGTCCTCCGATGGATGCCGACCACGCCTATGGAGGCCAGGTGATGGATGTCCACGGGCACAGCACTTTCATTCCCATTCATGATGAGCGCAATTTGCCGCTGAGCAGGAATGGCCGTCTGCTCAGCCCGGATGGCCGGGAAGTCGAGTTCCTCGTTCCCAGCAACCCCAACGATCCCGGTATCTGCGCGACCCCTACGCCCTATGTCATGGACGGCCCGGACATGAAGCCCATGGCCAATTGTCCCATCACCGTTCCCTGTGACCAGGCCGCCAACCGCGACGCCAATATTCCCACGTCCACGCAGGCCATCAAGAACATCCAATTGAACTGGATCGTGGTCCAGGATGGCTCCGGGGCCAGTTCCAATATCGACCAGGCCCGCGTCGACCAGCTGATGAGCGAAGTTAACGCGGACTTTGCCCCGTTCCGGATTCAGTTTTGTGCGGATCCGGTCACCTTTGTCACCGACAATGGCCTGTACAGCCTCAATGTATCCACCGAGGACGGTACCTTGAAGACCACCTACGGGACCACGCCTCAGAACTGGATCAATGTCTATGTGGTGGGCAATATCACGAATCCCAGTGCGGGTGGCTACGCCCGCTTCCCCTACGACCCCTCGGGCGGTCTGAGCATTTTTGGCGGGGTGGTACTGGCCCGGGGCAATATGTTCCTCGGGACGCATACCCTCGCCCACGAATTGGGCCATACCTTCGGTCTGTTCCACACCTTCCACGGGGTGGACGAGGTGACGCCTTGTACGAACTGCTACGAAGGACGTGACCTGGGCACCGGAGCTTCCTCCGGTGGCGATACGGAAGGCGATTGGTGCTCCGACACCAATCCCCACGCCACCAACGCAAATATTTGCGGGGACGCTGGTACCGACGGCTGTGCGCCGGGACTGCCCTGGCTCAATTCTCCCGTCGACAACCACATGTCCTATTCCTTTTGTACCTCCCAGTTCACCCCCCAACAAGCGGGGCGGATGCACTGCATGATCGATACCTACCTCTCCAATTGGGTGAACTTCGGCAACTCGACCTGTGGCTCGCTGCCTCCGACCGCCGATTTCTCCGGTAATCCCACGACCTGGCAGGCCCCCATGACCGTCAACTTTACCGATTTGAGCGTTCCGACGGCCCTGATCACCACCTGGACCTGGAATTTCGACGTCACGGGAATTGGTGGGGTGACGCCGGCGACCTTCTCCGGCCAGACGCCTCCGCCGGTTGTCTACACGACCTGCGATACGAACTATACCGTCAGCCTGACGGTCAGCGGTCCCAATGGTTCCGATTCCGAAACCAAAGTGGACTATATCCGGGTCAATTGCCCCGCGGGTGAATGTGATACCCTGACCAGCCACTGGGATACGCCGGTGTCGAACCCGGCCGTGTACTTCATTGCCGCCAATGATTACCTGACCGGGATTCCGGCTCCGACCTTGAGTGGCGCGGTCCTGTCGCCGTTGGGGATGTACGAGCAGTACATCACGCCGACGCCGGGCTCAACGACCGTAGGGGCGGTGGAGCTCCTGATGACGGGGTATCTGGACCCCGATTCGAATACGGTGATGCAGGTGGTGGTGTACAACTGCGATGCGACCGGCTTGCCGGTAGGGGCGCCGCTAGGAGGAGCCGGCGGCATCAATCCAGGGGCGGACCTCGCGATCCCTAACCTGGCCCTGGATACGTTCTGGATTCCCTTCAACAAGGTGGTGATTGACAGTCCTTCTTTCCTGGTGGGACTGGAAATATTCCCCGGAAATACGACCGATGAACTCCAATTGGTTTCCTCGACGATCCCGGAGGGCCAGGGAGCCGGCTTGAACCATGCGGCAACCAATGGCTTTGGTTATGTGAGCTACAATGCCTTTGTCGGTCTGGACATCGACCTCTATTTGATTCCCATGCTGGGGTCCTGGCGTCCGGAAACCTTCGTGACCGGTGTGGGAGCGATACAGGGCTGTGATACGACGCAGATCATTTTGACCGATACCGTCTTGTTCAACGACTGTTTGACGAGTATGTCCTTTACGTCAAGTCAATTGGGTTCGGTTTCGGATACCACGAATGAGACCCTGGACACCTTGATTTTGACCTACGCTTCCCCGCCGCCGGATACGTTCTTCTTCGAAACGATCAACGACTGCGGGCGAAGTTTCACCAATGCCTTCACCCTGACCTATCCCTACGATACGAGTCCGGATCCGGATTTCGTGGTGAATACGCCGCTACCGGTCTGTGCCGGAACTCCGGTGAGTTTCACAGCCACGCCGACGACCGGCGCGAACTATCTGTGGGACTTTGGCGATGGCAATGTGGTTTCCTCGGGGGCCTCCAATACGACGACCCATACCTATACTGCGCCGGGTACCTACTACGTGGAATTGACGATGACGGATCCGAGTGGGTGCCAGGGCGAAGAATTGAAGCTCGATTTGATTGAAGTGATCGATTGCTCGGTGAATGCGCCCGTCGCGGGCTTCACCGCAATGCCCGATACCGTGTGTATTGGCGATACGGTCTTCTTTACCGACATCTCGCTGGCGGTTCCGGACCCAGCCACGCAATGGCTCTGGGCCTTTGACGATGGTACTTTCTCCATTACCCAGAATCCCTTCCACATCTACAGCACCGGCGGCACCTTCAACGTGAGTCTGATCGCTGAGAATAGTGGTGGAGCCGATACGACCTTCCGGACAGTTGTGGTAGAGGATCCTTGTGTATTGTCCACGGACATCGTTTTGCAGGCGGCACCGCTTGGAATGGACGTGGCATTGGGATGGGATGTGCCGGATGGATTTGACGAATTGAATTTCTCGGTCCAACGGGGCCTGCCCGGCGAACCATTTGAGACCGTAGGAATGGTCCGGTGGATGGAACACGATGTGCCCTTGCAGTACAGCTTCCTCGATACGGAAGCGCAGCCGGGTTCTGAGCTGTTCTACCGCATTCAGGCCCGCTCCCTCAACGGCGACCTCACCTACTCCAATGTGGTTTCGGTTCGCCTGGGAGGCACGGATGCCTGGATGAGCGTTTATCCGAACCCCGTCGAACAATCTTCACTTCTGAATGTCGACGTCTTCCTCAGTGAGGAAGGTCCGGTACGGTATGAGTTGATTGATGTGTTGGGACGGGAATTGATGAAGGACGAAACGCAATCGGCCGGCACGCTGACGCGCTTCCAAATCGACGCCAGTGAATTGCCGCAGGGCAACTATATCCTGCGGGTGACCACGAACCAAGGCGCTACGGTTCGGAAGATCGAGGTGCAATAAACAAAGGCATTTTGTAGGACAAGGCCCACTTCTCATCGGAGGAGTGGGCCTTGTGCGTCAGTGACGGTAGCCCTTCCAGGTGCCGCCGTAGCGGTAGAAGGGACCTTGCTGGAGTCGCTGGCAGCATTCGGTGCATACGAAAATCCATTGCTTGCCCTTCGTCTTTTGGACCCGGTACATGGTGTCGAATTCCTGCTTGCACTCCGCACAGCTTTTGGTTTTCATGGAAGGGAAACGCGGAAGGGGGAGGGATTGTTGGAAAAAGCAATCGCCCCGGACCAAGGGGGCCGGGGCGATCGGTGAAAAGGGGAGCGGATCAATTGCTGAAGCTCGCGAGGTTCTCGCGCAACATCTTCAACTTGGCCTCCGCATCCGACTTTTTCTTGCGTTCGAGATCGACGACATTGGCCGGTGCGTTCTGGACAAAGCGCTCATTGGAGAGTTTTTTGTCCACTTTCACTAAGAAGCCTTCCGTGTACTCAATTTCTTTCTTCAACTTCTCAATCTCTGCGGCAACGTCGATCTCCGGCAGAGGAATATAAAATTCCGTGGTGCGGACCTGGGTACTTCCCGCGCCTTCCGGCGCTGCATCCGCAAATTCAATCTGGCTCGTATTCAGGAAGTTTTCCAGAATCCCCCGGTACGCATTGAACAGGTCCGGCTTCGTTGTATTGATGTACAATTCAATCTGGTCCTTGTTCTTCAGTTCGTACTTGGCGCGGAAGGCCCGGATTTCCGTGACGACTTCCTGGATGAACTCAAACTCATCCAGTTTGGCCTGGTCGATCAGCTCGGTCTTCGGTGCCACGAGTTGCGTCATCATCAGCGCATCTTTTTCGTCCCGCTCCCGCAATTGGTGCCAAACCTCTTCGGTGAGGAAGGGAATGAAGGGGTGGGCGATCTGGCAAATGACTTCGAAGTGCTGGATCAACTGTTCCAATGCGTCCTTGCCAATGGCTTCGCCGCGGTCAGGCTTCATGAGTTCGAGGAACCAGGAGCAGAATTCGGTCCAGGTGAGCTTGTAGACCATCATCAGCGCATCGGAGATGCGGAATTTGCTGAAGTGGTCTTCGAGTTCCACTTTGGCGGCCTCGATCCGGTTCCCAATCCAATCCATGGCAATCTGCTGCTTCTCGGTCGTGGCCCGTTCGTCGACCTCCCAGCCTTTGATGAGCCGCAGGGCATTCCAAATCTTGTTCAGGAAGTTTCGGCCCTGCTCACAGAGCTTGGATTGCAGCCCCTCCTTCTCAAGGTTGAGGGGCGTATCGAACTTGAGGTCATTCCCGGCGGGAGAACTCAACAGGATACCCACTCGGACCCCATCCGCGCCGTACAGGTCCATGAGGGCCAGGGCGTCGGGGCTATTTCCGAGCGACTTACTCATCTTGCGTCCCTTCTCATCCCGGATCAATCCGGTGAGGTAGACATTTTGGAAGGGGCGTTGATCTTCGTACTCGTATCCGGCGATGATCATCCGGGCGACCCAGAAGAACAGGATGTCCGGGCCGGTCACGAGGTCGTTGGTGGGGTAGTAATACTCCACTTCCTTGTTGCCGGGATCGGTGATGCCGCTGAATACCTGGAAGGGCCACAACCAGCTGGAGAACCAGGTGTCGAGGACATCCGGGTCTTGGTAGAGGTCGTCGGCGTTCAGGTCCTGTCCGGTGGCCGCCCGGGCCTTTTCGAGGGCTTCCTCCGCGGACGGGGCGACGAAGTACTGGCGTTGGTTTTCGTCCAGGCTCTTTTCGCTTTCCAGGAAATAGGCGGGAATCTGCTGGCCCCACCACAGCTGCCGGGAGATACACCAATCCTTGATGTTCTCCATCCAGTGGCGGTAGGTATTCTTGAATTTGGACGGGATCAGCTGGACTTCGTCGTCCATGACGGCTTTGTAGGCCGGCTTGGAGAAATCGCCCATGCGGACCCACCACTGCAGGGACAGGCGGGGCTCGATGATGGCATCGGTCCGCTCAGAATGGCCGACGCTGTTGGTATAGTTTTCGGTGTCGACGAGGTTGCCGGATGCCTTGAGGTCCTTGGAAATCTTCTTCCGGACGACGAAGCGGTCCTCGCCGATATAAAGTTGGGCGGCCTCGCTCATGGTTCCATCGGCGTTCAGGACGTCGATGGTCTCGAGGTTGTGGCGCTGGCCAATTTCGTAATCGTTGACGTCGTGGGCGGGGGTGACCTTCAGGCAGCCGGTTCCAAATTCGCGGTCGACGTAGTCGTCGGCGATGATGGGAATGGCCCGCCCAATGAGGGGGACCAGGGCCTTTTTGCCCACGAGGTGCTGGTAGCGTTCATCGTCGGGATGGACGCTGATCGCAGTGTCCCCGAGAATGGTCTCGGGACGCGTCGTGGCAATGGTGACGTATTCGTCGCTGCCTTCGATCTGGTAGCGGACGTGGTAGAGGAGGCCTTGTTTCTCCTTGTAAATCACCTCCTCGTCGCTGAGGGCGGTCAATCCGACCGGGTCCCAGTTGACCATGCGGAGGTCGCGGTAGATGAAGCCTTTCTCGTAGAGGTCGCAGAAAACCTGGATGACGGCCTTGTAGTAGTCGTCGTCCATCGTGAAGCGGGTGCGGTCCCAATCGCAGGAGGCTCCGAGCTTGCGGAGCTGCTTGAGGATGATGCCGCCGTATTTTTCCTTCCATTCGAAGGCATGGCCCAGGAATTCGTCCCGGGTGAGGTCCGATTTCTTGATGCCTTGCTCCCGCAACATCTTGACGACCTTGGCCTCCGTGGCGATGGAGGCGTGGTCCATACCCGGAACCCAGAGGGCGTTGTAGCCTTCCAGCCGCTTGCGACGGATGAGGATGTCTTGGATCGTGTTGTTGAGCATGTGGCCCATGTGCAGCACGCCCGTCACATTGGGGGGAGGAATGACGATGGTGTAGGGCTCGCGTTCGTCGGGAACGGAGCGGAAAAAGCCGTTGGACTCCCAGAATTCGTACCAGCGTGATTCGCTTTCCGAAGGGTCATATTTGGGTGCGATGCTCATGGTAATGGTTTATTTTTCAGGGCGCAATTTATGGATCGTAGGCCGAAAGTAGAGGCCCAAATTGGAATAAAATGGGAAAAATCGGCTGGAGTATACGATGTTACCCAGGCCAGAAATACGAACAAGATTTGAAATGGTTTCCGGAGACTATTTTTTCATGTTCACGAACTGCAAGGGCAGTCCGAGATCGCTGCTCCGCAGCAAGGCCATGACCGACTGCAAGTCGTCGATTTTCTTGCCCGTCACCCGCAGTTTGTCGTCCATGATCTGAGCCTGGACCTTCATTTTGCTGCCTTTGATCAGCTTCACCATCTTTTTTCCTGTGTCCCGGTCAATCCCGCTTTTCACCATGATCTCTTTACGAACCATATTGCCAGAAGCATAGTGTTCCTTGCTGGCATCCAAGGCACTGGGATCGATCTTTTGCTTGAGCAGTTTACTGATCAGGGCTTCCTCGATCTGCCGTACCTTCATGTCGCTTTCGGTGAGGATGCTGATCAAATGGGTCTTTTTGTCCAGCTCAATTTGGGTCTTGGAACCGTTGAAGTCGTAACGGTTCAGAATCTCCTTCTTCAGGTTGTTGACGGCATTGTCTAAACTCTGGTCGTCAACCTTGCTTTCTACATCAAATGAGGCCATGAATTGTCTTTTTGTGCAAATTCCTTTTATTTTTTCAAAAAGACAACGCTGCCCTGTTGATGCACCACTTTTGGCAGTCCATTATTGTTTTACAGTGTTACTTTTTGGGGAAAAGTGAAAAAGAGAAATTCGGATGAATCCCCAAATTGAAGAAGAGAATTTTGGCGTACCACCAATCAACCTAAAGGAGATGATTAGAGCAGTTATCATCCAGTCACTGCATTCAGGCGGAGGATTTCTGAATTGTGACTTGAGTAGTTTTCCATCCTTGCACATTGTTGGCCAGGCAAATAGTGTTCTGAGAGGAATTGAGGTCATCCGGGATGCCCAACCGGATTTGGTTCTGTTGGATGTGGATTTTCCTGGAGAATCTGCCTTTACTGTATTTGAAGCCACCCAGGACCTCAAATTCGAAAAGATCATTCTGAGCGAACAATCCCGCTACCTGTTCAAAGCGTTCCGGTTCGATGTCTTCGAGTATTTGCTCAAGCCACTCGTCCCTCGTGTTTTGGACTCTTGCTTGAAGCGACTTCAAAGCGAGCGGGGAGAATTGCAGATCCAGCGGATGTACCAGAAGAAGTTCCTCCAGGAACTGAACATCGATTATGCCGTGTTCAGCACGGCAGAAAAGGAGCGACTGGTTTCTGTCCGTCGTCTCGTACGGGTGGAAGCCACCGATGAAGGAGCCATTGTGATCCTGGACAATGGAGAGCGCTTCACCACGCAACAATCCTTCCGCCAGGTCCGGAAAAAGTTGCGTCACTCTGGGATGTTTGTCCTCGACCGCCAACATTTGATCCGCCTCCGCTCCGAAATCGAAATCATTCCCGGTCCCCACGGAACCTTGTGCCAGCTCGTCGACGGAGCTTGCCTGGAAGTACCGACCGAAAAAGTGGACGCGTTGCGTGCCGAAATGGACGCCTTGATGCCCGAAGCCGAGCCCACCTTCAATCTGATGAAGCCGCCCCGCCACGATCGGCCCGGCAAGAGCTTCGATATTACCTGAATAACCAGCTTTTTAAAATAGAAAAGGACGTTTATCGCCCAAACCACCATCTCATCACCCGGAACACCAGTTCCGGGTTCTTTTTTGGCACGATGATTGGAAGGTATAGGGCGTAGTTAAAACTAATCGTTCTTTCCTTGGAATTGTTCTCCTTAGCAGGATTGCCCCGGTTCCCTTAACAAGAGACCGGGGCATTTTTTTGTCCTGAATTTTTCTTGAATTACCAGACCAATACTGGTCCTCTTCCCTTCAACTGTTCATTTTCCCGCACCTCGACCCAATAAATTCCCCGTCCCAATCCTTCCACCGAAACCTGCGCCGCTTCCTGGACCTCCGTCCAGCGTTGTTGCCGGACCAATTTCCCCATCGCATCGAACACATAAATCTCCCGGGCATCCAAGCCGGGAAGGTCCGCCCCAATCCGAACCCATTCCTGAGCCGGATTCGGGAACAAGGAGAGCTGCGTGACCGCGGGCTCGGGAAGTCCATTGGCGGTCTTGAACGCGTCGAATTTGATCTGAAGGGAATCGATGGGATCGAAGCCGGGTGCGTAGGTGGGGACATTGAGGTCCAACCAAAGGTTCTGCGGATCATCCCCCGGGCGCGCGACGCGGATAAAGGCGCTGCGGGCCGAGACGCCATCCGAAAGGCAACGAGAATCCGCGCCGGGAACATTGGCGCCTTGCAAGGCCGCCATGAGCTTGTCGCACAGAGGTCCGGGCGTGTTCAGAAAGCCCGCCTCCATTGAATCGATGATGCTCAGGTTCAGGAGGATATTGCCCTGGATCGCGTAGTTGGGGCCGGTCACATGACCGGCCGCATTCAGCGCATTGGAGCCCGTGAAACCGGCGCTCTCTGGCATGCCCAAGGTATCCAGCGTGATGATGCCGTATTGCCGGCTAGAAGTATCGCCCGCTCCGCAGGCATCAAAGGTGAGCAGGTTGCTCAGCACATCCGACGCCGGCTTGCCCGATTGAATTTCGTTGGCACCGGACTGGCCATTGATATTGGGCAGGCAGACCGTCGCCTGGGAATTGATGGCGCCCTGGTCTGGCACGACGAAGGAAATGATGATGGCCCCGCCGCAGCCACCGCAATCGCCCGAGGTCAGGCAGGTCGCGCCCGCCGAGCCGACTTCTCCGGTCACGGGGTCCGTGGCGACGATGGAAAAGGTATGTTGGGCGGAAAGGGACAGTGGTAACAGCAACAGGAGGAACAGGGCGAATCGATTCATGGTACTTTTTGAGGGAAAATACGCAATTCCGAGGAAGGAGAGAGGGGGAAGCACGAAAAAGACCCCGCGTGAGCGGGGCCTCGGGGTTGCCATCCGAAAAATAAGTGGATTGTTGTTGGTAATCGAAACGGTTGTTTGTCGGTAGTGCGGATGGCGATCAAAAAAACGCTATCAAATCAGGTGTCAGTTTGCCGCCTATCAATCAATGGTAAATGCAATCGTATCGAGGACATCGCCCTGGCTGTTTTGGATTTCCACGGTCCAATCGCCAGTCATGCGGGAAGTAATCGTTTTATAGCTGCGGGTCCGGTAAGCTGGGCCCTTCACGGTCAGTTCGACCGTGCTGATGGTCTTGTCGTTGTGCTTCCACACGTGGCGGACAGTCTCGGAGGTGCCCGCCGCGAGTTCGAGCTTCGAGTAGCAGTAGACCCGTCCAACGTCTTTGCTGAAGCTGCTGGAAGTGCCGACCGGCTCGCGGTTCTCGATGGAGCTGCACACAACCGCTTTCATCACAGTCACTTCCTGCTCGATGGGAGCGACCCACATGCCGTCCACGGGCATGACATAGGCGAGGGAAGCCGGTTCAGTGGGGAAGTTGGTCGGACTGGCCTTGGCAATTTGGACGACCAGGCAGAGGCCCAGGGTGAAGGTGAGGACTAAGGTGCCGGAGAAAAGGATCTTGATCGGGTTCATAGTTATAAGGTTTTGAGATTCGGAATTTGGTTACAGTTATAGTTACGCCGGGGGGGAGCTGGGTTTTTGAGGAAATGGGACAATGGGTTGTGGAAATGGGCCAATATGGAGAAAAAGGAAATTTTTGCTGGAGGAGAAGGGGAAATGGAGGAAGAAAATGGGAATGGAGGCGGTAGAATGGGGAAGGGAAAAAGAAATCGCAATTGCGGTGCGTGCCCCCTTGAAACTTAAAGGTAGGTGGGTGAATTTCGCGGCATGGAGTTGAATTACAAATCAATGGGAGAGGGGCCGGCGCTGGTCATTTTGCACGGCCTCTTTGGATCGCTGGACAATTGGCAGACCCTGGCGCGGCGTTACGCCGAGCATTTCTCCGTGTTCATCGTCGATCAACGCAACCACGGCAAGTCCCCGCATTCAAATGATCCCTTCAACTACCCCCAACTCGCCCAGGACCTCTACGAGTTCCTGGACCAACAAGGCATCTACGAGGCCCATCTCCTCGGCCACTCGATGGGCGGCAAGACCGTCATGCAATTCGCAGCCGAACACGAAGACCTCATCGACAAGATGGTCGTCGCCGACATGGGCATCCGCCAATATGGGCCCCACCACACCCTCATCCTCGAGACCCTGGACGCCTTTCCATTTGCGGACATCCACGACCGCAAAGCCGCCGAAGCCTGGCTGGCCCCCCGTATCACCGACTTTGGCGTCCGCCAATTCCTCCTCAAAAACCTCCTCCGCGACAGCAAAGGGGCCCACGAATTCCGCTGGAAATTCAATTTCCCCACCCTCCAACGCGACTACGACGAAATCCTGAAGGCTGTCGAATCCGATTACCAAATCCAGACGCCGACCCTGTTCATCTCGGGCGGCCAATCCAATTACGTCCGGCCCGAAGACCACGACGATATCCGCGTCCTCTTCCCCAATGCTGCCTTTGACAGCATCCCCGAAGCTGGCCACTGGCTCCACGCCGAGCGGCCCCAGGAATTCCTCCAGCAGACGCTGGCATTCTTGCTGGACAACTAAGGTTTACTTCGCAAACAATTGGGAAAGGTCCCGGAACGCCTTGAATTCAAGCGCATTGCCCGAAGGATCGTGGAAGAACATGGTCGCTTGTTCGCCGGGTTGCCCCTTGAACCGGATATACGGCTCGATCACAAATGAAATATGCGCGGCCCGCAGACGCTCGGCCAACGCTTCCCAATCTTCCAGCGTCAGCACCACCCCAAAATGGGGGATGGGAACCGCGTGGCCATCGACAGCATTGGAGTGGGCATCGGCCTCGAACGGCACCATTCCTTCTTTGACGTGGGTGACGAGTTGGTGGCCATAGAGGTCAAAGTCAATCCATTGGGTGTCGCTGCGGCCCTCGGGGCAGCCGAGGAGGCCTCCATAGAAGGCGCGGGCAGCGTCGAGGTCGTGGACCGGAATGGCGAGGTGGAAGGGGCGAATGGAATCCATGACGAAAATTAGGAAAAGTGGAGATTTTAATGACATTCCATCCTGATTTTTACAATGCCGCCGCTTTTGTCTAATTTTGAATCAAAGCAATACCCACCCATGAAATACCTCGTCCCCACCGACTACTCCGCCAACGCCCAGGATGCCCTCCAATACGCTTTGGACATGGCCCGTCTTTCCAACGCTGAGGTCCACGTCCTGTCGGTATTGTCATTTCCCCCCAGTACGGCGGGAACCACCGGTTCGCTGGCCATCCGGATGAAGGAGGACGCCCAGGCCAAGATGGAGGAGGTGCTGAAATTCTGTGAGGAACAGTCCTTTGAAGTCCATCCTTCGATTCGGGAAGGTGGCGTGGTGCCGACGGTCCTCAACATGGTGGAAGAAGTGGAACCCGATTTGATCATCATGGGAACCAAGGGAAGTTCCAGCATTGACAGCGTCGTGCTGGGATCGGTTGCGTCAAAGATCATTCAGAAGAGTCCGGTACCGGTACTGGCCATTCCCAATGGCTCGAAGTTCGAAGGCCTGACCAAGATTACCTACGCGAGTGACCTCCAAAAAGGCGGTCCCATCATCGCCAACAAAATCCTTGACCTCACCGAAGGCTTCAAAAGCCGCGTGGATGTCGTCCATATTTTCCCCGTCAAAGCCGCCCCGCCCTATATCCAATTGGATTTGTTGCGGAAGGAAATCAAGGCCGACGAGCGGGAACGCAAGGTCAAGTACCACCTCCACCGCAATGACGATATCCAGGAAGGCCTGATGAATTTCATGGATGCTTCCGAGTCCCAATTGTTGGCGATGGTGACGAAGAAAAGAAACCTTTTCCGCAAATTCATCGATCCGAGCCTGACCCGTCGGGTCGCGATGGATGTCCACATGCCCCTCCTGACCTTCCAGGTCGTCGAATAATCAATTCGATGCGCGGATGGACCGAATGAGCATCCGGTAGCAATCCAGATGCAATTCTTCGAGGGCCAGCTGTTTGGCTGGGCCGACATTGGCTGGGAAGCCATTGTCGAGCAAGAAAGCCAACCGGTCCGGCCGGTTGGACCGAACGGCCGCGAGGACCGGAGCCTCCGCCAATTCGGGAGTGCTGAGGATCTCGGGCATGCGCTCCAAATACCATTTGACCCACCACTCAAATACCGCCTGATCCGGATGGTCCACCGCCGTGGCCAATGGATTCAACACAACATGGGTGTTCAGGACCTTGGGAACGCCCATCAGAATATGGTCCGGACTATATTCAAGCGCCACCTCCAAAGTGGGGCGTGAGGCATAAGACCCAATCGCATGTTCCAGCAGGGACCAGCCATCTTCGCTCATCGGAAACCGTTCCCCTTCCTTCTCCAATAAATGCCGTAGGATTTCTGGTCGGTCCAATTCAGCTGCCCGGGCCATCGCGGAGGATGCTTGCCTGAGTTCGGGGTTGGGGGAAAGGGAGGGAAAAAGGGAAATCAACGCGTGTCGGTTGCGGAGGATGAGGGGGAAAAACAAACTCCGCCCCTTGCAGTCCCGAAGATTGGGATCGGCACCCGCCTTCAGGAGCCATTGGATCAGGTCGTCGGGAGCGTTGGCCCGGACCGCCCAATGCAGCAAGGGCAACCCGGTCGGGGTTGCATTGGCGGCATCGGCATTGGGGACGAGCTGCTTTAAGGTGGAAAGGTCATGTCTCAGGACGGCTTCCAAGGCATCGGAGACCATGTTCGCATCGTCCCGGGCCCCGTTCATGAGCAATAGCTGGGCCGCGAGGGCATGGTGACTGACGACACTGATGAAGAAAGGCGAACGGCCCCGGGAATCGGGCACATTGAGGTCCAACTGTCCCCCCATCAGCGCGCTGATGACCCGGAGATCACCCTTTTGGGTCGCTGCATGAATCGGAAAGTCTCCTTTTCCATCCGGGACCATGACCGGAGCACCATTCCGGACCAGTTCTTCCACACAACCCCCACAGTCATTTTCCAAGGCCAAATGCAGCAAAGTCAGGCCCTTTTCATTCCGCCAACTCCAATCCACGTCGCTTCCCTCCAACATCGCCCCCAAAACCTGGGAATGACCCGCCTTCACTGCAATGCTGAGGGCCGTATTCCCATTGGGGCTCACCAATTCCGGGTCCATTCCCTGCGCCAACAATAGCGGAACGCATTGGTAAGCATTGGACGCGGCCGCGCGCTGAAGCAAATTGGTTTGGCCCGAAGGATGGGCCGCCCCGACTCCCTGATCAAACAAATACTTCAATTCTTGGGGCCGGTCGTACTCCACGGCGAATGACGTCGCATTTATTCCGGAGCCGTCGGCATATTTCAGGTCCCACCCCGCCCGTTGGAGGAGCATCAGGAACCGATAATTTCCGTGGGCGGTCGCAGTCCAAACCGGAGGAAAGAAAGAGGGAGGGTCACTGGAATGCGCCCCATACTGAACCATGAGGGTGAAAAAGTCGGTTCGGTCCACCATCAAAGAATAATGTACCGCAGCGTATTGCTGGTAGAGTGGATTGAGCGGGCCCGCGCCTTTTTCCAGTACCCCCACCGCCTTATCGTACTCTTTCATGATGACATGGTCGATCAACATGGAGTCCAATTTCGATTGTTGGGCCAGCGTGGAGGAGAAAAAAAGAAAGACAACCCCGGGAATGAGAGACCACTTCATGGGGGAAAGATAAAGAATAAATCGTTGGGAGACCGAAAGGCCGGGGAGAAGGAGAACAGCGTCCGTCAGGGGAAATTACTGAATGACGACCCGTTCGCGGACCTGCGTGGATTTGCCGCGGGCGAGGAGGAAATAGACGCCCGGTGCCGGATCGTTGACCTGAAGGTGAACCGCCCGGGTTTCAACGCCCATTTCCATCACCTGGTGCTGGACCAGACGGCCAGAAAGGTCCACGAGGCGCAGGTCCACCGTTTGGGTTTCAGAGGAGGTCAATTCAAATGCAAAACGGCCCTGGTTGGGATTGGGTTGAGGGGCGGAAAGGGTGAGGGAACGGTCGGTGAAGGTGACGGGGATGATGTCGGAATAATCGACTTTGCCGGCTTGGTCGACTTGGCGGAGGCGGTAGAAGGCCCGGCCGCTCAGCGGCCGACCATCGGTATACGCATACGGATGGTCCTTATTGGTTTCGGTCGGAACGGCGCCGAGGGTTTCAAAGCTGCGGCCATCCTGGCTGCGTTGCACATCGAAGCGGCCTGTGGGCGCATCGGCAGCGGCCCACTCCAGGTGGACCTCATTGTCACGGGCTTCCCCGTGGAAATACGTCAGCTCGACCGGCAGAATGCAGTCGACCAACACATTGTCCATGATCAGGGTCTCAGAACCAGCCGTATTCCGCATCTGCACCTGCAACTGAAGTGTGGCCCCACTCAGCCCCGAGAGGATCACCGTGGTGCTGCCCCAGTCGGCGTCGTCAAAGACGCCCAGCCGGGAGTCGCCCGAGAGGGTATGCGTTGCCTCTCCATCCCCATTCCAGTTGGGAATGACCGTGAACGGTCCGGCATCGATGCTGTAATAGATGTCAAAATAATCGACGTTGATCCCGCAGGCACAGCTCAGCCCCTCATGGTCGCCTGTTTCGATGGCATCCATGCTGATTTGGACATCCCCACACCCCGCAATATTGATGTTTTGGCTGGTCCAGGTCGAAAACGCATTCACATCGCTGGCCTGAAAGCTCCCCGAGCGCACCTCGAAGAAATCCCCGGCCGCACAGCCTCCACACGTGGCGGTCCAACTGCTTCCGGCACCCGTGGTGGTTCCGTCGGCGTAGGAATCAAAGTTTTCGGAGAAAAACTGGGCGGGAAGGGACTGGCTTCCAACTAGGCATATCAGCAACAGGAGTATGGCGTAGCGTTTCATGAATAGCAATGATAAAATGGATTCAGCGGTGGTCTCAGCGTCTAAACAACTCCCGGTGGAGTTCACAACAACATCGCAACAAAAGTACAGAATCCTAACGCGCGCTTGGCCCTCATGGTTCGGCTCCAGCCAGATTTAACCAAAAAATAAAATTCGCCCTCCTGTTGAGGCGGTATTCGGCTAAAGGATAGATTTTCAGTTGATTAGAATTGAATATAAGGTTGCAAGCGTTCCCAGAACGCAGCATCCATGGGTTTGATGGGGGAGAGGTCGGCCATCGAAGCGAAAGGACCGTGCTGATCGCGGTAGGCGACAATGATCCCGGCCTGCTTGGGGCTGATATAACCGTGGGCCGCCAATTCGTCGGCGCTCGCCCGGTTGATGGCAAGGTGGGGAAAAGCCGAGAAATCATCCCCCACCGTCAATTCGCCCCGCATCCGTTCCAGGTTCTCGGGCCGGATGCCCCAGACTTCGGAGAGTTGGTCGAGGGAATGGAAAAAGAAAATACGCTGGCGGTACTTGAGGAGCGTCCGGGCGGTCTTGGGCCCAATGCCGCTCACGGCATCCAACGCGGCGGAGTCGGCCGTATTGAGGTTGACCGGCAAGGCCGGTCCCTTTTCCGCGGGGCGTTCCGCCAGCTCCCGGGGCGGATCATCCGCCGCCGAATCCAGAGGAAGGACTTCCCCATCTGCCAGGACCGGTGAGGCCACCGGCCCGTCCACCGGAGCCGCCACCGGCTCCACGTACACCTGCGGGGCGATCCCCGCGTAGCGCTCCGAATCGATGCCGTAGACCTGTTGCAGGTCCTCCACGCGCTGAAAGCCGCCGATAAGGCGGCGGTACTTGACGATCCGACGCGCAAAGGTCGGCCCGATGCCTTTCACCCGCATCAATTCCGTGGTATCTGCCCCATTCAACTCCACCCGAACGATTTCCCGTTGCTTTTTCCCGGCCTTTTCTCCCTTCGTCCGCACCTCATTTCCCAACCGCTCGCCTCCCGCTGCCTCCTGTTCCGTGGCCAACTCCGCCGGATCCGCTTGCTGGGCGAGATAGGATACCCGCCAGCGCCACCCGACCAGGGCGACGACCACCGCCAACAAAATAATGGCCCCCCGCTTTTGCGAGGCAGTCAAACGATTGAACATGATTCAGCTGTTGTAGAGTTTTACCGTTGGAAGGAAAGAACGGGGAAGGAAAAAGCCCGCCTCCAGAAGAACTGAAGGCGGGCTGAATTTATGCTTAAACGCTTAGTTTCTGTCCTTTTTTCTCTCGTATCGCCCCGACGTAGAGCTTCAACTCGCTCTTGACCACCGGTAGCAAGATGACCAGACCAATCATGTTGGGGACCATCATCGCGAAGATCATCGCGTCCGAGAAGTTGATGACCGCATTCAGGCTGGAAGCCGCGCCGATCACTACGAAGACACAGAAGAGAATCTTGTAGGAATACTCGGTCGTCTTGCCGCGTCCGAAGAGGTAAGTCCAGGCCTGGAAGCCGTAGTAGGACCAGGAAATCATAGAGGAGAAGGCAAACAGAACGACCGCGACGGCCAGGACGTAGGGGAACCAGGAGAGGGTCTTGGCGAAGGCCGCGGAAGTCGTGACCACACCGTCGAAGGGCTGTCCGGCCGGGATGGCATCGCCGTAACCGGAGACGATCAGCACAATGGCGGTCATGGTACAGACCACCACGGTATCAATAAAGGGCTCCAGCAAGGCGACCAGGCCTTCCGAAGCTGCGTATTTCGTTTTTACAGCGGAGTGGGCAATTGATGCTGATCCAATCCCCGCTTCATTGGAGAATGCCGCTCGTTGGAAACCAGCGACCAGTACCCCGAGGATACCCCCGGCGACGCCCATCGGTTCAAAGGCTCCGCTGAAGATCGAGGAGAAGGCCTTCGGAACGGCGTCGGCCTGGACGATCAGGACGATGATGGCAGCCAGTACGTAGATGGCCACCATGAAGGGGACGATTTTATCGGTCACCTTGGCGATGGACTTGATCCCGCCAATGATCACGATGCCGACCAGGATGGCCATGACAATTCCGAACAACCAGCCGTAGCCAGCCAGGATGCTGTCCGCACCCCCGGTGACATTTTCCACCATCTTAAAGGCCTGGTTGGACTGGAACATATTACCCCCCCCGAAGGAGCCGCCAATACACATGATGGCGAACAAAACCGCGAGAACTTTGCCCAGACCAGCGGCACCTTTCAGGCGCAGGCCCTTGCTGAGGTAGTACATGGGACCGCCGTAGACCGTCCCATCTTCGCCCACTTCGCGGAACTTCACCCCGAGGGTACATTCCGTGAACTTGGATGCCATGCCCAACAAGCCGGCCAGGATCATCCAGAAGGTGGCTCCAGGGCCACCCAGAGACAGGGCCACCGCGACCCCGGCAATGTTGCCGAGTCCTACCGTGGCCGAGAGGGCAGCCGTCAGCGCCTGGAAGTGGGACACTTCCCCTTCCGCGCCTTCCACCCGGATCGTATCCGGAATATCGCCGTCTACCGTTTGGACGGAGTCACTGGCCGTCACCTTTTCCAGATCATCATATTTGCCCCGCACAATCGCAATCGAAGTCGGGAAGGCAGTGAAGTTGATGAGGCGGAAATAAATGGTGAAGAGGATGGCTCCGAGGATCAGTACCACCAGTACCCACGGCACTGAAACGCTCTCTGTGATCGGAATGGCTGCAAAAATAGCGCTGACAAACCATCCGGTAGCCTGTCCGAATGCCTCGTCAATTTTCTGGTCCATTCCCTTTTCCTGGGCTTCCTGGGCGAAGGTCAGCAAAGGAAGACCGAGAGTCAGGAATAACGCGAGAAGTCTCTTCATATTCAGCTTGTTGAAGTCAAATTGTACTGTAACCCAAACGGTACTTCAGATCAATAAAGGCCTAAAATAGAAAAATATACGACCGGGGGAAAGGGGAAATTGAGAATGCGCAATCCTTGCCCCCTTGAGATCAGGGCCTTTTGAGAGGAAGGAAATGGGGAAATGAGAACTAGCGGGCGTAATCAAACAGTTGCCTCTCGATGACCTGAAGGCCATCGCGGAAGTTGCGGGGGCGGTAGCCCAGCTCCGTTTGTGCCTTGAGGATGACAAATCCGGTGCGGGGCGGGCGTTTGGCCGGTTGGGCGAGCGTTGTGCTATCGATCTCGGTGATCAGGGAAGCGTCCAGGTCCCAGTGGGCCGCTACCTGACGGACCATCTCCACCACACTCAGCGTCTCCGGCCCACTCAGGTGGTAAATGCCCGTTTTCTCCTTCATGGCGATCAGGATCACGCCTTCGGCGAGGTCCTCCGCCAGGGTCGGGCTCCGAAACTGGTCGTTGACCACATTGATGGATTGGCCATCCGACAGCGCCTTCTTGGCCCACAAGACAATATTGCTGCGGGACATGTCCGCCACCACGCCATAGACCAGCATGGTCCGGGCAATCGCAAAGGGAATCCCGGCCCCCAGGACAATTTCTTCCCCCCGGAGCTTCGACCGACCGTAGACCGAGAGGGGATTGGGCTTGTCTTTTTCTGCGTAGGGACCATCCTCTCCATCAAAGATGAAGTCCGTGGAGATGTGGATGATGCGGGTGCCAAAGTCGCGGCAGACCTGGCACATCAATTCCACCGCCTTCACATTCAGCTCCTCACACAGGTCCGGGTCCAGCTCGCACTTGTCCACGTGGGTCAGCGCCGCACAATTGATCAGCTCGGTGGGCTGGTAGACCTCGAACAGCTCCCGCATCCGCGTTTCATCCGTAATGTCCAATTCTTCGTAGGCATACCCCTCTGTATTGGGGTTGCGGTTGCTGCCACGGCCCGTGGCAACCAGTTGAATGGCAGCCCGGTTGGAGAGCTTGTCCACCAGTTTCTGACCGAGGAGGCCATTGGCACCGGTAATGAGGATGGTTTTGGCAATCATAGAAGCGGAATCTTTTCGGACGGCAAATTACAGAAACCGGGGGAGAATCAGACAGAATCGAAGCTGGAAATATAGAGGGGACGGCTTTTCAGGTCGTCGATGATTTGCTCCGAGACCCCACAGTTCCGCACAATGACGCTGGCGGGCGTATCCGAATTGAAGCGGTGCAGGATACCGATTTTTCCATTGCGGATCACATCATTGACCTTGCTCTTCCGGTCCATCCACAACAGGCTCGTATGCAGTCCGAAGTGCTTGAGGGCGGTTTCGATCAGGGAAAATGCCGTGTCTTCGTAGCCGTCGGCCCACCACAGGCCATCCACCGAGATGAACCTGAAGGCCGAAGGGTTGAAGAGTTTGGACATGAATGGAGTCCGGGGCAGCATTTTCATGATCATTTTGCCCGAGAAGCCCGGCATTTCCTGCACCACCCAGTGACAGGCCATCGCGCCCAGGCCACCGACGATCTTGTCCCCGTCCTTGAAGACAAAGTATTCGCTGTCGGGAAAGAGAAAGAGGTTTTTGGCGGTGAAGAGGGCGTGGTTGCGGTAGAAATCGGTCACCTTCTCCGTGATTTCCGGTTGCACTTCCGGCGTAGCAAGGTGGACCCGGGGATCGGCCTTGGGCTTGAAGCGGCTGAAGGGGAGGGTGCTGAATTCACCCACGGGAGAGAAGCCCATGGATTCGGTCATTTCAGACGACCGCGCATTGTCCATCTCCACAAAGGCGTAGAAAAAGGCTTCCTTCGGTCCGGGGCCTTCCCCGGTATACAGGTCATAGGGCCGGTTCATGACCCGCGTGATCATTTTCTTGATGAATCCACCCGACTTGCTCTTGGCATTGGACTGGTGGGCATCCTTCCGTTGCAGGTTGGAGTTCATGGAGAGGTAGCGCACATAGAAGGCATCGGCCGGACCGGCCGGTTGGTGGAGGATGCGGTGGGAGAAGCCCACCACGCCCATCAGCCGTCCGCCCTTGCGGAGGGAAAGGAAGTAGGGATCCTGCTGGTGATTGATGCGGCCCGGTGTGTCCAGGTGCCGGTACAAGGTACCCCCCGGAGTCCCAAAGATCGTCCTGGTCACCAAATCGATTTCATCCTGTCGCGCGGCATTCGCCAGGGACAAGGCGATATCTCCACGTTCAAACATGTTGCGTACTTCCATAACTGCTTCTCTACTCACTTCTTTGTTTCCGGGTAGCCAAACGCCTCAAAGGCGAAGTTCCAGCGTTCCCGTACCCTATTGACTTCGTCCTCCGAATATTGGTGGACATTCTTTTTGTAATTCTTGATCGTCCCCAGATACGCCTCGATGCGGGGCCGGGCTTCTTCCCAACCTTCGATCCGCAGGGAACCGTATATCTCCTCCATGATCTTCAGGGGGCGTTTCTCCAGATCGGTATAAGCAATTTCTATCAGGTTCTCGGCGGGTACCTGGTTCCGCTTGGCCAGGTAATCCCCCACAATATCTTCGTAGATGCTGAGGATGCCTTCGTCGCGCATCTCCGGCGTCATCTTCTGGACGTGGAGGGCCGGGCCGGCTGCATCGTAGAGTCGGCGGGTGGAAAAGAAAACGGTCACCGGGTCCCGGTGCAAGAAGATGAAGCGGGCGTTCGGCCACATCTCCAGCAGGGTATCGAGGCGCCCGGTATGGGCGGGATTTTTCAGGACCAACTGGCTCTTGCCCTGGCTGTACGCCGCCTTTTGGATGATCCGGATAAACTTTTTCTTCCACCGGGCCTTCTGCGATGGACTCAAGCCCTGCAACCGGACGTAGCGGAGGTAGTCCTGCCAGATCCGCTTGGGATACATCCAGGTATTCATAAAGGAATAGGGGCTGACATTGGCGAGGGCGAGTTCCTCTTCCTGGGGCGTCACCATTGAGAGGGCCATATTGTCCATCGGACGGGTGCTCGGAATCATAGATCTCATTACCCCTTTGACCAGCGGATTCGTCAGGAAGGAGTGGGGAAACAGGGTTTGGACCATGGTGGTACAGCCAAACTGGGGATCCTGGTCAAACAAATTGTGCATGTGGGTGGTGCCGCTCCGCCAGTGTCCGATGATGAAGATGGGCGTGTCGATCTCCGTTTCCCGAATTTTTTGGCCGTGGCGCAGGGATTCGTACCAATTGAAGGGAGCGAAGAACAAAGAGGTCAGGAAAACGAGCGGGAGCTTGAGCCAGTACTTGTAGTAGATGGGCTGGAAGAAATGCTGACCGACGAGGCGAAGGATATTGCCGGGGTTGCTCCCTACGATGGGGCTGAAAAAATAACTGGACCGGTCAATTTTCTTCATGTAGCGCCTAATCTCTGATCCTCTAAGCGGGTCCTTGATGGGCATCCCCTTTTCGGCGGAGGTAGATCCCGGAACCCCACATACAGACTCAGGCGAAAATATAACTCTCCCCTTTCCGCAGCAAATCCTCCTCTGGAAATCAACCGATGTTGAGGAGTGTCCCACTGGGGAAGGACGTCTGGAAATGGCTTTGGGGGGAAGTAGGAATGGGGGAAAGGGGGCAATGGAGGATTTTGGGTTGGAAGGGCGGTCACGGAGTGCTGGACTCGGGAATCGGAGTTCAGAACTCGACCGTCCGAGTCTGCGACTCGGGAATCGGAGTGCTGGACTCGGCCACCGGAGTCCGCGACTCGGGAATCGGAGTGCTGGACCCGGCCATCCGAGTCCACGACTCGGGAATCGGAGTGCTGGACCCGGCCATCCGAGTCCACGACTCGGGAATC
>CAWUKT010000078.1:0-33814 GCA_963923035.1 uncultured bacterium
TGCCAACGCTTTTTTATGGATAACAAAAGAGGCCGCCTCTTTTGAGACAGCCTCACCTTTAGGGCGGGAAAGCAATGTTTAGGACCGGGGATTGCGGTCTGGGACCGCAGTCGGTTGCACTGACACCAACCTCGGTTGGTTGGAACGCGACCGCGGTTACGCGGGGACCAACCTCGGTTGCGTTGGAACCAACCGCGGTTACGCGGGGACTAACCTAGGTTGCGTTGAGACCAACCGCGGTTACGCGGGGACCAACCTCGGTTAGTTGAAATGCAACCGCGGTTACGCGGGGACCAACCTCGGTTGCATGGGGACCAACCGCGGTTGGTCTGGATGCGACCGCGGTTACGTGGGGACCAACCTCGGTTGCATGGGGACCAACCGCGGTTGGTCTGGATGCGACCGCGGTTACGTGGGGACCAACCGCGGTTACCCCGGGACCAACCGCGGTTATACTATGACCTCGGTACATAGTTCACCATCGAGCCAGTGAAGGACGTTCCCCAAGCCCTTTCCCTTCCAAAGCCCTCCTTTCTCCCCTCCCCGTTCGCCCATTTTCCCCGGCCCCCTGCGATTCCCATTTGAAAATTGTTCTCTGGGCTTTAATTTGAACCTGTGAACCAAAAATACCTGTTCATAGCGGGCTTGGTGGGACTGCTTTACCTGAGCTGGTGGGCCAGTTGTGCTGAGGGACAGAGCTCCCAGGACAATGCGGTGCCGGGCGGGGACTATTGGACCCTGACTTCGGAAGTGGAGTACACCGGCCGGGAAAGTTGCCAGCCATGCCACCAGGAAATCTACGATTCCTACCTGAAAACAGGCATGGGCCGGTCCCTGTACCGTCCCCGGCGGGACGAGATCATCGAGCGGTTTGGCCCCGAAGAAGTCGTCGCGGATGGATACTCCGGCTATTCCTACCACCCCTATTGGTCCGGCGATTCCCTTTACATCCTCGAATTCCGCCTCCAAAATGGCGATACCACCTACCAACGCCGCGAACGCATCGACTATATCGTCGGCTCGGGCCACCAGACCCGTTCCTACCTCCTGGAACGCAACCAGCATTATTACGAAGCGCCGATCACCTGGTACGTCCGCAGCGAACGTTGGGACCTCAGCCCTGGCTACGAAAATGGCCAGAATACCCGCTTTGACCGCGCCATCGGGGAAGAATGCATGGCCTGTCATACCGGCCACATCGACTTTGAACCCGGCACCATGAACCTCTTCCGGGAGGTCAGCCTGGGGATTGATTGCGAGAAATGCCACGGCCCCGGCTCGGTCCACATCGAGCGGAAAGAGGCCGGGGAGCTGATTGATGTGGGCAAATTCATCGACTATACCATCGTGAATCCGGCCAAGCTGCCTTTGAAAGAGCAGTTTGATGTGTGCCAGCAGTGCCACCTGCAAGGTGTCAATGTGCTGCGGGACGGGAAATCGGTGACGGACTTCCGCCCCGGGATGTCGCTCAGCGAGGTCTACGATATTTTCATCGAGCAATTCAAGGATGAGCAGTCTTTTGGGATTGCGAGCCACGCGGAGCGCCTGCAACAGTCGCGGTGCTTCATCGCAAGTGCCGGGGAGATGACCTGCACGACCTGCCACGACCCGCACGAGAGCGTGGGGCTGACCGATCCGCAGGTCTTTGTGAAGCAGTGCCAAAGCTGCCATACCGGCGGGGACCTGATCGATTGTGGGATTGACAGTGAGATGATGACAGCGAACGACGGCGATTGTATCAGCTGCCACATGCCGAAGGGCGGGACCAGTGATATTCCCCACGTGGCGTTTTCGGACCACTTCATCCGGGTGGTCGATACGAGCAAGGCCCGGTCGGCGCCCGGGCAGACCCGGGAGTTCCTCCAATTGGTCTGCATGACCGATTCCCAGCCCCATCCCGATACCCGCGGCAAGGCCTACCTGCTCTATTTCGAGCGGGTTGCGAACCAGGGTAACTTCCTGGAGATGGCCCAGCGGGACCTTAGCCCGACTTCCCACTTTGAGCGGGCGTCGGCGCTGTACTACGAGGGCAAGTACCAGAGTGCTCTCCAGGCCATTGAGAAGGCCCTGGCCGAGCAGCCCAATGACAACTGGCGGCTGTTTAGGAAGGGGGAAATCCTGGAAGGAATGGGGGACAATCTCGGCGCGCTGCAAACCTACCAGCAGGTCTACGCGAACAATCCCAAGTTGACCGAAGCGGGGTTGAAGGTCGGCGTGCTCACCTTGCGGACCGCTACGGAGCCGACTTCGGCCCTCCAAAATGCCCGTCAAATCTTCTCGGATTGCCTTGACCGCAAGCCCTTTGACAAGCGACTCCTGGCGAATATGGGATTTGTGGAGATGAATGCGGGGAATTTCACGGAGGCGGAGAAACTACTGAACGAAGCCCTGAGCTATGATCCGGCGTACCTGTTGGCGCTGGAGAATATGATCATTCTCCAATCCCAAATGCAACAAAAAGAGACGGGGCGTTCCTTCCTCGACCAGCTCATTCAGTTCCATCCCGGGTATCCCAAGCGGGGCATGATGGAGGAGATCCTCAGCTGATCAATCCGCCGAGCATTCCTTTTCCAATTTCCGTTCCCCAAACCAGTACGCCTTCAAGCTGAACAGGCTGGCTTCGGTCATCGCATAGCCAGACGCATCCCCCAATACGGCATCCAATCCGCAGACCGGACACAGGGCCGTCCCCGACTCACCCTCCGTATCGGTGAATTCAGTCACTTCTTCCGCGGGAAAAATGGACAGGCAATAGTAGCAGCCCGCCCGTTGGCTCCGCTGGAGCTGGGCTTGGTTGCCGAAGGAATATTCTGCGGCTTCGGAGAGGGCCGGCATGGTTATTGGAAATTGGCGATGCGCATCCGGGCGGATTCCGCGGCCGCGTGGTCGAGGATACCGGCTGCTTCCAGTTCCTCGAGATAGCCCCGGAACTTGTTCTTCTTGGTCTCCAACTCAATGGCCGGGTCGAGAGGTGCATCAGGGTCGACCTCGACTCCGCGCTCGAAAAACAGCTCGGCCTTGCGCTCTTCGAATTCTTCGTCTTCGAGGATGCCGTCGCGGTGGAGCTGCTTGAGCTCGGCCAGCAATTGTTCCGTGGAGCGCTTGGGCGGGGTGAACGTGGTCACTTCGACCAGCGCGTCGGGGCTGTGGAGCAGCGCCGTGAGGCGTTCGTCGTACTCAGAACGTCGGACCAGGCCCGAACGCAGCCCTCTTTCCAGTTCCTCGATCCGCAGGATGAATTCTTCTTCGGTCATCCCCCGCAGTTTTTCCGGGGAGTGCTTCGCAAATTTCTGGTAGGCGAGTTGGGCGGCAGCTTTGAGATCTGGGCTGAGCATATCGGTTCAATTAGAGTTGTGAATCGTGAGTGGATCGGTACTAAGATTGGATAAATGCGAGCGAAATGCAAGGAAAACGGTTCGGGGGCGGGGCAAAAAATAAGGGGAGGCGCTGGCCTCCCCTCCCATCTTCTTACAGGGCATTCATGTATTTCGTTCGGGTCCCCCGGTTGGGACTCAAATCGTAGCCGTATTTGTTCTTGGGATACTTCACGGTAAATCCAAATTCGCGGGTGGCCGCCTTCCCGGCCGGCACCGACAGCCTCCATTTCACCGTCCCGACCTTCTCCAGGTGTTCCGCGCCTCCCAACTCATCCGCAATGACCATGACTTCCTTGTCCATGGTGATCGGCAATTGGTCGAGGACTTCAATTTCGATGTCCTGCTGCTTGTGGTTGGCGACGGAGATGTTGTAGGCCACGGTCATCTTCTTGGTGGCGCCGAGGAGGACCCGGCGGTTTTTGCCCGCCACCTTGACCCGCGTCACGACCACGTCCTTGTCCCGTCCGAGCGAGACCATGAGCGTATCCGACAGCGTCCGGATGTCCAGCTGGGATTCGCCGATGAAGCGGCGGCCGTTGTAAATGTTGACCGGGCCGGAAATCAGGTCCAGGTCCTCCCAGCCGGTGATCTGGGCCACGAGGAAAGCGTCCTTGTCCTTCTTGGGGACGGCATAGTACTGGTAGGTCGCCGGCAATTCGTACTCGCCAATCTCGATGGAATAGGGCTTAAGGTCGCTGGGCAGGGTCACGACTTCCTCGATGGGGAAATCGATGTTGAAATCGGGCAGGACGATTTCCTTCTGCTGCAATTTCTTTTCATTCAATTGCCGGTCCCGGTACTCCCGGTACAGTTTTGTATCGAAGTCGATCTGCTCGTTGTAGTCGTCCGCCATGATTTTCTTGTAGTCGGTGGTGCGGCGGGCGTCTTCCTGGGCCAGCGTTTGCTGGATCTGCATATAGTAGTTCTGGTTGCCTTCGCCCAGGGCCAGGTTGTTGTAGCTGAGGTTCCCGATTTGTTGGATTTGACCGGCGGACAACTGGTCGAGGTTCCACACGCTCAGGGTCGGCTGGGTGGCGGACTCGAGGGGATCGAGGGTGGTCAGGGTCATGGCCACTTCGTCCCAATCCACACCGGTATTGTTGTAGGCGCGGGCGCGGTAGCGGAGGTTGACGGGGCCGGAGAGCTTTCCGGATTCGAGGTCGTAAACCGCCGTCCAGCCGGCATCGGCCACGACATAGCGCAGGGCAAGGTTGGTTTCGAGGGTGCGCTCGGACTTCAGGACGATGTGGACCTCGGCCGTCGGCGTCTGACCTTCGTTGAGTTCCTGGAGCATCAACTTCATGTCGAACATCCGGCGGTAGAGCCGGGACTCTTCCCGGTTGAGCTGCGTCATGGCCACGTTAATTTCCTTCATCCGCTTCCGGTAGAAATCCGCCGTCTCCCGCAGTTCCGCCACGGTCAACGTATGCTCATGGCCCTTGAAACTCTGATTGGCCTGGAGGAACTCTTTTTCTTCCTGGTACGCTTCCCGTTCATCCTGCAAGCCCTCAATGGATTCCCGCATGATCCGGACCGAATCTTTCAACGCCACAATCCGCGCATCTTCCTGGCGCCGGTCGAGAAAGTTGGTCTTGGAGGTGATGGACAGGACTTCGACCTGCTCGGACGCAGCCGTCATTTGGATGGAGCGGGGATAGAGTTTCGAGGAAATGCCGGTAAAATAGAAGTGGTTGCGGCCCGGTTTCAGCACAATTTCTTCGGACCGAAAGACCTCCGCTCCCTCGAGGTACAGGCGAACGGAATCAATCTCCGCGTTGGGAATGGCGATCGGCGACTGCGCGTGGGTTTGCAGGACAGCGGCCAGGATCAGCCCCAGAATCAGAATCTTTTGCATGTAATGGATCTGTTGGTGTGAAAAAAAGAACTCCTTAGCTTTCTCTACCAGATGCAGAAAAAGCCAAAAGTGGTGGGTGGAGGAGGAAAAAAAGTGAAAAAAGTTCAGGAACTCAATACCCGAACCAGTTGGAGCAGGTTGGTATCGATGCTGTTGTGGGATTTGATGGCCTTCTCGAAAGGGGTTTCGGACAACTCTCCACGCAGCTTGCCCATCAGGAGGGAATGCTTGCCATCGAGGAGCGCCTGGACGGCGGCCATACCGAGTTCGCTGGCGTTGACCCGGTCCATGCAGGTGGGGGTTCCCCCCCGTTGGATATGCCCTAGCACGGTGACGCGGGTATCAAAGTAGTCGAAGTGTTCGCGGACCTGCCGGGCGACTTCGAAGGCGCCTCCGGCATCGTCTCCTTCGGCGACGACGATGATGAAAGACGATTTCTTGCGGGAATAGCCCTGCTCCAGCTGCTCGATCAGCTGGCGGATTTCCGTTTTGGTTTCGGGAACCAATACGGATTCGGCGCCGCCGGCGATGCCGGCATTCAGCGCGATGAAACCGGCGTCCCGTCCCATCACCTCGACAAAAAACAGGCGGTTGTGGGAGGTAGCCGTGTCGCGAATCTTGTCAATCGCGTGGACTGCGGTGTTCAGCGCGGTATCGTACCCGATGGTATAGTCTGTCCCGAAAAGATCATTGTCGATGGTTCCCGGACAGGCGATGAAGGGGATCTTGTGCTCCCCATAAAAGACCTTGGCCCCGGTGATGGTCCCGTCGCCGCCAATAGCAACGACTCCATCAATGCCTGCATCTCGCAGTTTTTGGGCAGCTTGGGCCCGGCCTTCTTCCGTTCTAAACCGCTGACTACGGGCACTTTTCAGGATCGTCCCCCCTCTTCGAATGATATCAGAAACCGAGGACCCATCCATTTCTTTGAAATTCCCATCGATCATTCCCTCGTATCCCTTCCGAATTCCAATGACCTTCAGATTGTGGTACAGACCGGTGCGAACGACGGCCCGGATACACGCGTTCATACCGGGAGAATCGCCCCCTGAAGTGAACACACCAATGGTTTTGATATCGCTCATGTGAGCAAATTAGGTAAAAAAAGTTTGGTCCCACCTACGCTTTTTACGATATTTATACTACGATTCGTCAGTAGGACCGCCAATTTGCCCGTGTTATGAAGTTCGCTACCCAAAAAAAGGACGATAAAAAGTCCAATGCTTCCCAATTAAAGCAGAACGAAACCGAAGCCCCCGCTAAGGTTCTCTCCCCTCCTCCATTTTCCCCCGTCGCAACGGATACCGCTCCGGTTCAGACCAAAAGCCTGGCCGTTTCGGGCGATTCCGAACACGCCGGTTCTCAGGAGAGCGCCGAGCAGGAAGGGAAAAAAGGCTCCGGTTCGGTCCAGTTCAAGCAGGCCGATGGGGCTGCCAGCCCCAATGGCAATGGTACGGCCCAACTGAAGAAAGAGGACAACGAGGAGCAGGGTTTGCAAATGAAGCAAGACGGGCAAGCCGTCCAGCGGCAGGAAGATGGCCAGGCGGCCGACCTCGAACAGGGTGCCCAGCAACAAGTCGACATCACGATTCCGGGAGCATTTGACATCACCGATGGTCCCGACAAATTCCACGAATATATCATGGCTGCCGTCGGCAGCCTTCTCTCGAATACCTTCACCGTCAATCTGAATTTCAATGTTAAGCTGGGAATCAAGGCCAGCGTATTGAAAGGATTGGTCGGCATCGGAGGCGGTGGCACCTTCGGGGTGAGCTGTACGCTCAACCGCCAGGACGACCGTCTCATCCGCGGTGGCTACGCGATCAAGTATGGCGGTCAGTTCGTCTCTGAATTGCTTTGGTTCATCAACTATACCAAGGAGTGGGCGGGCAAATCCAGCAAAACGGCTGTATTCCGCGACATGTACCACTTCGGAGCCCAGACCTTTGATGTATTGGCCCACCTCTACAACAAGGTCGCCGAGCATTCCGACGGAGAACTCACGCCCTTCGAATACGGAGAATGGAGCGGCGAGTCCGGCGACATGAACTGGGAGGCCCTGGCCAACCGCCCCACCACCAAGGTGACGGGACAGGAATGGTCCACCAGCGAAACCCTTTCCGCTGGCGTCGGTGAATACAAGGCGGAAGGCAGCCGCGGCACGTCCAACTCTACGTCTCGCTTCTACCGCCAAACCGGTCAGGGAGACGACCAGGAAACCATTACCCGAACCTCTACCCAAAAAGTTCGGGAAGCCAGCCTCAGTGCCGAAGCGCACGGCGTCGGCGTATCCGTGGGCATGGCCTATACGGACATCCACAACCACGCCAACCAGGACAACGACGGCAATTACAAGAACCTGAGCATCACCCTGACCAATTTCCCGCGCATGGCCAGCCTCCGGGCCGGCATCGCCAAGGATATCCAGAGCATCAAGACAGCGCTGGCAGGGACCGAAAGTCCTTTGATCACCGCCCAGCTAGCTCTGAGCTTGGTAGTTGGCTTTGTAAAAGGCCAGATTGGCAAGATGAACCCGGTGGAACTCAACAATTGGAAGCAGGCCATGGCCGGCGCCCAGAGCCAGGGCTCGGGCAGCACCAATACGTCTTTCACCGCTGAATTGAACTATATCCAGACCGGCGGGACCGCTGAGGAGCCCGATTGGTCGCTGCAATATTTCCGCCTCTCGGCGGGCGCGGGTGCCTCCTACGACTGGAACGGCACCATTCCGATTGCTTCGTTCTACGGCGTCGCTTCCGTGGATGCTTACCACGGCGGCAGCATCGGGGCGAGCGCCCAGGGCGGCATCTTCGAAGTCCTCGGATCGGATACCATCAGTTACCTGATCACGGTGTACAACGGCTTGGTCTATACGCAGGCCGAAGTTGACCAGGGCTTTGCGACCGACCGCTTCGGTCGCTGGAAGAATTACCGGACGGCCCACCGCCCGGCGATGAAGGCCATGATCATGAAGATCGGCGATCCCGAATCCAATGTCTACCAGGAGGCGACTGGCTCCTACGGCCTGTCCACCAGCGATCCGTTGATCGCGGAGGCCGCCCGCTGCAAGGAAACGGGCAAGGTCAGTGATACGGCCGAGCAATTGTTCGAGAACTTCCTCCGCCGCAACTACGAGCAGCACCGCGCCGACGGGACCAATACCGAGCGCGATCCCAATGCCTACCACCAGGCAACCCAGGGCGACGAACGGACTCCCTGGTACCGCGTGGTGGGCGGAAGCTCCGAGATTTTTGTGGACATGGCGAACCAGTACACGCCCAAGCCCAAGCGGAGCAAGTACGAGCCGGCCCGTCAGTCCCCCACCCCGCCGACAACGATCCTCGATTCTGTATTGCAGGAGCAGGATGTCAGCGTGAAGCTGCGGATGCGCCGCCGCGAAGAGGGCGGCATCTTTACCGCCGCTGGCGGCGACAAGATCAGCTCCCGCGACTTCAGCATCAGCAAGCGGACCGACGAAGACGTCGCTGTGGCCAAGGTGGCCGGCAAGATTGGCAGCATCCTCGATTCGCCCGACAAGTTCAACCTGAACCTGATCCGGGGTGCCTTCCGGGGCACGAACCTCGAAGGGGCGTACAATGCCTACGTCAATGCCAAGAGCCAGCCGACAGGCAACCGGGGTCAAAACCGGACCCGGAGCCAGCGCATCCAGCGGACCAAGGCCAATTTCATGGCCAAAACTGGTCCCGCCTTCGAAGCATTGGGACGGCAAATCCTCAACGCCTCGGTCCAGGACAACAGCCCGGACATTTATTTCCAGCCGAATACCATCCTGCCCGGCGGCGTGAACAAGCTCCGCGTCAATTGAGGCGGCTGAACAGCAGAAATTCTACCTTCCCTCTATATCAGTCCCGGCTTTTCGCCGGGACTTCTTATCTTTAGACCATGACCGATTTCAAGTTGTTGTCCGACGACGAACTGGCTTCCCAGCCCGTATTCAAGAATCTGGGGGAGGCCCTGGCCCAGCCCGAAGTGGCCTATATGCTCGAACTGGGGAGCGAAGTCACCGAGGTGGACCTTGAACAGGCGCTGCCGCTGTTGCCCCGCCTCCAATCCTTCGTTCTGAATGACAATCCGCATGTTCGGAAACCTCCCCCCTCTTTTGGGAACCTGAAACACCTGGGGTACGTGGAGATGCGGAACTGTGCGCTGGAGGCCTTGCCGGATACCATGGCGGACCTGGAGCACATAACCGATCTGGTCCTGTCGGATTGTGCGAATTTCAAGGAGCTGCCGGCGTATGTGGGCAATTGGAGCGGGATGATCTACCTGGAAATCGATGGGACCCAGATCAGCGAAATTCCGGAAAGCATTGGCAATCTGAAGGATTTGGAGGAGCTGAACATGAATGGCAACAAGCTCCACGCCCTACCGGAAGGTCTGGGGGAACTGGGAAAATTGGTGACCCTGCGGACCTACGGCAATTATGCGATGTACCTCTCGGCACCGGTGTTTCAGCGTCTGTCGGCGCTGGAGGTCTATGACCACGGCGTGATCCAATTCCAGGATGGTTCCTGGGAAGAGGTCCAGGCCGCCCTTCCCAATTGTACGTTTACCCAAATCACCAAGCACGACCCGCTCTATGAAGGGTAAGGGGAAAATGCAGCGGTGGATCAAAGGTGCAGGGGGATTGCTCCTCCTGCTCGTCCTGGGATTGAGCGGATGCCGGGAAGAATTCCCCAAGACCATTTACTACGACGACGTTTCCTTTTCCATCTCCCTCGAACCCCAGGAGCTGTGCGACCGTCTGAATTCCCTGCGCACCGAAGGAGATTCGTTGTGGCCCGTTTTGGCCCTGGACCACGATGCCGCCAATTATTACGATGATTATTTTGGTGAACGGCTCTACTTCAAGACCAAAGGCTATACCTTCATTTACGATACCATTCCCGTCCGCACCCCGGAGGGAGACACCATTGAAGGGGATCCCTACCGCCTGATGGAGCGTCGGGTCCCGGTCTCGGATACCCAGTACATCACCCCCGATGGCTTTTTCCGACATCCACTGACCATTACCGACTCTACAAAGGGCAGCTGCGATGAGATTTTTGCCCTGCTACGCTTCAATCCCGATCAACAGGAACTCACCCTGAAATTGATTCGGATGGGCAGCTGCACTGTTTCCTTTGAGATTCCCGGGGGCGAGTCCAGCGCGCCTTATATGCAAGCGCTCTTCGAACAACAGGTCATCGCCGCGCTCAAATAGGCAATTCCGCAATTATTTCCCCTGCCTCCTCTCGCTTCGGTTTGGTTTCCGGCAAAAAATGGAGCAATTTCCTCACGGGAAATCGTCGAATCCACCACTACCATGCGCAATTTTCTTTTGACTCTTTTGCTGGGCAGCAGTTTCCTTTTCCTTTCTGCCCAATCCACCCTGACCCCGGAAATGATCGCCGACATCGTGTATATCCGGGAGCCGGTCTTGTCTCCGGACGGGCAAACCATCGCCTATTCGAAGCGCATTCCGCAGGGGGAAACGGATAAACCGGGGCAGGCATTCTTCGAAATCCATACCCTGGGAGTCGATGGCAGTGGCGCGCGCGCCTATATTACCCAGCCCCGGAGTGCCTACGACCTGAGCTGGAGTCCCAACGGAAAATTCATCTATTTCCGGACCCGCCGCAAAACCCACGACCTGTTTACGCAGGTCTACCGCATACCGGTGGACGGCGGAGAAGCCGAGATGGTGACTGGCCACGAAACGACGGTGCAGGACTATGCCTTGTCTCCGAATGGGCAATACCTCGCGTATACCGCCCGCGATCCCAAGACCCGCGAAGAGAAATTGGCAGTGAGCAATGGCGAAGATTGGATTGAGGTGGGCAAAAATCCCAAGTTCACCCGGCTGTTCGTGATAGAATTGCCGGATGGGAGCCCCCGACGGGTGTTCGAAGCCGACCTCGACGTGACCGATTTCACCTGGACGCCCAACAATATCAACCTCGTCTTCCGCGCGGCCGAGGTCCCGGAAACAGATTCCCGCTACATGTACCAGGACATTTACCAGGTCAATGCGAGTGGCGGCAGACCCGCCAAGGTGGTCAATACCCAAGGGAAGCTGGGGGACATGGCCGTCTCGCCGGATGGCAGTTACCTCGCCTATCTCGGAGCGGTGGACCTGCACGATCCCATCGCCCAAAGCCTGTTTGTGGTGCCCATGAGCGGTGGTACGCCCCGGAATGTGAGCGAAGGCCTGCGGGCCTCGGGCGAGTCGGTGGCCTGGAAGGATGCCACCACCCTCCTCCTGTCCTGCGCGGAGGGCGTGTATACGAGCTTGTACGAGTTGGATTTGGAGAAGGACCAACGGAAAAAGGTCTATGGAGACGGCCTGATCTTTTCGGGATTTGATGTTCACGCGAAGACCAATACGGTGGTCTTTCCGGCCCATGCTCCCGCGCATCCGCGGGAACTGTTTGTCGCCAACCTCAAGAACCTCAAGCCCCGGCGGCTGACCATTTCGAATCCCGAATTGGAGCAGGTATCCCTGGCTACCCAGGAGGTGATGCGCTGGAATGGTCCCGATGGCGTGGGCATGGAGGGCATCCTGACCTATCCCCTGGGTTACCAGGAGGGCAAGTCTTACCCGCTGATTCTCCAGTTGCACGGGGGGCCGGAAGGCGTGTCCCAGCACGGGTTCAATACGCGGGCGGTGTACCCGGTGCAGCTGTATGCGGGCGCAGGTTTCTTTGTGCTTGAACCCAATTACCGGGGCAGCAAAGGCCGGGGGGTGGAATTTGCGAAGGCGGACCAGGGAGACTTAGGAGGAAAAGAGTTTGAGGATGTGTTGCTGGGGGTCGACGCCCTGGTGGCGGAAGGCAAGGTCAATCCGGATAAGGTGGCCAGTGGTGGCTTTTCCTACGGCGGGTATTTGTCGGCCTGGGCGGCCACGAAGCACAGCCAACGCTTTCAGGCCGCGGTCATGGGCGCAGGCATCTCGAATTGGATTTCCTTTACGGGAACATCGGATATTCCGTTGGAAAATAGCCTGGTTCACTGGAATCTGTGGTGGTACGACGACGATGAGTTGGTGTGGGACCGCTCGCCGCTGGCGCACCTGCAAGCGGCGAATACGCCGGTTTTGGTGGTGCACGGGGAAAAGGATTTGCGGGTTCCGTTGGGCCAGGGAACAGAGATGTACCAGGCGCTCAAACTTAGAAACATACCGACCGAAATGGTCATCTATCCCCGCCAAGGCCATGGCATCCGGGAGCGGGCGGCGCAGTTGGATTATATGCGCCGCACACTGCGTTGGTACGAGAAATACCTGCGTTGAAGCGGGAAAATGGCTTAGGAGGATAAAAGTCGCTTTATCAGGCTATTTTATCCTTTTACCCCTCAATAACGTGCAGACACATCTTTTTCCTGTTCTAATTTCCCTCCATTCTTAGGAAGATAAAGTCATTTTTTTCCCGGATTTGCTTGGATTTCCCCCCTGCTTTCATTTACTTAGTAGAGGTTAATGTTAGTTGGTTAGTTTTTTAGTTAGTTATTAGCTAAGTTGGTTGTTCTTTAAGCTAGGGCTCGCCTTCACGCACGTGATGGCGAGTTTTTTTATGGATAAAGGTCTTTTTTCCATTTATCCACACGAAAAATGCAGAACACCCTTTACCTTAACTGTCCTTGGTTTAAATTCGCATCAACAGAGAACCCAAACGAACGACCGGCCGACAACGCGAATCATGCGCGCTGTATTATGTTCCTTTAAAACACCGATAGAATTTGAAGTTCACCGATTTTGACCTCCACGATGAAATCCTGTACGGACTACAGGACATGGGTTTCGAGTCTCCCACTCCAATTCAAGCTGAAGCAATCCCGATCATCCTGGACGGCTACGACCTTATTGGTTGTGCCCAAACCGGTACTGGTAAAACGGCTGCCTTTCTGATTCCGCTGATTGATGTATTGGACGGAATTCAAGGCAACCACATCAAATCGCTGATCCTCTGCCCCACCCGGGAATTGGCCCAGCAGATTGACCAGGCCGCCGAAGGGCTCCGCTACCATACTGGCATCGGTTCAATTCCGGTCTACGGTGGAAACAAAGGCGGCAACAACTTCAGCATCCAAAAATCGGCCCTGGAATCCGGCTCCGACATCGTCATTGCTACGCCGGGACGTCTGCTCCAGCACCTTTCGTTGGGCTACGTGGACCTCAGCCAGCTGGAATTCCTCATCCTGGATGAGGCCGACCGAATGCTCGACATGGGCTTCCTGGGCGATATCATGCGGATCATCTCCTTCATGCCGGAGGACCGCCAGACGCTCCTCTTCTCGGCCACCATGCCCCGCAAAATCCGCGAATTGGCCAAGGAAATCCTGTACAAGCCCAAGGAAATCAACATCAAAGTTTCCAAACCGGCCGAAGGGATCACCCAGATGGTCTATTCGATCTACGATACCCAGAAACTCGGCACGCTCAAGCATATTTTCCAGACCCAGGACGTCCAGAGCATGATCATTTTCTGCTCGCGCAAGTCCTCCGTCGACCAGATCACCAAGGTCCTCAAGAGCCGTGGCTACGATGTGGAAGCGATGCACAGCGACCGGGAGCAGATGGAACGGGAAAAAATCATCAATGATTTCAAGAACGGGAAGCTGCGTACCCTGGTGGCCACGGATATTTTGTCGCGCGGAATCGATGTGGAGGGATTGAGTCACGTGGTGAACTACGATGTGCCGCCGGATCCGGAAGATTATGTACACCGGATCGGACGGACGGCCCGGGCGGACAAGACGGGTGCGGCGATCACTTTCGTGAACCCCGATGACCAGCGGCGCTTCGCCCGCTGTGAAAAGCTGATCGAGACAAACCTTGAAAAATTGCCTCCGCCCGAAGGATTGGGTGAAGGTCCTGAATACAAAGGCTTTGGCGGCGGCCGGGGCGGTGGAGGTCGCGGCGGCGGCGGACGTGGTGGAGGAGGACGAAAAGGCGGGAAAGGTGGCTACCGCAAAGGCGGCCGGAACAAAGGCCGCGGGGGCAAAGGAGGCCCGAACAATAAGAACCGCAACCAACGGGGCGGCTCCGGATCCAAGCCACAAGGCGAGAACTCCAATTCCAATGGCTCCAACGGAAACAATCCCAACAAGAAGAAAAAGCGACGCAACTATAAGAAGAAGCAGCATTCGGGCAATGGTGGCGGTGGCACCCCTTCCAACAATTCCGGCCAAAATTGAGTTGAAGGGAAGAATGTCGCGAAATGAACCCTCCTGAGGAGGGTTTTTCTGTTTTTTTGTATCCAAACACGACGCTATGTTTGTCTTTCGTACCTCCATTGCATTCTCCCTGCTCCTCGCTTTGCTCGCGGGCTGCGCGGGAGCCTCTGATCCTCAGCCGAATGCCGGAGGGGAGACGACCGCCGACGAAGTCGCGCCTCCTCCCCGCCAATGGGCGGGTACCCTCGCGCTGCCAGTTCCCCTGAAAATCCGCATGGAAACGACTTCGGGTGCCGATGGCAGCCTGAAGGCCGTAGTTTTCCGCAATGCGGAGGAAGAAATCAAAGTCGATGACATTGCGCAAGATGGCGACAGCACCGTGATTGCCTTTCCGGTATTCGAATCGGCGCTGCACGTCGTCGTAGACGGCAAAGAGATGCGGGGCATTTGGCACAATGACGCGCGGACCCGGCTGAACCGGATTCCGTTCGAGGCGCAGGAGGTGAAGGAACAAGATGTAGTCGCTGACCAGGCCGCGCCACTGTTTGACATCAGTGGCAAGTGGGAAGTCGAGTTTGTGTATGAAGGAGAAGAAAAAACGCCGGCCATTGGCTATTTCGAGCAAACGGGTAGTCACCTGACCGGAACTTTCCAGACCGAAACCGGCGATTATCGCTTTTTAGAGGGTTCGGTGAATGGCCCGGACGTGTATCTGAGCTGTTTTGACGGCGCTCATGCCTTTGTCTTTACCGCCACCATTGCGGATGAAAACGTCTTGACCGGCGATTTTTACAGCGGCCTCCATTGGCATGAGACCTGGACCGCCCGCCGCAATCCCGATTTTGCCCTTTCCGATCCCGATTCCCTCACGAAAATGGCTCCCGGGGAGACCACCCTCGATTTTTCCTTCCTCAATACCGACCGCAAAGCCATCTCCCCCACCGATCCCCAATTCGACGGGAAGGCGCTGGTCGTACAAATCATGGGGACCTGGTGCCCGAATTGCAAGGATGAAACGCCGTTTTTGAATGAGTTGTACCAGAAATACCATGGCGAGGGTCTGGAAATGATTTCGATTGGATTCGAAATGAGCACCGACACCGCCCGGTCGTTGGAGAATCTGCGCAAGCTGAAGAACTATTTTGAGATGGACTATGATGTGGTTTTTGGGGGTAAAGCCGGTCGGCGAACGGCCAGCGCAGCCATGCCTCAGTTGGAGCATGTCATGTCCTATCCGACGACCATTTTCATGGACCGCAATCACCGCGTGCAGCGGATTTATACAGGCTTTTCCGGCCCTGCCGTCAAAGGCACTTACGAAAAATTAACGGCCAGTTTCGAGGAAACCGTCCGCCAATTACTGCAATCCAGCTAGGTATTCCCTCAATATCTGGAACATATTCTCCCAATCTGTCGTATATTCAATTCTTATATCAGTACTAACACCAAACTCGACATCGCAATTGGGCAAAGGAATACTCAAATTCATCAATTACACCAAAGAAGCATTTTTCTGGCCCTTCCATCTCGTATCATTCGGGATTCTGGCCGGGGCTACCACCGTAGCCGCCATCACTGGTAATTATTTCTTTGACCTCGATCCCACCGGACTCCTTTTCTTGTTTGGAGGCGCAGAAATGATCCTTCTGAGCACCATTGTACGGAGCCGTCGCTTCCGTCGCGCCATCAATGGCAAGCACGGGCGGGATTTGCAGACGTTTGCCTACCTGAAAGAAATGACTGAGACCTTTAACCAGCTCTCTCCGTCCAGCCAACGGCGGTTTGAAGATTTGCGGCGTCAGGTCATGGAAGCCAAACAGAATTACAGCAAGCTCAATAACAATTTCCCGGACCTCGTGCGGGAGTATATCGGAAAAATGGACTCGCTCCAGATCAATTTTGTTCGTCTGCTGGCCAAGCAGGAGAGTTTTCCCCGCATGCTTCAGGAAAACCACCCGGATAAATTGAACCGCCAAATCCAGGAAATCCGTTCGGGTATGGGCAATGATTCCACTACCCTGCGGGACATCAAGCAGAAGCGGATCAAGCTGATCGAACAGCGCATCCAGAATTTCTACAAGTCGAACGAAAAGTACCATTCGCTCCAGCAGCAATTACGGACCATCGAAGAGATGGCCAAGTTCTTTGCTGAGCAGCCCCTGGCTTCCAGCGGAACCGATGATATCATGGCCATCGATAACCTCATCGATGAGACCAATGTCCTCCATACCACGCTGGGCGAAGTCGACGAAATCATGCGGAGCGACCTGCAAACGGCCACCAGCCTCCAGGGCAACTTTGGAGGTTCCGGCCAGCAAAACAGCATTTACGCGGATTAATTCTAATGGGTGCGGCTTGCACCCATTCCCGATCCCCCTTAACTTGCAGGTATGAGCTACGAAACCCTCGCCACCCGTCTCGAAGGGGCTACCATGGTCGTGACCATCAACCGCCCCGAAGTCCTCAACGCCCTCCACCCTACCGTCCTTGACGAACTCGATCAGATCATGGATGCCATTGCTTCCGACCAAAAGGTCAACGGGGTAATCATCACAGGAGCCGGGCCGAAGGCGTTTGTAGCGGGAGCCGATATTTCCCAAATCAACCAAATTCCGGCCGAGGAAACTGAAGCCTTCAGCGTCAAGGGCCAGCAGGTCTTTTTCAAGATTGAACAGTCCCGCAAGCCGGTCATTGCAGCGGTCAATGGCTTTGCGCTCGGAGGTGGCTGCGAACTGGCAATGGCTTGCCATATTCGCATCGCTTCGGAGAAGGCCCGCTTCGGCCAACCGGAAGTGAACCTGGGCCTGATCGCCGGTTACGGTGGCACCCAGCGGCTGGTCCATCTGGTCGGACGGGGCAAGGCAACCGAGTTGCTACTGACGGCGGACATGGTCAAAGCGCCGGAAGCCCTCCGCATTGGGCTGGTCAACGCAGTGGTCGCGCCCGATGACCTCATTGCGACCGCGCTGGAAATGCTCGAAAAAATCTATACGAAGTCGCCCCTGGCGGTTGCACTGACCTTGGAAGCCATCGATGCGGGCGTCCGTGACTTTGACAAGGGCTACCAAGTGGAGGCCGCCAATTTTGGCGAAGCGGCCCGCTCCGACGACGGTCGGGAAGGCACCAAGGCCTTTTTGGAAAAGCGCCCCGCCAATTTCACCGGAAAATAGGCCCATGTTCAGGGCCCCTCGACAACGGAATCAATGGTTGCGCCTGGCGCCATTGATTCCGTTTTTTTGTTGGGCTTCCCTCCTTTCCGCTCAGTCTCCGACCTTTTTTCCCGACATCGCCCCCATCATTTCTCAGAACTGCTCCCCCTGCCACCACGCCAATGGCAGCGCCCCATTTCCCCTCACTACCTACGACGAAGTCCGATCCCACGGAAAATTTATTGCGGCCGTGACCCAACGGCGCTATATGCCCCCTTGGCCAGCTGATCCCGCGTACCGCTCTCACCGCAACGAGCGGCGGCTGACGGATGGGGAAATCGCCGCCATCCAGGACTGGGTCACTGCTGGCATGCCCAAGGGCCCCAAATCGTGTCGCAATCGAAAGCAACTGAAATACGAGGCGGCCGGACCAGAGGGCAAACCGCAGCTTGTGCTTCAGCCCGATGCTCCCTACCAGGTTCCCGGCGACGGAAAAGACCATTTTGTCTATTTCCTGCTCGGCGAGTCACTGCCCGATGACCTGTGGGTCAGCTCGTTCCGGTTTCAACCGGGCAATCTTCGGGTGGTCCACCATACTGAATTGCTGGTGGCGCCGCCGGGGACGCTGGACGGCATTGGGGAACAGGTCATCGAGGAGGAAAGCTATTACGGGCCCGCTTTTGCGGAGGCGATGGGGCGGGAATTCGAGTATGTCGCCGGCTGGTTGCCGGGCAATCAGGGCGAGATTTATCCGCGGGGTACGCATCGGAAGCTCGCGAAGGGCTCGCGGCTGGTCCTGATGGTGCATTATGCGCCGACACCGGTGGCAGAAAGCGATTTGACGGCCCTGGAAATCTATGCGGAGGGGCGTCCGGGAGCCTTGGAGGTGCAGTCGCTGGACCTCCATGCAGAATCCCATCTGGTGGATGGTCCTTTGTTTTTGCCCGCGAATTCAAGCCCTACTTTTCATTCGGTTTACGCGGTGAAGTCCGACTTTCAGGCCTTTGCCGTTTTTCCCCATGCCCACCACCTCTGCACCTCGATGCGCGCCTACGCCCTTCTTCCCCAAGGAGATACGCTTCCACTGATGGACATTCCGAAATGGGATTTTGATTGGCAGTTCACCTACTATTTCCCCGAATTCATCCACCTCCCGGCCGGATCTGAAGTCCATTTTACCGCCACCTACGACAATACGAGCAACAATCCCGAGAACCCTTTTCAGCCTCCCCGGAACATCCCTTCTTCGTTCCGCAGCGATGACGAAATGATGGAATTGTTTGTGTGGGGCATCCAGATTCCGCCCGGACAAACGCCCCCGGTCCTCCGATTCGACTGAAAAAGTTTACTTTCCCTCAACTTTATTTCCATTTGTCAACTGCCAGCATGCGAGGGGACAGAGGGCCTGAAATGTGTAAAAAAAGAGCGTCTCCCGAAAGATTTATCGCTTATATTCAACTTTATACAATGGGATTTATTCGGAAATTCCAGTATTTTGAAGAATGATTGCAGCCAACCGGGCGGCAGAAGATGCTGAACTGCTGTTAAAGATGCCCGTTTGAGCTGGGAGTAGATGCTGAAATAAATGTGCAATATGGGAAAGTTAATTTCTGGAACATTGCTCGTGCTGCTGATGGTCTGTTGGTGCGGGATGAATCAAGGGAAATGTCAGAATGGCGTTTCGACGAGTGAAAATTCGGAGGAGATGATCAATGGATACCCTGCTTCGGATTACTATTATACCAATATTCAGATACCGTCAGAGGTAGAAAATTCGCAGAAAAAAGAAGATCAGGTGAATGTAGCCGTTCACTATAAAATTGTTGCCTTTGAGCAAAAAGAGGGGAAGCCGTTGAAGTCGTTGGAGAAAAATACGATGGAAGATTTGTTGGCGAAGTTTGAGCGGGAAGCCATCGAAGAATTGGGATTTGCGCCGGCCCCGACGCCTCAGGATCCCGTAGTTCCGGCCCCCAAACCGGCGATCATTCATGGCGATGGAGACGACCAACGCTGATTTTTTCCTTTCAAACAAATTGGTATGCGCAAGAGAAGAAACTTCACGCTTAGGTCGTTCGTTTTTACATTTTTGGCGGCCCTCCTGCTGACTCCTTCCCTCCACGCTCAAAAACGATTGCGCCTCGTGGTGTATGAAGAAGCCGTTACGGGTTGTAGTGGCTGCGATGGTTCGGGCTGGTATTCAAGCGACAACGACCACCGAATGTCCTGGGAAGGTGGCAATATCAACAACGAATGCCACAGCTTTGGTGACAACAACGATCCCCCCCGTACCAATACGGATTCCTATACCCTTTACGACGAGACTTTCGACTGCCAACCAGATTGGCCGGGCGGTAACCTGACCTATACCTGGTTTGTGGATGAGGCCGATGGCCTTTGTGGCTGTGCCTTCGGCGCATTGACCTGCTCTGACAACAGTCAAGGCCAGAGCTTTGGTTTCCCGGTCTCCACGGCGACCGGAAACATCAACCTGCCCCAACAGTCCGTTGGCGGGGGTGGCGACTGTGGTTGCGTGACCTATACCTACCGCGCCCGTTGGGTCATCACCGGTTCCTTCCTCACGGAAGACTACAACAACGACCTCTGCAACGCCGGCGCCCTGGGTACCCTCAATTTCGGCGGCAGCCTCGGCCTCAACAACCAGAGCAACCAAAGTCCGTGTGACGATTGCCAGAGTGGCGAGCCGAATTGTTCCAACGATCCTTCCGTCTGGTACCAATTTACGACCGGCGCGACGGTGGCCCAGACCATCAACATCGAAATCGACGCCACGGGTGGCGGCATGGATGCATGGGTCGGCGTATACATCGATCCCGGCAACTGCAATACCCTGAACGACCTTCAGCAAATCAATACCGGTTCGTCCATCGCCAACCCCTTTGGCACCTCCGACGCCTCCACCACCATTGATTGCCCCCTCCCCAATACCACTTACTGGATCCAGGTGGATGGACTCGACGTGACGGGAAGCAGCGGTACCTTCAACGTGTCCGTTGACGACAACAATGTCTCCGCTGGCGCCCACGACGACATTTGTGATGCCTTCAACCTCGGCACACTCAACTTGGGCGGCACGCTCCAAAACAACAACTTCAACAACTTCTGTTCGGGTACGCAGCCGGGCGAGCCCAATCCGGCAGCTTTCGCCATCGACCAGACCCAGTGGTTCACCTTCACCACTGGCGCCAATATCGGTACCCAAACCACCCTGGAAGCCCTGAACGATCCGCTCAACCGCGGCGACCAGATCGATTTGCAGATTGCGCTCTATACCTCCAGCAACAGCACCTGCACCGGCTCCTTCACCGAAATTGATTCGGACTATTTCACGCCGCCATTTGGAGAAGAAATGACGGTGGAATGCCTCCAACCCAATACCACTTACTACATGCAGGTGGATGGTTCGGGCCTAAACGTACAAGGCTTCTTCGGGGTGCGGATCGATGACAATGGCGTCGCCGGGGCCACCAACGACGATATTTGTTCCGCCATCAGCCTGGGTACGGTTCCCTTCGGTGGTTCGCAGACGAACAACAACATGAACAACTTCTGCGCGACCATCCAGACCGGCGAGCCCAATTCACCCGGCTGTATTTACAGCATCGACCAGACCATTTGGGTGAGCTTCACCACGGGGGCCAGCGTAGGTTATGAAATGACCATTGCTTCGGTGAGTGACCCGTTGAATGCGGGGGACAACCTGGATTTGCAGGTTTCGCTGCTCCAATCCAGCAATGGCACCTGTACCGGCACCTTGACCGAGGTGGATTGTGATTATGACCCGGATGTGCCGGGCTTCTGGAACGGGGAAGACCTCGTGGTCGAGTGTCTGCAACCGAATACGACTTATTTCGTGCAGTTGGATGGCTCGGCGATCAATGTCGAAGGCTATATCGGCCTGACCGTCACGGACGACGGCATTGCGCGGGCTCCCAACGACCTGATTTGTAATTCGACTCCGTTGGGGACCATTCCGAATGCGGGCAATGTGACCCTCAACAACCAGAATAACTACTGTGGGGGTATTGAGCCGGGCGAACCCGATCCCCTCTCCCACGACGTCGAACAGACGGTTTGGTACTCTTTCGTGCCTCCGTCCAGCGGTTCGGTGGAGATTGAACTGTTCAATACCGGAAGCGACGACATCGACCTGCAATTGTCGGTGTGGGAGAGTTCGGACAATACCTGCACCGGGTTGTTCTCGGAGTTGGACAGCTATGACGATCCGCTTTCTTTCAGCATCGATGGCGGTCAGGCGATGCGCCTGAAGTGCCTGGATACCACCAAGACTTACTATATCCAGGTCGATGGCTGGGAGGATCCCCTGAATATCCTGCCCTTGCGGGAAGGGATTTTCGATATCTCAGTCGATGACTACAACGTAGGTCCGGCTCCGAACGACTCGATCTGTGACGCCATCCCCCTGGGCGACCCCACGGGCGGCTCCGTAACGGCACCGGGCGTGCAGACCAACTTCTGCGCCAACAATATTTTTGACCCGATTCCCAGCTGCTTCGGAACCAACCGGACGGTTTGGTACCAGTTCATCGCGCCCTCGACGGGCCGGGTGACCATTGAACTGGAGAGCGACCCCAACAATGTGGGCGATTATATCGACTTGCAAGTTTCGGTTTGGGAAACCGTCGGCGACTCTTGTCTGGGTGCCATTTCGGAGGTCGCGTGTGACTACAACGACTTGTTCGAATTCCCACCGTTTAGCCGGGATGAGGACATTCTGGTGACCTGTCTGACGCCCGGACGTCCGTATTGGATCATGGTCGACGGATCGGACGATCCCGACGAGGTGGACGGTTTCTTCAACATCACTGTCACCGAGGAACCCGGTCCGCCCCCGATCACGAATGATTCCATCTGTGGTGCGACGGCCATGGGGCCCGTACCGGGCGGTGGTTCGATCAATTCGGGGGAGCAGCACAATTTCTGTGCGACAGTTGAGCCCGGAGAACCTGTACCCGCTGCCTTTGGTCTGGACCAGACGGTTTGGTATACGTTCCAGGCGCCTCCCAGCGGCAATGTGACGCTGGCATTGGACACGGACCCCAACAACCGCGGCGACGACATCGATCTCCAGGTAGCCGTCTATGAATCCAGCGACAATACCTGCAATGGTACTTTGAGCGAGGTAGACAGCGATTACGATCCCATCATCCTCGATGAAGACCTGACTGTGACTTGCCTTGATCCCGGCCGGACCTACTTTATCCAGGTCGATGGTTCTCTTTTGCCGCCGCCTCCCCTCCCCACTGTCTTCGTTGAGGGTTATTTTGACATCACCATTACCGAAGACCCGGCTTTTGTTCCCCTCCCCACCAACGACAGCCTCTGCAATGCCGTCGACCTCGGGGTGCCGCCGACTGGCTTGGGAACGCCGATTTTCAGTGGCTCTAACTTCTGCGCCACCACGGAAGCAGGCGAACAAAACGTTGACAACTGCTCCAACTTCTTCAATTTCATTTGTGACGAGACGGTTTGGTTTTATTTCACCACGAACAATAACCCCGGGACCATCTCGGTCGAAATCACCAATGCGACGGGCATCGACGCGAATATCAACGTCTATGCGGCTCCCGGCGGCGTTTCCTGCGACTTCAATGACTTGCAGTTTATCGGAGATGCCGACAACCTGCTTTCATTTGATGTGAGCCTGGACCTTCCCTGTCTCGATCCCAACTCGGTTTACTTCGTCCAGGTGGATGGAGGAGATGTGCTGGGTAATTTTGGCACCTTCGATATCCAAATCATTGACGATGCCGTTCCGCAGCCGCAAGTTGCGTACGACAGCATTTGTTCTGCTCAGGCTCTTGGCGTTGTCGCTTCCGGCGGCTCCACCCCCACTTTTGCGGGCAATAACCTCTGCGCCGGTGAAGAACCCAACGAGCCCAATGTCAGTGGCTTGAATGACATCACCGATGTCCTCTACGACGAAACCGTCTGGTTCACCTTTACCACTTCGGCCACTCCGGGGCTGGTGACGGTCAATGTCAGCAATGTTCAGGGCGGCCTTGCCCCCGGTATCACGGCCTATCTGCCGGCCAACGGTACGACCTGCGCCTTCTCCGATCTGACCGAGATTGATAATGCTCAGGGCATCCTCGCTGGGGCCAATGTGAGCCTTCCCCTCCCCTGTCTCCAGCCCAATACCACCTATTATGTCCAGCTGGATGGATTGGATGTGATCGGGGACGATGGCACGTTTGACATTACGGTTACGGACGATGGCAACCCGAATTCGTTCCCGCCCAACGACGATATTTGCAATGCGTCGAATATCGGCACGGTGCCGGTAGGCGGATCGACGGCGGCCTTCCCGTCCAATAACTTCTGTGCGACCACCGAAAGCAACGAACCCAATGTAAGTGGCTGCAATGTCCTCAGCAATCCGCTCTGTGACGAAACCGTTTGGTTTACGTTTACGACGCCGGGGACTCCCGGCAATACGACCGTCACGGTGAACAATACTGTCGGCATTGATGCGACCATCAATGTCTACGCCGCCAATCCGCAAGGATCCTGCAATTTCAGCGACCTGACGCTGCTTGAGAATGGCGACGACCTGCTGAGCAGCGATGTATCGGTCACGATCCCCTGCCTCCGCCCCAATACCACCTACTATGTGCAGGTGGACGGCGTGGACATCCTCGGCGACAATGGTACGTTTGACATTACGGTTTCCGATGATGGTACGATGAATGCCTACCCGCCCAACGACAGCATTTGCAATGCGACGCCAATGGGCGTGGTCCCCTCCGGCGGAACTTCCCCGACGATTTCCTCCTTCAATTTCTGTGCGACCACCGAACCCAATGAGCCCAACGTGGACAATTGTGCGACGGTGAGCGCCCTGACCTGCGATGAAACCGTTTGGTTTGAGTTTACGACCAGCGCTACGCCGGGCGAAATCACCGTCACCGTGGACAATACGGTGGGCATTGACGCGAACATCGACGTTTACCTTGCTCCCCCCCCCGTTTCCTGCAACTTCAACTCTCTGGTTCAGATTGCGAGCGCGGACAATCTCCTGAGCACCGATGTTTCCCTTGATTTGCCCTGCCTCACTCCGAATACCACCTATTATGTCCAGGTGGACGGATTGGATGTCTTTGGCGACCAGGGAACCTTTGACATTACCGTCACTGACAATGGCGTACCAACTGGTTCGCCCACCAATGACAATATCTGCTCCCGGCAGTATATCGGCGACCTGAACAGCGGGCCCATTGGTCCGGTCAACGGTACCAATGACTGCGCCACGGTGGAGCCAAATGAGCCCAATGTGGGGAACAACGACGAAACCGTCTGGTATTCCTTTGTGGCGCCGACTTCTGGCCAGGCCTTCATTGATGTGAACAGCATCTCGGGCATTGACGTGAATTTCAACCTCTACCACAATTCGGGTGGTTGTATTTTCGACAGCTTGTATCAGGTGGGGGGCAATGCAAATGATCTCCTGAGCTTCGACGCGGACCTGGCCGAAGATTGCCTGATTCCCGGAGATACCTATATGGTTCAAATTGACGGGGTGGATATCCTGGGTGATTTTGGCGACTTCACCATTTCCATTACCGATCCCCAACCTACCTTCTCCGGACCTTCCAATGACGATTGCGGCGGCGCTATTCCGCTCCCGATTGGCACCGAGCCTTGTCAGGGCTCCGGCAATTGGAACGTCTTCAACTATGGCGATCCGACCGTTTCCCTGAACAACAACTTTGTCCAGGGCTGCGGAGACAACTGTGGGGATGTATGGTTCTCCTTCACCATGCCGGCCAGTGGAACGGTCCTGATGGAGGGCAATGACGACTATGGTTTCCTCGGATTGAACAACTCAGAATTGGCGGTTGCGGCCTACGAAGGGCCTTGCAACAACCTCACTCCCACCAACTGTGACGTTGGAGGTACCTTCAGCGATCCGCAGTACTATATCCAGGGCACGCCCGGCCAGACCTATTACCTCCAGGTCTTTGACGATGGCGGTGACGATATCAACGAAGACTTCGGACTGTGTCTGACGGACCGTTGTGGCTCCGACAGCTGCCAGACGGCTACGCCGATGCAAGATGGCATCTGGTACTGCTGGGATACAGATGGCGCTACGGGTGAGACGCCCGGCGTTGATCCTGGCTATACCGAATGTGGCGATGGCTCCGCGCCTGACCACTCGGTTTATTTCAGCTATACCACCGATTCCTGCCCCACCATCATCCTGACGGTTCAGGGAACCATTGGCGGTAGCTGTATCCTGAGCCAGCCGACCGATGGACTTTCCATCGCCATCTTCCAGGATGCGACGCCCTGTGACAATGCGCCGGACGCGCTGGTGGATTGTGAATTGACGGACGCCTGTGAGGGCACGAGCTACTTCTTTACCCGCGGCTATAACCTGCCGATTGGTACACAACTGATCATTCAGTTGGATGGATTCCAGTTGACGGGGAATAACAATGGGCAAATCCGGATTGACGAAGTCTGTCCGTTGGATGTGGAATATGAATCCTTCGTGGCCTACCGCGAGGGCGTGGTCCACGAACTGGAATGGGCGGTTTCGGATGCCGATGCGTTGCAGGGAACCTTCTTCATTGAGCGGAGCCTCGACGCGACCAACTTCCAGCAGATTGGGGAAGTGGACGGTCAATCCACTGCCAGCAGTGGTGGTTCGGCCAGTGGCAGCAACTCTGGCTACGACTACCGCTTTACGGATTACCAGCCGGTGCCCGGGCACAATTACTACCGACTGAACTTCCTCGACCAGAATGGCGAGCAGAGTTACAGCGAAGTGGTCGATGTCTACTTTGATGAGTTCACCGGCGTGCGGATTGTGGGCCTTTACCCCAACCCGGCGAGCGATCGGGTCACCCTCTCGACCTTTGTCGGTATGGAGGGAGAGTTCGAAGTGGAATTTGTCGATCTCTACGGAAAGGTCATTCGGACCGAAACGATGGAGTTTGAGGCTGGATTCAATGAAAAAGAATTCGTCCTCGACGATATCACGGGCGGCATGTATGTGATTCGCCTCCGCGACCAGGCCAACCGTACCGAGGACCACATCAAATTTATCAAACAGTAGGGCTTGCTTCCTTAAAAACGCCCGATTCGTCTACGGATCGGGCGTTTTTAGTAGGGACAGATTTTTCGGATTCCAATCCTTAAATACTTACAGGACCGTTTCGGACCAAGATTCAACAATTCTCATTTTTCCGACGGATCGCTTTCGTTCTAACCTTTTCCCATTACGAATAATCAATATATCCATCCAAATGCCAATGATCTCACACCAAAGCGGGTAATTTTCCCTAGTCCAATAGCCCAATTTTCTTACATTTTTTATATATTGAGAGACTCAACAGGAACGGCCCACTAATTACATTGCTACATACGTTTTTTTCTGGTAGGTCTTCCTGATCGTAAGTCATTAATTACTAACCGGTTTAGTCATGCTGAAAGTACTAGGTCTATTCGCAGCTGTATGTATGGTTAGCCTCCACCTGAACGCTAGCCCCCTCCCCGTCGAAAGTCAGGAATGTCAATATTCCCTTGAATTTTCGGTAAAGGATTTGTCAATTCCTCAATCCACAGTCGACCTCATCCTGAAAGAAAGCTCTAAAATCCTCAAGATTTCCTATCTGGATTTGTGTGCTGCCTATGACAAGGATGATCTGACAATTACCAAGATGGTCACCACGCTCGGAAAAACTGCGTATGAGGTCCAGATTGGTTCGTGTTCGCTGTGTATTCTTGAAGACGATATTCTTTGACGAATCCCGAGAATTTATACTGACAACGAAAAGGAAGGGCTGCCATCGGTGGCCTTTTTCATTTCCCCCCTACCGAAAATCCTGAAAGCGGTACACCTTGGCGGTCTCTCCTACGATGATGCAGTGGACGCGTTCCTTCGCCCTCACCCGAGGGTCTAAGAAATCCACCCCGTAGTAAATTTCGTCGTCCACGCTCTTGTACCACGCAAATTCGTCGACAGAATAGTCAAAGTTGATCCCGGTCGGCTCGGCCAGGATTTCAGGTTCGTTTACAATTTTTTGCCAGGTTTCCCAGGAGGTTTCGATCATGGGAAAATGGGCCACGGTCTCGCCGCGGGCCGGGCCGTGAATACATTTACCGTAAACCTGAGACCAAACGCTTTCGGAGGCGCGGTCATAGAGGATCAGGTTGTTGTTGTGGAGCAATCCAGCGACCCCAAACGTGGTCAGCCCTTGTTGGGTCTCGGCATCCCAAATGGTGGAAGTTCCTGCGAGCGGGCACCAAGCCACGGTGATGTCTTCTCCGCCGAGCTGATCGTTGACGATCTCGTGGTAGTTGAGGATGGCGTGGGGATAGGCCCGCGCCGCGCCGTTGATGGAGGTTCCGATCACCAGGTCCTTGGAGCCCAGGAAAAATCCATCCAGAAAATCGCGCTGTTTGAAAACGAGGTATTCGGGATTGTCGATGGCGGGAATGGCGTTCCAGGACGATCCCCAGAAGAGATTGTCGGTGGGAATGTCCCAATCCGGGTCCTCCGTGAGGTTCAATACCGGGCTGCTCGTCCCAGCTCCATAAATCTCCACCCCGGGATACATTGCTCCCGCGACAAACCAATACGCCATCATGCTATAAGTCGGCGTCAGGCGCTGGCCCGTCCGAGGGCCGTTGATCGCCTGTCCAAATACATCCCAAACATTCCCTTCATTGTCCACCAGCATCTGAGGCAATGATTGCTGGGTCGATTTGAATTCCAGCAAGGTTCCATCGGGGAGGCGGCGCTCGTAGGAAACCAGCAAATTCAGGGCTTCGCTGCCAGCCACCACCACTTCTTGCCCCGCTACCACATCCTCTACGACCACAAAACGGTCCACCATCGGAGTTGGGGACGCCTCTGGAATCACCTCTTCTCGCTGACAGCCCAATATGGCAGTCAGGAGCAGCAATGCGGTCAACCAAACTGAATTTTTCATGCTGAGCTCAAGTTACCTTATAAATATCGGACTTCTTTCCGACCCATGTTGTTCAATCCTTGACAAAAAAGGAGTTCCAATGGACGGGTATCAAAAAGTCCATTGACAGAAGGTTCATGATGGAGCTGGAGGGGTGGAGGGAAAAAGTCACCGTCGGGCCCCATTCTTGATTTTCCCGCAACCGAATAATGGCTAATTTCAGCTATGGAAATTTCACCGCGGTCGGTCCACAGCCTTGTGCTGGCGGCAGGAAAGGGCAGTCGAATGAAAAGCAACTTGCCCAAGCCTTTGGTTCCTTTGGAGGGGAAACCCTTGCTGGGGTACCTTCTGGATGCCCTGGAAGTCAGCGCTGTAGCCGCCCAATGGGTAGTCGTAGGGCACCAAGGAGACTTGGTGAAAGAATTTGTGGGAGATCGGGCGGCCTGTGTATGGCAGCCCGAACGGCTCGGCACCGCGCACGCGGTGGAATGCGCATTGCCCCGGCTCCCTGAATCCTGCGACGACCTCCTGGTATTTGTTGGAGACAGCCCTCTCATTCGCCCCCAAACCATTCAGCGTCTCGTCCAGCGCCACCATTCCACCCGTGCCGCTTGTGCCTTCCTGACCGCAACCTTCGGCCAGCATTTTCCCTACGCCCGCGTCATCACCGAGCAGGATCAGCTCGTCAAAGTGGTGGAAGAGCGCGATGCAACGGAGGCAGAAAAAGAGGTTCGGGAATACCTCAGCTCGCATTTCATTTTCCAAAAACAGGCCCTGGATCGGTTTATTCCCCTCATTTCCCCTCATCCCCGCACCGCCGAACGATACCTCACCGACGCGATCGACCTGTTGATGGAAGCGGGGGAAACCGTCACCTTTGAAAAAATCGACGATTACCGGGAATTGGTGGGTCTCAATACTCCACAAGATCTCGCCTGGGCCGCCCAACTCCTCCAAAACGATCCGCAATGGGCTTAAAATCTCAAATCGAAGCGACCTGGCACGGATTTCACCGGCAATTCCTGATGGTTCCGCAGGTGCTGACCTTTGCGCCCGGACGCATCAACCTCATCGGGGACCATACCGACTATTCGGGGGGGCTGGCCCTCCCGGCTCCGATCGACCGTTATATCACAGTCGCCGCCAATGTGATGCCAGCGATTCCCGGCGGCCAGCTGCGTGTCTACGCAGTCGAATATGACGAGTTGTGGGAGTGGAAAGGAGGCGATGAATTGCCTGAAGACTTGTGGAAACGCTTTGTGGGAGGGGCCTATACGCTCTGGCGGGAGCAATTTGGCCGGGATACCGGTTTTGAAATTTACCTCCACGGGACCATTCCGCAGGGAGCGGGGTTGAGCTCCTCCGCCGCATTGGAAATCGCCTTGCTCAAGGCCATGATGGCCGCGACTTCGACTTCCCTCCTCCCCCTCGACCTCTGTAAATTGGCCCAGCAGGTCGAACATCGATTTTTGGGGCTGGAATCAGGCCTGTTGGATCAGATGGCGGTCGTATTCGGGAAAAAAGACCAGCTCTTGCAAATCGATTTTCAGTCCTTGGAAATGGATTATCTCCCGGTGCCGGAATTAGAAGCGGTCTGGGTCGTGGTAGATTCAGCGGTGGAAAGGTCCCTGGCGGGGAGTGGTTACCAACAGCGGGTAGAAGAAATGCGGCAAGCCCTGGCGGAACTCAAAGCGCAACGGTTGCCCGTGAACCACTGGCGGGAAGTTGATTCCCAGCATATTCCGCGGCTTCCCGATCCGCTCGGTCGACGTGTTCGCCATTATAGCACTGAAAACAATAGGGTCCGGGACTTTTCCGAGGCGTTGTCCCAGGGCGACCTGCACCTGGCCGGGGCCTTGCTCAATGCAAGTCACGCCAGCTTGCGGGACGATTATGGTTCCAGCTGCGCGGAATGTGACCATTTGCAGTTCCACGCCGCCAACATTGACGGCTGCTACGGCAGTCGAATCATGGGCGGGGGATTCGGCGGCTGCACCCTGAATTTGGTTGCCAAGGACAGGGTGGACTACTTCAAAGCGGTTTTGTTGCCGCGCTACGGAGGCGATTGGGGCATCCAAGCCAGGGCCTGGGCGGTCGAATTGGCACATGGAGCTGGGGTTTGGCCTATCGTCTGACCCATTTTGTTCAGTCCTTGACATAAAAACCCGGAAAAACCGGGCATCTTTGATCTGTAAGCTGGAGCTCGTACCCTATCACACCCCGAAGGGCAACTTATACGGCTCTTCAACGGAGTTCCAGTGCAAGAGAAAAGGCATACTCGTTCACAATAATCAAAGAGCGTTATGGCAGACCGTTCAAAACTCTGGTACCTGGAAAACTTCAATTTGCTGGAAGGCCTCTCTGCGGATGAAATGAAGCAGTTTGCGGAAAAAACCGTGATGACAGAGAGCAAAAAGGGACAATTCATCTATTTCCCCGAAGACCCTTCCCGTTCCCTGTTCTTCTTAAAGGAAGGGCGGGTCAAGATCGGGAACTTGTCTCCGGATGGCCGCGAAACGATCAAAGCCATTCTACAACCGGGGGAAGTGTTTGGAGAATTGTCCTTGGCGGGAGAGGAACAACGGGAGGATTTCGCCCAGGCGCTGGACAGCAAGGTAAAAATCTGCGCGGTGAGTGTGGAGGAGATGGAAAGTCTGATGGAGCAGAATCCCCACATGAGCCTGAAAGTCACCAAGCTCATTGGGTGGCGCTTGCGGAAGATGGAGCGCAGATTTAAGGCATTGATTTTCAAAGATGCTCGTACCCGCATCATTGATTTTATCCGTGAAATGGCCGAGGAGACGGGAACCAAAGTGGGAGACGAAACGTTGATTCGTCACCACCTCACCCACCAGGACATTGCGAACCTGACGGCGAGTTCCCGGCAGACGGTCACCACGGTATTCAATGAATTGAAGCGGCGGAATGTGATCAATTTCGAACGAAAACGCATTCTGGTCCGCGACCTAACCAAGTTGAAATGAAGTATACGCTTTACATTACAGATCATTGTACGAGTTGCAGGAAGGTGTTGACCTACCTGAAGACCACTCCGGTCGAGTTTGCGGCCATCAATCTGGATGCTCCGGGTCAGGAGTGGCCGGACCGGGTGATGATAGTGCCGGCTTTGGTGCAGGAAAACCGCCTGTTGGCGGTGGGACCGGACATTCAGGACTATATCGAACGCAAGTTATCGGCATAAGACATATATCATTTCGAATCTTAGACTGGCTTTTGGAGTAGGCGCGATGGAATTCATCGCGCTTTTTTTGGCCCCCTTGAAGAATGTCTATCCTTTGACAATTATATCCGGCAACATTGGTGACCTTTAACTCGTGATAACGGTACGAGCTTAGGATGCCGGGATTGAGAGCCGCCAGGCTTAGGTCCCGGCTCCTAACATTTTAGGCCCCTTAAAAAATCCTGAATTTCCTCATCTGAATCCCTTTTCTGTTTGCGTCCGTGCGATTCCTCCCCTAACTTTGCACATTCCAAAAAAACCTTCGCTGTATGAAACTCTCTGAATTCGCAATCGATATCCCTGAAGAACTTGTTGCTGAATACCCTGCGGACCCGCGGGATAGCTGTCGCTTGATGGTTTGTCACAGCAAGGAACAGCGAATCGAACACCGTACTTTCAAAGATATCCTGGAATATTTCGATGAAGGCGATATCATGGTGCTGAACGATACCCGCGTATTTCCGGCCCGTTTGTTGGGTAAAAAGGAAAAGACGGGAGCGGCCATTGAAGTGTTTCTCCTCCGCGAATTGAACAAAAAGGCCAAGCTCTGGGATGTATTGGTCGACCCGGCCCGTAAAATCCGGGTGGGAAATAAGCTGTTTTTCGGTGAAAATGACCTCGTAGCAGAAGTGGTTGACAATACGACCTCTCGTGGCCGTACCATTCGATTCCTCTTTGACGGCGAAGACGAAGAACTCCACAACCTGATCGAAACGCTGGGCAAAACGCCCATTCCTCCTTATATCAAGCGTGAGGTAGAAGATTCCGACCGCGAGAATTATCAGACCATCTACGCCAAAAATACTGGTGCCGTAGCCGCTCCGACCGCTGGCCTTCACTTTACCCGTGAATTGCTCAAGCGTTTCGAGCTGAAAGGCATTGAGCAGGTCTTCCTGACTCTCCACACCGGCCTTGGTACCTTTCATCCCGTCGAAGTGGAAGACCTGAGCAAGCACCGGATGGATTCTGAGTACTATATCATCGAAAAAGAGCTGGTCGACTGGGTCAACAGCGCGAAAGATGAAAAGCGCCGGGTGCTCGCAGTTGGGACCACTTCCATGCGCGCCTTGGAGTCCTCTGTTTCTGCCAGCCGCACCCTCAAACCAGCCTCGGGTTGGACGGACAAATTCATCTACCCCCCCTACGAATTTGCCATCGCCAACGCCATGCTGACCAACTTTCACCGTCCCAAATCGACTCTCATGATGATGGTCGCTGCATTCATGGGTTACGACTTCATGATGCACGCCTATGAAGAAGCAGTCAAAGAAAAATACCGCTTCTACTCCTACGGCGATGCCATGCTGATCCTCTGATGGGGGATTCCAGGTATGCGCTCATCGTAGCCGGCGGGACCGGTAAACGGCTGGGAGCCAATATTCCCAAACAAATGTTGCCTGTGGCGGGGAGGCCCATCCTCGCCCATACCATTGGACGCTTTCTCAAAAGTGATCCTGATATGGTGGTGTGCGTGGTTTTGCACGCTTCCCTTCTCCCCCAGTGGGCGGCATTCTGCCAGGAAAATTTTGATGCTCAAGATCATTCCCGCCTGCACGCCTGTGCCGGAGGGGCCGAGCGAACGGCGTCGGTCCACCTTGGATTGCAGTATCTACGCGATTTGGGGCTCCCGCTGAGCGGATGGGTCGCCATCCACGATGGCGTTCGGATGTTTGCCAGCGCCGAGATGATCGGGAATGGATTTGAGGTGGCCAAGGAAAAGGGAAATGCAGTCGCTGGTGTGCCCGTTAAGTCTTCGTTGCGAATGTTGACGAAAAATGGAAGCCAGGCCATTGATCGGAGTCAGTTTTTCCATGTCCAGACTCCCCAAATCTTCCAGCTAAAGGATATTTTAACATGTTACGATGAGGCCCCGGAGGGTCGCTATACCGATGACGCTTCCCTTGCGGAAGCCTGTGGCCGGGTGATTCACCTCTTTGAAGGTAGCTACGACAATATCAAGATCACGACGCCGGAGGACATGGAAATCGCGGAACAATTGCTCAATCGAGTAGGAAGAAAACAGGAGGAGTGATTCTCCCGTTTCCTGTCCTCTCACA
>CAWUKT010000079.1:0-33733 GCA_963923035.1 uncultured bacterium
CCAAGCCGACCTGCGCAAGGCCGATGCCTGGGGAGCCGCCCTCGCCTCCACCCAGTTGGAAGCCGCAGACTTGCGGCGCGCCAGCCTCCAATGGGCGACCCTGAACGGCGCTGTCCTCGATTCGGCCGACCTCAGCGGCGTCGACCTCAGCAACGCCCAATTGCGAGGCGCCCAGTTACAAGGTTGTCTCTTCCAATGGGCCCACGCCGAAAGCGCCCAGTTCCACCAGGCCAATTTTACCGGTGCCGATCTCCTCGCCACGGTCCTCCCCAAATGCGATTTTACCCAGACCCGCTTCCACCGCAGCAACCTGATCCGCACCGAATTCGACCAAGCCAACTTCACCCGGACCCACGTGGATTCCGCCTCCGTCAAAGACAAGTGGCTGGACCTGATGCAGGACTGGCAAGTGACAGGAATTGAGGCGCTGCAACAACAATATGAACTCGCCGACGATACTGTGGGCCAGTTCGCCAACTCAAAATTCATTCTCGTCCCCAAGGGAAATTGATTTTGCTGATCAAACCTCGTCGTTCATGACCGCATTGATCTTGGCGGCGAAACGGATGACGACTTCGTCTTCCGGGCGGTAGGGCTCGAAGCCGACCTGGAGCGCCCAGCTATAATAGGCCTGGATATCGTTCAGATAATTCGTCAGCAATTCCGGCGTCCACACCGTTTGGCGGTTGATCCCGTACTTCTCCTTCAATTCTTTCCCCAATTCCTGGCCCCATTCGTTGTTGATGATGTCGACGTAGTTGTCGACGGGATTCTTGTCGGGGTCCACCAATTGTTCGGGGGTGAATTGGCCAGAAATGAGTTCCGGCATGTGGTGCCGCTCGTGGACATCGGCGACAAAATCGGCCAATTCCTCGGAAAAGAAGGAGGTGATGAAGGCCTGGGCCGTCATGTGGTTGAATGTGTTGAGGAAGCCCTTTTCTGAGCTGTCGCGGGGATGGAGGTAGGCCAACTCCGGGGTATTGATGTGTTCGACGGAGGTCAATGCGAGGTCAAAAAACGCGGGATCGCCTTCCCCGAAGAGGGCGTAGCGGCGGCGGGCGAGGATGATGACCCGGCCCAGGTCGTCGCGGTGCGCGACGGAATAAGGCGAGGACAGGCCGACCCCGGCCTGGTCCAGCACATCCCCATTTTGGGCTTTGCGGAAGTCCCCTTCCCCCAATCCGACGACCAGCTCGCTGGTCACTTCTTCTCCCTGGCTGCAATGGCGCAGCAGCACACGGGTATTGGTGGTGTCGCCGGCCTGGGACGTGTCCGCTTCGCGGAAGTAGTCGATGCAAATCACGGAGGCCAGCTCTTCGAGGTTGTCGAAGCGGGAGGCGAGCAGGGCGCCGCGGGGTAAGGCGTAGAGCGGACGCTCTAGCCCGGTTGTACCTGCCTTGTTGCAGGTGCACGCCTGGGTCCCGACGGTCTCGGTGACATCCGGCGGCAGGGACTGGCAAGCCCCGCCGAGGACCATCAACAACAGCATTTTGGGGAGTAAAAGGCGCATCGCGAATAAAGATAGGGAAATCTGTTGTTTCTCCTCCCGCCTCTCTTTCTCCCGTCCCCATTGCCCTTACTCCACAGGAAAAATCTGTCCCTGAACCCTTGCCCCTGAACAATTCGCCTTATATTCGTTTCCAATTCGAAGCAACCTCAACGCGCATGGTCACGAAATTTCTTTGGCTCCCTCTTCTCTTTTTGACCGCTTCCCTCCTCCCCGCCCAGGATTTTGACATTCAGGATTACGGGGCCGTCGGCGATGGCGTGACGATGAATACGGTGGCCATTCAACAAGCCATCGACGCGGCGCATGACGCTGGCGGGGGGCGCGTGGTCGTTCCCAAGGGGCGCTTTCTTTCGGGCACCATCCTGTTGAAATCGAATGTGGAGTTGCACCTAGAGAAAAAGGCGACCTTGCTGGGGAGTACCGATCCGGGCGATTACCTCAAATTGAACCGTTGGATGGGGCTGGTGATGGCGGATGGGGAGACGAATATTGGGATTTCGGGCAAAGGGACCCTGGACGGACAGGGCGCGGCCCTGGCGCTGCACGTGGACAGCTTGTTCTACGATGGCCACATCGACAGCAGTCAGTACGAGCTGAAGAACCGGCGCCCGATTGCGCCGCTGCGGCCCCAAATCATCGAATTTGTGGATTGCAAGGAAGTCCGGGTGACGGACGTGACCATCCGGAACGCGGCGAGTTGGGTGCAATCCTACGACTTGTGTGTGGGCCTGGTGATCGACGGGATCACCGTCGACAGCGATGCCTACTGGAACAACGACGGCATCGACGTGACCGATTCCAAAAACGTCCGCATCGTCAATTGTGATATCAATGCTTCGGACGATGGCATCTGCCTGAAGTCGTACCGGATCGACCGAGTCAACCTCTGCGACAGCGTATATATCGGCCATTGTCGGGTGCGGTCGAGCGCCAGCGCGGTGAAGTTTGGCACCGCTTCCTACAACGGCTTCCGCAATGTGGTCGTGGAGGACATCAAGGTCTACGATACGTTTCGGTCGGCGATTGCATTGGAAGTGGTGGACGGGGGCTTGCTGGAAAATGTGGTCGTGGACGGGATCAAGGCCAAGAATACGGGCAATGCCATCTTCATTCGGCTGGGCGAAAAGAACCGGAAGTATCCGGTCGGTACCCTCCGAAATGTCGTCATCCGCAACGTCGAGGTCGATGTGCCGGCGGGCATTCCCGACGAAGATTATGCCATTCGGGGACCCGCCCTCCCCTTTTTCCACAATGTCTTTCCCTCCTCCATCGTCGGCATCCCCGGCCACCAGGTCGAGAATGTGGTCCTGGAAAATATTACCATCAATTACCCCGGCGGCGGCAACAAGGCCTATGCTTACGCCTCGCTTTCCCGGCTCGATCAGATTCCCGAAAAGGAACACGATTATCCCGAGTTTTCGATGTTCGGAGAGTTGCCGGCCTGGGGCTTCTACGTGCGCCACGCCAACGGAATCGTGTTTCGGAATGTGACGTTGAAGATTCGGAAGAAAGATTACCGGCCGGCCTTTGTATTCGATGATGTGCAGGGACTTACGATGGAGAATTGGCGGGTCGTGGGAGATGAAAAGGAAAAGAAAGTGGTGTCAAAACCCTGATAAATAATAGGACTGTTTTTCAATTCTCCCAGCAATCCTCACCCGCTCAATTCCGGGGACCGTTCAAACCTCATATTGGTCCGGTAAATTCCCTTTTCCGCCCCGTTGAAACGGCTGGACAGGTTATCTAACGGGAAAAGACCTACCTTCTGACATATTTGCTTCTCTCCTCTCTTCTATCCGTACTAGAATCATTGGTTTTTTTATTTATCTATTAACTATCACTCACATGTTCAAGCAATCACCCCTTTTATTCAGGTACCTCGTGTGCCTGGCTCTCCTATTGATCTCCGGGAGCGTAATGGCTCAAGGATCACTTTTCACGCCTTCTGAAATTCCGGTGGAAGAACTCAACGAGCAGCAACTTGATACCTACCGTCGAGTGGCCCAGTCGGGCGTCTATGCCGATCTGCAATTGATCGACATTGCTCCCCTGTCCGAGGTCATGGGTTCCCGCCTGATCTACCTTGGCTATGCGGACCAGGACCTCTACCTGGAAATCAAGACCATCGAGTACATCGACGATGGCGACTACTATCTGTATGCGGTGCGCCAACCCACCGAGCGCCGCCTGGACCCCGGGCCTGCGACTTTGATGTTGCGGGCCGGAGATGGCCTGACCTACGGCACCTTCCAATTTGGCGGAAACTTCTACCGTATTGACGACCTCGGCCGGGGCCAGAACATCCTGATGCGGGAATTGCCATCTGAAGATGGTAAGGAAGCATTCCTGAACGACGCCTTAACGGGCGATGGCGAATCGCATCAACATGATTTTGATCCTTTCGAGGAGGATGGAGCACCGCGCCCCACGACCGGCTCCCGCAACAACTGTGATGTGCGGGTGCTGTTCCTGTTCACCAGCTCGGCTGCGGGCCGCCTGGCCAATATCAATACCACGGCCCAGTCCCATATCGACCAGGCCAACCAATCTCTGGGCAACAGTGCGGTCTCGAGTTCTCAGTTGCGGTTCGAGTTGGCGGGGGCCGAGATCCTCACCACGGTGGATGAGACGAGTCAATCGATGAGTTCGGTCCTGAGCGATGTCCGCGGCGATGCCACGGCCCAGGCCCGTCGCAATGCGACGAATGCCGACCTCGTATGCCTCATGGCCGATGACCAGATCGGCAGCTTTGGGACCACGGCGGGTATTGCCTATATCGGCTCCAACGGTGCACCGGCTTCCAATAGCTTTGCGTACAGCGTCATTGAGGTATTTGCCAGCCTCGGCAACAAGCTCTTTGCCCATGAAGGCGGACACAATATGGGATGCAACCACGAACCGGCAGTCACCACTTCCACCGCCGCCAACAAGGCCCACGAGTGGACCTGGTCCACGGGCTGGTGGTTGTGGAAACGGAATTACCGTGCCCAGACCATCATGTGGAGTTCGGCCAATCAGAGCGAATCCGTTTTGCATTACTCCAACCCCAATGTCAACTACTCATCGGGCAATGCTACCGGCACGACCGGGGCCAACAATGCCGCCACTTTGCGTTCAAATGCGTGTACGGTGGCCCTTTACCGCAATGCCAATGCCAACCTGACGGTCAATATCAATGGTCCCCTCACAGCCTGCCCCCTCGAAACGGTCTGCTGGTCCGCCAATGTCAGCGGGACCCCCGGCCCTTATACCTACCAATGGGCCTATGCACTTGTTGGCAGCTCCTACACCAATTTCAGCACGAGCTCCTTTGCCTGCCTCAGCATGACCAATTTCACGCCTCCGGCCGTCATCAATATCCGGGTGACGGTTTCGGCACCCGGTCAGCCCGACCGGACCGCCTTTACGAGCGTCTTCATGTCGGACAATGGGGGCGGATCCTTCCCCTGCCAACAGCAGAAATCACCCGAAATCCCCGTCCACAATGGGCCGATCTATGCCAATTCGTTGGAGGTCTTCCCCAATCCGGCTGATTTCCGGTCCCAGGTTCGGTTGGACCTGGTGCAAGATGGTCCGGTGGAGATGGCCATCTTCGATGTTACTGGTCAGAAGGTGCGGGATGTCGCCGCGGGCACCTACGAAGCCGGCAGCCACATCTTCGAGATGGAAACTTCCCAGCTGCCTGCCGGGGTCTACCTGATCCGCGCAGAATGCAGTGGCCAGCGCTTGCTGAAGCGCATGGTGGTCAATCATTGATCGAAAGGAAATCAAGTAATATGGTGGGGCGCTCCTTGGATGGGGTGCCCTTCCTTTTTTTCATGGGATTCGAAACGGGGTTGATCGAGGGCTGAAGAGAAAGGGTAAGGGGAAAAATACCATTTGGTTCGGGGGCTCGTTTATTGGATTGAAGAAACGAGGCTACACGTTCGATATTTGCTCATTAGATACCGAACCTACTATGAAAAATGTTGTTTTTTCCCTCTTGCTACTTGGATCACTTGTTTTGATGGGCTGTCCCGCCGACGATGTCTTCGGCGAGTATGCCGTCCTGCCCTCCCACTCGGACAGTCTCCGCGTGGAATTCATCCTCAAGGAAAGTCCCGAAAAGTTTGCGGTTGGGTTTTCGGCCCAGACGCCCCCTCCCGAAGGGTATAGCTTTTACAGTGACTTTGCGGCGGGCTTGGAAAATGCCGATGAGTTGGACCCCACGCTGGTATTTGACAGCCTGTGGATCTACCGGCATGTGGACGGGCTGGACTCCCTTGAGTATTCCGGCGTGAACGGATCCGATTGGACGCTGTTGAGCTCCGAAGACGGATTCCAGTCCTACCGCCTGGATCTCTGACTTCCTTTGAAACCTTACTGAATTTACATGGGTCACCGGCATTTGCTGGTGATCCCTTTTTTTGCTCCTCCTTTCCCGGTATTCTTCCCCATTCTTTTGACAATTGATAATTATTGACCGGATAGGAGCAATACTATCAATTTTGAACCCATACCTTGTAGCACTGTTTACTGGACTTTTCTGTTATCTGTGCTCGTTTGACTCTCTTTAACGTTTAAAATCACTCTTCATCCAAATGCAAAACAAATCATTACCTATTTCAAGGTACTTCTTGTGCCTTCTCTTGTTCGTATTTTCCGGTTCCCTTTTTGCCCAGGGCCCGCTCTTTTTACCCTCAGAAAGGAGCTTTGAGCAATTAAAGGAGGATCAAAACGAAACCCTTCAACGAATTCTCAGTGGAAAGGTCTGGGAATCGGCGAAGTTGATTGACATTTCCCCGCTGGACGAGATCATGGGCGATCGCAGCCTGTATCTGTACCTGGAGGGAAACAATATTTTCCTGGATGTTAAAACTGTCGAGTACGAAGACGAAGCCAATTACTACGTTTTCGCAACCCGGGAAGCCCGAGGACCCAAAGATGAAATTGGAAAAGCGCGTTTGACGCTCCGCTCCACGAAAGGATCTACTGTTGGGACCATTCACCTCGGAGAGAACTTCTATCGAATCGATGATCTGGGAGCAGGACAAAATGTTTTGCTCCGCCAGAAAATCCAGCCGATTGAACCTGCCCAAGAGCTTGACGATCACGTCTTGTCCTACGGTGGAACTCGTCCGAATACCACGCCTGGTTCCCGGACCAATTGCCGGGTACGGGTATTGGTCCTCTATACCAATTCTGCGAATGGTCGGATCGCCAATATCAATACCCATGCGCAGCAGCTGATCGACAATGCCAACCAAGGCCTGGCCAATAGCTCGGTCTTCTCCTCCCAGCTTCGCTTCCAACTGGCGGGCGCTGAGGTGCTGAACACGGTCAATGAAACCGGTCAGGACGCCGTTACCACCATCCTGGCGGTGCGGAATGATGCAACTGCCCAAGCGCGCCGGAATGCCCGGGATGCGGATTTGGTTTGCCTGATCGCCAATGACAACGTCGCGGCATTTGGGGGCGTCCTCGGTATTGCCTTCGTAGGCGCGGCCGGTGGAGGCGCACCTGCTGCCAACGCCGATGGCTACAGTGTGGTCGAAGTCACCGATGCCCTCAACCGCAATGTATTCGCCCATGAGGTCGCCCACAACATGGGTTGCAACCACGAATTGGCGGACAACCCGGATCCTGGCTTCGCCAAGGCTTTGGATTGGACCTGGAGAACTGGCTTCTGGCCTTTCCGGCGGACCCGTCGGGCCCAGACCATCATGTGGTCGACCGTCTCCGGCGATGGAATCCTCAATTATTCCAACCCAGCCGTGACCCACGGTCCCTCCGGCAATGCGACCGGTAACGCCACTGCTAACAATGCCCAGGTCCTCCGCGACAATGCCTGTGCCGTTGGTGCCTACCGCTCCGCGACCAATAACCTGATCGTTGGCATCAATGGTCCGACGACGGCTTGTCCGTTGGAATCCGTTTGCTGGAGTGCTTCCGTCAGTGGCGCCCCCGGCCCCTATACCTACCAGTGGGCCTGGACCCTCAACGGAACTTCCTATACCAACTTTGGCACCAGCTCTTCGGCTTGCCTGAACATGTGGAACTTCACGGCCCCGGACATCATCACCATCCGCTTGACGGTGACGGCACCGGGTGAACCCACCCGGACGGCCTTCCTCGACCTCTTCCTCCAGAATCCGCCCAATGGCCAGATTCTCTGTGCCCTGAAGACGTCTCCGGATGCGCCCACCAGCGACGACCTCGTCGTCGAGGAAAGCTCCATCGAAGTCTTCCCGAACCCGGCTGACTTGCGTTCTCAGGTTCGCCTGAACCTCGCCCAGGACGGCCCCGTTCAGGTGGCACTCTACGACATGACTGGTCAGAAGGTCATGGAGATTGCCGAGGGTGCCTTCGAAGCGGGTAGCCACAGCTTCGACTTGGATGCGTCTCAAATGCCCGCAGGAATGTACCTACTCCAGGCCACCACCAATGACCAGCGCCTGATGAAGCGCTTCGTCGTGACGCACTAAAATTCATTTTGTCCAGGAAAACATGGGGTCGCCTCGCTTGCGGGGCGGCCCTGTTTTTTTGGACTCAAATTTTCCTGACGCCCGACTTCCTCCGTCGGCGGAACTACCTCATTGCCGATCTGTTTAGTCGAACGAGATCAATATATAAGGGGAAATTTTGAAGTTAAGGGTCGGGCGGAATGCGGGGAAACCTTTATCTTGGATTCCCCGACTCAATTTGACTTGTCCATGAAACAACTGCCCGTCATTGACCTGGCCCTGCCGGCGGCTGAAAACGCACCTATGGTCCACGCGGCCATGAAGGAAATCGGATTCCTGTATGTCCGCAACCACGGCGTGCCGGAGTCGCTGCAAGCCGATATGGCGGCGCTGGCGCGAACCTATTTTGCTGCGCCGGAGGCCCAGAAAATGGACATTGCCATGGAAAAAGCGGGATTGGCGTGGCGCGGTTATTTTCCGGTGAAAGGGGAATTGACCTCGGGCGTGCCCGACCTGAAAGAAGGGCTCTATTTTGGCGTAGAACAGGGATTGGAGCATGCCGAAGTAAAAAAAGGGACTCCGCTCCACGGACAAAATCAATGGCCTTCCGAAGCTGCTCGGGAGGTCGTACTGGGGTATATGCAACAAGTGAAAAGGGTCGCCCAACAGTTGATGGAATTGGTCGCCCAAGGGCTGGGCCTGGAAGCCGATTATTTTGCCCGGCGCTACGGAAATGAGCCCACTGAGCTCTTCCGAATTTTCAATTATCCCGCTCCCAATTTCCCCGAAGACCAAACTCCCTTGATGGGCGTCCATGAACATACCGACATGGGCTTTCTCACCATTCTTCTTCAGGACCACCACGATGGCCTAGAAGTGCAGGTGCGGGAGTCGGGGGAATGGATTGAGGCCCCTCCCCTGCCGGGAACTTTTGTCGTGAACATCGGCGATATGCTGGAGCTCTGGACCCACGGCATCTACCGCGCGACATTGCACCGGGTCCGCAACAAAACGCGGGAAGACCGGCTCTCATTTCCCTATTTCTTCGATCCTTCCTGGCATTCTCCCCTGAAACCCATCGATCCCGAATTGCTCCGTCGAGAAGAATTGGACCATGTTCCGGCCCAGGCGGCCAGGAAATGGGATGGCACGGACCTGAAGGGCCTCAGCCACGAAATTACCTACGGGGAATTCGTTTGGAACAAGGTCCAAAAAGTCTTTCCTGAATTGTAATCAACTCTGGTTCAACGCTTCTACGGTGGCCGCAACAATGACCGCCACGGCCCGGGCCCCAGGATCCTCATTCCCCAACAACGCATCTTCCTTCAAATAGGCCGACCGACCCGAACCCGTCGAGCTGATCTGAGCGGTTCCCGTTGCCCCTGTCTCCGCTGCCTCAGCGATCGCTTCCAAGTCTGTTCCTTCCCCTAACGCCTGAACCGCGGGGACCAGAGCATCCAACATCGTGCGGCTTCCGACCTTGGCACCACCATAAAACTGCATTTGTTCCACTCCCTGCTGCAATCCCTCGTGCAGGGGCTGCCCCTCGTGCATGGCGTGGGAAGCCGCGTTGAAGAAGATGGACAGCAAAATACCACTGCTTCCGCCCATACTCTCACCCAGAATGTCCCCAATCGCCCCCAGTAAATCGGCGGTATGGGCCAAGGGCAAGGTATCCAGTCGGTCCACGATGGCCTTGGCGCCCCGGTAAAAAGTCGAGCCAGTATCGCCATCACCCACCAAGCCGTCCAACTCATTCAGTTTGGCTTCGGCGGTTTGGAGAGCCGCTTCAATGCCCAGCAGAACGCGCCGCGCCACCGGAGATTCGGAGGCTGCATAATGCGGGTCTTGCTCGGGATTGTGGAGGGGTTGAAGGGCAATTGGAGCCGGGGCCGTCCCCGGCAACCATGCCGCCGGGCCGACGGGGGCCAGCAGCGCCGGAATATTTTCTGAATCCAAAGCCACCAGGGAAATGGAAAAACCGTTCATGTTCAGAGCGGTCATGAGGTGCCCGGGGCCGAAGAGGTAATCGACCCGTTCCATCAACGGCGTCTGCGCCAATTCGTTCAGGATGACACTCATCTCCATCGGCGGGACCGCCCCGAGATTATTGAGCAGCAGGCCGTAACGGGTTGCATCCTCGGGCAATTGCGCCTGTAATTGAGCGGCGACGAGGGCGACCAGTTCGGAGGCCGTTTGCAGGGGGACCCGGTCGCGACCGGGTTCGCCGTGGATGCCCAGCCCCAATTCCATTTCGTTGGGCTCCAGCCGTTCGGTGAAGGGACGACCGGGATGGGAACAGGTGGAAAGGGAAAGGCCGAGGGAATAAATCTTCTGGGAAAATACCTCGGATTGGGCTTTGATCGAGGCCAGTGACTCGCCTTTTTCCGCCAGATAACCGGCGAATTTGTGGACAAACAGGGTGCCCGCGACGCCGCGGGGCTGGGCGGTTCCGGGGATCGCGATGTCATCCCCCACGATGACCATTTCCACGTCCAGGCCCATTTGCTTGGCCCGTTCCGCCGCCAACCCAAAGTTCAGGCGGTCGCCGGTATAATTTTTCACCACCAGCAGGCAACCTGCGTCTCCGGTCACGGCACAAATGGCTTCGAGGACAGCGTCCACACTGGGCGAGGCGAAGATTTCGCCTGAGACGGCGGCGGTGAGCATTCCCGGCCCCACAAAGCCCGCATGGGCGGGTTCATGGCCAGCACCTCCGCCCGAGATCACCGCCACTTTGTCTTTTTTCCAATCCCCGCGCACCACTACCTTGATATGCGGGTAGCCATCGAGTCGGCGCAGGCGGGGCTGTCCATCGGCATCGGTACCAGCCGCACGGATGAGCCCGTCGAGGGCATTCTGGACAATGGTTTCGTAACGGTTGAAGAAGCGCTTGGGAGTATGGGAATTGGACATATCAGGGATTCGAATCGAGGTTGGGGGGAAGATAAATGATTAGTGGGACGGCATTTTTTCCATCGCGCCGGTCTTGAGCAATTCTCCGTCTTTGAACTGCATTTCTTCCACCAGGACCCAGGTCGGATGCAGGTTCCCTTCGGGCGGATCAACGGGTTGGTGGTCGGTGGTCCAGAAAAACAGGTTCTCGCCTTTCCAATCGTTGAGGGAGCGGTCGTAGGTGATGCTGGTATGGACTTCGCCGCTTTGGAGGTCCATGATCACGAGGCTCCCGAAGATGTCGGTCCCATTGTCCACGGCGATCCAGCGACCGGCGCCGCTGATCTTGTAGCCCATCGACGTATGGTCCATCCCCAGATTGGCCCCATCGATGTAGCAGGGCAGTTCGGCTTCGCCCCGATAGGTGATGCCCCGGGTCAGGCGGAGGGGATTGCCCTCGGCGACGTCTTCGTAGTGGGAAATGAACGCCTTGTCGGCCGGGCAGGTGCAGTGGGGTTTTCCGCCGGAAATCCCCAGGAAGCCGGAGAAACACCAGCCGGTTTCGCCTTCTCTGGTGGCAACCTTGTACCAGAAGGCTTTCATGCCCTCGATCTCCTCGGCGGGACCCGACTTGTCCAGCACCTCGACTTCCGCCAATTGCGGAACGACGGCGACTTTGGCCGCTTCCTGCCGCGGTTCCTCGCGGAGGGTGAGGCCGCTTTCGGCCAAAACCAAGGCCGTATCCAAGACCTGAGTGGCCGATCCCGAAGCTGCGGCGGATCCATCGTCTCCAGAATCACCATTGCAAGCGGATAGGATCAACGAAAAGCCCAACAACAGGGATAAACAGCGGGGAAAAAGATGGCGGTGGAACATGGGCGCAATTTAATGGGTGGGAAGGGTCCTTGCCAGACCTCGGTGGCAAGATGCTAGATTTGATTTTCTTTCGCAATGCTGGTTTTTCCTAACTTGGGGACATATTCCACCTACTGGCCTCATCTATGCGCAGTTCCATTTTCATTTTGCTCCTGGCCCTCATCACCATCCATTTGACCGGCTGCGGTCCCCAGGTCGATCCGAATGCCAAGCCCGTATCGACTACGGATTTGCCCCGGACCCCGCGCCACAATTACTCGCTCCCGCTGTACCAATCTGCCAAGGCTGAGGTCCTGGATTCCCTCATCCTTGACATCTGCGGCTCGCCTTCCTTCGAATTTGAAGACCTGCATGCTCCCCGCAATACCTTTGATTCTGGCCCCGTGGAGCATTTGAAGCTCTCCGAATTGTTGCGGTCCCAAGGCTTCGAGGTGACGGATTGGGGCTCGGGAAACTGGCCCGGCGGTCCCCATATCAGCAGTCGGACCCTGGAAAATGGCACCTGCTCTTGTCAGGTGGACAAGCTCTATTACGATCCCGACGAAAATGGTTTGATGAGGATCACCGAACGCATTCTTTGTTTGCCTTTGTAATTCCATTTATTGTTTCCTTCTTTCCCCATTGCCCATGCATTTCCCCCAACATCTCCTCCGCCGCTTCGCTCTCCTCTCTCTGCTGCTCATTTCCCTCAGTTGCAACCGCTCGACTCCTCCCGCTACGGCACCGGCAGTTGAGTCCCCCCTACTACTCCCCCCGCTGGTTCGTTGAACTTTTACAAGCCCTACCAAGATCCGCTGTTTTACATCGATGGGCAGCTCAGCCAGCATGTCCGGTCCTTGTTTCAGGACAGTCGGGGACACCTTTGGATGGGCACGACTGTCTACGGGGTGATGCGCTACGATGGGGATACGTTGGAGTATTTCAAAACGGGGGATGGTCTGGGCAGCAATGGCGTACGGGGAATCGAGGAGGATGCACAGGGGAATATCTGGTTGGGGACGGGAGGCGGATTGACCCGCTATGACGGGAATTCATTCCGCAATTTCACGACGAAAGATGGCTTGGTGAACGACGATATTTGGGCGCTGCAAAAGGTACGGGATGGAACGTTTTGGATTGGCACGGTGGAAGGGGTCAGTCATTTTGACGGGGAACGATTCGAGACCTTGGTGCTACCGGATATTCCGGTAGCGGACACGACCTCGATCCTCTCCTGGCACCGGATCGCCGCCATCGAAGAAGACCGGCAGGGACGGCTCTGGTTTGGGCGGGACGGCTTTGGGATTTGCATCTACAACGGCACCAATTTCCAGCATTATACCGAACAAAATGGCCTCGCCGACAACAATGTCGCGGATTTATTGGAGGACCGAAAGGGGAATATGTGGATCGGGACGATGTTTGGCGGGGCAAGTCGCTGGAATGGGGAAGGCTTTACCCACTTCGCGCAGGAAGGGCAAATGGAAGGGGTCGAAGTATTTGGGTTGTACGAAGATCGGCAGGGCTATATTTGGTTGTCCTCCGAGGGACACGGATTGTACCGCTTCGACGGCACGGCGTTTTCCCACTACAACCGCCAGGACGGCCTCAATACCGATGGGGTGATTTGTCTGTTGGAAGATCGGGATCAACGGCTGTGGATTGGGGGTTGGGGGGGCCTGTTCCGGATGATGGGCGATACGATTGTCAGTGTGACGAAGGATGGTCCCTGGAACTGAACTGGCTCATTCGTCCATTTGCCCCTCCAACCAATCCACGGCTATCTGCCAGAGGTCCTGGTTGCGGGAACTGAAATACTTCATGTGGCCGATCTCTTTCCGTCCCAATTCCTGCGGGTCCAAAGGAGTGATTTTCGCTTCTATTTTGGGAAAAACCGCGATCATTTCCTTCACATTCTTCAGGTTGGCAATGTAATCGTCCGTCGCGTAGACCCACTCCGAAGGAAAGCTCAGGTCATCGTACAGATGCTCCTTGATTTCCTTGCCCAACGCCACCGCCACATAACCCGTCCCATTGCACCATTCCCGCCACTGGGCCGCGACTTTCTTCGGCAACGGTTCACCCATCCCCACCCACTGCGAATTGGTCTTGCCAAACAGCAGGTTGTTGACGGGAATGAAAAAGTTCATGTAGAACTGGGAGAGGAGGCGGTACTTGAAGGTCGGAGGATTTTTCAGGCTGCCCGATGAACACGCCACATTGAACACCGAGGTAATGTCCCGGGCATTGTCCATCAACCCAATCAATTGTCCGCCGGCGCTGTGTCCGATGAGGTGCTAGGTGGTGGCGGGAAAATGGGTCTTGAGCGCTTCCAATACCGCCGGCATGTCTCGTTGGCCCCAGGTGATGAGCGACGCCTCCCCGGCATTGATGTTCCCTTGCCGGGATTTGCCGATGCCCCGGTTTTCGAAACAGATGACGCCGTAGCCTTGGTCGGCCAGAAAGGACGCCAGGTTGTGGTAAAAGGTCTTTTTGATGCCCGTCGCCGGGGCAATCATCACTGCCGCCCGCACGGATTCGGGCTTGAAGAGGGTGGCCGAAAGGGGGAAATCGTCCGAACAGGAAATCGTCAGAGGTTCAGGGGTCATGGAATAAAGATAGGGAGAAATCGGGGGAGAATGGAAGTCGGAAAAAGGAACTTAGGCATCTCCAAAGTTGAGGTTGCGGCGCCGGTAAATGGCTTCAAAGGACTCTCCAGATATTTGGCTTTCCAACCAACTCAGGATGTCGAAGACGTTGAAAAAGGCTGCCTCGGCGGGGTTGCTCCCGGCAAGGGCCTTGAGTTGGTCCTGGTATTCCTGAAAGATGGCGACCCGGTCCGAGGGGACCGGGGCCGCAATGGCCTTCCGCATCATGCGGATGATCAGGGTCTCCATCTCAAATTTCCGTTGGCCGCTGCGCAGCAAGTCTTCCAGGTTCCGCAGGCGGTATTCCAGCAGGTCACCATCTTCGCGCTCAAACAGGATCACGCATTCGATGACCCGTACCCCCGACTCGACGTCGGACCGCAGGCCCAGGTTACGGTGAGAACGCAGCCATTGGATATGGTTGAAGGCGATGCTGTCCTCTCCGTAGAGGAAGGGCGCGAACACCATGTAGTAGGCCAGGGACACCTTTCGGTAGACCGGGACAAAGTCCATTTCGATGATCTCCTGGAAGCGGGGCACGATTTCGGGCAAGAGATCCGGCCGGTTGCCCACAATACAATAAATGCTCCGCACATAGAGGTCGATGCTGGCCTGGGTATTGATTTCCCGCGGGCCGTGGCATTGGATACCCTGAAATTCAGGGTAGTGCTCCTCGAATTTGGTGACCTTTCCCGACAGCAGACAGGCCTGGAGGAAGATGTCCCACAGGGCGATCCACTGAAAATTGAGGCGCTGGCGGAGCTTGGGGCTGGGATCGTAGTTCTGAATGGTGGTTTCCCCGAGTTCGATGACCGAAGCGGGGTCGCCGAGGGAAAACAGGATGCCCGCCTTGGCTACGGCCAAAATGAGGCGGGAACTGTTGAGGGCGGGCAGGAAGCCCGGCTGGAAGGAAGGCAGCGCCCGGATTTCGGCGAGTCGCTGAAAGTCTTCGGGAGAGCGGGGATGGCCGATGGATTTTTGGAAATGGAGGATTTGGTAGGCGTCGCGGTCGGATTGGAGGCGGTTTTGGAGCAATTCGACCTCCTGGCGGAGGTCGTCCTGGGAGGCGGCGAGGGCCCCGGCGTCGTAGCGCTTGGTGAAGCGCTCGTAGAACAATTGCTGCTGGCGGATGTAGATCACCAACTCGACGAATTCGAGGTTGCGGGCCAGTTTCTCCGCTTTGCGGAGGAAGTACCAGGCATCGTGAAACAAGTCCCGTTTGGCCAGACTCTCCGCCACCGCGATATAATGGAAGATTTTCTCGGTCTCATTGGACTTCTCGTCGTAGTCCCGCAGCGTGCGCAGAAGGTCTTCCAACAGTCGGCTCTTGGTCCGGGTATAGGACTTGGCGGGGAAACGACGCTCGAATTCCTGTTGCACTTTCTCTTCCTCCCAATCCTCCTCTCCCACCTGCTTCTGCTCTCGATCCAGTAGATTGAAAAGTCCCAGCACGGGATTATTCTCCTGCACCTCCCGAAACGCGAACTTTTTGAAATAGGCTTTCTCCGGAGGTTTCATTGCCCCTATGATTCGAAAGACCTGGTTTTTCTTATTTGTCATGCTCCTTTGAACTCGGATTCTTCCAATTCCACAAGCTGCTCGTTTTCAGGCACTTAGACTCTTCAGCATTTCTTTTCCCCCGCATTTGAACCAAGATAAATCAAAAAAGTCAGTTTCAGCTTCCCTCCCCGAAGAATTATGTTTGGGCCATCGAAAAGAAAACTCAACCAATGATTTGCAATACAATGAAAACCAAACATTTCGGAAGCCTGCTCGCCCTGTTGTTTATGTGTGCGACCTTTTTGGGAGCCTGCCAAAAAGACGACGACACGCCTGATCCCGCAGATACCAGCCCCATTCAGCTGAACTGCGACGATTTTAAATCCGCGATGACGCTGGAGGATGATCCGGACCGTCCGGTGGACTATACCGTCACCTGTCTGATGGACATTGAAGCGCCCATCACGATCCAGCCCGGCGTGGTCGTGCAGTTTGAAGCCGATGCAGGTTGGTACGTTCGGAACAATGGTTCTTTGCGGGCGGTGGGAACGGATGGCGCCCGGATTGAACTGACCGGGACCGCCTCCACTCCGGGGGCCTGGAAGGGATTGCTGTTTGATTCGGAGGAGAGCCGGAACCAATTGAGCTATGTCGATATCCGCTACGCGGGCGGAGGGGCTTTCAACTCCAATGGTGACCTCGCGGCCCTCGTGCTCTGGAACGCAACTTCGCTCGCCCTTGACCATATCAGCATCCAACAAAGCGCCTCCAAGGGCATTTCGGCCATCTACGGCGCAGCCAATTGGTCCCTGACCCAATCCCGAATCACTGGCTGCGCAGACGCCCCGGTGGTCTGCCTTCTGAATTACCTCTCCGTCTTCGACAATACCAATGATTTCACCGGCAACGCGGCGGACCATATCCTGCTCGACCTTGCCACCAACTCTTTGACCACGGATCTCACGTGGAAAAAATCGTCGGTCCCCTACCGCGTGACCTCGACCTTCAACCTCTTCACGGAGTTGACGCTGGAAAATGCCGACGTGGTGATCGAGGCTGGCACCCAGATCCAGATGGAAGATGGCACGGGCCTCCGGGTGGACCGTAATTCCAGCCTTCAAGCACTGGGAACAGCCGACGCGCCCATCCAATTTTCGGGCGTGACGCCCTCGGCCGGCGCGTGGAGCGCCATCTACTTCGACGCCAATGCCACCCTCTCCAATGAGCTGCGCCATGTCAATATCCGCCACGCCGGAGCGGAGCTCGACAATGAAAAATCGGCCGTTCTGATGCGGGTCAACCCCACCCTGCGCCTGGACCACGTCAATTTCACAGATATTGATGGCTGTTCGATCTACAACAAGGATGTCCAACTCAATCCCAATCTGACCACCTCAAACCTCACCCATACCAATACCACCGGCGAATTCTGCAATGATTGATTCGCTTCTGGATCCGATTTAAGCACCAAGGGGCTTCCTCGACGAGGAAGCCCCTTGACTTATTCACATTATCCGAAAACCGGATGAAAAGATTCGCTTATACTTCGCGGTACTGGTGGGCACCACCGACGACGCCATCGTAGATGAACTCGCTGCCAGCGGGGAAGAGGACTTCCTCTTCGCCTCCACCGTATTCATCGCCGCCCAAACTGAGGATATTACGCCCGTTTCGGTGGCTGACGATGTGGATCAACATGCTGCCAAAGCCCGCGGCCACGTTGCGGTGGCGGGAAGTCGAGAAGAAGCCCTGCTCCTTGTAGGTTTCTCCCACCACGGGGGCATTGTTGCCGCCGATGAGGTGGTTGGTGCCACGCCACAGCTCCTGCTGGGGATCGATTTCGCTCCGCAGCAGCGCCTCTTGCAGACGCCTGACCCCGTCGGCCTGCTCTTCGGTCATGTCCTGGTTCCGCAGAGGGCGGTTGAAGAAGGTTTCGGCCCGGCCGGTATCGGGATTGGTATAATCGTTGATGATGTGGTTGTCGACTTCACCGGGATTGACGCCCTGGGTCCGCATTTCTTCGATTTCGGCGGCGGTGTCGATGGCGCGGTCTTGCCGTTCCTGGCCCTGTTCCAGCAGCTGCCGCTGCTGAATGGCGGCGGTGACGGCTTCAAACTGACTCCGGATATAGGCCTGGTCCTTTCCATTCAGGCGGACGAAACCTCCAGCGTTTTGGCGCTCCTGCCGGGCGACGCGCTGCCATTCGTTGGCGAGGGCGAGGCTGGGATTCGCATCGTAGGCAGCCCGGGCGGCATTGATGGCGCGGCGGTTCAGGCCATTCTGGACATCACTCGTTTTGCCCTTGCACAACTGCTTGACGCCAGCGGCTTCTTTTTCCTTTTGCTCTTTTATCTGCTTCTCTTCCAGGTCCTTCGGCACATCATCCGGAACGCCCGCCAGGGATCCATTCCGCACGTTTTCGGCCAGGGCCTGCTGGACGCGGGTGGTAATTTTTTCGATGATGGCGGATTCACTGCCGACCACATCTCCTTTCAGGTACCTCGAAACGGAGGTTTGGATATGGGCGGGCTCTTTGTCCGCATAAAATGAAAACCAGTAAGCGATGTAAGGGCAGTCCTGGCTGGTTTGCCCAATTTGGGCGAGGGTGGCGTCGGCCACATTGGAGATGCTTTTCTTCAGGCTCCCCAGAAAGGCTCCCTTGTTGGCAGCGGTGATTTCAAATGAATCGGTTTCCCGTTGCATGGCCGGCGCGGGATATGAGGTCGGGCCTTGGGAAGTCTGGTCGGAGACCCGGCGCTGGAGTCCCATGAGTTGGGAGACCTGCGAACTCGAGCTGGCCATGCGCTGCATGGTTTTGAGTTGGGTGGCTTGGGGCCCCTGACCGGAAAGGCTTCCGCCTTCGGTTTCTGGTCCAGCTAAACTACCACTGTCCATCGTAGATGGAGAGCTTTTGTGCTGAATTACATCTTCATGCGTAGTCATACGTTTCCCTAAAAAAATTCAATGGACAATTGGACGAAGAAAGCCTGAGCTATTGGCAGATTGTATCCTTCGTTGATCAAAATAGCACTTTGAACCGCCAATAACAACGATTCGGCGAAGTTTTATCCACCTAAAAGCGGAGAGAGCTGATTGGCAGGCAATTCCTTTTTTCTGACATATTGAACTAACCTTTCAACCATAGTTAAACCTTACTAAAATCCACAATGGTCCACCCACTTGCTATTTTATTGGTTTCGGGGCAAATAAAGGGAAAAGGGGATTTTTTGATCGAATCCGGTCAAAACAGGGCGATATAATGCCAAGGTTTTGCAAAGCCGTCACTCCTCCGGGGATTACGAGAGATTTTTGGTTGAATTCAATTAAACCTATTGGATTAGGACCTATCTTATTTTCCATATAGAGATCGCTCAAATTGACTTAAGATACTTTCAATGATTTTTCTTCCGCGTTTTTCATTCGATTCATTTCATTCTGTGGGGCTCTGGTTGGCCCTTCTGTTCGCTGGCTTTTTCTTCCATTCTCCCGCCTTTTCCCAAACCGATCCCAACCAACCCAATGTCCTGTTGATCATTTCGGATGACCTGGGCGTGGATGCGACCAATGGCTACCAAAACAATGCGGTGATGCCCACAACCCCGACGCTGGACAGCCTGCGGACCTCGGGCCTGACCTTTTCCAATGCCTGGTCAGCCCCGGTTTGCACGCCTACCCGCGCCAATGTCCTCAGCGGGAAGTACGGGATCAAAACCGGCGTGTTGAATGCTCCCGGGAACCTCAACCTGTCGGATACCTCCATTTTTACCCAGGTCCAGCAACTCAGCAACAATGCCTACGCCACCGGTTATATTGGAAAATGGCATACCACCATGCCGCAGGACCCCAACCACCCTTTTGATCACGGAATCGACCATTTCGAAGGGATTATGGGGTCGGGGGTCACGGACTATTATAACTGGACCAAATTTGCGGGTGGGGTGAGTTCGGCCGAAACTACCTACGCCACCACCTACCTCACCAACTCGGCCATCCAATGGGTCAATACGCAAACCAGCCCCTGGGTGCTTTTCCTCGCCGAAATGGCCCCTCATTCTCCATTGCACATCCCTCCCAGCGATTTGTATACCATCTCCAACCTCACTCCCAATCGGAGGAAGTTTATGGCTGCCATCGAAGCGATGGACGCAGAGATCGGGCGGTTGCTCGCCAATATTCCGTCGGCGGTCCTCAGCAATACGCTCATCATTTATATCGGCGACAATGGCACGCCCGGCAATGTCATTCAATCTTTTCCGTCCGACCGGGCCAAGGGGACCCTCTACCAGGGCGGGATTCACGTCCCATTCTTCATCAGCGGCCCGATGGTGACCCGCGTCAACGAAACCGAAGCCAGCCTCGTGCATGTGGTGGATGTGTTTGCGACCATTTGGGAGGTGTCCGGGCACGGCCTTCCCGGCGGCAAGGACAATAGCTGGAGCTTGCTGCCCCTGCTGTCGGATGCCTCGGCGCCCGACAAGCCGTTCAACTATACCGAACTGTCCAGCACCGATGTGACCGGATGGACCATCCGCAATGACCAGTACAAGTTGCTGAACCTGGACAGCACCGGCCAGGAATTTTACGATCTGATCAACGATCCGTTCGAAGCAAATGACCTCATGGGGTCGCTTACCCCGGCCCAGGATTCCATTCGCGTGGTTCTGGAGACGGAGGCGGTTGCCATCCGGAGCGGCTGGTCCTGTCAGGACCTGATCCAGAATGGCGACGAGGAAGGGATCGATTGCGGAGGGTCTTCCTGCGCCCCTTGTGTCCCTACCGGCGTCCAAGGCTTGGCGAATCATTTGGACCTCAAGGTTTTTCCCAATCCGACCACCGGAGAATTCTCCGTGTACGTAGGCGACGCGCGCGTGGAGCGGATAGAGGTCTACGACGGGTTGGGACGGCTGTTGTTGCGGGAAGGAAAATCCATTGCCAGCCTGGTAAAGCTCGATTTGGGCACGCTCCCGGCCCAGATGGGCTGGGTACGGGTCGTGACCAACAAGGGATCCCAAGCCGTGCGGTTGATGATTGAGTAGGGCTGCAGGGGAATGGGCGCTACCGCTTGATCAATTTTGTGAGAAAGGGAATTTTGCCCGGAATCTCCACCTCCACCATGTACATCCCCGGCGCTTCCTCAATGCTGAAGGGCTGGAATTCGGAATTGTTGCATTTGAATTGGGAAATCGTCTGGCCAATGGCGTTGCGGACCGTGACAATTGCTTTGGGGCATGGCACTTTGAATTCAATGTAATAGTGGCCGGTGCCGGGATTGGGGAACAAGGTAATCGGCGGGGGCGTGATGGGAGAAAACAGGCCCACCGGCGCCGCATCACCCTTCCAGGCGTAGGATTCGATGTTCATGCCTCCCCAGTGGAAGGAATACCCGAAGGCGAAGTACTTGATCCAGGCGTAGTTCCAGGTCCCTCCGACCGGAAAACGCACGCCGAGGTACTTGATCCCGCTGGTCACATCGTTGATGGGGGCCAGATTGCCATGGATCAGCCGGACCACCGGCACCATAGAGTCGGGGGTCATGTACCCTGTAATCCAGTTGTCCGAAGCGAGGAGCAATTGGCCTGGCGACAGGCTGTCGGCGAAATTGGAGGGGGACAATATCCGTACTTCGGCGCCGTTCAGGGTCCGGATGGCGATGGACATGGAGTCCACCACCTCCTCGTAGACCTGGTTCTCAAATCGCAGGTCGGGTACCATATCTCCGTTGATGTCCAGCTCGCGGTCTCCCAGGGCCGGCTGGTTGCCGGCCGTCACATTGGTTTGAAGGAACCAGGTGCTGGGACCGGGGTAAATATCAGGCCCCGAACTGGTCCCTACGGAAAGGCTGTCGTACTGAGCAAATCCTATGGTAAAGGGAGACAGAAAAAGAAGGAGGGCAATGGTGGAGCGAAACGGTTTCATTCCTTCAACCTAACAATTCATTCTCGACCGCGGTAGGCAATTATTGGTTCCCCTTTTTCCCTCAACTCCTTTTTTCCAACCACCGATCCACCTCATGCAAGCCCAAATAGTGTTTCTCTTTACCCATTTCCCCAATCTTCTCCTTGAACGCCCGGGTCAATTCCTGTTGGTGCCGGACGGAATTGTGGTGGTGCATGGCCTTGAGGTAGTCGACCACCATCAGCTCGAATTGGTGGGCCTCGGCTTCCTTCTTGAGGCTACGCAAGGCGGATCGTAGGGCGTAGTCGAGGTACTCTCCGTCTTCCTTTTCAAAATGGGCGATCAGACTGAATACCCGGACCGCAACCCGGATGTCTTCCCGCGTCGCTCCCAAGGGTTCGTCGAGGATCTTGCGGGACCATTTCAGGCAAGAAGGATAATCCTCACCCAGGAAAAACAGGACAATCTGGTTGTAGAGGAAATATTGGCGCACGCCGGTCGAAATATAGGCTCCGTGGGCGGCCAGTCCCTCTTCGATCAGTGGGGCCAATTGGAATCCGTTTTCATATTGTTCGGTCAGCAAATGGTAGCGCAGTTCCAGGTGAATGGGAATCCGAAAAACGAGGGCCTTCAGCTTCGGAGTTTGGGCCTTGAAAGTTTTGATCCGGGCCATGACCTCTTCAAAGTCGTCGGTATCTTCGTCCATCAGGCAGGCGTCGAGGTAGCCCATGATTGTTTTCAAATAGCGTTCTCCTTCCTCCCTGATGCGCTCCGGCGTTGATTCCCACAGCTCCACCATCCGCCCAAAATGCTCCTTCATTTTCTTGATGTCGCCCCGAAGCCGGCCAAAATAGGCGTGGGTATAGTGGTAGACGATGCCCGCATTCCAGGAGCCCGCCCGGTCCGGATTCTCAAGCAGGGGATCGGCCATCGTCGCCTGGGCCATCTGCAATTCGGATTCCTTGCGCAGCTCAACCCGCGTGGCCACAGTCGCGTAGATCTGGTCGTGCAACCGCCGCAATTGCAATTCATTGTCCAGCTGGGCCAGGGTTTTGGCCGCCTGCTGGTAGGCGAGGTCAAGCTCGCCTTTGAGGTTGGGCTGGTAGCCCAATTTGAGGAGGCGGAGTTCCCGGACCATGATCTCGATGAGCAGGGGAAATTTTTCGTGGGCGGTGGCCAGCTTGCGGGCTTTGCGCAGGTAGCGCTGGGTGGCCTTGAAAAGGCCTTTCTGCTGGCTGATGTCCGCGAAATCCAGCAGCTCCCGGAGCTGCATGTCCAGACTCTTGTCGTGGTGGTAGGCGCGCAAGGCGCGCATGATGGCATTGGTGAGGTAGTTTTTCGCGACGGAAAACTGATTCAACAGCGCCTCCCCTTCAAATTGGGACTTCAATCCCGCCTCATCAAAGGATTCCTGCTTCAGAATGGCCTCGAAGAGCCGCATATAATTGTTTTGCCCCGACCGCACGTGCAATTGACTGTGCAACTTGAAATAGCGCCGCTCCGCCTCGTCGAGGCTGTGGATGAGTTGAAATAAATCGGCGCGGGCTTTCACTGATTGCTAAGAATAATCTTCGCGAAAAATTGATGAACAGGCATAAGTTAGTAGAATTTGGGAATAGATTGCTAAGAATAAAAAATCAAAGGGATGCGTCGAGACATCCAAAATGATACTTTTACACCGTTGACTTTTCAAAGAATACCCTAATGATGAAGCCCTTACTCCCCCTGACATTTGTTTTGCTGCTCCTTCTCCAATGGTCCGGTCTCAACGGCCAAACCCTGACCTTGAAGGAAACCAACCTGTGCCTGATTCCTAAGAATAGTAAGACGGCCCAGTGCCTCAACCTGAAAAAATCCCCCATCGCGGTGGAATATATCAATGGCGCCTTTCGGATGTTTAAGGTCCCGGGCACACCGGTCGGCGAACCGCCCAAGGACATTTTCAAAAGCAAGAAAAACACTCTCTTCTCGGTTCAATCGACCATTTCCCTGAAAGGCAATTACTTTTTCATCCTGAATTCTAAGCAACAAAGGATCTTCGAAATGCCCTTCATACCGGGGACCCGCGGGGTTTTCCAATTGGACCGAGACGGGATAATCGCCTTTTACACGGAAGATTGCCTGGAATTGGAACCGATTGAGGTCCGGGACGGGCAACTCCTGTACGACGGGGCCCAGGGTGCGACCAGCCTCTACATGACCCTGGTCGATCGGGATGATATCCCGGCCCGCCTGATCTGCAAGGAAGGCATTGGCATCTCTTGTATCGAGGACAATATCATCGATCCCCGGATGTACGAGACCCGCCTCAACCTGGATGGCGCATTTGGTTCTCCGTATCCGGCCGACTTCACCCCCGGAGGGATGGACCTGCCCGATGGCGGCCCCCGCTATGCTCCCAGCAGCAACGACGATCCATTCTGCAAGGATTGTGAGGAATTGACGGAAACGGAATGGAGCCAGATTTGTGAAGTGGACCTGCGGAAAAAAGGCCTCTACAAAGATTGCGATGGGCACTTGCTGGTCATCGACCTTGAGACTGGAACCGTCTGCCTCGACGTCGACCTGGGTGGAACCGCTCTGCGGGTCGAATCCGTCCAAGGTGACATTGTCCAACTGAGCCTTCCCGCCTCCACCATTACGGGTGAGCAGGGCTGCTGCGCCGAACAATAACCCCCTCATTCTAAACGACTTCTACTTGGTGCCCCCGGGCACCCCGGGCGAACCATGCCCAGTCCCAACCTTTCAAACTCATTATTAACAATCCAATACACATTTATCATGATTCAATCTACCAACCAAAAAGGCGCGATCACCCGCCCCGATTATGTCCCCCAGGCCGATTACGAGATGGCCCTGAAAGGCCTCGCCAAATTTAACCGCGACGAGGAAGACCGCCGGGTTCGCCTCCGCGAGCAGGTCCGCAGCCTCAACGAAAAGCTCGATCAGTCCCTCATGAACCTCCTCGGCAAGGAACTCTATACCAAATGGACCGCTTTCAAGGCCGAACTGCGGCAAGAGTCCCTGAAATGGCCGGTCGAGAAGGAGCCCTCTCCCAAATACAGCATCGGTGCCCGGGTGACGGAGTTCTTCAAGGCCAACAGGATGCCCGTCGAGAAGATGCAGGCACTGGCGATCGACCGACAGAAGACCTACGACAAAATCATGGATGAATTCTACGGCCCGAAGGGAGAATTGAAGAAGGAAAAGGAAGTGGACATGGGCAGCGTGGTTCCCAAAAGCAATGCCTGTCGCCCCCAGCAGTACAAATACCCCTGGCATTGGAACCAGCACGGCTACAGCGCCAACTGGAATGATTACCAGGTGTTGCGGGATCACCAGATCAACGGCCAGACCGGTCTGATCACGTCCGAACTGAACGCGATCATCACCCACGGTGACAACTACGACGAGGCGTTCGCCACGCAGCATGCCCAGCATGGCACCTGGGTCCACACCGGGCAAGGTGGGATTCTGACGGCGTATATCCTGGTTGAGAGCTTGCAGGACCAGCACAAGGTCCTCGCCTTTGACGAGGAGTGGGAATACTCCTGGATGAATTCCCGGACCCGGAGCGACATCATGTTCCACGTGATCCACCCGAACGTGACGGGCTATGCGCGTACCAAGATGAGCGAGTTCCGCCTCAGCCTGAACGACAGTGGCCATTCCCACTACTACAACCGCAGCTTCCTCGATTACGGTTCCTTTCACTGGGCCATCCTCAACAGCCGCGGTCCCCTCCCCGCCAACCAGTGGGTCTTCGTCCGCTTCGGCTCGGCTCTGACCCTCGATGTGACCTCCAATGATTTCAAGGTCAACTCCAAGATCAAAGCGGCCTGGAACATCAAAACCCTGTTCATCCTCTGCAATGCGTAGCGAACTGGATTGATGTCCCTCCGTGGGAACATTTTGAAGTCATTTGGGCTTCTGGCTGTACCTGGTTTGGGTGCAGCCATTTTGGGTTTGGGGGGAATACGTCTTGAGAGGGATCTAAATCCTCAGCTTATCGGGAAATTCCTCTTCTTCCATGGCATTTCCATCCCCCCTCCTATTCTCACTTCCCTCAACTCTCCCTTCGTTCCTGTTTCCGCTCTTCCCGTCGCTTCTTCTTGTCCCGCTTGTCTTTCCCCAGGCCAATCTTGTAGTCATCCGGGTTCCCGGTGATCTTGATGTTGAGGTAGCGGGTGCGCTTGGATTCGTCTTTGAAGATAATTTCGTCTTCCTCCGCGGCTGCGTCGGCGGCGGCATCGGCTTCCTTCTTGTCCTTCTTCCCGAACAGCTTTTGCTTGGCGACGCCGGTGACCATCTTGAAGGGGACGCGGACATAGTATTCCATGTCGTAGTCGCCACTCGCCTTTTGGGAGCCGGAGAAATCCATGTGGCCCAGGGTCGTGTTCAAGGTCATGTTGGGGATGTTCAGGATGCCGTCGTTCAGGTCCAGCTTGTTGCGCAGGGAGTCGAAACGCACGGAGGTCAGGTTCTTGTCGCCGAAATAGTCGGACAAGGCCAGAACCGGCGCATAATTTTCCAGGCGGCCGTTCAGGACTTCGACATCCATGTGGATTTCGGAATCGTCAATCTTCGGTACGAGGTCCGGGTGGACGTGGATATGCCCGGTGATGGTGCCCGACAGGCGTCCGTGCAGATTTTCGGCGACGATCTCATCCTGGCCAAAGTTGTCAAACTTGAGGAGCAACTGGTCGAGGTCCACGCCGGTCAACTTGATCACCGGATCGAAGTAGATCAGGTCGCGGTTCCGGCCGTCGAAGGCGCCGGTAATGTCCCAATGCCCGCCGGCCACATCCATGTCCAATTGGTCGATGCGGATGTGGTGGTCCCGCTCGGTCCGCATGCGGGTCTCCAGGTTCTGGATCAGGTATTTGTGGTAGTTCAGGCGGTCCACTTCCACGTCGATGGTCATGGGGCTGAAGGGCAAATCGTAAATGTTGAAGCCGGCTTCGTGGTCCACGGTCGTGGTGTCTCCCGCGGGAGGCGGATTGTAATTGGACAGCTCGTCCAGGTCCAGGCGGGCCGCATACAAGCCCAGGTGATTGTCCCGCTTCCGCACCGCCTCGTCGTCGCCCAGGTAATAATTCAGGTCCAGTCGAAAGTCACTCTCCCCAATCTTACCCCGCAGGGTATCGATTTGGACATGGTCGTCCTCGTAGTGCACCCGGCCATTGAAATCGCGGAATTTCAGCGGATGCACCTTCATTTTGGCATCTACTTCCGTCAATCTCAAATCGGCACTTTGGAAGGCCTGCTGAAAATGCAGATCGGCGACGCCATGAATCTTCAACTCGTCCAATTCCTCGTGGCGGTAGTCCTCCGGGACATAGTTTTCGCCGTTGTAGGAAAACAGGTCTTCCAGGCGGAGGTGATCGGAAGCGAGGTCGAATTCGATCCGGGTGTCTCCCAGCAGGGTATCGGCCAACCAAAAGCCGTAATCGTGGAGCTTGCCGGTGAAATGGAAATCGCTTTTGTCGATCATTCCGGAGAAATCAACAATGCCCAAATCGTTCTCCTCGACGAAGATGTCGGCGTGGAAATCGTGGAGGGTATGGGGATAGTTGTCGAGCTTGGCATAGAAATCCTCGATGAAAAACTCTCCCTCGGGCAGGTATTTGGATTCGGTGAATGAGCGGGCACTACTCTTGAAATCGAGCTTCATTTTGAAGTCCCGGAGCTTCTCGTTGAAGCCTTTCCCGCCGGTCGAATCTCCCGGTTCCGCTAGTTTCTTCGGGAGAAGTTCCTCGAAGTCAATCAGGTTGGAACTCAGGTTGAGCCGGCAGTCGATCACTTCGTCGGAGTGGTGGAGGATGGCGGGCAAATCGCTCACCGAACCATCCAGATGAATATCAGAGTTGCCAACTTTCGCATCGACATAGTCGATCTCGGCTTTGTGCCCGTCCATGTGGACCTTGGCATTGACGGAATTGATTTCCGGATAATCGGCCCCCGCTTTGAAGCTCAAATCTGTGACGGTCAACTTGCTCTCGTAGGATTCGTTGAGCTTGGAGATGCTCTTTTCGGGCTGGGAAAGATCGATGATGTCGTGGAATTTCATCGTCAGCACCACCTTCCCGCTCAAATCTTCCAGGTCCCGGAAGTTGAAGAACTTGGCCAGGAAGTCCAAAGAGAAATCGGAATTGAGGTCCATGTCGATTTCGGGTGACTCAAAATTCCGAACGGCTACGTTTCCATCGAAATAGCCGGCCTCGGGCACGGCATGGAAGTTTTGGATGGAGAATTCCATCGCGGACAGGTCGTGTTTTTCGTTCAGGGTATTGGAAAAGTGTCCTTTGAAGGCCATTTCATTGACCTTTTTATCGTTGCGGGGATTCTTGAAGAAGGCCTGTTCGCAGCCGAAATCGACCCGCACCGCGGGCAATCCTCCCTGGGCCCTGCCTTTGACATTTGCCTCGAACAATATCTCTCCCGCATTCTCATAGGACTCCAGCACCGGAATCAATTCTTCGGGCGCAAAGGCAATAAAAAGGTCAAAATTTGGCTTGTTCCCGTGGATGTAAAAGTCCGTGTTGAGGCTGTCCTTGATGTCCACAGTGCCATCAATTTTGAACTCCGCATGCTCCAATTCCATCTTGGACGGCGCAATGGTCAGGACCTGGCTCTCCTTCTGGTAGTCCAGATCGGTGTCCAGGAAAAAATGCTTGTGGCGGATCACCGTGGTATCTCCACCGTTGATCACATTCATCAAGAACCGCCCCTCCAATTCGATGCCCACCACCTCAGCACTGGTTTCAAAGGCCGCCTTCGCCTCGTTGACATAGGCCTCGATGTCGAGCTCGGTCGCTTCGTTGTATTTGTGGATGTCGAGGTGCTTGGCCTCGATGGATTTCAGGTGGAGGTTAAACTCCTCGGCGACGTCCTTGGCCTTGATGTCCTTGGGACTGGCCAGGGCGTTGGCCACGTTGAGGGAGCCGTCTTCGTGGAGGATCAAATCCATCCGACCGTGTTCCGCCCGGATGAAATCGATGTCCAAATCTCCGCTGATGATGGTCCAGAGGTTGAATCCAATATAGGCGTCCTGCACATCCACAATGGGACTGATGTCGTGTTTGTCTTTGCCCTCCCAAATCTTCAATCCCACCAGGTCAACGGTGATATGGGGAAAATTGGTGAAGGGGGAAACATAGGACTCGGAGATTTCGATCTCCCCGACGAAATCCTCATTGAAGGTATCCAACAAGTGTTCCACGGCCTCTTCTTGCTTCCAATAGACAAGAATGATGGCAGTTGCCATGAGCAAGGTGGGCAGGAGGACGGTGATCAGGCCAAGTCTGATCCAAAATTTTCTCTTCTTCAACATGGGGGGCAGGACAGGGCTTAGTTTACAGAATAAATTGAACTCCGTTGGCTAGTCAATATTACGAAAAAAGTCAGTTCAATATTGAAGCCGCCGCGATCCTGCTGCTTTTTCCCCGAAAGGGGGAGTTTTATGTCTCCTGTAAGCCTCGGGCCAGGCGCCTTCAGGTGAATCGTCCAATTTTCTTTGATTTGACCAATTCCTCCAGCTCTCCCAATACACTCATGTCCTCAATGGTGGAAGGCGGATTAAAAGGTTGTTGGTCGGTGATCTTCCGCATTATTTTTCGGAGAATCTTTCCCGAGCGGGTTTTGGGGAGCTTTTGGGTCACCACTGCTCGCTTGAAGGACGCCACCGCCCCGATTTTTTCCCGGACCATCAAGGTGATTTCTTTTTCCAACTCCTCTTCCGCCGCTTCACAATCCGATTTCAGCACCAGAAAGCCCACCGGAATCTGCCCCTTCAATTCGTTGTACACCCCAATGACCGCGCACTCCGCCACCGCATCGTGGGAAGCGACGACCTCCTCCATCTCCGCCGTCGACAGGCGATGGCCCGCAACATTGATGACGTCGTCGATCCGGCCGGTGATGAAAAAATAGCCGTCCTCTTCCCGGTAGCCCCCATCGCCAGAAAAATAATAGCCTTTAAAGTGGGACAAATAGGAGCCCTTAAAGCGCGGGGTATCTTGCCACAGAGTGGGCAAACAACCGGGGGGCAGGGGGAGCTTGACGGCAACCGATCCCTCCTGATTGGCGGGTAAGGGCTGACCATCGGCGTCCAAAATCTGAATGTCAAAGCCAAAAACCGGGAAAGATGCCGACCCTGGCTTGGTGGCGCTCAATTCGATGCCCGCCAAATTTGCCAACATGGGAGATCCCGATTCCGTCTGCCACCAATGATCGATGACCGGTACCTGCGCCAGCTCCTTCAGCCAGTGGTAGGTGGATTCATCGGTCCTTTCTCCCGCCAGAAAGATGTATTTCAAGCTGGAGAGGTCGTATTTCTTTTTGAATGTTCCCTGCGCATCTTCCTTGCGGATGGCCCGGAAGGCTGTCGGGGCCGTAAACAGCACATTCACACCGTACTCTTCAATGATCCGCCAAAAAGTTCCGGCATCCGGGGTCTTGATCGGTTTGCCCTCGAATAGAATGGTGGTGCAGCCGTGGATCAAGGGTGCATATACAATATAGGAATGGCCCACGACCCAGCCGATGTCAGAGGCCGCCCAGTATACATCGCCCGGTTGGGTATCGTAGACCCATTTCAGGCTGTTTTTCAAGGCCACTGCATGCCCGCCATTCTCCCGCACCACGCCTTTCGGCTTGCCGGTGGTCCCGGAAGTGTACAAAATGTAGAGCGGGTCGTTGGCGTCGACTTCCACGTAAGCAGCGGGGGCCGCGGACTCCATCAAAGTTTCCCAATCGTGGTCCCGGCCGGCGGTCAATTCCGTCGGGATGATGTCCCGTTGGAATACGACACAGGTGTCGACCTGGTGGTCCGCTTGCTCAATGGCCGCATTGACGATGGGCATATAGGGAATCAGACGGGTAATTTCTTTGCCACCCGAAGCGGTCAGGAGCACCTTGGGTTTCGAATCATCGATCCGATTCGCCAGTTCGTGGGCCGCGAAGCCGCCGAAAACCACGGAGTGGATGGCGCCCAATCGGGCACACGCCAGCATTGCAATGACGGCCTCGGGAATCATCGGCATGTAAATGACAACCCGGTCCCCTTTTTCGATCCCCAACGACTTCAATACCCCCGCGAACCGAGCCACTTGTTCCAACAATTCGGAATAGGTAAACTTCGCCTTCTTCCCCGTCACCGGAGAGTCGTAGATGAGCGCCAATTGATCGCCTCGCCCCTGCTTGACATGGTAGTCCAAGGCCAGGTAGCAAGTGTTCATTTTCCCTCCCTTGTACCAGCGAAACAGGTCTTCCTTATCCTTCCAGAGGATTTCGGAGGGAAACGTAAACCAGTCCAATTCCTCGGCCTGTTGCTTCCAAAACGATTCCGGATGCCGGAGACTCTGCTCATACAGTGACGGGTAGCCCATGATAGTGGTGGATTTCGGTTCAGATCAAAACTTCCCTGAATATAGTGGTGGCTCGGGGAATGCAACCTAACAAAAATCATGCTGGGGGCTGAGGAAGGGCTTTGGAGGGAGGAATCTTTCTTCAATCCATCAAGTTCTCGCCCCCCTTGGTAGGAGCACCACCGAGTGTATACTTATTTTGAAGTCCTGGATACGCTATCCTTAATAGCAATCAATCTGAAAAAACCTTCTGTCCATCAAGACCCTTCTCTAATTTTTTAAGAATGTATCTATTCAATTGACGTATTAAAAAAGGAACCAGCCAAGGAACAACGAGTATTATGAAAGGTAATAAAGTGAGGAAAACAACCGGAAGTGCAAAGATCAGGATCAACGCAATTCTGATTTTATTCCTTAACCCTCCTTTTGAGTCGTGCTCGTTTGAAGCCGTTTTTCGAGGAATGGAGAGTAAGTCTTTAAATAAGAGCCTGGACAGCACTCCTTTGGTCCTCCTTCGTATTAATTTCCTAAGCTCCGGTGTGAATACTTCTGACTTCTGAATTTGGGGATAATCCGGAACGCCATTTCCTTCTTTGATCGTCAAGCCAGGGTCACCAAACTCCCTCATATCCAAAATAACAGGAAGTGCCCTTCCTTCTTTTCTTTTGGTTCTCTTGTAAAATTCCTTCTTGAACTTTTCCGACCATTTGTATTCTTCAGGCAAGGCAGCCGCTTTTGGTTCTTGAGAATAAAACCAACGCAAGTAATTCTGACAGTTTTTCATACCCAACTTATAGTCATGTATTCTAAACTGATGATGAAAGAAACCAGCAAAACCGTCAATTGCCTCAGTTGCAATAGGCGGTTTTGCCTCATTCCTTTTCTCTTGACCATCCAATAAGACATATTCAAATCGTGTCGGCCAAATCATCCCTCTTTTCGGTCCCTTAGATTCTTCGGTAAATAACTCTTTAATATCGTTCTCTTTAAATCGTACTTGATTCCTGAGCGTCGTGTACAATCCACCCACAATGTCAAGTAATGAATCCTTTTTTTCCAAATCCTCTCTGGACAATTCTTCCGAAGAACTTGGAAAAGGGTCAATCATAAGCAGTTTTTTTGCAACTGCCTCACCATGGCCAAAATCTTTCATGATCCGCAAGGCTTCTCCAATCGGTTCATTGTTTGTCATTCCGCCATCTACTGCCTGAAACTCAAAGATGTCAGGAACTTGTGGAGTAATGCTATCAGTTTGGAAGATCTTCTTTAAGTTGATCTCGATGTACTCCTTCTCTATCTCCGAGAGATAGACACTCCGTAAACCAATCGGAAAGGCACCGCTGGCCCTTGCACACCTCAAAAAGTTATCAATATCATTGTCGGATTTGAAGTCAAGAGAGTATTTACCTTTGTCTTCATTGGAATGACCTCTCTTGAAGTGGGCGTAAGCCTTGTGATAAGTCATTCTGTGAGCGCGCTCTTCACCGAAGGAAAGATCAACCGGAATACCTCTGAGGTTACTCAGCGTCATTAAAACTTCCAGTTTGGAATTTACAAATGCGGGAAGTTCATTGCCTCCGGTCTTCTTTAAAATTTTCTTTAATTCATCGACAACGTCTTCGATAAGTTTCGCGTTGATCAAAGACTTTACCTTTTCACTGTCTTTCCCCGAAATATCACTGGTAGAGAATAATTTGGTGGCTAGCAAACCATCTACCTTATCTTCTGGCAACCTTATGAGATAATTGACCCAAGTTTGGTATAAAAGATTCCTTTCAGCCTCAATCTCAATACTTACGGACTTGCCTTCCCTTTTTACTTCACTTTCAAATTTTCTAGATAACAAGGCCAGTAGGGCCACTGCAGCGTTCATACTTCCTGCAGACGCGCCTGCAATCACGTCGATCATGATACTTGGCTTCGGAATCTCTAGTCTATCCGCAGGATCTTTCCTCTGATCTTCAACGTATGCCTCCTCCCACATACGAAGAGTATTGAAGAGATAGTCCAGGGCACCGGCGGTAAAACACCCAGCTGTCACAGCACCGGCCAAAATCAATCCAATCCTGATGGGTCTTTTGATTTCTGATTCATTGTTCATAGGAGAAAAGATATTATTCGTGTCGTTAAAGAATTTATTTGAAAACCTGGGACCTAGCGGTAATAGAGCCTCATTGTTTTGCCAGGTTACCTCAGTTCTGATAAAAGCCCCGGAGTAAGTGGCGGGAAAGTCGTTTAGCCATTGAATACGTTCTAAAGGATTTTTTCATGGCGAACCCTTCCTTTTTGCAGAACGAAATGACGATACCAAGACATGTAACAGTGGTTTCTTCTTTTCTTTGAAGGATTTTGAGTAGCGATCCAGGGAGATATAAGCCAGAAAGAACATCTCCACACAAGATTTTGATCTCACTCAGCACTTTAGAATTAGTTTTCGAGAGCTTTTTTTTAAAACCATTTTGCGCGAAGGAAAAGGTCTGCTTTTCATTCTTGCCAGCCAGCTAAAAACAGATATGAACATCGGAATTTTCTCCGTTTGGTGCTCATACTTCAAGTCTCTATATACTAGTGTGGCGGCTCATTAGTTAATAAACTATTTTATTCGTACCTTTACGGTAT
>CAWUKT010000080.1:0-32138 GCA_963923035.1 uncultured bacterium
CGGGCGTGCTCGGGACTTTAACCCTAGAGTAGCGCGCCATGCCGGGCGCACAAAAAGAAACGGCCTCTCCGAATTGGAAAGGCCGAAACCTGTGTCGAGGTGACTGGACTTGAACCAGCGGCCACTCGCCCCCCAGACGAGTACTCTACCAACTGAGCTACACCTCGGTTTTTGTGGGTGACAAAGTTAAGGATTGTTCCTGAATTCCTCCAAAAGAATATTCGCTTTTTTCAGGCGGCCCATTCGCCTACAAATTTGCCTTCAATTCCTGGAGAAAATCACGGACCCGCAGGAGGGTATCGCGGGTTTTCTGTTCGTATTCGACGTCTTTGGGATTTTGCTTCAGCTTTTCCCGGGCTCCAGCCAGGGTATACTTCCGGACCTTGACGAGGTAATAAATCTTGTCGAGGACCTCCAGGTCCTTTTCATTGTAGGTCCGGTTGCCCTTGCGGTTCTTCCGCGGAGAGAGTTGAGGGAACTCCGTCTCCCAAAAACGAATCAGCGAGGGCTTGACCCCTAAACGGGTCGCGACCTCGCCGATGCTGAAATATTTTTTCTTGATTACTTCTTTATCCGCCATCAATCCATCGATTCGTTGTATTGCTGGGACACTTTCTTGAACTCGACAAACTTCTCGGGTGCCAAATCGGAGTAGAAGAAGTCAACTGGGTCGATTTTCTTTCCATTCTTCTTCACCTCGTAGTGCAGGTGCGGCCCCTTGGACAATCCGGTATTCCCGGTCAGTCCGATGATGTCTCCCCGCTTGATCTTCTGGCCTTCCCGCACCATTACCTTGGAGAGGTGGGCGTACTTGGTTTCGTACCCGTAACCGTGCTTCAGATCGATGTGGATTCCGTAGCCATTTCCACTGCGTCCCGCATGGCCGACGACTCCGTCGGCGGTGGCGTAGACCGGGGTGCCAATCGGCGCCCGGAAGTCCAAACCGGTATGCAGTTTCTTGACGTGGAGGATCGGATGGAAACGATAACCGAACCCGGAAATCAAATCCGTATTGACCGGTCGGATCGAAGGCATGTGTTGCAGCTCTTCTTCCTTTCCTTTCATCATAGAAATTAAGGATTTATAGCTGTTTTGCTGGACCCGGATTCGGGTCTGGATGCGCTCGAGTCGCTTGCGGGTGTCTTCGAAGGAAGCCTCCTCCATGTGGTCGTGGTCGTGGGCCGCTCCTCCCATGCCACCTTTCTTCCATTCGTTGTCAATGGGGTCGGCATTGAGGATGGTCCGGTAGACCTCTTCATCTTTTTCGTGGAGAGACAACAGGTCACTTTCAAGTTCCTGGATGTCTTTGTCGAAGCGGGAGATCTGAGAAGCGAGCGTTGCGTTTTCTTCCTTCAGTGTCGCCGCTTCGTAGCTATCGTGGTACAGATCCATATAGATGAATACCAGGACAGCTACGAAACCGCCAAACACTGTGTAGACCAATCCTCTACGAAGGATAGTCTTGGTGTCCAACCGGGCCTTCTCAAAACTACACGTCTCCGTGTCGTAGTAATATTTGATTCGCGCCATAAAAAGAAACTCTTTTTTATTACTTTTGCAGCATTTAAAACCTGATCGTATGTAACTCTCTTGCGATGCTGATCCTTATACAAATCCTAAGATTTACTTCCGTTAAGCCAAATTTTTTGAGCTTATCCACAAGTTATCCACAGGAGTAAAGATAGGCATTAATTAAGTAATTGCAAACGCAATATGATTTTTTCCACTGTCTATTATTACAACCAAATTAAGTGTCTCGTCCATGATCAAGTCCTCTCAAATCCGTCGCACATTTCTTGACTATTTCAAATCGAAGGGTCATGAGATTGTTCCCTCCTCCCCCATTGTTGTAAAGGATGATCCCACTCTTCTCTTTACAAATGCAGGAATGAACCAATTTAAGGATAATTTTCTCGGAATCAAGCCTCCGAAGGCACCGAGGTTAGCAGATACCCAAAAATGTCTGCGTGTATCCGGTAAACACAACGATTTAGAGGTTGTAGGCCGCGATACCTACCACCACACCATGTTTGAAATGCTGGGCAATTGGTCCTTCGGGAATTACTATAAAAAGGAGGCCATCGAGTGGGCGTGGGACCTCCTGGTCAATGAGTACAAAATCGACCCTGGCAAGATCTACGTGACGATTTTTGGGGGAGATGAAGAGCTGGGATTGGGAGTGGACGAAGAGGCGCGGACGGAATGGAAAAAGTGGATCGCCGAAGACCGGATTCTGGAATTTGACCGGAAGGACAATTTCTGGGAAATGGGGGATGTGGGACCCTGTGGCCCCTGTTCTGAGATTCACGTGGACATTCGCACCGAAGAGGAAAAGGCCCAACAGCCTGGGCATGAGCTCGTCAACATGGACCATCCCCAGGTCATCGAGATCTGGAACCTGGTGTTCATGGAGTTCAACCACCAGTCCGACGGCAGCCTGGTTGGCCTCCCGTCCAAAAACGTGGACACCGGGATGGGCTTCGAGCGACTCGCCATGGTGCTCCAGGACAAATCATCCAATTATGACACGGATGTGTTCTCTCCTTACATCCAATTCCTGGAAAAGACCACTGGCCATACTTATGGCAACAAGGAGGAAACAGACATTGCCATCCGGGTCATCTCCGACCACGTCAGGGCCGTCGGGTTCGCCATCGCCGATGGCCAGCTTCCGAGTTCCAATGCCGCCGGGTATGTCATCCGCCGCATCCTGCGCCGGGCATCCCGCTATGGCTTCACCTTTTTGGGACAAACGGCCCCATTTATTTACAAGCTCGTCCCCGTCTGGGCCGAGGCCTACCGCGACATTTTCCCGGAAATCCTTTCCCAGGTCGACTTCATCCAGACGACCATTCACCAGGAAGAGACCAGCTTTCTCCGCACCCTCGCCCGCGGCACTCAGTTGTTCGACGACTATGTTCGCGAACACAAAGCTGCCGACAAAACCGTGGATGGCGCCTTCGCCTTCAAACTCTTCGATACCTACGGCTTCCCGGTCGACCTGACCGAATTGATGGCCGAAGAAAAGGGCTGGACCGTCGACCTCGCTGGATTCGATGCCAAGATGGAGGAGCAACGCAACCGCTCCCGGGGCGCATCCGAAGTAAAAGCAGGGGATTGGGTGGAAGTCATGGCCATGGACGGGCTGCCCGTCTTCACGGGCTACGACACGACCGAAGGCAGCACCCATATTGCCCGGCACCGGACTTCCTCCACCGCCAAAGGACAGATTTACCAGGTCGTCCTCGACCAAACACCCTTCTACGCCGAAAGCGGCGGCCAGATTGGCGATACCGGCACCCTCACCAAAGGCGATACTGTTATTAAGGTATTGGATACCCGGAAAGAGAACGACCTGATCGTCCACTTTGTAGACCGTCTGCCCGAAGATGCCAGCGGCGAATGGCTGGCCGAGGTAGATGCGGAGCGCCGGCGGCGCATCCGCGCCAACCACAGCGCCACTCACCTGCTCCACGCTGCCCTCCGCCAGGTCCTCGGCGACCACGTCGAACAGCGCGGCTCCTATGTGGGCGCTGAGTCCCTGCGGTTCGACTTCTCCCACCCGGCCAAGATGACGGCCGCGGAAATTGCCGAGGTCGAAACCATCGTCAATACCAAAATCTCGGCTGGCATTCCCCTCAAGGAGCACCGCAATATCCCCATTGCGGACGCGAAATCGATGGGCGCGATGGCCCTGTTTGGCGAGAAATACGGTGAAACGGTCCGGGTCATCGTCTTTGACCAGGAATACAGCATTGAATTGTGTGGGGGCATCCACGTCCCGAATACCAGCGAGATCCGCCTGTTCAAGTTGACCAGCGAAAGCTCCTCCGCGGCGGGGATCCGCCGAATCGAAGCCACTACCAGCGATCAGGCCCTCGACCTCCTGAATGGCCAGGTCCAGGTCCTCGATGAGATTTCCGCCCTGCTGAAAAACCCGAAAGATCCGCGCAAAGCCGTTCAGGACCTGATGGAGAAGCACAAGCAACTCGAAAAGGAACTGGCCCAATTGCAAAGCAAGATGGTCGGGGGAATGAAAGAGGAATTGCTGGGCAAGGCCGAAACCATCAATGGCGTTCAGTTGCTGGCCTCGGTGGTGGAAGTGCCCAATCCCGGCGAACTGAAAAACCTGGCTTTCGAGCTGCTCAAGGCCCTGAAAAGTGGCGTGGTCGTTCTGGGAGCGGGTTTCGGAGAAAAAGCCAATTTGAATGTGGCCGTTTCCAAGGACCTGACCGGGCAATTCAACGCGGGTCAAATCATCCGCACCATTGCCAAGGAAATTCAGGGCGGTGGCGGCGGCCAGCCCCACTTCGCCCAGGCGGGCGGCAAGAATCCGGCCGGACTTCCGGCGGCCATTGCCAAAGCCAAGGAATTGATGGGCTGAAAAGCCCGTTTCACATAGATAAGGCCGCCCGATGAGGGCGGCTTTTTTTTGCTCCCCGAAAGAGTTGAAAATGGAGTCGGAATCTGTGACTTTTGCCCCATGACATTTCTCTCCGTCAACGTCAATAAGTTCGCCACTCTCCGCAATGCCCGGGGAGGCAACAATCCCGACGTCACCCGCGCCGCGGTCGATGCCGTCAAGTTTGGGGCCGATGGGGTCACCGTCCACCCCCGCCCCGACGAACGCCATATCCGCCGCACGGATGTCTACGCCATCGCCGAAGCCATCGACGTCGAATTCAATATTGAAGGTTATCCCTCCGAAGATTTCCTGGCCATGGTCGAGGATGTCCGGCCCGCCCAGTGTACACTGGTGCCGGACCCGCCCGGGGTACTCACCTCCAACGCGGGCTGGGACGCCATCGGGCAACAGGACTTTCTGAAAGGAATTGTGGAGCGGCTTCACGCCGTCAATGTCCGGGTGTCGATCTTCTCCGAGACCGACCTCGCCCAGATCGAAGCGGCCAAGACGACCGGAACGGACCGGATTGAGTTGTATACCGAGCCTTATGCCGTGGGCTATCCGCAGGACCGGGCCGAAGCCGTTGCGCCCTTCGTGGCCGCCGCTGAAAAAGCCCACGCCATTGGATTGGGCGTGAATGCTGGTCACGACCTCAGCCTGGAAAACCTGGCGTATTTCCATACGCAAATCCCGCATTTGTTGGAAGTGTCCATTGGACATGCGCTGATCAGTGATGCGCTGTACATGGGCTATGAGGCTTCGGTGAAGGCCTATCTGGCCTGTTTGGGCCGTTGATCAATGCACGGTGACCGCGTGGCTCACGCGGTAGACCTCCTCGTTCGTCTCGTTCTTGCGCCAGAGAAAGTGGAGGGTATATTCGCCTGAGCTTTCGGGGGGATACATGTCCACCAATTGCTGGAATTGGGTTCCAGGCGGGAGATTCACCGTCAGGGGAATGTGGTTAGGCGCTTGCGGGTAGACTTCGCCATCCTTTTCAAAAAAATAGCCCAATCCCATCCCACATTCGGTTCCTTTGAGGGAGGGCAGTGGCGTCGTCCCTTCATTTTTCACCGTCACCAGAATCCGTTTCCGCTTCTTTTTCTCAAACTCCCGCTCCTCCCAATCGATCCGGTATTTGTCGGCCTGCACTTCAGCGGCAATGGTCCCACAATCGGCCAGGATCGGCTCGTTGAGATCGTAAAATGCATCTTCCTTCAACCCGTACAATTCAGGCGGCAGATCCACCACCCATCGCTTGTACCACCAAGGTGCAAAGGCAAAGAAAATCCCATTTTCCGGCTTCAACAACTCTTCCCGACCCGCCATGTGGTAGACCTGCATACTTCCTTCCGGCCCGTCCACCGAGGAAAGCAACAGCGATTCACAGGCCACCGCCCACGGAATCCGAATCAATTCGGAGGGAAAATGGTCCGGATGCAGGATCAATTTGCGGGCGCCAACTTCCTCGCTGAAGTCCGCCATGCTCTGGTGCCATGCGAGGCGGGTACGGTTCAGTTCAAAGCGCTGGGAGATGTTGTGGTGGAAAAAGAACAGGAGGAAAACGAGCAGTCCCAATTGCAGCCCCGGCAATCTCAATCGGGGCAAAATATGGCGCACGGCAATCACCATCGCAAACATGCCCAACGGAATGCAGACGTTGTGGATGAGCAATGCCGACTCGCCCTGGGGATAGCTCCGTACCACGGCGAGGAAATAGACAAAGGAAAACAGAGGCAGGAAACCGGCGAGCAGCCATTTCCGTTGGAACAGCAGGACCACGAAGGTGATCACCAGGAAATTGGGAATCATCCGCAGTTCTCCCTTCAGGGTCAACCAGACCGCCCAATACCCCGAAAAACCCCTCAGATTGGTAAGTGTATCCATCCACGAGGGTTGACGCGCCAAAATCTCCAATTCGTAATCCGAAGGTGCCGGCCCCAGTCCTTTCCACCCCACATATACTGCCGCCACGACCCCGGGCAATATCCACGCCTGCCACTTCCGCCAATTGTGGTTTTCCAATAAAGTCAGCCCCACCCCAAATGCAATGATCGCCGGGGCCACCGGATGCAGAATCAGCATCAGCCACGTCAGCAAGGCCGCCACCGAATAGTACAGCCACCATTTCTTCTCCGCACCACCTGTAAACCACGCCACCACGCCAATCCCCAGGATCACGGAATGGAAGACCTCCGATACCGGCCAAAAATAGGTGCGGTGCAGGACCAATAGCTGCAACAACAGAATCGCCCAGCCCAATTCGGGGCGGCGGCAGAGGTAGGTCGCGAAGAGAAATACGAAGTAGTAAAAGAGGACGAATGAGATCGATTGGACGATCAGGATCGTCTTGAGGCTCGCCCCCATCTTGATCACCAGCAGCGGCAACCACTGAATCATGTAATTTCCCCAGCGGTTGTGCGGAGTGAAAAAATCCTCGGTCAGAATCAATTCGAAAGAATAGACCCCGCCGTCCAGGATGCACATTCGCTCCTGGTAAAACCAAGCGGCCAGCATTGCGGACATCAAAAACAAGAGGTGTCCCAACCAACGGGCGTCGGTCAAGGCGGGCAGGCGGCGCAGAAAATTGGAAACGAATTCCATTGCTTGACAAGTTGGGATGGTTTTCGGGAAAAATGAAAAATTGGAATGAAAAAAGTCAGTTGCGTATGTTTACGGAATGGATGATGGTCGCATGACAAAGTGGGGCTGGGACCGCATTGGGTTGGTCCTGCTGGGCCTCGTGGTTCTCACCAACCTGGTGTGGGCGGCGTGGCTGTGCGACGACGCTTTTATCAGCTTTCGCTCGGTCCGCAATTTTGTGGATGGCTACGGCCTGACTTTTAACCCGCTGGAGCGGGTCCAATCGTTCACCCATCCCCTGTGGGTGATGGTGCTGATCCCGCTGTATGCGGTCACCGGCGAAATCGTCTATACGAGTATGATTACCGGCCTGCTGGTCTCCGCCGGGGCCATATTGCTATTGCTCCGCCATACCACCCGGTTTTCGTGGGACGCCCTCGGGATCTTGCTGGCCCTGTTCGCCAGCCACGCCTTCACCGACTACGCCACCTCGGGCCTGGAAAATCCCCTGAGCCATTTGCTCATCGCCGCCTTTGTCGGGGAATGGTTCCGCAAACGCCGCCCCGAATATTTGGCGCTGTGGGCCAGCCTTACCATGCTGAACCGATTGGATTTGGCCCTCCTCTTTTTCTTTCCCCTCGCCCTCCACCTCTTCCAAAACCGCTCCTGGCACACCGTCCGCCAACTGGCCCTCGGATTTTCGCCCCTGATCGTCTGGGAACTCTTTTCGCTGATCTACTACGGATTTCCCTTCCCCAATACCGCCTACGCCAAGCTCTCGACCGGCATTCCCTCCGGCGAATTGTATACCCAAGGTCTGAACTACCTCACCTTTACCCTGGAACACGATCCCGTTACCGCTCTGGTCATCCTCGGGGGCTTGGTCGCGGGCATTGCGCATAAAAACACCCGCATTCTGGCCCTGGGCATCGTGTTGCGCTTGTTCTATGTGGTCAAAGTGGGCGGCGACTTCATGGGCGGACGCTTCCTGACGACGGAATTCTTCCTTGCGCTCGGCCTCCTCGGCCTGTGGGCCCGCGATAAAATCGCGGTCCGGCAATGGGCCATTCCGGCGGGTAGCGCCGGATTGATCCTGGTTGGCATCCTGATTTGGCGGCCCGCGCTGTTCAAGCCGCTGCCGATCCCGGAAGAGGTTCCCAAGATCATCAATGCGAATGGCATCGCCGATGAGCGGGCCTTTTATGCGCCCTATACGGCCCTGCTGAATGGGTCCGGCAAGGACGATGGGCTGATTTTTCGGTGGGAACAAATCGGACGGGATGTGCGGGAGCGGGGCGAAAAGGTCTCGTTGCAGTACAATATGGGTTTTGTGGGTTGGGGAGCCGGGGCCGAAAACCACCTGGTGGATCACTTCGGGCTGACGGATCCCCTGCTGGCCCGCTTGCCGATGCTCTACGATCCCGCCTGGCGGATCGGGCACTATGTACGCGTGATTCCCCGGGGCTACCTCAAATCGGTGGACGCCGAGACCCACGAATTGGAAGACGAGCGTTTGCACGAGTATTACGGGCGGCTGCGCAGCGTCACCCGGGGCGATATTTTCTCCTGGACCCGGTTCAAAGAAATCATCCGCTTCAATCTCGGGTGGAATGCCCACCTCGTGGACAGCAAGCAATACCGTTTCCCCGTCCAACACCGCCTCCAACTCAGCCAGATCAACGAACCCGGCGAGGCAAGCCTGTCGCTGACCCATTTCTACGGCGCAGAAATTGACCTGGGAGGGCGCCCTGTCCAGCGCTTCCACCTGGCCGGGAAATGCTGCGGTGAGTACCAGACAGTCTTTTTTAAAGGGGATGACATCGTTTTCGCCCGGGCCTTCCGGGTGGAAGAGGAAAACTGTCCGGGGGAAATCTGCGCCATTGAAGCCAATCTCGAACGGGCCGACCGCGTTGTCATTTACCCGCTCTCCGAATCGGGCGACTTTCCTTTGTACCAGTTCTGGGTGGAATAGCGCCTATTTTTCCAGCACATAGATCACCTGACGGAAGAAAATCAACGTTGGGAACTCGTCTTTCGCGACCAGGTTCAAGCCCTGGTCTGCGAACAGGGCCTGCCACTCTTCATCCGTCATATTGGTATGCGGATGCCCCACAAATTCGAGGTTGACGAGGGAATCGGTGAAAAAAGTAAGGTGCTTTTGGAATGGATTCTTGTAAATGTCTTCCATCACGATGATCCGTTTCCGGGCGACCCGGAGGCCTTCGTCAAATACAGCGGCCGGATCAGGGGTGTGGTGGAGGACGGTGATCAACAGGACCGTATCAAAATAGTCGTCGGGATAGGGCAGTTCTTGGCCGTCGTAAATGAGCGGGGTGACAGATTCAAAAAAGCTGATGTTCTTGACGTCGACGGGTTGTACATGGTGTCCGCGGTTGCGGAGTTCAAGGCAAAGGCCGCCATTTCCCGTCCCCAGGTCCAAAATCGACTCTCCCTTGTTAAGGTGCCGATCGATCCGGTCCAATTTGATCGCCATCCGGGCCGGAATCGACTTCTTAAGCGCCCGTTTCAAGAATGGTTTTTCCCGCACCCAATCCTCCAGGGTCTTTTTCCCCGCCTCAAACTGCCACTCGAAGAAAATCACGAGGAACAATACGCTGTACTCCAACCACAAGGCCCACCAAGGCTGTTCAAAATCGGGATTGAAATAGGTCAGGTAGGTCAGGGGCAGAAAAACGGACCACCAAACAGGAAAGCGGTACCGGGTCAAGGCCGCCAGCCCAATCAGGGGCGCGATGTACCAGGGGTGGATGACGGGTTGGAGGATCTGATAAATGCTGAGGGCCATGAGCAATTGGAGGGGCAAGGAGGCCCAGGAGGACGCTTTTTGCCGCCAGGCGGCGAGCAAAATCAGCCCCATCGTCACGTAGGGAAGGATTTGACTGACGCGGAAACCTTGGTCGCCGAGGGCCCAGCGCGCGATGTAGTACAGGTTCGCATTGAATTCAAACTTGCGGAAGTACAGCCGGACGGAATCCAGGAAATTGCCGAAATTTTCCATGTCGAAGACCAACACGAAGAATCCTACGGTCAACGCACCTGTGAGCAAGCCCAGCAAAATCGAGCGTCCCCAGCCCAATCGGCGGATCAGGAAGGGGAAAAAGAGGACTGGGAGCAGCTTTGCGCAAATGGCCAGGGCGAAAGGAATGGAGGCCAACAGGTAGCGGGGACCTTCCGGGGATTGGACGAGCCACCACAATCCCAGCAAGGTAAAACACAGCATGAACGCCTCGAAATGGACGTTCCCGACCATTTCGGAGATGACCAGCGGATTCAACCCGTACAACAAGGCCCACTTCGTGGGGCGCTTCCATTTCCGCAACAATTTGCGGAGCAGGACCAGGCTGCCGACCTCGGCGCCAAAAATCGCCACCTTCATCACGATGATCATGCCCAGCAGGTTCTCCCCCGCAATGGCCGCGGACGCCCGGAAGACCACCTGCAAGGCAGGTGGGTACACCGTCGCGTATTCCTTCGAATTCAGCCCCTCGTATACCATTTCCCAAAACTCCTTCGATTTTCCCCACGGTGGCCCATTTTCCCCCATCCACTTTTCCCCCATCCACTCCGAAGGCCATCTTTCCAGCAAGCCCCCATTCCCCGCCAGATGTCCATCCCACACAAAGCGGTAAAAGTCATCGGAGAGGTTGGGCAAACAGAAAATCAGGGCCGCACGGGCGATGATGGAAAAGGCAAAGCCCCAACGCTCCTGTTCTTCGTCCCGAATCAGCTTGTACTGGAGGAAAAAGAGGAGGAACAGCAGCAGAAAAACAGGGAAGATCCCGTCAGTGGGAAGCCCGGGAATGGAACTCTCGCTCCAACGACCGAGGAAATAGTGGAGCAGAATGAATCCCGTCAGGGAAATATTGAAGGAGAACAGCAGCCAGGGGGAAGTCGAGCGTCGCATGGATCAATCGGAGGCCATGGAGTGGCGAACGGAGAAGTAGCAGATGGTGCCAAATCCAAATGACAGGAGCAAATGGAAGGGAACCATGTCGTAGTGGCCCAGCGAAATTCCCAGGACAATGCCTCCCATGAAGTACAGGCTCAGCAGGCCCTCGACCAGCGTCAGGGGAGCCAGGCTTTTCTTCAGATAGGCCGCCCGTTCCCGCCAATCGTCTTTCACATCCTTGATGTTGAATTTGGGGGTCCGGATGAACGGGGATTTTTTGCCGATATACCCTTCGAAGGTGGCCATGGCATTGTGGAGGGAAAGTCCCATCGAAATGCTGAGGAATACCGGGAAGGTTCCAACAAAGCGGGCAAAGCGCGCAAATCCCCTCGATTCTTCCCGTTGGGTTCGGGAGACCCAGAAAAAGAGGATCAGGGCGAGCAGGCTACAAATGAAGACGGTGCCCCACTTGAAGAGTTCGTTGATGAGGGGATCCGTGGCTTTGAAAAATACCAGGGGAACGCTCAGGACTCCGCTCAGCAGAATGCAGATGAACAGGAAGCTGTTCAGCAGGTGGAAAGTCGCATGGAGTTTGGTTCCCAGGGGTAATTTGGCCCGGATCACCTTGCCCAGGTTCTTGCGGGCCGTCTCCGCGGCGCCTTTGGTCCAGCGAAATTGCTGGCTTTTGATGGCGCTCATCGCGGCCGGTAGCTCCGCCGGCGACCCCAGTTCCTCGATAAATTTGAATTTCCAACCCTTCAGTTGGGAGCGGTAACTCAGGTCGAGGTCTTCGGTGAGGGTATCGGCCTGCCAACCGCCGCCATCTTCGATGGTCTTGCGCCGCCAGACGCCAGCGGTGCCATTGAAGTTGATGAAATGGCCTCCCGCATTCCGTCCGGCTTGTTCGACGGAGAAGTGGGCGTCCAGGGCAAAGGCCTGGAGCTTGGTCAGGATCGAATAGTTTTCATTGATGTGTTCCCAGCGGGACTGGACCACCCCGATTTCGGGGTTTAGGAAATGGGGGATGGTTTTGCGGAGGAAATTGGGGTAGGGAACAAAGTCGGCGTCGAAGATGGCGATGAATTCGCCTTTCGCTTCGATCATCCCGTATTTCAAGGCGCCGGCCTTGAAACCGACCCGCTCGGGTCGGCGGACATGGTGAATATCGATTCCCCGGGCGCGGTATTCCTCAACCTTGCGGGCGACAATGTCGACGGTCTCGTCGTTGGAGTCGTCCAGCACCTGGATTTCCAGCCGGTCGGCTGGATAATCGAAGGCCGCGACCGCGTCGATGAGGCGCTCGATGACGTATTGCTCATTGTAAATGGGAAGCTGGACCGTCACGACGGGCCAATCGCCCTCGGCGACTTCGGGAGTGGCTTCCGGCAACCTTTTCTTCGCCGACTGGAACCGGAGATAGAGGATTGCCAAATGCACCTGGACCACACTGTACAACAGGATGAATCCCAACAAAACGCAATAGACTATGAACAGTATTAATCCCATTCGTAGGAATTTTTTCCCCTTTACAAATATCTAAAAATCCAAAATAGAATTTTGTACCCCGCCATAATCGTCCCCTTCACGGTACCCGTGATTTTCGAGACACCAATCCGCTTGCGGTAATGAACTGGAACTTCCGTGATCCTGAACTTCTTCTTGGCGGCTTTCAGTTGCATTTCTACGGTCCAGCCGTAGGTCTGGTCCGCCATCTCGAGCTCCATCAGGCGGTCATAGCGAATGGCCCGAAAAGGGCCCAAATCGGTATAACGAACACCATAAAAGAGGCGGATGAGACGCGTGGCGAGCCAGTTTCCAAAGACCTGTTGCGGGGCCATGGCACCTTTTTCCCGGTTGCCCAAGGAGCGGGAACCAATGACCATGTCGTAGTCCTCCTCGAGAATGGGGCGGACGACGTCAGGCATTTGATTAGGATAATCGGAATAGTCACCATCGATGAAGACGATGATGTCAGGGCGTTCGGCTTCCGGCTTGGCCTGGACGTAGGCGAGGCCGGCCAGGCAGGCAAATCCATACCCCTTCTGGTCTTCCCGGACCACCGTGGCTCCCGCCGCGATGGCATTTTCCTCCGTCGCATCCGTAGACGAATTGTTCACCACCACCACTTCTTCAACGAGTCCCGCTGGAATGTCTCCCACGACTTTTCCAATGGATTCCGCCTCGTTGAATGCGGGAATAATCACCAAAATTTTGGCCTGCATCCGGCGAAGTTAGTGATTCACTTTGATTTCGTCAGCAGAAATCGAAATCGGGTTGTTGTCGTTGTAACGGTCCTTGGTGGGTCCATTTTCGAGGTTCAATACGCCTCTCGGACAAACCGCAGAACAAATGCCACAGCCCACGCAACTGGCCCGAACAATATTCTGTCCCCGCTGGGCATACCACTTGACATCAATCCCCATTTCGCAGTAGGTAGAACAATTTCCACAGGAAATGCACTGGGACCCATTGGCGGTAATGCGGAAGCGGGAGAAGTACTTCTGGAGAATCCCCAAAATAGCGGCCTGCGGACATCCAAAGCGGCACCAGACCCGCGATCCCATGATGGGATAGAATCCGGTTCCAACCACACCCGCGAACATCAGCCCTACAATAAAGCCATACCCTTTGGTGATGTAGTTCTTGGTACTTTCTCCCATGAAATCAACAATCCAGGCGTCCACCATTAGCATCAAGGTCGTCAAGGTGATCAGCCCCAGAACGGAGTAGATGGAGACCCGCTCGAACCGCCATGCCTTCAAGGATTTGTCGGAGAGGTGGCGGAAGGAATCGCCCGCGGTTTCGGCCAATCCTCCGCAACCACATACCCAGGAGCAATACCAACGTTTTCCGAAAAAATAGGTCAGCACCGGAACTGCGATCAGGGACATGATGATGGACCAAATGACCACGAACTTACCGAAGGCATTCGCATCCCATTTTTCCAAAAAGCTCGGCCAGAGGGCATCGTAATCCAGCGGCCAGAAATAGCTGAGGTAGTGGTAATAAATGCCGTCTTCCCCCGGATTGTGGAGGCCTTCCAGGATGACCGGGGCAATAAAGGCTGCGACCAACTGGAAAAACGACACTGACAAAGTCCGCAATTGCTGGTAGCGGCTGTGGCGGTATTTCAGGATGAAACGGTAGCCCATCACCAGGACAAGGATCGTATAGAACAGGCCGTAGGTGAACCATTGGCTGGTGACCTGGCCTCCTTCGACGACGTGGCTGCCGGTCATGGCGTACGCCAAGGGATCAGAAGCAGCCACAAAGCCGTAGAGGTTGTTCGGGAAGAAATAGAGCAACACATAAAACCCAGTGAAGGCAATCGTCATCATCCAGGCAATGATTCCGCCCTTCTTCGTGGCCTCTGAATGGTAAATCCCATGGTTCTTGATTCCTGCCGGTCCCTTTCCGAAGGCGCCGGTATAATAGACGAGCGCTCCGCCAAAGGGAACGCCGTAAACCAGGGCAAACATGAGCCAGTTGGGGTCGTTCATGAATTGGGGCTTGAGGAGGTGGAACACGAGTCCGAACAGCCCCGATCCCCCCAATATCGCGGCGAGCCGCGTGTACTTTTGGGCATCCGTGGTCAGCAGAATGCCCGCTGCCGCCATGGGAGCGAAGGCAAATATCCAACCCAGGTTGGTGGAAAAGGTATTTGCGCTCATCAGGAAAACGTACATCAGCAGCACGCCTACCCCTGCGATCAATCCGCCCACCCGTTCCGACACATTCATCTGTGACGGCGGGGTCAGCGACATCGTATTGTTAACTTGGTTGCTCATTGATCCTATATTCTTGGGATTGGTTTCAATATTTTATTTAGAGGGTGCAGAAAGGTCCACTGCGGGAGCTGGTTGCCGGCGGCTACCGAAAATCATCGATTTCAAGCTGCGCTTGGATTTCTGACGGATGGGCGCGTCGGGAAAGCGCTGGTTGTACAGGCTGGCCACTTCGCTTTCGAACGTCGCGAAGAACTCGGGGTCAAAATTGGCGGCCTTGAGGTGCTCGACCACGTAGGCCAAGTCCCGGCCCTCGCGGAGCCAGACGTCGCAGACTTCGTGGCGGAAGCGCACGCCCATCAAGTTGAAGCCCGTCACCCGACGGGTCGCCTGTTCAAAGTTGATCCGGATAGCGTGGTAACCAGAGGAATGCTCCCAATACAAGGTGTCGATGTGATCGGGCATCTTCGCCGGAATATCGCCGTAGGTCTGGTATTCAATGTCGAAGAATTTGGCCGAGTTGAAGAAGACGCCGGGGGTATAGGAGCGTTCCTGGCCGCAGATGTTCAGCGCGGCGGTTTCTCCGTGCATTTTGCCGGTGTACCAGATTTGCTCCAGCGGCCGCCGCCCCGGGAGGGGGTCGCGGAACTGGGCGCAATCTCCGATGGCGTAGACGTTCGGGGCGCTGGTGCGGAAGTGGTGGTCGATCATGATCCCGCGTTGGGTGTCGATGCCCGACCCCTCGAGGAACCCGATGTTCGGGTGGACGCCGGCCGTGAGGCCGACCCACTGACAGTCGACGGTGTCGCCTGTGTTCGTTTTGATGGCGCGTACGCGCCCCTTTTCGTCCGGCAGGATCTCCGCGAGCTCCGTGCCAAGACGCAGGTCTACGTGGTGCTCACGGATGTGCTTGTTGATCATCGCCGATTCTTCGGCGGGCAAGACATTGTTCCAGTACGATTTTTCCCGCACCAAAAACGTCACTTCAATCCCCCGCGACAACATCATTTCCGCCATCTCAATTCCGATCAGTCCTCCTCCGACAATCACGCCCCGCTGGGCATCCCGGGTATAGGTTTCCATGTATTCAAGGTCCTGCAAGCTGTACAGTCCCCCTACCCCTTCCAGGTTTTGCCCCGGCCAATTGAACTTGTTGAAGGTCGATCCCACGGCCAGGATCAGGTCGTCATAGTGGACATCCTTGCCCGATGAGGTAAACAGCAGCTTCTTCTCCGTGTCCACCTTGGTGACAAAGGCCTGGAGCAAACTGATCCGGTTTTTGTCCCAGAAAAAATCCTCGTAGGGCTTGATGTCCTGGAAACGCATGTGGCCCATGTACACGTACATGAGGGCGGTCCGGGAGAAAAAATGCTTGGATTCGGCGGAAATGACGGTGATGGCGTGGTCACTCATCTTACGGATATACCGGGCCGCCGTGATCCCGGCAATGCCATTTCCAATGATTACGACGTGTTTTTTCATAGGTGCAGATAGTGGAAATGAGTAACAAGGCAAAACAAGGCCTTGGAAGGGGAATATCTTGTCAAGCGAACGACATCTTCCATTCCCCAAGGGAAAATACACTCCAAAAAGACTTATAGCTTAGCTTGAAAGAATAGAAAAGAACCCATACTCTAGTCATCGAAAAGCCTTTTAAGGGCATTTGATTTGGTGGATAAGATAGAAAAAAGGCGCGGGGAATGAAAGGTCGTCATTTTCCATTTTCTGCCTTACAAGAGACTTTCACCCGAATTTGAACGTTGAATAAATCGGGTGGCAGACACTTGGCATAGATTGGTTGTCAACGCTCAAGGTGCATAACCCACTCTCAACCTAGAAAAGTTTTCTTTAATTTTGCATGAAATTATCGCGAAGAGAAAGAATGACCATGACGAAGTATTTGCTGGGGCTCTGTTTTTTCCTGCTCGGTGCAGGCAGCCTGATGGGCCAGAACTGGTATGAGCAAGGAAAGGCCGCCGAACAACCGATGTTGCAGGTCGACTATTTTACCAAAGCCCTGAACATTGGGGAACGGACCGACAACTGGCTCTATTTTCGGCGGGGCTGGGCTTATTACAATGCCAAGCGCTACCAACGGGCCATCCGGGACTTTCAGAAGGGTCAGGAGGTGGAAGGGACGCTGAAAAATGCCTTCCTGTTGGCTGGTTTGGCCTGGTGCTACTATGAATTGGGCGAATATCCCAAGGCATTGGCCTTGGCGGAAGGTGCCATCGCGGAGATGCCCAGCAATACCCGGGCCTGGAATGCCAAGGGCTGGTGCCTCATTGGGATGAACCGCGATGAGGATGCGCTCGCGGCCTTCGACGAGTACGTGCGCCTCGCTCCCGATGAATTTGTGGGCTACTCCAACCGCTCCTATGCCTATATGCAGGTGGGCCAATACGAAAATGTCATCCGCGACTGCGACCAGGCCCTCGCCATGATTGGCGAGAGTGAGTTCCTGATCGAGCGCAAGGCTTTCGCCATGATGAAACTCGACCGCAAGCAGGACGCGATTCAATTGCTCCGCGACAAAATCACCTACGAACCGAACGATCCCGCCTCCACCTGGGCCTTTGGCGAGCTGTTTTACCGCAACGAAGACTACGACGAGGCCATTCGCTACCATACCACCGCCCTCTCCCAGTACGAGCGCAAGGTGCGGGAAGACAAGGAATTCATCCGGGAGTTCCGCGACAACCTCTACGAGATTTACCTGTCCCGGGGCCAGTCCCACGACGCCCTCAAGAATTACCAGCGGGCCCTCGCCGACTACAAGAAAGCCACCGAGACCAAGGAAGACGATTACCGCGCCTGGTACGAGATGGGCGCGTTGCAGACCTACCAGGAAAACTGGTACGAAGGTGCCCGGGCCTACGAGCGTGCCTTTGAATTGCGGCCCGACCTCAAATTTGGGTGGGTCAACCTCGGCTTCTGCTACGGCAAGCTGAACAACCTCGAACGCGCGGTCAGCGCGTATTCCCGCGGCATCAAGAACAACCCCAAGGTGGGGCTGCTCTACAACAACCGCGGGTTCGTCTACCTCGAGATGAAAAAATACGAGCTCGCCCTGGGCGATCTCAAGAAAGCGATCGAGGTCGAGCCCGAAGTGGTCATGTCCCATGTGAGCCTGGGGGAGTACTATTATGACCGCAAGGACTACGGCAGCGCGATTGCGAAGCTGAACGAGGCCCTGGGAATGGAGGAAGGAAGCGACCAGGCCTATACAGTCGCGTATTTCACACGCGGCATGTGCTACCTCGACCAGGAGCAGTTTGCGCCGGCCATCCGCGATTTCCTGTCCGCCATCAAAATCCAGCCCGACCACGTCCTGGCCCACGAAGGACTGGGCATTGCCTACTATGAGTCCGAGAAGTTGTGTGATTCTTATAAGGCATTGCGGAAAGCGTTGGACCTGGAGAAAACCGTTCCTCACGAACGGAAAACAGCGCTCGAGTCCCCCAAATACCTGGGCAAGATGACACGGAATCCCTGCCAGTAAATCTCGGGTTCATTTTCCAGTTTCATTCCTCTTCCCTCCGACTCCTCTCAGAACGGCGGGCACGTATTTCATTTCCTCAACACATCACTATCAATCAGGGACTTACAATAAGTCTTTTGTCAAATAAGACTCAGCACCACGGAACAAGGAGGGAGAGCGGCGGCCCTCATTGTCGGTTTGGGGCGGGAATTGCGGGAAAGAATTGATAACTTCGCCCCCTCGATAGTGTTCGCTGTACCTATGAATCTCGTCGCCCATTTTTACTTGGACCGCGATCTCGTCAACTCCTATTTTACGGTTGGCGCGGCGACACCTGATTTACTTTCCATCTACAATTCCTCCCTGCGGATCAAAGCCCGCCACCTCCGCCTCCTCTCCGAGGAGGACCTGGGGAAGATCACGCCCCCCTTTCTGGACGGCCTCAACCGCCACTTCTTCGCGGACGGCATTTTTCATACTTCCCCCACCTTCCACGCCTCCACCAAGCGGATTTCCACCATGCTGGAAGAATATTTTCCCGATTTGGAGGTCAAACGGAAGTTTTTTGTGGGCCATATACTGTTGGAGTTGTTGCTGGACAAAGTGCTCATCAACCTGAACCCCGGGATTTTGGAATCCTATTACGGGCATTTTGAGGCGTTGCAGCCCTTCCGGGACATACAGCGCTCCATCGAAATCGCAGTGGGACATCCCGTCCCCAACTACGAGACCTACCTGACCAAGTTCCTCCGGAAAAAGTGGCTGTATGCCTACGCCGACGCCGAGCACATCGCCTGGATCCTGAAACGCATCTTACGCCGGGTCCGCATCCGCAATACCCATTACCTCACTTCCCCGAACTTTTTCAAGTTGATGCAGGACTTTGAGGAAGAATTGACCGAGTACCACGAGCTGTTTTTTACCGAGATACGAACGGCAGCTGACATGTAGCCCGTGCAACATTTCAATTTTTCCTGAGTCTTTTCTGTACCTTTAACCCTGTTTTTGATTATGGTTGAAGACGTCACCAAATTATACTCACCAAATCCCTATCACCATGCATAAACTCATCCATCCTCTGCTCATCCTGTTGTTGGCTGTGGGAAGTCAACAAATCAAGGCCGAGAGCATCGAATTCATTCACGACTGGGAAGAAGCCCTCACCGCTGCCAATGAGCAGGACAAGCCGATCTTCCTGGACGCTTATACCACCTGGTGTGGTCCCTGTAAGTGGATGGCCGCCAATGTTTTCACGGATGAAAATGTCGCCAAGTTCTACAATGCGAACTTCATCAATGTCAAGTTGGACATGGAGCGCGGAGACGGCCTCGAACTGGCCAAGATGTATGGGGTACAGGCCTACCCTTCCCTCCTCTTCTTCAACGAATCGGGCAAAATCACCCACCGCGTGGCCGGCGTCCGGGCCGGACAAGACTTCATTGATCTGGGCAAGGCCGCGATGGAGACCCAAGAGCCCCTTTACCAGATGTACTCCCAAATCGAAACGGGCAAATACGACCGGGACCTGCTTTTCAAATACGTCCTGCACGGCACCGAAGTCAGCATGGACGTCGCCAAAGAAGCCAAGGAACTGAAAGATGGATTGGAAGCAAAGGAAATCCTGACGGAATCGGGCTGGGCCTTCTTCTTGCGCCAAATGTACAGCGTGGAAGATGAGTTTTGGACCTATTTCATGGAGAACCGGGCCCAGTTCGATGAAAAATTTGGGAAGGAGCAGACCGAGAAAAAGTACTATCTCAACCACGTCGTTTCCTATGAACAGGCCATCCGGGCCTCCGACAAAGAGAAAGTGGCATCGCTCGCCAAGGTCTTCCAGGACAACAAGGCTCCCGAAGACATGATGGGCTATTACCACGGGCTGACCCTGACCTGGATCGAACAAGAAGAAGGGCTCGAAGCCGGCTACCGAACTCTCCACGAGTGGGTGCAGGAAGGCCGCTACGCCGATGCGAATACCTTGAACAACAAGGCTTGGGAGGTCTACGAGACCAAAGAAATCGATCCTGAGTATGTAGAAATGGCCATTGTGTGGACGGAAAAGGCCATGGAAACCGACCGTAGCTCCGCCGTCGTGGACACCTACGCCATGCTCCTGTACAAAAATGGCCAGCTCGACCGCGCGATTGAGGCGGCCGAAGAGTCCATCGCCTTGGCGAAAGAGTCTGGGGAAGATGCCAGTGCCACGGAGAAGGCCCTCGAAAAAATGAAGAAAGAGCGCTAAAAAGAGCGGTTCACAGCAATATAACCGGAAAAAGGCCTGGGTCTTTTTCCGGTTTTTTCATTTGGGGACGTAATATGCGGGGAAAAATGAACTCGATCTTTTGGGGGATGCCCGAAACGGGGAGTTTCCGACCTCAACCAGTCCCAAACTGGTAATGGGAAGGGAGTTGGCAGAAAAAAGCTGGATTCGGATGGAAAAATCGAATGGATAAATGGAGCTGAATGGGTAAGAATGGGCCCAGATCGAATTGAAGGGCGGGAGGAGAAAGGCTAATTTCCTATCACGATACTATCCACCCGATCTATCAACGCCATGAAAATCATTTTTTATCGATTTGTCCCCTTGGGACTCCTTGCTGTATTCTGCTTTCCAGCGATCCTTTCTAGCCAAAACATTCCAAACAACCTGTTCCAGTTCAGTGTCACTGAACCCTGTCCTTACGATTCCTCCGTTCTTTATACCCACCCCTCTCAATGGAATGCCTTCCAAACCCTCGACTCCACGCGGTGGGGCCCCATTGATTCCAGCTGCATTCCCTCCGACGTCCCCGGAATGACCACCGGTGCCTTCATCCGCGGCGGCGACCTGAACCGCGACCTGCCCGTCTATTTCAATGCAGCCCTGAAGAGCAATGGGAGTTCGGTCGCCCTGGACAGCAACGCCCTCTACAAGATCAATTTTTCCGGCTTCCCCAGCCCCTTTACCATGTGGCAATACGGGGATACCTGCAAGGAGGAATTCTGTTCGGGTATGGAACTGGGCGTCGAAATTCCCGACAGCGCCGGGACCGGGACCACCACCCGGTGGTACAATATGGCATTCGATAACTTTTTCGGGGGCGAGTTCTGCTTTCCCACCGAACGCTTCCCCGGCGGCAACTCCCTCAGCCGATTCTGGCTCAAGCTGACCCCCAACAATCCGCCCATCGCCCCCGATTCAGCCCGACTCACATTTGTCGGCCTGGACGACATGACCTTCTCCACCGAGAAAGTCCGGGAAATGGAAGCCAGCTTCAACGGTTTCAACTACGAAGTCTTCCTCACCCAATTCTCCGGGAATTGCCCCAGCTTCATTTGCCCCAACAAGATGCTCATGTACGGGGACACCACTTACCCGGACGCCAACCACATTTCCTACGTCGACGTCAATCCCGTTCCGAATTCTCCTAACCAGGAACAGATCGAGATCATTCTGGATTTTGGTACCTACCTCATCGCCCAGCCCTTCGTGGAACTGCGCGGCGGGCTCGTCCAGGGAGATACCATCCGCCATACCTACAACCTCATCAATACCGGGGGCAATATTTGCAGCTTTGGGTTCGCGGAATTGGTCTTCGAACGGGGCAACGACTTCACTTTCCACGACGGCAAAATCTCATTCAGCGACAAAATGGGCTGCCTCATGTTTGGGCGGGGCAGTACCTTCGAGATGGTACCGGGGAGCAAACTCGACTACGGACACAAAGGCCAGGGCATGTTGGCCCTGCGGTCAGGCGGCAAACTCATTCTGCAAAAAGACGCAGCACTAACCATTCAAAATACCTTGATCATTGGTGATTACATCAACGAACCCGATCCCCGTCCCATTGAAATTGAACTCCACCGGGGCAGCCGGTTGACATTTGCGCCGGGCTCCCACCTGTCCGGCGAGCTCAGCCTCTACCCAGAAGACATGGTCCTGACCGTCCACATGAAGGGTGGCGTCCTCGACGACAGCGAATTGACGCCGCAGGAGCGGGCCATGATCCGCAAGGTCTACGACCGGCCCCAGACCCAATTCGAGGACAATGTCCTGATCCACGGCAATCCCTTTGGCGACGAGCTGGGCTTGGCGGTCATCGGGGAAGGCGGCGAAAATCTGGCACTGGAAGTGCTGGATGTGGAAGGAAGAAGGGTCGTGCAAAAGAATTATGTCCTGGAGGAAGGCATCAACGACCTCCGCGTATTGACCCCAGCATTGGGAACCGGTGTCTACTTCCTCCGGTTGCAACAAGGCGAAGCCGTCGTGGTCCGACGGGTCGTCAAAATAGATTAAACCACGCCCAGTTTTTGAAGGGCGAAATAGCATTTCTTCGTGGCCCGAACGTCTCCGAGTGCATCGTGGGCGTTCGGGAATGTTTTTCCAAACAGTTTGCGGTGAAGTTCGTCCAGGGTCGGCCATTTGAAGCCGTACTTGCCGGGCAATTGGCAGAAGTCCGTGGACTCGACCTTGGTACAGATGCGCTCCCGGTGCCACAATTGGTGGGGCACCTCCTTGCGGATGAATTCCGCTCCGACGATCTTCTCGTCAAAGGTCACGTTGTGGCCCACCACCAACGTACTCGCTTCGACCGCCCGGGCGAACTGGTGCAGGACCTCGGAGAGGGCCACGCCGGAAGTTTCAGCCAGGTGCTGGCTGATCCCGTGTACCTGCGTCGACGATGCGGGGATCGTATAGCCTTCCGGACGCACGATGAAGCTGTTTTCCTCCACCTCATTTCCATCCTCCCCCGCCATGATCCACGCAATCTGAACCATCCGCGGCCAGTTGGAGGTCTGGGAAACAGGCGCCTTGTAATTGCGGGGAAGTCCGGTGGTTTCCGTGTCGAAGAAGAGGTACATACAGTTGGGTTTGGCGGACAATATGGGAAAAATGACGGGAAAAAGGGATTCGGGTTGTCCCCATTTTCCCATCTTCTACTCTTCCGGCCAGCCTTCAATTCAATTCTCCCAAGTGGTTCAAGATTTCCTCTTTGCGCTGCTTCTCCTCCAAAATCCGGGGCGATGCTCCTCTTGCCTCACAATTGGCGATGCCGCACCGCTCACAGGTCGTGTGTACTTCCCGCACAGGGAGTTGGGGGTCGCTGAGGAAATAGAAAATGCTGCGCAAATGGGTGTTCAGGAGCATCCCGATGGTAACGCTCACCCCGCGGTCCGGTTCTCCGAAGCGCGGACTAGCAATCGAAATGCACAGGTATTCGCTGTTCGTCTCCCAATACCGAGAGATTTGGGCGTCCGCCACCAGGGGCTGGTCGGAATAGTGCGTGCCCATCCTTTGCTTCTTCAGCGTGGTGACCGATACCCAACGGTTGCAGAAATGTTCGTGGAGCTCGTTGTTGTAGGGGCTGTGGAGTTGGGACAAATGGAGGTCCTTGGTCATGGAAAATGTCTTCAGGTCCAGGCTTCCTTCGATGCGGAGGAAAAACAGGTCCTGGATGCCGAAGTGGTGGGGCAAAATATTGGTGAGGCGTTGCAGCAGCATCTCGGGCGTCACCTTGTACTTTTCGAGGAGGTCTAGGAAAAGGTCCGGGCTCCAGGTATTGTGGCGGGCCACCTGGCGGATGTCCTCCGCCAGCCGGTCCTCATCCATCAACAAAGCCGCCGCGAAGTGAGATGCCTTGTAGTTGTGGAGCAGCAAATCGAAGGAGTCGATCTTCTGGGGCGGAGTTTCCAGCGGGCGCTTGTCCAGTTCAAGGAACTGGAAGCCCAATTCCCGCGCGAGCAGGAAACTTTCCCGCTCGCGGGAGATGCCCTTCTTTAAATAAAGCGTCTTAGTCTTCGGACTGAAATAGGAGCGGACACTCCGCAGCATTTTGTCCCCGGCCAAAGTTTCCCGGTCCACCCGGACATGGTACAGCTCCTGGAGGTGCTCCTCCAAAAACTCCGGGGTGAACGGCCCATCATCCTCAATCGAATAAAAGCGCTTGAACTCCTTGCTCTGGCGTTCCAGTTCCGGGAAATAGTTGTTGTGCATGTCCTGGTAGGAACGCAAGGCCTCTTTGTAGAATTCGGCTCCCTTGATCTGGTAGTTGCGGGCCAATCGGAAAATGGTGGAGATAAACGCATTGACGCGGTCGGGGGTCTGAGCGAACAATTCGATGAGCTTTTCCTGGCTGATCCCAAATTCATCCAGCGGGAACAGCTTGAAAAACTTGGACGTCATCAGGTCGATGATCGGCTGCAATTTTTTCGACGCATCCAGGCCCACCAAGAAATTATAATCGACATCCAGCGCCTCCGCCAAGCGGGAAATTTTATTCGGTTTGGGGTACCGTTTTCCCTTCTCGATGTCATTCAAATAGGAAGTGGACAAACCGGTAAGTCCCGACAATTCCTGGTAAGAGAAATCCTTTTGCCGCCGCAAATACCGCACTTTGAACCCGAATACCAGCTTGATGATTTGATCCTCGCTTATCATAAACACTTGATTTTCTGACTTCTGCAAGAAAAAGAGGAACGAAATCAAATATAGCCAAGCATCGCTAGAAACGGAATAATTATTTTTAGCGGAATTTCCGCTAATTGCGAATAATTATATATATTGCTCGAAATATGAAAAGGCTATGCAAAACCAAACGATGATAGAAAGGGTCACGGTGCTCGGAGAATTGAAGCCGGGATTTGGCGACATTCTCAGCTCACCGGCCCTGGATTTTTTGGCTGCCCTCCACCAAAAATTCAATTCCCGCCGCCTCGAACTCCTTGCCCGACGCGAATCCACCCAGGCCCGGCTCGACGCCGGTGAACTGCCTACGTTCCTCGAAGACACCGCTGAAATCCGCGTCGCGGATTGGAAAGTGGCTCCGACCCCGCCCGACCTGCTGGATCGGCGGGTGGAAATCACCGGTCCGGTGGACCGCAAAATGGTCATCAATGCCCTGAACTCCGGTGCCAAAGTCTTCATGGCGGACTTTGAAGACAGCAATACCCCCAACTGGGACAATACGATCCAGGGCCAGATCAACCTCCGCGATGCCATCGCGGGCACCATCGAGTTCACGCATCCCGTGAATGGAAAGTACTATACCCTCAAGGAAAACACGGCCACCCTCATGGTCCGACCCCGAGGCTGGCACCTCGAAGAGAAGCACCTCCGGTTCCGCGGCGAGCGGATGAGCGGAAGCCTGGTCGACTTCGGCCTTTATTTCTTCCACAACGCCACCCGACTCCTCGCCAACGGCAGCGGCCCCTATTTCTACCTCCCCAAACTGGAGAGCCACCTCGAGGCCCGCCTCTGGAACGATGTCTTTGTTTTCGCCCAAGACTACCTCCAAATCCACCAGGGCACCATCAAGGCGACGGTATTGGTCGAGACCATCCTGGCCAGTTTCGAATTGCACGAAATCCTCTACGAACTGCGGGCCCATTCTGCGGGGCTCAACTGCGGGCGTTGGGACTATATTTTTTCCTACATCAAAAAGCTCCGCAATGTCCCCGGCTACGTCCTTCCAAACCGCGCCCAGGTCGGCATGGCGACGCCCTTCATGGAGGCCTACTCGAAATTGGTGATCCAGACTTGTCACCGACGGGGCGTACACGCCATGGGCGGCATGGCGGCTCAGATTCCGATCAAAAACAATCCGGAAAAGAATGAAGCGGCCTTGGAAAAGGTACGCAACGATAAACTCAGAGAAGTGCAAAATGGCCACGATGGCACTTGGGTGGCCCATCCAGCCCTTGTGCCCGTGGCCATGGAAATCTTCGACGCCCACATGCCGGGTCCCAATCAGGTCCACAAACAGTTGGACGACTTGTCGATCACCGCGGAAGACCTGGTGGAGGTTCCCGAGGGCACCATCACCGAAGAAGGCCTGCGCCTGAACATCAATGTGGGCATTCTGTACCTGGAGAGTTGGTTGCGGGGAAATGGTGCGGCGGCCATTTACAACCTGATGGAAGATGCAGCTACGGCCGAAATCAGCCGGACCCAGATCTGGCAGTGGATTTTCAACGGCTCCCAACTGGAGGACGGACGCACCATTACCTATGAATTGTACCGGGAAATGTTGCCGCTGGAATTGGAAAAAATTGAGGCCTACGTGGGGACCGACCGGTTCCAGGGCGGCCAATTCCAACGGGCGATCGAGATTTTCGATACCCTGGTCCGCAACCAAGACTTTGTGGAATTCCTCACCTTGCCGGCTTACGAAATCATATAACAAAAAAATTCCCCTTCCCAGGGCATTTGGCGATGACTGAAAAGGGGATGAATTCAACGCATTATTGAACTCGAATTTTAAAGAAATGAAAGAAAACAGAATTATTCAACTGGAACAGGAGTGGCTGACCAATCCCCGCTGGGCAAATGTCCAGCGCCCCTACCAAGCCAGCGAGGTGATCAAACTTCGCGGATCAGTTGACATCGAATATACCCTGGCCCGCCAGGGAGCCGAAAAGCTGTGGCACCGGCTCACCACGCAGTCCTTCACGGCTGGCCTCGGCGCCCTGACCGGCAACCAGGCCGTCCAGGAAGTCCAGGCGGGCCTCGAAGCCATTTACCTCAGCGGCTGGCAAGTCGCCGCCGACGCCAACCTGGCCGGCGAAATGTACCCGGATCAATCCCTCTATCCCGCCAACTCGGTGCCTTCCGTGGTCAAGCGGATCAACAATGCGCTCTTGCGCCGCGACCAAATCCAATCGGTCAGCGGGGAAAGCAATATCGACTGGATGGTGCCGATCGTCGCCGATGCCGAGGCCGGCTTTGGCGGCAACCTCAATGCCTTCGAATTGATGAAGGCCCTGATCGAGGCCGGCGCTGCCGGCGCTCACTTTGAAGACCAATTGTCTTCGGCCAAGAAGTGTGGCCACCTGGGCGGCAAAGTCCTGGTTCCCACGCAAGAAGCCATCAACAAGCTCGTGGCGGCCCGTCTGGCAGCGGACGTCATGAACGTTCCCACCATCGTCATTGCCCGGACCGACGCTGAGGCTGCGAACCTGCTCACTTCGGACATCGATCCCCGCGACCGGAAATTCATCCAGGGTGAACGCACGGCGGAAGGCTTCTACAAAGTGAACAATGGCATGGAACAAGGCATCAACCGGGGCCTCGCCTACGCGCCCTACGCCGACCTCGTGTGGATGGAAACGTCCCACCCGGACCTCGGCCAGGCCCGTGAATTTGCCCAGGCCATCCACGAAAAATACCCTGGCAAGATGTTGGCCTACAATTGCTCTCCGTCCTTCAATTGGGCCATGCACATGAACGAGCGGGAACTCCTGACCTTCCGCGAGGAACTCGGCGCCCTTGGCTACCGCTTCCAGTTCATCACCCTCGCCGGCTTCCACGCCCTGAATACCTCCATGTTCGAGTTGTCCCTCGCGTACAAAAAGCGGGGAATGGCTGGTTACAGCGAGTTGCAGGAGCGGGAATTTGGCCTCCAGGCCGCTGGCTTCAAGGCCGTCAAGCACCAGACCTTCGTCGGGACCCAGTACTTTGACATGGTTCAAAATACGGTCCAGCAAGGTGCCGCATCCACCGTGGCCATGGTGGGCAGCACCGAAGAAGCCCAATTCTGATTACCTACCTACCCAATATTTTTCAGCCATGCAAAGAGGTTCTCCCGGTCGGAGGCCTCTTTTTTCTTTTGCCAATTCTAAAAAGTTTGTGCTCCTGCTCCTTGAAAGCGGCTTGGGATTGAGGGCAATGGTTGAAAAAAAGGGGCAGACCGGCTATTATTGTAGAGACGGATCAATGATTATGAGAAACGTACTGATTGTTTGCTTACTGCTCATGAGTGGGGGCCTGATGGCCCAGGGGGGAACGAATATAACCTTTGAAATCCAGGGCCTGCCTACGGGTTGGTGCCGGATCATTGGGATGGTGGGGGACCAAAATTATTTGTCGGATACCATTCTCGCGGAGAATGGCGTCGCCAAATTGGAGCGCGAAGAGGCCCTCGGAGGCGGACTGTACTATTTTGTCTTCCCCGACAAGCGGACCTTCATCCAGTTTCTCGCCGACAAGGACCAGGACTTCACCCTCCGCGCCAACCGCAACGACCTGATTGGTTCGGTGGAAGTTGAAGGGTCCGTGGACAATGAGCTGTTTACGTTCAACCAGAAATGGGAACGCACCTGGCGGATGCGCTTTGATTCCACCGACCGGGCCCTGAAAGCCCTTCCGGCCAGCGATATGAACCGGCCCTTTCTCACGCGCAAGCGGGACAAACTCCTCGCGGAACGGACCGAACACCTCGCTTCCTTCGAAAAAGATCATCCCGAATCATTTTTTACCGTCTTCAAATCCTCCGGTCAAAATCCCGAGCTGACCTACCCCAAGAAAGCCAGCGGCCAATTGGATACCCTGGCCCAGCTGATGGCCTACCGGAATGCCTATTTTGACAACCTGGACTTTGCCGACCGTCGTTTGCTCCGCACTCCGGTCGTCTTCAACAAGTTGAAGAACTACGTCGAACAATTGACTCCCCAGCGCCCCGATTCCATCATCAAATACGTCGATCCCATCGTAGAGCAGTCCCTGGCCGATGAAGAAGTCTTCAAATTCATCGTGAATTGGCTGGCGATCAAGTACGAGAAGCCCAAAATCATGGGCGGCGAAAAAGTCCTCGTCCACCTCGTCGACAAATACTTTACCGACGAGCGGGCCTTCTGGTACAAGGACAGCCCCGATGAACTGAAGAAAATCCGCCGCAAGGTCGACGATATGCGGGTGAGTATGCTGGGCATGAAGGGAGAGGATTTGCGCTGTAAAAATGTCAATGGAGAATACGAAAGCATCTACGGCCTGAATTCACCGCTGACCGTCGTGTACATTTACTCCTATACCTGCTCCCACTGCAAGGAACGGACGCCGGTGTTGGTGGATTTGATGAAGGAATGGAAGGCCAAAGGCGTGGAAGTTTATGCCCTCTGCAATGATCCGGAAGTCGATAAGTGGAAGGAATTCGTGGAGAAATACAAGATGCAGGACTTTCACAATGTCATCGATCCCAATTACGAGAGTCGCTACTACAAGAAGTACCACATCGACATTACGCCCGAGGCGTACGTCCTGGATGCGAACCATACCATCATCGCCAAGGACTTGCACCCCAATCAGCTTCCCCCGGTCTTCGAAAAGGCATTGCGGAAGTAATCAGCCCCCAATTTTGACCATGGCCCGCTGCGAGATTTCGGACTGGATGCGTTCCTCGTCCTGAAACTCGGGCAACCCGCCCAGGCGGGCGTGCTTGTTGTGGATCGCCTCCACGATCAGGGGTCGAATGTCCTCCCCCTGCCGGTACGGCGTCAACAAATCGGTTTCGGACCGCGAAAAGAGGCAATTGCGGAGCTTGCCTTCCGCCGTGAGGCGGATGCGGTTGCAGGAACTGCAAAAGGCTTCAGTAATGGTGCTGATCACCGCGAAAGTACCCGCGTGGCCGCGGGCCTGGTAGGCTTTGGCCGTGCTGTTGGGCCCGTCCTTCAATTTTTCGACCTCGAATTCCTCTTCAATCATCCCCAACATCTCCTGGTGCCCCACCACGAGGTCCCATTTCCACGCGTTCCCATCGAAGGGCATGAACTCAATGAAGCGGATATGCACCGGCAAGTCCCTGGTCCAGCGCACAAAGTCCACCAATTCGTCCTCGTTCTGTCCCCGCATCACCACTGCATTCACCTTGACCCGGAAGCCCTCGTCGAGGGCCCGCAGGATATTCCGGTGGACCACCTCAAATTGGTCCCGGCGGGTCATCACCCGGAAGCGCTCCCGTTGGAGGGTATCCAGGCTGATGTTGAGCGAGGTCAAGCCAATTCGCTTGAGGCGCTCAAAGTGGTCGGCCAGAAGAATCGCATTGGTGGTCATGCCCAAGCGGACATTCAATTGCCCCAGGTCATCCAAAATCGCCCCTGCATCTTGCCGCAGCAGCGGCTCTCCCCCTGTGATCCGGATTTTTTTCACTCCCAATTCCTCCACAAACAAACGCGCAAATGCCTGAATCTCCTCCCGCGTCATCAGGTGAGACTGGGGAAGGAAGCGGATATTTTCCGGCATACAATAGGTACAACGGAGGTTGCACTTGTCTACCAGAGAAATGCGCAGGTAATCGTGGCGGCGTCCGAATTGGTCGGTGAGCGGCATACAGTAAAGATATGGGAAATGGGGGAATGAGCAGCAGAATTCATGGGGTGGAAATGGCCCAATTCGGTGTAATTGGGTATTGTGATTGGCCGGGCTCGGTGGTATTTTAACAATAATCTGCTTGTCGTCCATCAGCTCTTCTTCTTTCATTTCCTAATTCAATCCAACCATGAAAAGTATTCAAACACTTTATCGGTGGGCTTTTGTGGCCCTTCTCATCGCTTTTTTTCCCAGCCTTTCGTCGGGACAGCAAGCCGGTAAAGCCGGCGGAAACGCCCTCAATTTTATCAATACCAGTGGCTCGGGTGGCCAATTGGGGCATTTGCAGAACGGGAATTTTGGCACCTTCAATCCGGCGGATCGCTGGATTGGCATTGGCAATCCCACCTTTCTGGGCGCGCCTTTACCCGTTTATGGCATGCGGATCCAGGACAGCGGCCAGGCGGCCACGGTCAGCTTGAACGACAATTCCGGCGGTGCCCTCGACTTTGACCTGCAATGGGGCCCCGATGCCGATTCCAAATTCCATTTGAACTTCATCAACTCTCCGACCAGCCCCACCGGGATCACCAATATCATGACCGCGCTCCCCGACGGCCGGGTCGGCATTGGCCTTTCCAGTCCTGTCATTGGACAACTGGTTGTCCGTTCCAACCAGGCCACTGGCCCGACCTACGCCATCGTCAGCGAGAATTTCGTCGCCGCTAAACGCGGGCTGCTGGCCCAAGGCGACTATTTTGGCGCTTATCACCGCAACCGCATCGCCACCACCGGCACGCCCAATCTCAATGTGTCCCGCTACGGCTCCTACAACGATTCGCGGGTCGAAGAAAACCGCCGGAACATTGGCGCCTTCTGCGTTGGAGATGGTGCGGAGGTCAATATTGGCGTGCTTGGGCGGGCCCTCGCCGAGCTCAACGAGGACCTCGGCCTGCAATTTGATGGGAACTATGGCGTCTTCGGGGAAGCGCCAACCTCGTCCCTGAGCTTTGCGGGGTATTTTGTGGGCAATGTCAATATCTCCGGGAGCCTTTCGTTTGGCTCTGACCGCAGATTGAAGGAAAATATTGCCGGGGAAAAAGACGCCTTGGGCACCATCATGTCCCTGCGTCCCACCACCTATACCTTCCGCACCGAGGGGCTGATGGGCCAAATGAACCTCGCCCCCGGCCAGCAACACGGATTCATTGCCCAGGAACTCGAAACAGTCCTGCCCGAATTGGTGGGAGAAGCAAGTCAAATGGTCAACGATGAGGAAAGCCTCGATCCCGATAACCCCAATGCCAAGGCCCCGGAAATGGTGAATTTCAAGACCGTCAATTATATCGGCCTCATTCCGATCCTGACCGCCGGCATCCAGGAGCAACAAGGCCTCATCGAATCTCAGCAAGCAGAACTCGCCGCCACCCAGGAGGTCAACCAAAGCCTGCGGGGCGAAGTCAATGCACTCCGCAATGAATTGGCCGATCTGCGCGCGGAATTGGGCTTGGAAAATGGAAATTCGACCAAGAGCAACCGCGAAGAACTGGGGGCGGCCAATGTTTTGTTCCAAAACAATCCGAATCCCTTCTCAACGTCCACCCAAATCAAGTTCGAAATCGGTTCGCAAGCCACCTCGGCTTCGCTGTTGGTGTTTGACATGAATGGACGCCAGTTGAAGGCCTACGATGGCCTCGAACGGGGCAATGGTTCGGTGACGATCATGGGAAATGAGCTCGAGGCCGGCATGTACTTTTACAGCCTGGTGGTCGACGGCGCCGAAGTCGCCACCAAACGCATGATTTTGACCCGTTAGAACTTGCCTTACAACGGTTTGTTCGACCCGGCCGCCCATTGGGGGCCGGGTATTTTTATGGCCCGACACACTTATCTGAACACTCCCTGGCGCCAGAGCGCGTGACCGCGGTCCCAGAGCGCGTCATCGCGGTGCCGGAGCGCGTGATCGCGGTCCCAGACCG
>CAWUKT010000081.1:0-31794 GCA_963923035.1 uncultured bacterium
TTCAACCATCAATATTTATTCAAAGTCATCGCCCAGGGAGAATGAGGACGCCCTGGGACAAAAATCAGTCTTTTTAACCCTAAATTAACCTTGTTTGACCATGCATCTCCCCTGTTTGTAGAGTGTTTCCATTTGACAAATTCAACACATTTCAAATAAAAGGAATCCCCCGACCAAGGCCGGGGGATGGAGAGGACAAAATCCAGTGATTTTCGGTGATTTCAGGCGGGCTTAACGCTCCAGAACGATGCGTCCCAGCTGCATTTCCCCTCCGATCTCCAATCGGTACAGGTAAATGCCAGCCGGCAAGTTGCCGCCGTCGAATTCAACTTTGTAATTGCCAACTTCCTGGCCGTCATCCGCCACCGGACGCGCCAGTACCTGGCCCGTCGCGTTGAAAATGGTCAACTCCACGGGAACGCCGGCCTTCTGCACGGCATACTCGAAAGTGACCTTGTTGTAGAACGGATTCGGATACACCTGGAAATCGGTGAAGGAAATGCCATCGGCCAATTCAGCGTGTCCGGTGTGGCCTTCGTGGCTGTGGTCCTGCCCAAGGGCATCGTTCACAGAAGCCACCAGGGCCGGCAGGGCTCCGCCGCAACCTTCCAGCGTAACATTCAAGACTCCACCCAGGTTCACGGTGAATCCATTGGTCAGGGTGGTCCGGGTGCCCGCGCTGTAATTGGCGGTGGCACCACTATAAATGGTATTGGAGGCCGTAATGGTATTGTTGGCATTTTGGTTGCTCGTGCCCGAAGTGACATTGGCCGTGATGACCAGGTCTTCGGGGCACAGGCAAGTCGCGCCCGAGGCAGCCGCCCGGATGACATCGCCCGGCTGGGGACCGAAGCCCAAGCTGAAGTTGATGCCGACACTCGTGATGTGGCAGTAGCTCATGATCGTACCCCCACCGCTCGGATTGCCGGGGATCGCACAGGAACCTTCGGTAAATCCAGCGCATCCGTCGATGGCCGTACTGTTGCCGTTCCACACACAGGCGTGGGTGTGGCGGGAACCATTGAGGTGACCCATTTCGTGGGTCTGGACCATGATATCCCAGCTGTAAGTCGGCACCGTATTGTAGGTCAGGTACAGGTCGGAGACGCACATGGAGTTGTCGGGGTTGCTGTTGCAAAGGCCGGAGAAGCCAGCGGCACGACCACCCGAAGTCTTTTGGGTGACCAGGTGGGCCAGGTCGCCATTGAAACCATTGTAACGGCTCTTGAATTCATTCAACATTGTCGCCGTGCCGCCCGCAGTATACTCATTGGCGCTGCTCGTGATGATATTGATTTCAGACAGGATATAGTTCAAATCTTCGCCCGCATAGATCGTGGCGACTTCGTTGAACTCAGCCGTGATAAAGGCAGCGGTATTCGCTCCCTGATTCGTGTAGATATCGTAATCGACTTCGTAGAAAATCGCAATCGTGGCCACAAAGGAACGGGCATTCTCCATTTCATTGAACAATTGCTCCTCAGAATAGGAACCTCCGTCGTCTTCGGTATCACAATCCAGGGGATTGCTTTGGACCAGATCGGCATCGTTGTACAGAATATGGGTCCGGGTTGCATTGTCCCCCGCCAAAACCCCCAACGTATAATTGCCGGATCGGGGAGCGCTGAACATCCCCATGACCTGACCATCGATGAAAGAAACAGCCGCAATGGAGCCGTCTACGCCATCAATGATCCCACGGTAATGCGTTCCCAAGTCCCATTCCATGTCGGCATTTTCGGAATTGGTGACCTGAAAGCCAGGCGCAAATAGATCGACCTTGACGAGGTCCACCTTCGCAGGGGCATTGCCGTCAAAGGGCATGTACAGGGAGATGAATTCAGGGGCGTCACCTTGGATTTCCCGGGCCATTTGTTGGTTGAAGTTCAGGAGAACTCCATCGGCCACCTCGCCATTGAGGTTGGACATATTCCGGACGGACGGGGACTGAATCGAGAACAAGTCGGTATAGGGCGTGGACCTGTGTCCCAGGTCCCGGTGGTACTGCACCAGATCCGCCGGTCGAATCGGGCCGGACCCGAAGACGGTACCTGTGAGCAGCGCCACACATATTAAAAGAAGTATTTTTTTCATGTTGTCAAAAATTGTTGCGCATCGAAATGCGGGTTCAAAACCTTCATTGAGAGTTGGTGGAATGCCATGGGAGGCGGATCAGGGATCACAACTTCCCGGCAGGGAGAAGGAAGCATGGAAAAATTACTTCTTGGCGAGTTCAGCCTTGAGGGCATCGATTTCGGCTTGCTGCTCCTGAATGGCTTCTACCAGGATCGGAATGAGGGCGATGTAGTTGACGGTTTTGATTTCACCGGTGACCTCAGGAGTGAATTCCTGACCTTCTTCCAATTCACCCGGCTCACTCATCGTCTCAACGGTCTTCACGAGTTCGGGGAGGACCTGCTCAATGTCCTGGGCGAGGAAACCGTACTGCTTCTCGTCGGGAAGGGCGAGATCAGCGTCCTGCTTGTAGTTGTAGGTCTTGGGCTCCAACTGGGAAAGGATGCCAACGGCACCGTTCAGCTCCTGGACATTGGTCTTCTTGGCGGCATCGGAGGTGGAAGTGATGGTACCGGATACGTACACATCGCCGTTGAAGTAGCCAGCGTAGCGGGTGCCACCGTCGCAGGCTATGGAGACGGAAGAGTAAAGGGCGTAGCGGTTTCCAGTGCCGTCTCCGGTGCTGGAGCAGCCCATGTAGTTGTAGAGGCCGTAGCGGGTACCATTGCCGGCGTAGTTGTACATGTAGTTGTAAAGGCCATAGCCGGTTCCGGTGGCATAGACCCAGTTGTAGTTCATGTTGCCGTAGTGGAAGGAGGAGGCAGCGTTACTGGAAACGGAGTTGTACATACCGTAGCGTCCTCCGGTACCGGCGCTGCTGACGTAGTTGTACAGGCCGTATTTGGTGGTGGTACCCGAATAGGAGTTGTACAAATAAGCGGAGCGATAGGACCCCGAATTGTTCACGTGCAATCTTGAAGACGGAGAGGTTGTACCAATGCCGACTTCACCCTGGGCGTCCACGTGGAGCTGGGCTTCGATTTCGTTGCCACCAAAAACAAGGGCAACCAACATGAGGGCGAAAAATGTTTTTTGGATGATTTTCATAATCGTACGGTGATAGTTTAAGGGTGATGAAAATGAGTCAAAAAGTGTCTTTGCATAATTTTCCCGGCCGTCCTCCTTGCTGAATGGACAGAAAAAGACATTCTTTTCTCGCTGTCAGGGCAGGGCCTAGTCAGTTAAAAAAGAGACCGAAATGGAAATACAATGACTGTTATTAGAGTGTGTGTTTACTACTAGATGTTTGTTGCTAAAAGTATCTGTGGTGTAGCTGATAATTACAATGCTAATTTACGACAAAAATAGACTTTTAAAAAGTTTTGGGCAAAAAAGTGGGCTTTATGCTCCTGAAAGGCCGGTTCAACGCCTCCCAGGGGTCATTAAACGCATTTAGAACCCTCTGTTAAACATCTATATATGACACATTCAACACATTTAAGGACCAATCAAAAGGAAGGGATCTAATCAATTTATTTCCAATTACTTATATCTTCTCCTTGCATTTCCCTACTCTTTTTCTCTATTGCTCCCGATCCGCACTTTCTCTTTGCCCAAAATCTGATATTCATCACTTTTTCTCCCACATAAACACTTAACATCTATCCTTCAATTGGATTTGAGGAATGGGAAATAAAACAGGAAGTGGGGAAATCAAATGGGGAGGGAATCAGGCTTCGGGGGGCGGGCAACAACCAAAGCCTCGCTGGTAGGTGGCCGGACCACAGTCCGGTAGGTGATCCAGGAGAATCATGAAAGCCTCGCGGGCGGTTCCCCGCCCGATACATTGCCGGGGTTGCCCCGCATACTCCTGAACGGCCATGCCCGTCCACCGAACTTCGTACTCCCAGTCGTCGGTGATCCGAATCCGGGGAAGATCTTTCAGCTCCACCCCATTGACCTTGCCAATGGACCGGCTCAGGCCAAAGTCCCGCAGCTGAATATAGGACATCAATTGGCGGGTCTGCTCGTTGGAGGCGCAGAGATCGATCAGGGGACCGAAACGCTTGTCTTTTTTATTCACCAACTTCTCCCAAAACCAGTCCAAATAGGCTTTTTCTCCCTGCTCAATCTTCTTTCGGGGCTCGGGGAACTTGATCTCGGGGAATTCGTCTTCGATTTCATGGCTGCACATGCATTTCTCATTCCAGCAAATCAACAACCGGGCCATGTCATCCACACAAGCAACTCCCTGGATACCAAGCCATTTGATACCATTTTCCCAGAAATCGATATAGTTCAGGAATACGTGCGATTGGCGATTTTTCCCACAGACCTTACGATTCTCCACCCGCAGGGAAGAACCTAGCCGCTCCAATGCTTTGTTCAGATCATCGGTATTATCTAGCGGACGTCTTTTTTTTCCAAGCCATTTCAACGCCATCTTTTCGCAGATTCGAAGCCGGAAATCGGTCGCTCACCATGCTGATTTATGCTGTCTTAAAATGAAAAAAAAGCATCCAAAAGCTCACGATAGTCCCATGCTCACCAGCAATTTATAAAATTCTCACAATATTGAGGCGGTTTTAAAAATTTTAGCGGGGGCCGTCTTCCATTGCCATCCGCTGTCGCCGGCGGCCACCGTAGAGCCGGAACCCCAGGTAGACCACCACGAGCCCGAGTACTCCAATCGTCACAGCCGTTTGCTTTTGCCGGCGCCGCTCCGTAGTCCGCAACAGCCGCCGGGTCTCGATCGCTTCCTCCTTCACTGTCGTCAGCTCATGGGCCAGGACGTACTCCCGCATCTTCGTGTCATACGCCTCCCGCGTCGCCTCGGGATTCATCGGCGCCGATTGGATATGGATAAATAGGAGGAACAACAATCCACCAAACGCAAGAGCATCGAACATTCTCATCCAGGCCTTCCCTTCCATAAGATTCGTTTTTCTTTTATTCGTCAGCGGCCGCCACAAAGTTTCGGATCAGGCGAAAGAAGTCGTCCGGTTGTTCGATAAAGGGGAAATGACCGCACTTGGGAATGCGTTTTGTGATGGCATTGGGAAAAGCAGCCTGGAGCTTCGGGCCGACCAGATCGGCGAGGGGTTCGTAATCCCCAAAAACCAACAGGGTCGGGGCCTTCACCTTGTCCAGTTCGTCGTGGAAATCATAGCTTGCGAGGTCCAGGTAGAGATTTTGGAGCAATTCTGAGTTGGCGAGGAATTCATCGGGCAAGGAAATGTTCAATTCTTCGGCCAATTCGGGGCGGTAGAATTCGATGGAGAACAGGTGCCGGAAAAAGGCCTCGTAGGCCCGGGCGTTGCCAGCCTGAAATTCGGGCGACATGCGGATCGAATCCATCTTTACCTGGTACGCCTCATCGGTTCGCCGCGCCAACCGCGCATTTTCTTCGTTGCGGGCCTCGGACGAGGCCCCCTGGGAATTGCTCAGGATGAGGCAGCGGAGCCGGTCCGGATAGCGGAGGGCGTACTGCATCGCCAGCACGCCACCAAACGAATGGCCGAGCAAATTGACCTGCCCCAGGCCGTAGTGCCGCCGAATCGCTTCGATGTCTTCGATGAAGGCATCCAGGCGGACCTGCTCCGGCAGAAGATCGGATTGGGAACGGCCCGAGCAGCGCTGGTCGTAAAAGATGAGTTGGTGGTCGCGGGCCAATCCCTGCATCTGGGGCAGAAAATAGCTGTGGTCCAGCCCCGGGCCGCCGTGGACGATGAGAAGGGGCGGCCCCTGCCCCATGCTACGGGTAAACAACTCTGCATTGCCCGAAACCACCCTCGCAGTTTCACTTTGCATCGCCTTGTCCCCGGCTCCTCTTTCTCCCCGACAACCCCAGATCGACATGCCCAGCACAAGTATGACTCCCAACAATTTCATTTTTCCCATGGCCCAATATCCGCATTCTTTTGCTTTGAGCCGACAAAAAAGCGGCCCGGGGAGGCCGGGCCGCGAACCGTGTCAAATAATCAATCGATCTATCAGCTGGTTTCGCAAAAATGGAGACTGGAAAGAAAATGGCCTTCCAGGGTCGAGGAAGGCCATCAATCGTTAAATAACATGGAAGGTTAGCCCCGCCCAGGAGTCTGAGTGGAATTGAACTGGTAATTGCAGTGCGGGGTCATGTGGGTCACCTTCATAGGATGAGAAATGCTAATTCTAATGATCTGTAATTTTTTCAATTATTCGCATGATGATTTTCAATTGAACAATGCAAATATATGGGGATTTATAATCTCACCCAAGTAAATTTACAGAAAATGCAGCAATTACGGCGGAGCAACCACTGACTCTATTGTCGAAAAATATATTTACTGAATTATTATCAGTAATATTTAATTTTTGCTGAACATTTCTCTTTTTAGGGTGGGTATTTTGGAAATAATTCAGCCTTGGGAATGAAAAAAAATTTGGTGGGGTGGGGAGCAATCAAGCGGAATAATTAATAATCCAGAAAAAATGTCGGAAGCGGGTCCGGCTCGGATTTCTACCTTACTCCCAAACCTCCTGCTACTGTCCTGAACATAGTCATTTGTGGTAATCAAGATCCCTCCCTCCGGGGAGCAAGGAGATCATTCACCTTAACAGTACATACAATGAAAACCCAGGTAGTATTTGCCTACGCCAACCCCGTTCATGACCTTGATGGTTTGAAATATGAGGCCCGCACAGCGGAACTTCTCTTTTTCCCCTACCGTGAGCTGGAAATCATCGGACTCACCTCCATTTTCAACACTTCTCCTGCGGTTTTGGCCGAAACCCTTCACCGCCCCTCCCTCAATAACAAATTCTCCATTTTCCATTTTGCTGGGCATTCAAAAAAGAAATGGCTGGTGCTGGAGGGGGAAAAAGGAGGAGTGGCTCAGTTAGAATTGGAGGGATTTACCAAGTATCTGAAAGAGCAAAAAGGGCTCAAATTGGTCTTTTTCAACTCCTGCCATTCAGCTGAGGGCGCCCGGGCATGTGCAGCGGCTGGCATTCCCGCCGCCATTGGCGCCAATGGCCTGCTGGATGATTATGCCAGCAGTCGGTTCGTAGCCATTATCTATTCTGCCATGCTTGGAGGCGACCCCATCGAACAGGCCTTCAAAAAAGCAGTCGGATTCGCAGAGGCTCAGCAATTGTTTGCGCCTGATCCCGTTCCCTATGAGCTGTTCTTGAGCGACTCCAATCCTGCCCACCGGGACTTTGTCCTGCCTTCCCTTCATGATGCCGTTCATGACCTGAAAGAAAACAGCTCGGCCCAGGTGACCTACCAAGCCAGGACCATCATCACGGACTCCACTTTCCACAACAGTACTTTTTAAGCCACCGCCATGCTTGTTTGCCCCTACTGCTACAGCCAGTTTGACAAAAAAGACATCTTGTACCGGTGCGAAAATCCAGATGACACAGCCTGCCCCAAGGAGAATGATGCCCCATTGGCCAGCTATTTCCAACAAGCGACTTTTGACGCCAAACGGGTATTTCCAGCGAAAAAGACCTTCGGATGGGGGGGACGAAAAATTGCCCAGAAGGTGAACTGTACCCGCTGTAAGCGGGCCTCCACCAAGAAGATTTGCCCGAGCTGCCACAATGAATTGCCCAGCTCTTTCCACACCACCTCCTCCCACATCATCAGCATCGTCGGAGCCCGTAACTCAGGCAAATCCACCTATATCACAGTCCTGATTGACGAGCTGCAACGAAATGGATACAAGCTGGACCTTGCAGTTTTGCCCCAGGATGTTGGTGAAAACCCCAATGAGGTGACGAGTAAGCGGTATCAAAACCGCTACAAGAAAATCCTGATGGAGGACTATGAGGAATTGCCCCAAACTCCTGAAAGCGAAAAGGATCTGTATCCATTGATTTACAAGGTCTCCACAGGTCAGAATCGCTTTTTGAAAAATAGCTCCCTCTATCTCGCCCTCTACGATACAGCAGGTGAGTCCCTGAAAGACCGCTCCAAGCTGGAAAAACTCGCAAAATACGTGCGTAGCAGCTCGGGCGTCATTTTTCTTCTGGACACCTTTGAAATCCGGTATGTACACGATCAATTGAGGAAGAAGCTCCCTGGTGGCCTCAACCGGAAACATATCGGAGCCTACGGGGAAGTCATTCACCAGATCATTCAGGACATCCAGCGCAATGACCGGCTCCTGACCCGCAGCCTCAAGGACCGCTTCTTCAACAAGGACAAAAAGGTCGCCATTCCGTCCGCTGTCGTTTTCAATAAGCTGGATGTCATCATTGAAAATGACCTCCTCTCCCGCACCACTGAACGCCTCCTGAGTGAAGACAGCCATTTCCTGAAGTCTCGAAAGCTCGATCCCGAAAAGGTTGAAGAGGTTTCCAGTGCCATTTTTGAAACCCTCTGTGACTGGAAGGAAGAGGGCTTCGGAAGAAACCTTCAAAAACAATTCGCCAATCACAAATATTTCGCGGTCTCCTCCCTGGGACCCCGGTTCCATGGTCTTCCCGCTGATGAGCGGGAAATCATCCCCTGTCGGGTCCTCGATCCACTCGTCTGGATCCTCGATCAAATCGGTTTCGCACTTCCCAAATAACAATTATGGACCATTCCGCCCTCCCCCCACTCTACGAGGTTCATTATACCTCTTCCGAACAAGGCATCCTCTCTCAGAGCGATGGCTTCGGAATCCGTACGTACTCCGAACAACTCCCCGAAGGAGTCCTCGAACGCCTTCAGGAGCTAAACTTTTTCCATTACTCGGCTGGCAACCAGGCCTTGGCTGGAAAAATGGAGCTACAGGAAAACCCTGATCTTGTGCTGGATTACCCTCCTACCTACCGCTTGGAAACCCTGGAGGTAGAAGAAAAGTCTTACCGTGTATTTGCCCGCTCCGTATTCATTGGCCACGACTATCAGTTCTACCTCGACAATGCCGGTGGAGCCAGGTCGGGAAATATGTATATCCATTCGTTCATTTGGCCTGCCCATGCCAAGGCCAATCCGCGTCTTCCCTTGCAATTGCTCGACCAGTTTGTCCCCCAGAACCCCTCCAACCGACCTGACAATCCCGAGATGCTCCGGCTCTTGACAGGAGCTGCCGAGCTGCTCCCCCCTTCTTCATGGAAGGCCAATCAACCGCCAACAATTCCTCTCCGACAGGAAGCTGAGGTAAATCTTCTCAAAAAGGCCTGGGAAGGCCTTGTGGAGGGTAAATGTGTCTATGTTCATGCTGAAGCTGCCTTTGTCCCCGCGGCATTCAGGTTATTGCTCTCCTACTTTCCACAACTATTTCTTGAACGATTTTCCCTTCTCACCAATAGCCAGCATTTTCTCCTGCCTACCGACTACTCCGTCGTTTTTCTTCATCCCAACAACGAATCCCATTTCAAGGGAGCAGCCGGAACTGTCACCATCGAGATTGCTGGCCACACAGAACTTCAACATGCTGACAGTCCGCTTTTGAGTACGGTCCTTCAAGCAGCCCAAACCGCCAATTCGGAACAAATCAGAGTGATTGATCAGAATCTGAGCGGTTACCTGAAACCTGGTTATGATCTGGCTGCGCTGGATCAATTCTGGAGTCTGCTGGGATTTGCTGGTGAAAAACAAATCCTTCGCAAGGACAAACTGATTCAACTGATCCAACAATTTGATTGGGCGCACTCCCACCCCAAGCTGAAGCAAATGCTCGTCGCAACGGTCAACAAAGGAATCAAAAGATGCTTGGCAACGCAGAAATACCGGGAGCTGGGAGAATGGTTGGAACCATTTGGGGTGATGAAGAAAAACAACCTGGTGGGGGAAGACAGAGGCCTTTGGGAGTGGGGGGCGGAACTTACCCGGTGGATTGTCAATTCCTCCGGGCCCATTCCTTGGAAAAGTCTCCCGATCAACTTCTGGAGCGAGGTGCTGGACTGGAGTTATATCCACGAAAATCGCCAGGACTTTTTCCTCAACTTGCCCCCCAACTCGGAATTGGGTACAGCGCTCTTTCAGACCTGTTTTGACCAATTGCAACAGCCCTCGACCAAGGTTCAATTGATCCTCTTCTGTGTCGAGCGCAGCTTACTCCCAGCCAGCCGCGGTAAAACACTGCTGGACCAGCTTCCCTCGAAAGCCATTCGCAAGCACTTGAAAGACAAGAAGTACCACCTGCTTGCTTACCCCAAGGAGCACCCAGAGTTTTGGGACGAAGTCCTGCAACTTGAGTTCAACCAACTCTGGAAAGACCTCAAATTGGGAGCATTTGCGAAAAACTTTGATGCAAAAACTCCTTTGTCCAGCCTGGAAGGCAGCCTGCTCCGCTGGATGGCCACCAACGCAGAATCTCCTGATCAAAAGGTACGATTTCTCCTGCACTGGTCCACCGAAATCCAACACAGCGAAGCCATAGACAGCTTGCTCACCAGTACCCTGGATGAGGCCATAAGGGACGGGCTGTCCCCTCAGAAAGCTCTCTCGGATTGGAAAGGCACAAGCGCCTCCGAGGACCTGCGCACGCGCATCAAGTTCCTGACTGAACTCTCAGGATTCACAGCAAAGAAATTCCTCGCCGCCCTCGCAATACTCCGCAAAGCTGTATCCGAAAACACGCTCGCCCATTATTTCAGCTATGGCCTTGAGGTTCAGGTTGGATTGGGGCGGCTTGACGAGGACAACTTGGGGGAATGGTTCAGGATATGGAAAAATACTCCTGCCCAGAACCTCCACCTGCCGGATCATGGCGAATTGTCGGTTGCTCAAGGGCTGTTGGCAGCTGCGTTCACGTTGGCGGGTAGCAGAGCCTTAACATGGGCGGAAGATTGGCTGGACACCTACGCCAATGCCCTTGGAATGGTAGGAAAGACCTCAGGTAACCGCCAGCAAAAATCGGACCTGACAGTGGAGGGCCTGGAAGAAGACCTCGAATTTCTCCGCCGCACTTTTCCTCAGTTGTTTCAAGCACTCAAAAAGAGGGCCCAAAAGTCCCCGGCATATAACCAGGACTTCAAAGACCTTTTTCAAAGCAATTTTCAAAAGAAAACCCGCGGGGTCTTGGGCTCCCTAAAGTCACTTGTCAACCGCTTCTCTGCTCCCCCCAAAGACGAATAATCTCCTAAAACCAGAACCATGGAATCAGAAATGACTCCCCCAGTCCCGGGTCCCTCCCAGGTGAGCTCCCCAGGACGTTTGAAAAAATTCTTGCTCGGCCTCTACAAGGTCAATCACGAAAAGGCCAATCGAAAGCTTTGGGTTTTTCATTGGTTCCCCTACCGCATGGGAATCAGCACGACTGTTCTTACAGGACTCGCCATCCTGATGGTCGTCCTCCTCATTTTGATTCTCGGAGGAATTGCTTCCGGCCTGACCTTCCTGTTCGGGGGGATTTGTTTTGTCTTATTCTACGCAGCTTTGATCTTTCTTGGCGTGGTCGGATTCGGCGTTTTTGCGGGTGATGATGATTGGGGCCTGCTCAGTCTCCTCGTTCCGGCGGGTACCATTGCATTGGCCATTTGGATCTATACCAGCACCTATGAGGCCGTCCATGATTGGATTGATGGGGTCTTTGTAACGGCGCGTCGGGTCTTCGACTTTATGTACCAGCCCACTGCCGCCACGATGGATTTCATCGGGGAAAATATTCCCGGGATCGTGGTGGTGATTTTACTTCCCCTGATCCTTCTGGGGCTGGTCGCAGGCATCGTATTGATTTTCACCGGAATCCTCAATCTCTTTGAAAGGTCCATCCAGTATTTCTACGGGATCAAATTTCGTTGTCCCAGCTGTGCCCATTCCTCTGAACCCGCCAAGTACCAATGCCCCAAGTGCCATACGCCCCACCCCCACCGCTTGATTCCGGGCCGATATGGAATTTTTCGTCACCGCTGTACCGAGTGCCGGCACCCCTTGCCCAGCATGATGGTGACAGGTCGGATTCGAAAGGTTCCCCGTTCCTGTCAACAGTGTGATACCCCACTGAATGAAATCGTAGGATCTGATCGCCACATCGCCCTGGTGGGCGGTCGGAATACGGGGAAGACAACCCTTCTGATCCAAATGGTGAACCGGCTGATGGCTTATCCCGGGGCTAAAATCCCTGAGAAGGGCCAGCAAACTGACTTTAAGAACCTCAGTTTCCATCTCCGCAATGGAGAAATGGTGCCCCAAACCCAGAAAAACCAAAACTACCGCGCTTTTCAAATTGTCATCCCCAACGGGACTTATCCTGCCCATATTCACCTTCATGACATCGCGGGGGAATACTTCAAAAGTCTTAAAGATGTAAGCTCACACCAATTCTTTCAAGGACTTGATGCCGTCGTTTTCCTCGTCGATCCCTATAGCATCCCGAATTATGTCCGGAAAAAGGGTATCGGAAACACTGGGCTCTCCAGCCAACAAACACCAACCGAGACTTTTCATGTCATGGCTCAGGTGCTGGAGCGGTTCCGAAAGAATGGACTGAAGGGCGTTCATTTCCACTTCCTTCTCGTCAAAGCTGACAAGGGCTATCTCCCCAATTGGAAAAAAGCCGAGGAAGAAAAGATCCGGAAGTTCATGCAGGAAGAATTGGAATTGGCGGGCCTGGTCCACAGCGCGGAGCAAAAATTCAAGCGGGTCAGTTTCCGGATCAGCAGCGCCCTTGGAAATAACCCCGAATCTGGCAACTCCAAGTTTCACTCCAAATTTCTGGTTCCATTCCTCCGGCATTTGCTCAAGGGCCTTAATCTCAGTTCCATCGAGAAAAAACTGAATTGACAATGAGTCCTAAAAATGTTATTCAAAACAGCACCTTCTACAACAGTAATTTTGGGGTTCTGGACGATAAGCCCCTCAAAGATTACTTAAAGCCCGTATTTCGCCGAACCCTGGGATTTCTCGGGGAAAAGGAGAAGGACAGCCTGAAGGACCTGGAGTACTGGACAAAAAGACTGACCCGGAAACGCATGGTCATCTCCATTGTTCCTGACTCCGAATTCGGAGGGCGTCTCTTCGGGGAATTGGTGGATGGGATTCAAACCGGAAATAAGGAGCTGAGCCTCCATTCCCTCCAGTATCAGGACAACGATGGTCAAGGGCATGTCAACGACAAGGGCATTTATCAAACCATCCGCGACCTGTCCAAAGAGGAAAGCCACGGCCTGCGCATCCTGATCCGCAACAAGGCTACCCTGAAATTCCAACGGCAATTTTTTACCCATGACTGGTCGACCATTGAGACCCTTCTGATTCAATCTCGAACCTTCCTGTTCATTCAGATTTCTGACCGGGTAGGACTGGACTTGGTGAAGGAACTCAAGCGGACATTGCCAGAGGAGGACTGGTGCTGGGAACCCTCGCCCCTGGCGTACATGGATGTACTCCGTTTTCTGCCCCGCCCCAGTGGGAAAAGCCTCCAAAAACAGGTCAACGATGGAAAATGGGGGCAAAACGCCTTTGAAAAGTTCGATGAAATCCGTCGGTTCTATTTTCGAGGCTCCCATGTCCTCGAGGCCGAAATCGACCGCCGCGGGGGAAAGCTGATCGTTGCTCCGGAGGAGAAGAAAAAGACCGATCTGGAAACGATGGAGGAATGCCTGAAGGATCCCCAGCGGCGGCTGGAACACTATATTCTGTATGTGGTGGCCTTCATGCGCCACTTGAATTACCGGGAATTCCGCAATGTGGTACAGGAAATCATCTCCCTGGATGATAAAATCGGACGGACCATCGAGCTGGAAAAGAGGTTTCGGGAAAAAGAGACCTTGGTTCGGGGGAAAATGGTCAAGTCCTATGAGGCCATCAAACAGGGATCGAGCAAAAATATCTTGGAAGAATGGCAAGCTAACCCCGATTTTTTCATCAATAAGCTCTTCATTGCTCCTTTTTGGAAGGAAGATGGCAGTCAAATGGTTGATTTTGAATCCCGCAAGCTCCTCACCTTCGTTCAAAACTATTTTCCCGAACGACTTCCGATTTTTACCATCGAGGTATTCGACCGCCTTTGGGAAGCCAACTTATTTTTTGCCTCTCAACGCCCCCCTGAAATAGTCTGGTCCTTCGTCGACATCATCTCCATTCTGGGAAATACGGACCTCAAGACCTACTCGTATCGGGTGCTGGAGGCAATGAAGGACCAGTTCAATTCAAGTCTCGAACTCCTATCTCAGCTTTCCAAACTCATTCACTTCATGGAGTTGGAAAAACTGGATGAAGCGATGAAAATCATCACCGACCTTCAGGGAGACCATTCAGAAAGCCTTCAGAAGATCGAAGACCGTAACGCATCTCAGGAAGAAATTCAAAGGAAGAAGCACCTCATTGAGGAAAATGTCTCACTGGTCATGAGCCGCACCAACCTCATGCTGGAGGAACTCGCCCGAAATGAAAAGACCGTGGATTTGGTCGAGGATTTTTTCAATTCTTACTCTGTTTCCCATCCCTCGCTGATCGTCTGGCTCCTACAATACCAACTGTTTACACCCGACAGCCGCCACCTTGTCGTCCTACGCCACATGCTGGAAAAGGGACGCAACAAGGCCTATCTGGACCTGGTAAAAGTCACCTTGATGCAGTACGTCCAAAATTCAGGCGAGTACCTCTATGCAACTTTGACCAAGATTAAATCCTGGGACCACCTCCGTATTTTTCATTCTTACTTTTTCTATGAGTATGCAGCGGAATCCTTCTCCCTGATCGTACCCCGAAAAACAGCCAAGGGACTTTATAAATACTCCATCACCAATTACCCCTTGCTTGCGGAACTTAAAAATGCCGATTTCCCCAGTGCATACCTGCGGTTTCTCGTAGACTGGCTCTTTGTCCCCGAACCCAATGGAACCTTTTCCCATGGAAAACCAGAGGAAGCCGAGGAAGAACCTTCCGCTGAGTCAGAGGATTCTGATGCCCCTGACCAGGAAAACGACACCGAAATACCCAATGAAGAGGATGAAAAAGAGAACGGGGAAAACAGGGAAAAATCAGCCGCCCCAAGCCAAGGTTCATCCCAAGCCCTCATCGGAGGCTGGACCACCCAGCAAAAGTATGTCGCCAAACTTGAATACGATACCATTCATTCAAAAGCAACCCTGGTAGAGCGGTGGTACCTCATGCTGAAAGCGGATGACGACCTAAAGGATTACCTGAGCTTTTTTCTTCGGTTGCTGCGGGAGAAGATCGCCGAAAAATCCCAGGACGGCCAGCACGATCTTTCCAAAAGGGTCATCAACCAATGGAAAGACAGTCGCCGCCGCTATGCCGAGGCCATGGAGCAGTACATGAACAATCCCATCGAGTTCAAAAACCTCAAGCTCCGCCGCCGAATTTGTTCCGACCTCATCAAAAACCTAAAAAATTGACCCCATGAGCATCATCCATCCCCTGGACGAACTGATCAAAGTGGTTCGCCAAGACTCCTCCAAGAAAAAGGCCAAAAAGAAATCCTCCAAAAGCCTCTACCAATTTGTTTTGCTGGAAGAGGACGGCACTATCTTCCAGCCCAAGCGCGGCTTTTTCAGTAAGGGCCCTGACCAAACGGAACTTGAGCGCCGCCGCATTCAGGCCGGTATTTGGTCCGATTGGCACGACATGGAAATCTCTTTGGGCTCCATCACCCTCGGCCTGCCCACCCTACTACAGTTCAGATTCAAACTCAAGATTCCCGCCGACAAGGTCGAGCAGGTGGCCAGTAGCTTTGGCCGGGTGGATACAGGGGCTTACTTTGATCAGTTCTTGGAGCAACGAATTCATGAATGGACCAAACGCAATCCCATTGCCCAGATTCCCGACTTTTCCACCTACCTCAATCAATTGCTAGAAGCCCTGACGAAGCAGGTGAAGGAGACTTTTCACCTCAAGTTTGAATGGGAAACCCTTCCTGGTCCTCCTCCTTCTCCCAATACCTACGACGATGCCAGTTACACCTGGGAAATCGTTTTCAACGACTATACTACCCCCTTACCTGTTTCGCTGAAGGCCAGAAGCCATCCTGACCTTTCCCAACCTGCCACCTATGCTGCCGTGGAGTTCAAAAAGGAGCAAGTGGCTGCTGAATTGGCCACTCAGGTGGGAGCTTACTTCCGAACCAAAGCAGTAAAGGAGTACCTCGACAGCACCCAAACCGTGGATCCTGGATTGATGAACGTCATTCGGGAACAGTTCAAGCGCATTGGCCGCCACCTTGTCTACCTGGATTTGGATATCCGCGATGAATTCAAAGCCCTCGCAGAAGGAGGAATGGAGAAGAAAATTTCCGTCAAGGTCCAGCCCCTGGGCTGGCGGCGTCCCGTCGAGTTCTCCCTTGAATTCAAGATCAGAGCCATACCTTCCCGCCTCCACCTGATTCTCAAATCGTTTCAACACCTCGATCCCAAGGCCAATCTGGAAAGTTTTCTGACCGAACTGATCACCAACGAAGCCGAACAACTCGCCACTTCACGCGCCTCCTTCATCCTGGACTTCCACCTTCACCAACAAAAATTAGCCGAGGTGTTGCGGGACCAACTGAACCAGCAACATGGACTGCAGTTTCAGGGAGCCTTTGCTTTGCAGGGACGCAAGGAAATCCTGAGCGGGTTGGAGATCCACCGCGACTCCATTCGCGTGCAGTGCAAGGATATCCGAGAGGACATCATTGTAGAAACCTCTTTGGGAATCGAGCTGAATGAGAACCAACGGCGCCAGGCATTGGTCGCAGATCTTAGTGAGGAAGGGAAAAAGAGCTTGGTACGGTCAACCATCATAGAAACCTGTGCCCAGAAGGTCACCTTACACGAACTTTTTGTCACCCCCCAAGCCACCCTCACCAAGATTCGGGAAGCCCTTGAGCAGGAGCTGGACAAACGGGGATTTCGTCTCCGTCATTTCTCCATTCAACCCCAGACCCAGCTCCACTTTGAAACCGATCCCCCGCAGTTTGACTTTTCCCAGGAATTCTTTCCCCAAGGTAGCTCCAATGGCATCGTCTTCAACAGCTCAGTCATCCTGCGCATGCGCAACCTGGCTGACTTCATACGACTGGATGTCAGCCAATTGAACAAATGGGTAGAAAAAACCGTACGCGACCAAACCAGTGAAGTCGTTTTCGAAAAAACCAACTCGGAACTGATTCTACACTCTGGCAACATCATCCATACGATCAAGGAAAAGATTCGCACCACCTTCCAGGATGCTGGCTATGATGTGCTTCTCCATGTGGTCGAGCCTCAAAATGAATTTGCGGACCTGCAACGTGGCTTTGTGGTCAAGAGCAAACGGGACAATTATACCACCAAGAACAATGAATCCGAGGTGGCCATGGACATCAACATCCGGGGGGAAATCCCGGACCTGAATGCCATTGAGAAGTTTCTTCAACGACGGGACTTTTCCGTGGAGGATTTCAAGGAAATGATCCAGGGCGTTGCAGAAGACGCAGTTGCCGCGGTGCTGGAGGAAGTCCACGCCGAACATTTTTACTTCTACTTCGAGCGGCCCTTTCACCGAACCTATGAAGCTCCCCGGCCCTTTGAGGACGGCACACTTCTCAAAAATCACCTGATCACGCAAATCCACAAGGCCCTGTTGCCGGACGAGGCCAACAAAACTTTCGGAATCAACAATCTGCGGATTACAATTCAGCAAAACGAAACCAAAATCATCCGCCGCTTCAACTCTCTCCAATCTAAAAGCCATTCCTTCAAGTTCTCTCTCCACCCACCTGGAGATGCAGACTACTCGGAAATTGTTACCCTCAAAGCTGGATTCGGAATTGCGACGGTCTCGCCGGACCATTGGCATATCTACAAGCAGAAGTGCCGGGTAAACGATCGCGAGACGGAAGAAATCGAACAGCAACTGGAACGAATAGGATCGGACCCTAAACAACAGGATGAGATTAGGAAGCTCAAACGGGAGCTTGCCGATCTGGAGAAGCAGGGAGCCGCCCAACAGATCGATGAGATTCAAGAGTTGATGCAGGAAGTGACCCGATCCATGCTGGAGGGCTACGACCCACTGGAGATCAAAAACTACTCTCCGGAAGAAAGCATGGATTTCAAAGAAGATTTGAAGTTCCACCTCAGCGACTTCCTCAAGTCCCGTACCGGCCTGGTCATTGCATTTGATTATATCCGGTATAAGAGTCTGAGTGAGGGGAAGAAATACAAAAAAATGCTGAAGCAGGTCAAAGGCCATACGATCAAGGATGCAGGCAAAAAACGGATAGATGACACGGAATCCCGGTCCCGAATTCTCAAAAGTCTCCGGGATAAAATCGAAAAAAAATACCTCAATCCCGATTTAGATGAAGAGGACATTGAAGAAATCGAACTCTTAAAGGGACATTACAAGGAACTGAGTGGTTCTGACTTCGTCGCCCCTCGCCGCTCTCTTCGCATTGGTGGCAACCAGCCCAAAGAACTGAAACGCCACTCGCCCCGGGACCTGCTCAAGCGCCTGAACAGCAAGCGGGAAAAAGAGCAAGGAAAACTGGAGAAGGGAGAAGAACCGGGAGTGGAAGATGTAGACGTTGAGGAAGAAGATTCGTGATCATTTTCCCATTTCAAAGAGGTTTGCATGGGTGATGTCCGTGCAAACCTCTGCCCGTTCCATTTGACATTATAAACAAAAAAACACCCCACCCGGAGGAACGGCCCGGCCACTGACAAGCAGAAGTAACCATCCAGGCGGTGCAAGCAGTGAGGAAGTCCGGTTTGAGAAACCGGCAAACTGTGGTGCCTGGCGATCCTCGCCGCTCCGGTACCAAGGCCGCTCCTCCGGAAGGGGAAGAGTGCAAAAATAACCCTTTCAAGGAGGGAATGTTGGGATTGAATGGTCAGGAGAGGCTATATTAGGGATTGGAAAGGGACAAAAAGAAAAAAGCCCCCTCAGCTGGCGCTGCGGGGGCCTTTCTGACTCAACAGCGAGTCAGAAAGAACGATTCATCAGGGTTATAAACCCTAGCAAAACTATGTCTAAAGCCAATTGCCATTGAAAGAACGCTAAACTAATGATTGGAATTTTAGAGCGTGTTGCTCATTTCCAACGATACAATGATACCACAGGCGGCTCCGTTCCCAAAGTTTGGTCTGTACCATTCTAACAATTAGTAAATTCGAAATCGCCATTTTTCCTCCTCTCCTCTCTCTGAATGCAATTCCCATTTATATTTATCATGCTCAAATTCTATCCACAGATCACCTAATATTTTTCATTTTTTAGGTGAGAAGGGCTTGTTCTGTCCCTGTTCACTGCTTCCTCCCCTTGCAAATGCAGAGAGCCCTTCCGCGGGGAAGGGCTCTCTGTCATTCGTTATTCATTAGGCAAACTGCCAATGTGTATCACACTTATTTCTTTAACTGCAACACAAACCACAAAAATCTTGCTCATTCATTCATTTTGTGTTGACGTTTATAAAAGTAGAGGTTCGCCCTCAAAGCCTAAAGATGGTTTACCCTCATTCTAATAAAAAAAATGTGCGAAGATATTTTTAAATTGATGCAGGCAATCGCAATCCACCTTCAATCCTAATAAAATGACTCCGAAGCTCGATTTGTACGACCTGATTCACTCGCTGACCGCGAGTGAGCAGAACTCGTTCCGCAAGGAAATCCTCAAGCGCAAGGGGCGTCACCTTTACCTCCAGGTCTTCGACGCCATCCTCGAGCAGGAATCTTACGATGAAGCCGCCCTCAAGGACCAATTCAGCGGTGAAAAGACCCTCAACAACTTCTCCATTGCCAAAAGCAACCTCTACGAAAAGGTCCTCGAAGTCCTCACGAGCCTTCCCCACTACCAAAACCTCGAAACCAAATTTGACAAGCTGCGGCAGCAAATCTCCATCCTGCTGAAGAAGTCTCTTTATAAGCAGGCCCTCCAGCGGGTGCGCAAGACCATCCGACTCGCCGAAAAACTCGAATCGTTCCGCACCCTCCAGGACCTCTACCAACTCCAGCGTGAGATTGCCCGTTCTTACCTGCCGCCCCGGGAATACGTCGACCTCCACAACGAAATCCGCCAGAAGGAGTCCTGGCTCCGGGAGGTCAATGCCAACCTGCTCCGCTACAAGGAACTCTTCGAGACGGCCACCATCGCGCCGTATTTCCGGCGGGAAGTCCGAAACGCGATGATCAACTCCATCCTGCGCCACACCCTCATGCAGGACGAATCCGAATGCCGCTCAGTCCGTTCCCGCATCTATTTCTACCGCACCTGGAACTACCTCTACGCCGTCCAAAAGAAGGAATCCGGCTGGCAATTCTTCTCGGGCAAAATCATTCAGATCCTCAAGGAAGCCAAGCACCTCCTCACGGACGCCGGCATGTTCCTCGTATTCGTCGACACCCTCTACGACTTCGGCCTGAAGTGCATCATCATCGGCGAATTTGACCAGGCGAATGAATCGGCGGAGGAGCTGCGGACCATGAACAAGAGTCTGAAGTCGGGGGAAAATGAAGCCCTGATCTTTAGCCGGTTCTGGAAATTGCAATTGATCCTGGCCCAGCGCCTGTTGCAAATCGAAGAAGGAGACCGCGCCATCAAAGAAGTCCGAAATGGATTCCGCCGCTACAAAGACAAGCTGTCCAAGAAGGACATGATGGAATTGGAGTACTTGATTTCTGTCTACCTCCTCACCATTGAGCGCCCTTCCGATGCCATCCGCTGGATTTTGCGGCTACGCGAAGAGCGGGTCTCCTCCAACCGGCCGGACCTCCATTTTTATTCCTGGCTCCTCTTCCTCATCGCGCACTTCAACCTGGGGCATTTTGATGTGGTAGAACAACAAACTCCGGGGACCGAACACTACTTAAAGGAGCGGAAGGCGTTGGGGCCGTTGGAAAAAAGGTCCATGACCTTCTTCAAGAAAGTCGTGCGGGCCAAGGACATGGGCGAGACCCGGTCCATCATGGAAGATTTCGACAAGGACCTCAATACCCTCCTCGCCAACGAACGCTACGCGAGCTTTTCCGAGTATTTCGACCTGAAGGCTTGGGTGCGGTCCCGGATCAAAGGCATTCCCATGAGCGCCCAAATCCAGGAACAAGGGCTCCAACCCGCCGCCAAAGAGAGCTCCGTACAGGTGGGAGGCGGATAAACAGTCCCCCATTGCCATTCCTTTTCTCCCCCACCAGCATCCTTCCGCCGGAAGGGACAGGCTTTCTTGGAAAAAATTCCTATTTTATTTCTCGATGACTCCTGCCAATCTCCACATCCTCTTGACCGGATTGGCCGGCACCCAGTGCTACAATAAAACTACCCTATGAAAAAATTGCTTACCCTCCTGTTAGGACTTTTTCTTGTTGCTACTCTTTTCCTTCCTGCCACCGCAGCCAGCGGTGGGCCTGACGCCTACGGCTACGTTTGGCGCGATTCCAATGAACCCAACGGCCCCGCCGTGAACTGGATCGACACCAATTCCACCTGGGTCCAGGTGACCGGCCTTGCCGACGACAACTCGGTCGGACAGTTCAACATTGGTTGGGCCTTCCACTACTACTGGGCGGACTATACCCGCGTCAAGATCGGCTCCAACGGCTGGTTGTCTTTCGACAATCCCAGCAACGTGGCCCACTGCTTTCCCACCCTGCCCACGCCGGCCGGTGCCGCGGACAATATCCTCGCTCCGCTGATGAGCGACCTCAATTTCACCTCCTCCTACCCTCAGTTCCCGAACGTCGGAGAAGTGTGGTACTGGACCAACAACCAGGATTCGTTTGTCGTCACCTATTACAATGTCCCGTTTTGGGTCAATGCCGTTCCCGATTGGGCCGGCGACAATACCTTCCAGGTGGTCCTCTCGGGCGTCGACAGCTCCATCACCTTCACCTACCAAAACATGGACTCGACCTTCGTGAACAACCTGGGCTGTGCATCTGACAATGTGGTCGGCATCGAGAACATGACCGGCAATATCGGCCTCCAGTGCTACCAGGAGACCCTTCCCCCTGACAACTATGCAATCCGGTTCTACTATCCGGATTCGGCCTTGATCAGCGTCACCGACCTGACCCCGTCCTGGAACCTCAACAGCGTCAATGGCGGGGTATTTGTGCCGACCGGAGTCGTCCAGAACCTATTGTGTCAGGTGAGCAATGTGGGCAATACGAATGTCACCTCGACCACCACCGTGACCGCGGAGATCGAAGACCTGTTGTTGGCGCAGGTCTATACGTCCACTGCCACCTTTGGATCGCTCACGGCCGGGGCCAGCACCCCGGTCAACTTCAGCCCATTGCCGAATATCGCGACGGCCGGGCAGTACTATTTCAATACCGGAACGGTCAATGCGGCGGATATCAATCCCGGCAACAATGCCCGATCGTCGGAAATCAATGTGGTGGACCTCTCCGGCCCCAGCGCAAGGCTGACCTATGCGACCACGGGCATCCCGAATGCCGCTATCAGTTGGAGCGGCGGGGCCGATGACGACGGAGGTGGTGTCTACATGGCGCCGCCGGTATATCCGGCGACCATTTCCTCGCTCGAATACTACCTCTTCGGCACCGGAACCGACTACTACATCGCCGAGGTCTACGACGACGACGGCCCCAACGGAACTGTCGGCACCCTCCTTTTCAGCGATACCATCCTCGCCGCCAACCAGACCCAGGGCACCTGGAATACCGTGACCCTAAGTTCGCCCATCACCATCAACAGTGGGGGCGTCTACATCGGCTGGCTGCAAGGCGGCCCGACCGTGACCCTCGGGGCCGAGGACAATGGCCCCATTTCCCAGCGCTCCTACGAAATCCTGGCCGGACAGTGGGCGGGTTACCGGGACAATTCGATCCGGGACCTCTACATCGCCGCCAACATCACCGGCTATCCCTGTGCCGTCAGCGCTTCCTACTCTTCGGTGGATTCGGCCACGACCGTGGACTTCACCAACCTGAGTTCCGGTGCCACCAGCTATCTCTGGGACTTTGGCGACGGCAACACCTCGACTTCCACAAATCCAACCCATACCTACGCCGCCACGGGCACCTATACCGCCTGCCTGATCGCCATCGGCGGCTGCGGCAACGATACCACCTGCCAGACCATTTCAGTTGCCTGTCCCACCCCAGCCGCCCAATTCAACTCCAGCAACCAGGGCGTCACGGTGAGTTTCAGCGACCAAAGCACGGGTACGCCCAGCACCTGGCTCTGGGACTTTGGCGATGGCAATACCTCGACCATGCAGAATCCGTCGAATACCTATTCGGCCCCGGGTAGCTACCTGGTTTGCCTGACGGTCACCAATGGATGTGGCGGCGTCGACAGTTCCTGCACCACCATTCAGGTCTGCGCCCAGCCCCTGTCCAATTTCCAGAGCCAGTCCAATGGCCTGAATGCGGCCTTCCAGAACCTGAGTACGGGCGGCACCTCCACCTTGTGGGACTTCGGTGACGGCACGACTTCCACCATGCAAAACCCGAACTATACCTACGCGGCCGCCGGTACCTATACGGTTTGCCTCATCACCTCCAATGCCTGTGCCGCCGATACGGTTTGCCAGCAGGTCTCGGTCTGCGCCCCGGCCACCCCGGCATTTACCTTTACCCAGCTCGGCACCTTCTCCTTCCTCTTCAACGATGCCACCGCCGGCACGCCCCTCTCCTGGTTCTGGGACTTTGACGATGGAACGACTTCCACCATGCAAAATCCCTCCCATGCGTTCCCCGGCTTCGGATCCTATGATGTGAGCCTGGTCATTACGGATGCGTGCGGAACCAGCGATACCATTTTCCAGAATGTCCTCCTCGTGGGCCTGGAACAAGGTTGGGACGATGGCAAAGTTGAATTGTGGCCGAATCCGACCGACGGACAATTGGCCGTCCAATTGACGGGGAACCTGGCCGAAGGAGGCCAACTGATCCTCCGTGATTTGACGGGCCGGAAATTGCTGCTCCGCGAAGTGCCGGCCTTCAGCCAACAGTACCGCGAAAACCTGGACCTGAGTTCCTATGCGAACGGGTTGTACTTCCTCGAATTGCAAGGGGCGGACTTCCGGGTTTCCCTGAAAGTGATCAAAGACTGAATCTCAACAGATTGAACAAACGGCCGTCCCGGGTGACCGGGGCGGCTTTCTTTTTACCCTTGCCCCCTTGAATTACAGGCAGGATTCGCCCTAAATTGCGGCGCAACGAACGGCATGAAAACACTCTTCATCATCAATCCCACGTCCGGGAACGGCCAATCCGTGGCCCAGCTGAGCGACCGCATCCAGCAGAGGTATGGTGCGGGGGGAAATGGATTCGAGATCAGGAGTTGGGAGGAAAAGGAGGGGCTGGGAAAATTACTGGAAGATGCTCAGGTGAATTTTGAGGCGGTGGTGGCCGTAGGGGGAGATGGAACGGTAAATGCGATTGCCCAACATCTGCTGGAAACCGATCTCGTATTGGGGATATTGCCCACGGGCTCGGGAAATGGCCTTGCGCGGCACCTCGGCTTTACCGGCCAGCTGGACGCGGACCTGGCCCGGCTGAAGCGGGGAGTGGTTACGGAGATGGATGTGGGGGAGTTTGGCGGGCATTTGTTTCTGAACAATGCCGGAATTGGGGTGGATGCCCTGATTGCCAACCGGTTTGACCGGCAAAATGGCGGTGGGATGGCCACTTACTTTCGGATTTCAGTCCAGACCCTGTTGAGCTATCCGGGGGTGAATTGTGAGTTGGAAGTGGACGGGGAAAAACGCTACGACTTGAAAAATATGCTCATTGTGGACATCGCCAACGGTCCGGAATGGGGTGGTGGAGCAAGGATTGCGCCGGTGAGCCATATCCAGGATGGCCTGTTGGAGGCGGTATTGCTGGAAAAAACGTCTATCCCCGATCTGATGCAACTGGGATGGAAGCTGTTCCGGGGCAGCATCCACCGCCATCCGAAGTACCGCGTCATCCGCGGCCGGGAATTTCGCCTCCGGCGATTGGCCCAGGGCCCTGCCCAGGTAGACGGCGAGGCCATTCCCCCGGTGGCCGAGGTCTCGGCCCATATTCGCCCCAAAGCCCTCCGCATCCTCGTCCCCAATCAATTTTCCGCTTGAGTGACGCCATTTTATTTCCCCTCCCTGTAACGTCGGCAATTTTTTCCTGTTATTTGAATATGCGACGGATCATTCTTCTTTGCTTCGGATTCTTTTTCCTCTCCCTCCACGCCCAGCAAGTCCAATGGGCCAACGAAGTCCTGCGGGTTTCTTCTGAATTCCGCCACGACAATCCCCTTCAATTCCGGGCCGAACAAATCCTCGGCCCTCCCAATATCAAATCGGACTTCGGGGCGAGCCCCTGTGCCTGGACCCCGGCCACCAAATCCAGCATGACCGGCGAATTCATCGTCGTCGGATTCGCCGAGCCCCAACGGGTCCAACAAATCATCATCAACGAGAACTTCAATGCCGGTGCCATCAGTGCGGTGGCCCTCCTGGACGAAGAGGACGTTTTCCATTCCCTTTCTCCCAACACCTACGAACGCAAAAAGGGCGACGAAGGAGTGCTGAACATCATGCTTTCGCGCACCTCCTACTCCGTCAAGGGGCTCCGCATCGACCTCAATACCCCCTCGGTCGAAGGCTATAACCAGATTGACGCAGTCGGGATTGCCGACCACCAGGAGCCTTACGCCATCAAAATCCGCCTCGCCGAAGATACCGATATCCTCTCGCCGCCCAAAAACCTCGGGCAACCCATCAACTCAGAAGCGGAAGAACTCTGTCCCATCATTTCTCCCGACGGTAAAACCCTCTACTTCGTCCGGCAAGACCACCCGGAGAACATTGGCTTTGATACCCAGGACATTTGGTACGCCAAATTGGATGAAAACGGCCAACCTGGCCCGCCCATCAACATGGGCCGCCCCCTCAACAACGACCAAAACACGGCCCTGACCTCGATCACTCCCGATGGCCAGCGCGCCCTCCTCCTCAATGTCTACCTTCCCGACGGCGACATGAGCCTTGGCATCTCCATGGCCCGCCGCACCGCCGAGGGCTGGGGCATGCCCGATTCCCTGGCCATCAAGAACTATTACAACCTGAATATCCACGGCGAATATTCCCTGTCCAGCACCGGCCGGGTCATGATCATGGCCATCCAGCGCCAGGAAGGCCTGGGCGCCAAGGACCTCTTCGTGAGTTTCCGCAACGACGATGGCACATGGACCGAGCCCAAATGGATGGGCCCCAAGCTGAACAGTCCCGACAGCGAGACCTCGCCTTTCCTCGCCGCCGATGACCAAACCCTCTATTTTTCCACCAATGGCCGCCCGGGTTACGGGGCCAAAGACATGTTTGTGACGCGGCGGACCGGCGATTCGTGGCTGGAATGGTCCGAGCCCGAAAACCTGGGTCCGGTGCTGAATACCCCCGGCTGGGATGCCTATTATTCGGTACCGGCCAGCGGAGATTTCGTCTACTTCGTCTCCTACCAGGAGGATGGCTACGGCAAGAGCGACATTTACCGGGCGCCCCTGCCCAAGACCTTGCAGCCCAAGCCAGTGGTGCTGGTGAGCGGCATTGTCACCAACCAAAAAACTGGCGAACCTCTGGGCACCAATATTGAATACACTTCCCTGACCACCGGAGAATCCATCGGGCAAGCCTATTCCGATCCCAAGACGGGGGCCTACAGCATCGTCCTGCCCGCGGGGGACCTCTTCGGGTTTTCGGCGGCCAAAGAGGATTTTTTGCCCGTCTCCTCCTCCCTGGACCTGCGCGAACTCGACTCCTACGAAGAAGTCCGGAAGGACCTGGAATTGGCGCCGGTGGAAAAAGGAGCGCAGATCGTCCTGAACAATATCTACTTCGATACCGGGAAATTTGACCTCCGCTCCGAGTCCTTCGTGGAATTGAAACAAATGGCGGCCTTCATGCAGAAGTATCCCGCTATGGTGGTGGAGATTCAGGGGCATACGGACGATCAGGGAAATGACAAAGACAACCTGACCCTCAGCGACAACCGCGCCCGGGCCGTGGTGGAATTCATGGTCGCGCAGGGGGTGTATGAAAGTAGGTTTGTGCCCAAGGGATACGGAGAAAAAGAGCCCGCCGTCCCCAATTCCAATGCCCAAAACCGCCAGAAAAACCGGCGGGTGGAGTTCCGCATCCTCAATCTCTGAGTGCATCTGTTTCCGAATTGGTTTGGCCTGATTCCCGGTCTGGGTGAAATCATGTAAATTGGCCTATGCGTTTGATGCTGCTTCTATTGGGTGTACTGGTTTGGGAAATGGGCCTGGGACAATTGCCGTTGTTCGAGGGCACTAGTGCAGCTCCCGCGGGCATGTTTTACTACAACAAAGACAAGGCCCAGGACCAACGCCCCCGCCGCTACATCTACCGTATTGCCCCCGATTCCACCTCCTGCCTTCTCCTCGATTTTTCCCTGATCAAATCCCCCGGCGACAAAGACTTCGTGAAGGTATGGCTTCCCGGCGACCGCGAACAACCGCTGGCCACCCTCGGAGGCCACCACCAAAGTCAGCTCCTCCAAGTCGAATCTGGTGCTGTTGAAGTAGAATTTTTACGTGACGGTTACGCACTTCCGAGCGTCTGGACGCTCCGGTGGCGGGCGGGCTACGGCGACGCGTGTCTGGAAGGCGGCACTTCCATGTCCGATTGTCCCGATGTCCAGGAAATCTGCGGCCCCGAGTTCGTCGAAGAGTTCCAATACTTTCGGTCCTCCCAGGTCAGCTCCGGGAGTGAATATTCGACGCCCCGGGCCTGGTACCGCTTCGTCGCCCAGAAAGACGGCGACCTCATGTTCCGCATCCAGCCGCGCATGGCGCTGGAAGACCTGGACTGGGAATTGTACCGCATTCCGGCCGATTCGGCCGCCCTCTGTCCGGCGGAACTCCACGATTCCCTGCTGGTGGCCACCAACCGCGCTGCCGGATTGGGCCCACGGGGAGCCACCGGGATGGACCTCAGTGGCCAGCGCATCCGCGATGCCGCGTCGGGAAATCCCTTTTCCCGCCGTGTCCTCGCCCGCAAGGGCGACCAATTTTACCTGCACCTCCTCCCCGGCCTCGGTCGCCACGAAGGCTTCCGCATTGCCTTCAACGATGTCATCCTGCAATGCACGAATCCCGACCGGGATTTCCTTCCCCTCGGGCACCGACCGCCCTCTGGTCGGCCTCAGGTACCGCCCCAAAACCAATTCACCCGCTTCAGCCGAATCCGGCGGATTGACCTTCAGGAAAAAGCCAACCAGCCCCTGGCGCTGGCGGCGGTCTCCGACCTCGACCTGAACTGCGCCGGGTCCCCCAAGCGCATTGACGACAATTGGAATGCTGTGGGGCAAGGCCTGACCGGGCTCCTGCTGTCCGGGCTGAAATACGGTCGTTTTCCGGCGTATTCGGCCCATGACCACGCGACACCCGTGACCTACGGGGACCTGGTGAAGCAAGTGGGGCGCTGGCATGGCAAACGGATTGGCTGGGATGCGCCGGTGGAGACCTGGGATCCCCTCCAGCAGGTCATTGAACTGGTGGTCGAGGAGACCTTTGACCGCGTGAGCGGACGCGAGACCCAGCAAATCCGCATGGTACGGCTGGTTTGGTCCTCCGACGATCCCAATGTCCCCGACTTCAACGTGGCCCTGATTCGTTTTGAAGACATTCTCCCCTACCTCCATACCGTCAAAGTCCCCAATCCCCACAATGACGTGGCCAGCCTGAGCGTCGCTTCCTTTCTGAAAGGCCAGCACTATTCGGCGGTCACGGTCCAGCAACGCGACCAAGCGAGCCGCAACCTCGAAGAGGCCGCGCACCGCGATGCCCGGGAGTTGGAATTCCAGAGCTTTCGTTGGGATTACTAATTTTTCAAAAAAAGTAGAGCTTGGGCTTGGTGAGGACTTTTCAGCCCGTCAATTTCCGTATCTTTCCGGCTATGCTGACTACCCCTCTATTCACCCGAATCCCTCTTTTTCTGACCGGATGGATGGCATTTCTCCTATTTGCCCTCCCCCTCTCCGCCACCCAGATCACCTTTTCCGTCAACATGGCCTACCAGATTGAACTGGGGAATTTCCAGGCCGGCACCGATTTCGTCGACATTGCGGGGGATTTCAACAATTGGGGTGGGACCCTGATGCCCCTGAGCGATCCCGACCAGGACAGTATTTATACCGCCACCATCAACAGTTTCCCGTCTGGAACCACGATTCAGTTCAAATTTCGGATCAATGGACAGTGGGACGGAACCGAAGAATTCCCGGGAGGCGGCCCCAACCGAACCTTGCAAATTGGCTTGTCGACGGATACCGTAGATGTCTGGTACAACGACGAAGAACGGCCCACAGGACCTCCTATTGCAGGTTTTTCGGTGGTTTCAAATGTCATCAAAAACGGGAGTGCAGTGCCATTTCGGGATGAATCGGATGGAATTGTCACGGAATGGGAATGGTCCTTTCCGGGGGGAATTCCGAGTTTTTCCAACCTGCGGCATCCCAGCGTGGTCTACAACCAACCCGGGAGCTACGATGTCCGTCTGATTGCCCGGAACGACAGCATCAGCGATACCCTGTGGATGGGCAATTTCATCACCGTCCAGCCCCGCGACCTCGGACAGTTGGATTGGTGGAATGAAACGGTCTTCTACGAAATTTTCGTTCGGAGCTTTTACGACAGCGATGGCGACGGAATTGGCGACTTTAACGGGCTGACCCAGCAATTGGATTACCTCAACGATGGCGATTCCACCACCACGGACGACCTAGGAATCGAGGGAATTTGGCTGATGCCCATCAACCCCTCCCCCAGCTACCACGGCTATGACGTCACCGATTACCGGGGCATCAATCCCGACTACGGGACCATGCAGGACTTTGAAAACTTCCTCGCCGCGGCCCATGCCCGCGGCATCAAGGTCATCGTGGACTACGTGATGAACCACAGCAGTTCGCAGCATCCCTGGTTCATCGACTCCCGCAACAACGCCAATGGCCGGCGCGATTTCTACCGCTGGGAAGCCACCAATCCCGGCTTCAGCGGTCCCTGGGGTCAGAATGTCTGGCACAATACCTCCAGCGGCTACTACTACGGAGTCTTTTGGGGCGGCATGCCGGACCTCAATTACGAATCGCTGGCCGTCCAGGACAGCATGTGGGACATTGCCGCGTACTGGCTGGACGACATTGGCGTAGATGGCTTCCGGCTCGATGCGGTCAAATTCATCTACGAGAACGGATCGAATACAGAGGATTTGCCCAGCACCTTTGGCTTTTGGCAGGACTTTGAAGCCCATACCGAACAGGTGCAGCCCCGCTCCCTGAATGTCGGGGAAGCCTGGACCGGGACCGGGACAGTCATCAAATACGTCGAAAATGGAGGTCTGGACATCTGTTTTGAGTTTGACTTGGCCGGCAATATCCTCGGAGCGGTCAACAACCTGAATGCCGATGGCCTTCGGACCAAGATGGACGAGGTCTATGGCGCTTATCCCCATTTGCAATGGGGCTCTTTCCTGACCAACCACGACATGAACCGGGTCTTCTCGGTACTGGGATTGGATCAGGGGAAAAACAAAACGGCTGCGTCCATTCTGCTGACCCTTCCTGGCGTTCCGTTCCTGTATTATGGGGAGGAAGTGGGAATGGTCGGGGTCAAACCCGACGAACATATTCGTCGGCCGATGCAGTGGACCGCCGGGTCCAATGGCGGCTTTACCACGGGGAACCCGTGGATTCCCCTGAACAACAATTTCCCCCAGTACAATGTGGCCACGGCCGAGACCGACAGCGCCTCCCTGCTCCACCACTACCGGGACCTGATCCACCTCCGGGAGTCCCGCCCCGATCTCCAAACGGGCGATTACCTGGGCATTCCGGTTTCGGACGGGAGCGTATTCGCCTTCTGGCGCATGGGTACCCAGGACACCAGCCTGGTGGTGGTCCACACGGGAACGCAGTCCTTGGACAGCGTCTCGCTGGACCTCTCGAATTCGACCTTTGGGATGGGCAGCTATGCCTGGACAGACCTCTGGCGCCAGCAAATGGATTCGCTGCTGGTCGGCAACGATGGCCAGCTTTGGCTGCAGAACCTGGCCCCGCATGGATTGCGGGTCTACGATGCCTTCGGAGGCCAACCGGTCGGACAATCCGAAGCGCAGGTACCACCGGAACGGTGGCGCATTTTCCCGAACCCCGCTTCCGACTACCTCACCCTCCAGCGCCCTTCCCGCAACGCCTTCTCCGGACAACTCGATCTGATCAGCTTGTCCGGCCAGGTCCTGAAATCGATGGAAGTCTACCGGGGCAGCACCTCCCGCCGGATTGACCTCTACGACCTTCCTCCCGGTATCTACTTCCTTCAGTTCCGGTCCCAAGAGCGGGTCCAGGTCCTGAAATTCATCAAGCAATAGCAGCGAGGGCTTCCCCTGACCATATTCGTCCTTAAAAGAAGTATCGCGTCGATTTCCCTCGAACTTCGCCCCAAATATTCGGAGCCGTTCGGCTCTGGGTTCCACAGTTTGTTCTGAATTTTCGAGCCCGCCTCAAATATCGTGGGGAGCGCCCAGCTCGGAGCTGGGTGAGTCCAGCCCGATGGTAAGCAAGCCCGGCCCGACCTTAGGGGGTACCCAAAGGTTTGCTGGGAGCGCCCTGCCCATCGCTGGGATGGCCCGGCTCTAGCTTAGGGGGTGCCCAAAGATTTGCCGGACGCGCCCGGCCATTCGCCGGGAAGCTCCGGCTCGACCTTAGGGGGTATCCAAAGATTTGCTGGACGCGCCCGCCTCTCCGCTGGGAAGCTCCGACTCGACCTCAGGGGGTACTCAAAGGTTCGTTGGGCGCGCTCGCCTCAGCGCTGGAATAATTGACAAGGGGGAAATGGAATGCAGGCAGGAGGCTGAAACTAGGTAGTGTCTGAAAAATAGTCATTCTCGATTTCGTTGTTGAAAAAGAGTT
>CAWUKT010000082.1:0-30937 GCA_963923035.1 uncultured bacterium
GTCCAGAACCGCGATAGCCGAGTTTCAGACTCGGAAAGCCGGGTCCAGAACCGCGATGGTCGAGTCCGAGACTCGGAAAACCGAGTCCAGAACCAAAAGTTGGGACCTGGGAAGCCCAAGGCCAAGCCTATGCCGGGCGATCCCATTCCAAAGGAGTAAACCGCCCTCCCAGTCAACTCCATTGCCCCACCTCCCAAACAAACACATTCTCCATTTTCCCCCTTCCTATCCCCTCCGCTCTCTCCCTTCCCACCCCAACATTGCGGCCAGCGCGAGAAAAGGCTAACTTCCTTCCTCATCCTTGAACAGCATGGACACAAGCAAAATCTTGATCGTGGGAATCGGCGGCGTTGGGGGCTATTTCGGGGGGCTCCTCGCCCGACAGTACCGGGACCGGGGGGACGTGGAGGTCTATTTCCTGTCGCGGGGAGCCAACCTGCGGCAGATCCAGGCCGAGGGGCTAAAGGTCGTCGACGATCAACGGGAATTTGTGGCGCATCCGGAGCGGGCCTCGGACGATGCCCGGGACTTTGGTACCGTGGATTATGTCCTTCTCTGCACCAAGACCTACCATTTGCCCGAGACCATTCCCCAAATCCTTCCCTGCCTCCACGGCCAGACCGTGGTGATTCCCCTCCAAAATGGCGTGGACAACCGGGCAGCCATTTCCCCCTCCCTGCCCGCTCAACTCGTCACGGATGGCTGCGTCTACCTCATTTCGCGGCTGGATCGCCCCGGCTCCATTGTCAAAAAGGGCCAGGTGGGTTCTCTGTTCTTCGGGTTGGACCAATTCAACGATCCCCGGCTCGACCATTTGCAGGCACTGCTGCTGGGGGCGGCCATCCAATCGGAATTGCGACCGGACATCAGCAAGGTCATCTGGGAAAAGTTCATTTTCCTCTCCTCCATTGCTACGGCGACCACGTATTTCGATGCCCTGATCCATCCCATCCTGGACCAACCGGAACGGCGGGTCATGTTGACCCAATTGATTCAGGAAGTGACGGGCTTGGCGGTGGAAAAAGGCATCTCCATCGGGGCCCATCAATCGGAGCGGGTCGTGGGCATCCTGTCCGGGCTGCCCCCCGAAGCCACTTCATCGATGCACACGGACTTTCAGCTGGGGAAGGAAAAAACGGAATTGGAGAGTCTGACGGGGTATGTGGTGCGGGAAGGGAAACGAATGGGCGTGGGGGTGGCGACCTTTGAACTGATGTATAACCATATTCAGGAGGGCCTGTCCAAGCCTACACCCTGACCAGCTATTATTTCATTCACCCAATCCATCAAAAATCATGAAAAAAAGAGTCGTCCATTTCGAAATCGGTTGCAGCGACATTGAGAAGACCTCGGAGTTTTACCGGGCGGTGTTTGATTGGAAGATGCAGCAACACGGAAACTCGGCCTTCCTCGAGACCGATCCGGAAAACAGTATCAGCGGCCACCTCAATCAATTGGGGCCGGATGACCCACAAAATTACGTCACCGTTTATATCGAGACCGATTCCCTGGAGTCGGATTTGAAGGCGATTGAAGCTCACGGGGGCAATATCTTTGTCGGTCCCATCCAACTTCCCGACGGCCGTTCATTTGCGTGGTTCGAAGATGTCGCCGGGAATAAGCTGGGGCTGATCACCCCGTCCTAGTTCGCCCCTTCCCTCCTGCTGCTCATGGAATTCCAACTAGCGGTTTGGCATTTGGGATAGGAAAACTAACTTTGCCGGGAAATACAATTGTAGAAAGCGTGATCAACGGAAAGAAAGTAGTGGTCGTGATGCCGGCCTACAATGCCGAATCGACCTTGCAAAAGACGTACGACGAGATTCCCTTTGACATCGTGGATGAGGTGGTGCTGGTCGACGACCGCAGCAAGGACAATACCGCCGATCTGGGCCGGGAACTGGGAATTCAGCGGGTCGTGGTGCACGACGTCAACAAAGGCTACGGCGGCAACCAGAAGACTTGCTACGCGAATGCCCTCGACGCCGGGGCGGACATTGTGATCATGCTCCACCCCGACTACCAGTACACGCCGCTGTTGATCGAGGCGATGGCCTTCCCGATTGCCCACGGGCTCTTCCCCGTGATGCTCGGCTCGCGGATCCTCGGCAAGGGTGCCCTCCGTGGCGGCATGCCCATGTACAAGTACATCGCCAACCGCTTCCTCACCGCCTTCCAGAACATCCTCATGGGCCAGAAACTGGCCGAGTACCATACGGGTTACCGCGCATTTTCCCGCGAAATCCTCGAATCCCTGCCCCTCGCTGAGAACTCGGACGATTTCGTCTTCGACAACGAAATGCTGGGCCAGATTGCCTACGCGGGCTTTACCATCGGGGAAGTGACCTGTCCCACCAAGTATTTCCCCGAAGCCTCCTCCATTAATTTCCGCCGCTCTGTCAAATACGGCCTCGGCGTGCTCCGCGTCTCGATGACCTACCGCCTCAACAAATGGGGCCTGATGAAGTCGAAAATCTTTAACCTGAAGCAAGGCGCCAAGTTGGAGCCGATGCCGGTACAGGGCTGAGAATCCTTTGCTTACGTGTTTTGTGGGAGCTTCGTGGAAAAGTAATGCTTTTTTTGCGCGCATTTCCCCTCTGAAACCCCTTCTTTTGCAGGGTAACTTACCCTGCAAATCCTCCCATGAGCAAGAAATCTGCCTCCAAGAAAACGTCCACGCGGAAGAAAATATGGCGTGGCTTCAAGTACCTGTTGCTGGCCGGGGTGCTCGGCGCGGCCGCCTTTGTCGTTTACGTCCTGCTCCAGGACACACCCGACCGCGACATCTACGACTTTGTGCCGGAGAAATCGGTCTTTGTCGTTGAAGCAGATGATCCGATCGAGAACTGGAAGTCGCTGAGCAAGACGCCGATGTGGAAGCACCTCAAGAAGAACGAGCTGTTTGCGGACATCGAGGGCGATGCCAATTTCCTGGACACCCTGATCAACGACAACGAACGCCTGTTTGATTTGATGGCGGGGAAAAAGGTCCTCATCTGCGCGCAGATGACCAAGGCGGACGACTATGATTTCACCTACCTCGTCGACCTCGAGAAGGGCTCCAAGGTGACCTTCTTCATCGATATTTTCAAACCGATCATGTCCGGCGTGGGCTATCCCATGAAGGAGTCGGAGTTGGGGGGCAAAAAGACTTACACGATCAACGACGGCTACGACGATATTTACATGGCCTTCCTGGACAATGTGCTGGCAATTTCCTATTCGCAGAAGCTGTTGCTGGGAGTGATTGAGCAGGAGAAAAAGCCGTTTTATTCTAAGAATGCGAATTTCCAACTGGTCCGGGATGCGTCCTACGACGCCGCCAACCGCTCTTCCATTGGCAAGGTCCACCTGAATTTCGACCAGCTCGATGAGTACATGTCCGTTTTTATGGACGAAGTCAGCGGGTCCATTCTGGACATTTCCAAGTCGATGCGTTACGCTTCCTTCGACCTCAAGGTCGAGGACGAGTATACCGAGATGGAAGGCCTGGTGTCGGTGGATTCCGCGAATCCGACTTTGGCGACCGTCCTGCTCCAGCAGGACCGCGGTGAGATCAGCGCCCCCCGCATTCTCCCGACCAATACCTCCTTCCTCCTCACCATCGACTTCGACGATTTCAACGACTTCTACGGGTCCATTGGCGAATCCATGAAGGAGGATGCCGATTACAAGGACTTTGAGAAGACGAAAAATACGATTGGGAAGCTGTTGGGGGTGAATGCCAATGATCGGAAAAAGGACCGGGCAGAACGGAAGGGCAAAGACAAGGACTATTTCGATTGGTTGGGACAGGAAATCGCGTTGGCCATGGTGCCGAAGAATGAAAGTGGCTCGGAACAATCCTATCTGGCGATTTTCCATACGCCCGATTACGCGAATGCCGTCCACGACCTGAGCCAGATTTCGAAGAAGATCCGCCGGCGCACGCCCGTCAAGTTCAAGGACTACGAATACCGGGGCAAGGACATCCAGTGGTTGGCGATGAAGGGCTTTTTCAAATTGTTCCTCGGGAAGCTCTTCAAGCAGTTCGACAAGCCCAAGTTTGTGGTGCTGGAAGAGCATGTAGTCTTCAGCAACGATACCTCCGCCATCCACCGCGTGATCGATGCCTCCATGGCCGAGGAGACGCTGTACGGTGAAACGGGCTACCGCCGCCTCACCCGCGAATTCTCCGACGAATCCAACTACTTCATTTACATGAATTCGGAGCGGCTCTATCCGCATTTACCGAGCTTGCTCGATGCCGAATCCGCGGGCGACCTCCGCAAGAACCGTGAGTACGTGGTTTGTTTCCCGCAGGTCGGTCTTCAGCTGACCTCGGACGATGACGATGCCTTCGAGACCAAGATCTATTTGGAATACGAAGACCCGAAATAGGATCTTTTTCCCTGATTTATTGCCATTCCTGCTCCAAAAGGCTTGGATAAGAACCCTCTATGGTTGAACTTTGTCCTACTACCATTGAATTTTCTTTTACAAGCAATAAATCTATTATGAAAAACCTACGCATGATTGTTCTGTTCCTGGTTGCCGCTGCTATGGTAACGGGATGTGCCAACACTGAAAAGATCATCACCAAGAAAGATGGCCGTTGGCAAATTACTACTTCTACTTTCGAAACCTATGACAATGGGGTTCTGGATGAGTCAGGAGATTGGGAGTCCCCTCAGTTTGTGACCTTCAATTCCGATGGCACCGCCACTTACGAAGACCCCAATGATAGCAGCTTCGCTGATTATACTGTCACCTGGTCCTACGACGGTGACAATGACCGCATGACCATCAATGAATCCTACGAAACACAAGGTTTCAGCCTGACCGCGACCTACGTTTTTGATGTGCTGGAGTCCAGCAACAATGACCAGAGCTGGTTCTCTTCCAACGAAGACGGCAGCCTCCGTCTGGACCTCCGCTGGGAACTCAGCCGCGCCGACTGATCCCGTCAGGACCATATAAAATATCGCCCGGTCGTCTTGGCCGGGCTTTTTTTATCGCTTGATCCAGGATTCGGTCCAGCGAAGGCCCTTTGTGGATCGGCACTGGATATGGTAGATTCCGGCGGGCCAATCCGTGGATTCGGGTATGGTCCAGGTGCCGGGGCCCGGGTAGGTCTGGTCCATGAATTGGCGGCCCAGGTTGTCGGTGATTTGGAGTTGTACTTGGGCGGAAATGGGAACCCGCAGTTGGAGAGGGGCGTTGGCGGCGGAGGGGTTGGGGAAAATGACCGGGAGGGCGTGGGCGCCGGATATGCTGGCGACGACCACATTGGAATGGATGGTCTCACCATCGGGGGTCCTGGCCGCAAGGCGGTAGCGGTAGTCCTGGTCGGGATACAAGCTACGGTCGACGTAGCTCCGTTGGTTCACCGCGAAGCGGTGAAGTTCCGCAAACTCTTCCTCCTCCCCCATTCTTTCCAGCCACAGCTCATTCATTTCCAATGCATTGTCCTGCTCCACCTCCAGTACTACCCCATTTTCAATTCCCTTCAATACCAACCGCAATCCCTCCACAGGCAACACCAACTCTTCGATGCAAATGTGGAACATGATCAGGTCCTGGGAACCGGCAAAGGTGCTTTGGAAAGCACTGGCAGTCGGGAAATTGGAACTGGTCGTCCACCCTGTTCCCCAAAAACATCCCGCATCCACGACCAGGCTGTGGCCAAATTCCTGCCCGGAACCGCCGATATAGGTCGAATGCAACATGGAGGTTCCATCCTCGGAGATCACCGAAACCGTGGCGTCATTACTGCCGCTGTTGAAGGTGCGGAAAGCGCCGGTTGAGGTCGGGAAATTGCCGGAAAAAGAATTGGAAGCGTAGTAGATATTGTTGGCCACATCGAAGGCAAAGTCTCCATCGCCGTATTCACCGCCGGTTCCTCCCAGGTAGCTGGCCCACATCAAATTTCCGTTGGAATTGAACTTGGCCATGCCCACATCAGCTCCTCCCCCCGAGTAGAAGGGATCAAATACCCCCGTTGTCACCGGAAAATCCGAAGAGCTGGTCCTCCCGGACATGTAGATATTCCCGGCCGGATCGATGCCGCAGCCCCTCGCCTGGTCATTTCCCGTCCCCCCAAAATAGGTGCTGAAGACAAGGGTTCCCGTCGAATCAAACTTCATCAGGACCATGTCGTTGCTTCCCGCGTGGAGAGTTTGGTGGGCATTTTGAACCGGGAAATTCGCACTCAGGGCCACTCCGGAGATGTACATATTGGCAGAATCATCAATGGCGACGCCATAAAGGGCATCAGAGGCGCTCCCCCCGGCATAGGTCGAAAATACTGGTTGGCCATTCGGAGTAAAGCGGGCTACAAACCCATCGTTGCTGCCGCCGGGCGCGGTTTGGAAAGCCGGCCCCAGAACGGGGAAATTGCTTCCCTGGGTATACCCCGCCAGGGTAATGAAATTGGCCGCATCTACTTCGACTTCCCGGCCTTCATCCAGCGAGGTACTGCCAAAATAGGTCGACCAAACCTGAAATCCGCTGCTGTTCAGCTTGACGAGCCCTACGGAATAGGTTCCCCCCGGATAACTGTTTTGGAAAGCTCCCGCCGTAATGGGAAAGGTCCCTCCTTTCGTTCTCCCGCTGACAATGATGTCATCGTTGTTGTCGATTGCCATGCTAAAGGCGTAGTCTTCGCAGGAACCGCCGTAATAGGTCGCCCAAATCCGACTCCCATTCGTGGCGTCCATTTTCACCACCACATAATCGTCGCTGCCGCCCCCAAGTCCGCAACCGCCCGAAACCGTCGTTTGGAAGGCTCCCGGGCTCACCGGGAAGTCTGTACTGGGCGATTTCCCGACCACCACCAGGTCCCCCTGGCTGTCTCGTCGAATTTCCTCGCCCCGGTCGGAGGAGGAACCGCCAAAGTAGGTGCTCCAGACGAGAACCATGGGGTCAATGACCAAAGTCTGGGTGGGATCAAAGGAGGCAGTTTGGAAGTGGAGAATGCTGTCGGAAAGGGAAAAGGTGGTCTCAATCGGACGCGAAGGGAGGGTTTGGTAGGAAAAAGGGGCTTCTTCCCGTAGGGTCCCGGTGGGCAGGGCCATGTCCAGGGCGCCATCGGATAGGATGCGGAGGAGTTCCGGGTGGGACACCCGGAGTTGGATCAGCTCGGGCGAAGCGCCCGGGTGGACGATGAACTCATATTTGAGTTCACGGGGTGAGACCTGCCACCGCAGGTCAACGCCTTCCCAGATATTCTTCAGGACCAATTCCCGGTAGCTGCGGACTTCTGTCACCCCCTCCGGACAATGACCGAGGTAATAGTTGCTGTATCCTGGCTCGGCTCCTTGCATTTCCATTTCTCCAACACTCCCTCCCACAAAGTCGAAATCCAGTCGAAAGGCTTCGTACTGCAGGCTGTCTTTTTTATGGCCGACATAGCTGAAGCCATTGGTCCGCTGGAACACCTGAAAGCCTCCGGCCTGGAACCGAAACAGAACATCGGTCCTTAAATCGCCTTCGGTGTCGATGATTTGCCCTTTGTTTTCTTCCCAACCTCCCGCAAACAGGGAAGTCGTAGCCAAAAGGAAAATGGACAGGATACCTGCTCCTGAATAGGTAAAAAGGCGGATAAATGAACGTTTCATACAGCGTTTCGATTGATTGACACTTCAAAGTAAGGTAAAGTTTAGCCGGGAAGAACAGCTTCAAGGTTAAATTTAGGTTACGCTCAAGGGAGATGACCAAAAGGAGCAAAAATGCATCTTCAGGTTCTCCTTTGGAGGTGCTCCTTTACCCACTCCTTCCATTTTTCCCTTAACTTGCCCCCATGGTGATTGATTTGCGATCCGATACGGTGACAAAACCGACTCCCGCCATGCGCCAGGCGATGGCGAGCGCCGAAGTCGGCGACGATGTATTTGGGACCGACCCCACGGTCAATGCGTTGCAGGACAAGGCAGCGGAGCTATTTGGCATGGAAGCGGCCTTGTTTTGCCCCTCCGGGACCATGACCAACCAGATCGCTTTCAACATCTCTACGCGGCCGCTGGAAATGGCCATTCTGGACGAGACGGCCCACCCGTACCGGTACGAAGCCGGTGGTCTCGCCTTCAATTCCGGGCTGACCTGCGGGCTCCTACGGGGAGACCGCGGACGCTTCACCGCCGACCAGGTCCGTGCCCGCCTCAATCCCACCAACGATCCCCACCAACCACCTGCCAGCATTGTCTCGGTTGAAAATACCTGCAACAAAGGCGGTGGGGCGGTATTCCCGTTCGACGAGATTCTCCGCATCCGGGAACTCTGCGACGAAAAAGGCCTGCACCTCCACCTGGACGGCGCCCGCCTCTTCAACGCCATCGTCGCTTCGGAACAGTCTACGCAGGACTTCGGTGCGGTCTTCGATACCATCTCCATCTGCCTCAGCAAAGGGCTGGGAGCGCCTGTGGGCAGCCTGTTGCTGATGAATGCGGATCGGTTTGAGCAAGCCCGCCGGGTCCGGAAAGTCTTTGGCGGCGGGATGCGGCAGGCCGGGATTCTCGCGGCGGCCGGAATCCACGCGCTGGACCACCATGTGGAGCGGCTCGCTGAGGACCACGCGCGGGCCGCGCGGCTCGGTGAAGTGATTCAGGAATTGGATTACGTGGAAGCGTTGTATCCACCTGAAACGAATATCCTTGTCTTCCGGCTGAAGCCGGACATTGCTCCCGCCGATTACCTGAATTATCTGGAAACCCAAAATGTCCTGGCGGTTCCCTTTGGGGGACAGTATATCCGATTGACCACCCACCTCGACTTCACGGAGGAGATGATGGAACCGTTGATCCAGGCCCTCCGCAATTTTCCTTCCGCATGAACCTGACCCAACAAATCAAGGCCCAATGCCATGCGCAAGGTTTCGATTTGGTGGGCATCTCAAAGGCTGATTTTCTGGAAGATGAGGCTCGTGACTTAGAGCAATGGCTGAAAGAAGGCCGACACGGAACCATGGCCTGGATGGAAGGCCATTTTGACAAGCGCGTGGACCCCCGCAATCTGGTCGACGGCGCCCAATCTGTCATCAGCGTCCTCCTCAATTATTTCCCCGAACCCCAGCACCGCCAACCCGAAGGTGCTCCCAAGGTCTCGACCTATGCCTGGGGCGAAGATTACCACAAGGTATTGAAGCGGAAACTCTACCGGGTATTGGAGTTTATCCAGGCGGAGGTCGGTGAGGTCAATGCCCGGGTCTTCACGGATTCCGCTCCGGTCATGGACAAGGTCTGGGCGGCCCGCTCCGGCCTGGGATGGATTGGCAAGCATACCAATCTGATCTCGCCGCAAATGGGCTCCTGGTTCTTCATTGGGGAGATCATCATCGACCTGAAGCTGGACTACGATGGCCCCATCAAGGACTTTTGCGGGACCTGTACCCGCTGCATCGACGCTTGCCCCACCGATGCCCTGACGCCCTACCAGATCGATTCCCGCAAGTGCATTTCCTACCTCACCATCGAATTGCGGGAAGACATGCCGGCGGATTCCCGGGACCAGTTGGAAGGTTGGGCCTACGGTTGCGATATCTGCCAGGAAGTTTGCCCCTGGAACCGCTTTTCTCAGGCCCAGGGCGGCGATTTTAAGCCGTTGGATCATATTCTGGAAATGGGACGGGCGCAATGGGAGGAGTTGGATGAGAAACGCTTCAAGAAAATGACCAAGAAATCGGCGATGAACCGGGTCAAGTGGTTCAAAATGAAGGATAACCTCGATGCTTCCCGGGAGGACTAACTACCATTTATCGTCCCTTTTCCCCTTTCTCCCAAGAACAAAACCGCTCTTCAATTACACCAAACCAACATCACAGTAACATTAATTCATGAATCCCGGTTGGTTTTCTCGGAATAATCCTTCATTATTGGAGCAAACCATTGTAAAAACAGTATTTACTAACCCAATAATCACCCTCATTTATGAAAAGGAAAGTTATTTTCCCAAGATTCCTTGTTGCCCTTTTTATTGTAATCGGTATCCTCGGATGCCAAAAAGAGGCCGATCAAGACCTCAATGAGCCGCAGATCGTCAACGACGAAATGCGGGCCGAAGCCGAGGACTTTCTGCCTGCCATCGACTGGGAGGACGCCGAATGGTCCGAACTGTCCGACGGGGTCTTTGTGACTCCGGAGTACTACCGGAGCGGTCTCGCGGACAAATCGGGACGCTTCGTCGGCAATTGTCCTACCTGTACCAACAGCTACTGTACGACCTGCGCCAATGGCTGGGACTGTACAGACCGCGATTGCGGAAGCTCGAATCAGGGCGGTACGACCATTCAGTGGTATACCGGCGGTACAATTGTGGAAAGCCGGGCGCCTTTCGTCCACCAGCGCTACGCGGAATGCCTGATTGCAACCGGCTGCCTGTACGACAAGGACAACCGGTTTTATTTCAATGCCAGCTCCACCATGCAGGCCAATCCGGGCAAACTCCGCCTCCAGTACACCGGCAGCAAAAGCTGGTTTTGTAGCTCTGGCCCCGCCCTCAATTTCCTGACCACTTCGTACGGCTATCCCTATATCCGGGTCGCGACGGGTCAGTACTGCCCCACCAGCGGGATTCGGCTGGTGCGGATTCTGTGACATCATCAGGTTCTATTTTGGAATGGCTTCCTCCGCTATTGGGGGAAGCCACCATATTTTCCGGCAAAAAGATAGGCCGCCCAACCGGAGCGGCCCATTCCAAATCCAATCTAAAACAAACTTATTCCAAGATAATTTTTTGGGCGTCGATGCGGCTGCCCTGGCGGAGTTGCAGGAGGTAAATGCCGCGGGGAAATGGGCTGAGGTCCAGCTGTTGCTGGGGAGATTCCAAAACCATTGTTACGGCTTCGGCGCCCCGCAGGTCGGTCATTTGCAGGATGGCCGACCCGACCATTTCGGGGTCGACCTCCACCGTCAGTTGGTCGCGGGCGGGATTGGGATAGGCCACAAAGGGCTGGGCCGCCAATTCGGTGAAGGCACTGACGTACTGGCCGTGGGTCCGTTCCGCCCCTTCCAAATCAATCTCCGTGAGCCGGTAGTGGACCAATCCACCTTCGTGGTCCTTGTCCATCAGTTCGTAATTCCGCAGCACATCGCTGTTTCCGGCCGCATCCACTTCCCCCACCAGCTCAAACTCGACCAAATCCTTGCTGCGCTCCACCCGAAAACGCTCACTGTTGGTCTCCGTGGCCGTCGTCCATTCCACCCGAATCGCACCGTCATCCGCCGCAATGGCATCAAAATGAACAATTTCCACCGGGAGGGGCAAGTTGCAGGGCCCCGAGCAATCCTCCAGCAAAGGATCGACATTGATGCCCTGGTTGCCGGCACACCAGTTGACGCCGTTCCAGGCGGTCATGGAGTTGGCGCTGTTGTCGACATTGTTCGCGGCGGCGACCGCTCCGGAACCCGTGACGAAAGCATTCCGATGGTTGATAAAGGAGCCGTCCAAAATCCCAATGCAGCTGGTCGGGAACAGGTTGCGGATTGTCGAATAATTGTTGAAGTCTCCATTGGTGATGGAAATCGTGCCGCCGGTGAAGACCCAGATGTCCGCGGCGCGGTGGTTGAAATCGCCGTTGATCACCTCCATCGTTCCGGAGACGTAAATGTCCCCCAGGTTGTCGACGTTGCCATTCACGGTGAGGATACCGCCGGGTTCGATGAAGATCCAGGAGAACCCATAGTTCCGGACATAATCTACCGTCAGTTGTCCGAAAATGTTGATACCGCCCAGGTAACCGCCGCCGCCATTGCTCTGGTTGAACAGGCGGAAACCGCTCAAATCGAGGTGCCCGGGGCCATTGATGGTCAGGCGGGCACCCGGCGTGAGGACCAGGTCGTTGGCGAGGGTGACATTGTGGTCGATGGTCACGGAATCCGTGGCCAGGAGGATATTTGGAGGAACCAAGCCGCCTTGCCAGGTGGCGGCTGCGGTCCAGGCACCAGACGCATCGGTCTGGTATTGGGTGGCAGTTGCCGTTGAAGCGAAGATAAAGAGTACAGCGAACGTGCCGAACAATCGGTGTAAATACTTCGTCATAGCAGTTTCCTTTGAATCTGTTGGGTAAAAGTTTCTAAAGACCCGCCCACAAAATGGGCCGGACAGTTACACCTAAATCATGCTAAAATTGACGGGCGCTTGTTCTCCTAAAAAAGCTGTATTTGTTTTTCTCTTAGGGTAAAAATAACTCTGATCTACTTTCCCCAATATACACTTAAGTGGCACACTATCAGCGATCTTGAAAGCAAGTCCCCGCTTTTGTTGCCCGGAAAGCGAGCTGAGGGCCATTGCAACGATTTACCTCCGGCGCAGGAATGAGAAGGCCACGTTAGTTCCAAATCCGTTGGTCTTACACGGCGGAGATTGGGAGGGGAAGGAAATTCAGGACAAATACTTGCAGGGAAAGGGAGGGAAAATGAGGAGGAATTGGCGGGATTGAAAAAATAAAGCCAAAAGCCGGTCGGGAGGTGAAAGGAATCGCGAATTCAAGGGCCATTTTTTTACATGATCCACCTAAGATTGTTACCGAATAATTAAATTCGTGCAACTGCTACGTTTTCCACATCTCAGTGTTAACATTTCCCCTCCTGATCATTGTTATTGTTGCGTGGTCGTATTAATTTGCGCCCGATTTTTTAGAAGCGTCTAATTTACATTGGCTTACAATGGCAGAAAATAAAGGCACAGTCGCACAAGTTATCGGTCCGGTCGTGGACGTGGATTTCAGCAATGAAAATGCTGTCGTCCCCCGGATTCTGAACGCGCTCACTGTTAAGAAACATGATGGTAGCACGTTGTACCTGGAAGTACAGCAGCACCTGGGTGAAAACAAGGTTCGCGCAATCTCTATGGACTCTACTGATGGTCTCGAAAGAGGCATGGATGTCCTTGACCTTGGTCACACCATCGAAATGCCCACCGGTGATGGTATCCGGGGCCGTCTCTTCAACGTGGTCGGTCAGGCCATCGACGGTCTCCCCCAGCCCGATTCTCCCCGGGGCTACCCGATCCACCGCGAAGCACCCAAGTTTGAAGACCTGGCTACCGAGCCGGAAATCCTCTACACTGGTATCAAAGTCATCGACCTGATTGCCCCCTATACCAAGGGTGGTAAGGTAGGACTGTTCGGTGGTGCCGGGGTAGGTAAAACGGTACTTATCCAGGAATTGATCAACAACATTGCCAAGGCCCACTCCGGTCTGTCCGTATTTGCGGGTGTTGGTGAGCGTACCCGCGAAGGAAATGACCTTCTCCGGGAAATGATCGAAGCCAACGTAATTCGCTACGGCAAAGAATTCGTCGAGAAAATGGAAGAGGGTGAATGGTCACTCGGTTCTGTGGACCTCGAAAAAATGAAAGAAAGCCAGGTAACCCTGGTATTTGGTCAGATGAACGAACCTCCCGGTGCCCGTGCCCGCGTGGCCCTGTCCGGTCTTTCCATCGCCGAGTACTTCCGCGATGGTGAAGAAGGCGACACCAGCGGTCGTGACATCCTGTTCTTCATCGACAATATCTTCCGCTTTACCCAGGCCGGTTCGGAAGTATCCGCCCTCCTCGGCCGGATGCCCTCCGCCGTAGGTTACCAGCCGACGCTGGCAACTGAGATGGGTGCCATGCAGGAACGGATTACCTCGACCAAGCGTGGTTCCATTACCTCCATCCAGGCCGTTTACGTACCTGCGGATGACTACACGGACCCCGCCCCGGCAACGACCTTTGCCCACTTGGACGCGACCACGGAACTCAGCCGTTCCCTCGCAGCCCTCGGTATCTACCCGGCTGTGGATCCGCTGACCTCCAGCTCCAAGGTATTGGCTCCGGAAATCGTTGGTGACCTGCACTACGATACGGCCCAGCGCGTCATTCAAATCCTCCAGAAGTACAACGACCTCCAGGACATCATCAAGATCCTGGGTATGGACGAACTTTCTGAGGAAGACAAGCTGACTGTATCCCGTGCCCGTAAGGTACAGCGCTTCCTGTCTCAGCCCTTCTTCGTGGCCGAGCAGTTCACCGGTTTGCAAGGTCGCTTCGTAGGCATCGACGACTGTATCAAAGGGTTCTCGATGATCATCGACGGCGAACTGGACCACCTCCCCGAGCAGGCCTTCTACCTGAAAGGCTCCATCGAAGAGGCCATCGCTGAAGGCGAGCGTTTGCTGGCCGAAGCCTAAGTCCCACGCTAAACCACGTTTGTTATGAAAGAAATGACTCTCAGCATCATCACACCGGACCAGGAAGTGTTCGCGGGCGGCGTAACTTCGGTTACCGTACCGGGCAAGATTGGCCAGTTCCAGGTGCTGTTCGACCACGCCCCCATTGTTTCGACCTTGGACAATGGTCAAATCACCGTCATCAAAGCTGACGGTAGCGAAATGACCATTCAGGCAGAAGGTGGGGTCATCGAAGTCATGAAGAATGACATCAAGATTCTGGTGGAGCGGGTTGTAGAATCCGCCGACGCCTGATCAGATCATAGAATATAAGGAAAAGGCTGCTCGTTTTGGGCAGCCTTTTTGTTTTGCAGACGATGGAAAAAGCAAGTTAGGTCTGGGGCGAAGCTGCCACCTTTTTCTCCCGCCGCCCCAGCATCTTCTCTGAAATGAGGGGCCCTCGCCCCGGTTCGCTCCAGGGACAAACCTCAATGCAGATCCCGCAGGAATCGTGCTCGACGAAATAGGGAATGCATTTGTCAAAATCCACGTACCATTTCTCTTCTCCCCGTACCATTTTCTTCACATCAAAGATCGCCTGAGGAGGACAATTGGTGGAGCAAATCTGGCAAGTCAGGCAAAAATCGTCCACGCCTATGTCCTGGGCTCCGTCCACCTCCAGGGGGATGTCGGTCAGTATCGTAGCCAATCGAATATTGGAGCCGTACTCCCTGGAGATCATCGAGCCGTGCTTGCCCAACGTCCCCAGGCCCGCTTCCACCGCGACGGGAATGTGCAGCACCTCGTAGGTATCGGGAGAAATGTTCGTGGACGCCCGTGCCGGCCAGCCCATCTTGCGGATGTCCCGCGCCAATTTGATCGCGACCAGGCCCACCGAGCGGTAGACCTCCTGGATGTGCATGCTGACATCCGGCGATGGACTCTCCAACATCTTTTCCCGCTCCATCGGCAAGGCCACTGAAATCGCGTATTTGAACGGCAGGTCGAAGCCTTCGAAGCGCATCTGCTCTGTAAACGGGGCAATTCCAACCAAGGCCGCTCCGTGCTTGCGGGCCAGGGCTTTGATCTCCGTCGCCATCGCTTTCGGATCCTCCACCGGGCGCTGGCGGGTCGCCACCGGCCCCACGCGTTTTCGGTCCATCCAAAAGGTGCCGAGGATAAAATTCGGAAGCTCGGGCTTGTTGAGCGATTGAAAGACGCGCTCCAACTTGTTCCAGGCGCCGCTGTAGCCGCGGCTGAAAAAGGGTTGCCGTGGCCGTCTGGGCTCCGTCTCGCCGACGCCGTTGATGACATTGCCCGACAAGGGCGGCGCTTCATAGACAAAGGAATAATCCGTGGATGGGTACTCCTCCCGCTTCATGATCCGCGCCTTCCTCAATTTGAGATGGGAATTGGGCGAAATGTCCGCGGGCTGTTGCTCCATGTGCGCATAGTCCTGGGTTACCGGAGGCGAAAATATTTTGTCGACGACGATCTTCTCGCCGGTGGCCTTCTTCTTGTTGAAGCTCCGGTGCTCCATTCGGCCTATGGTATTGGCCATGAAGGCGACGAAGGCGGTGTGGCGGGCCACTCCGAAACGGTGGCGATAGGCACGGAGAATCTGCTTCCAGCGCTCCTCGGCGCTGGAAGGATGGTTGAACTTGTGACGGCTCATGCGAAAAAGATTAGGCGTGACTCAAAAGCGGGGGCATTGCGCGGTTGATGAAGGCAACAAAGGGTTCCATGGTGGAGAAATCGGCGGCCATATTGGAAATGAAGTCTTCGTGGGCGACCACATTGTCGTCGACATGCTTCATGACGTAATAGTCCGTTCGCTTGATCCATTCCAGAGCGGGACTGTCCTTCTCGAATCCCTTGGGTGGCCGGGTCAGGGTCTTGTTCGTCCTCAGTTCTCCAAACCGATCGATCATTTCTCCTCCCACGATTTGTTCCCATTCCCCCACATTCTCTTCGATGACCTCCCGGACCGGATTCAAGACTTTGTTGTGGGGCATATAAATACCGCCACCGTAGAAACTCCCGCCGGGCTCTACGCAGAGGTAATAACCCGCGTGCGGACCTTTTTTTCCAGCAGGGGTCAACGAGGTGAAGAAATTGGTTTTGTAGGGCGTCTTGTCTTTGGAAAAACGGATGTCGCGGTTGATCCGCATGATGGACTTCTTTGGTTCCAGGCGGGCCTCGGCGATGCTATCATCAATTTCTTCCAAGTGGTCGATCACTTCCTGAACGACGGTCAGGAAGTTGTTGCGGGCGCGTTCGTAGCGCTTGCGGTTGGCATCGAACCAATCCTTGTGGTTGTTTTCCCTCAGTTCGACCAGAAAATCAAAAGTTGACTGCTCTATCATCGGACGTAGATTTGGTTTAAACTTCTCAAAAAATATAGGTTGATGACCAGTGGTCATTTAGCATTCAATCCTTCAGTCATGATCGTGGCAAAGGTTTCCACCATCATTCCGGTATCGATTTCGAGGTGGTTTTCGAGGAGCCGTTGCTTGTTTTCCACGAATTCCACCACCCCCACACAAGAAGCCCACAGGATATAATGGACCATCTGGGCATTGAGCTGGGGATTGATTTCACCCCTCTCCTGCCCCGAAGCGATGATGTCATGGGTAAACTCCTGCAACTGTTGGCTCAGGCCCAGGTAACCGGAGGAGTTGATGTCGAATTCGGGGCGCTCCATATAAGAAATCAATTCGAAATAGCTGGGGTACTCCTGGTAAAATGCGTAACAGGCCCGGCAAATTCCCTTGATTTTGTCGATGCTCCTCTCGTACTGCTCGGTTTCCGCCTCAAACCTTATCTTCAACAGCTCCAACGCTTTGGCCCCCAAAACGGCCAGCATCGCATCCTTGTTCTTGTAGTAATTGTATACCGTTCCTTTTGCGATTCCAGCTTTTTTGACGACCTGGTCCATGGTGAAAGCATCAATGCCGCCATCCAGCAGCACCAATTCGGCGGCGGCCATGATCTGGAGCTTGCGCACCTGGGGAGTCTCTCGTTTTCTTTTCATTCACTAATGACTAACGGTCATTAATGTAACAGAGAGGTTGGAATTGTGTTCGGGGAAATGAAAAAAAGTCTTACCCAAAGCCAAACAGGAGCAATAAGAGAGAAATAGGGCCTCAAATAGCCTCTCTGATCGGAGAGAAATGATTTATGTTGAATTGCCTGAGTTTCAATTGAATCTATTTTTCACTAAATTGTTGATACCCTTAGCGAACCTGTATTTTTTCACCCTCCATTTAGCCATACCATGTCTGAAGCCCAAACCCTCCAACGCCAAACTGAATCCGAGTCAACCCTTTCGGCTCCCGAATCATCCATTGCTACTTCAGCCACTCCACCTCCCCTGTCATTAGGCGGCGAGAACGGCCCCCAATCCGACGGTCAAGAATCCGAACTCACTTCAGATAGTGTCCTCACGGTGGAAAACACCCCCGGCACCACACTACGCCAAGGGACGTCCATCAGCGTGAACTACTCCGTCCCGCTGGATAAGAACAATATCCAGGCCTCCGCCGGTGAGACCATGATTTTCGGTGTCGTAGCCAGAGACACTGGTAGCTCCGGCGACAATTATGTGACCAATTATTCTGTAACTGGGCCGGCTGAATTTGATACGGCGGGCAGTGGTACCCGATCCAAACAGGTAAATGGCCTTGTCAGCCGCAATGTTTACCTTATCACCAACAGCAATTGGCAGAATGGAACCATCACGGTTACGTCCAAGATTCGAAACACCACGCAAAGTCGGGATGAGGTGACCATTGTCTGGACCGTAATCCTCAGGAGTGGCCCTGGACCGACTGGACTACGCAAAATTCGTGGCGCTGGCGGAACGGCCTGGGCTGCAAACCCCTCTGTATATACTTACAAGGCCACCCCAGATCGGGGCAACGATGGCCGGGCGGATTATACCGGCCAAACCGTATTGGAAGCGTTTGGTACCATTGATCCGCTCTTTTTTAACATGGCGGACCTCAAAGACTCATGGAAACAGGCCAATCCCTCCCTCAATACTCCGACCAAGGTGGCCCGGCATATCTGGGACTCAGGTGGAAACGGGACATTTGTATTCGATTCCCAAGACCGGATTGCGGACCGTCACGGAGGCTTTGGAGATTTGAGTCCATTCAAAACCAGCGCCTTTGCCGATGCGAATGGGGTCGGTTACCGACTGCCTCAGGAATACAAAATCGGGTCTACCACTATTGCCAGCTGCAATATTGATCGTCGCTATACCACTGCCAATGGGGTTCAAATCCGAAAATCTGATCCTGTCTAAGCGGCCCCGAAAAACCGGCTGGAAACCCTGGGCCTTGGCCTGGGTGGTTTTCATCCTCCTCGGAGGCTGTCGTTCTACCCATGAACTTCAATCCACACCTGCAATGAGTGCCAAGAATTTCCACCAATATGTACGGGGGGTGGCGGAAGCCGTCCGTGAGGGCCAATCCAGTGCCAGCGTTGATTTGAAGCTGCGGCTGGAAGAACGGGTGAACGCCCAACTCATGATCTTTGATTCCACCCAGGTGGAATTGGTCCGGCTGTTTCGCTACCTGGAAGGGGAACTGAACAACGGATACGCCGAGACCCAAGGCGTCATTGAGTTGCTCATGAAGGCAGGCTACCCCGGTCCGGTGGCGTTGACGGAGATGGTCAATACGAAGGCCGAAATCCACGAATGGAGTGAAAACCGGGACTATGCGCTGTCCTTGCGTCAGGAGAACCACCGATCCTTGACGGATCTGAAGTACCAAACGGATTTGAAATGGGTCCAGAACCAGGTACAGATGGGCTATGACTTCATTTACCTGAATCGAAATGCGGAGGCAGAGCCATTTTTCCTGGACGTACTGAGTTATCCCTATACCCTCGTGGAGGATGTGGACATGTTCCATCAGTTCCGGGAGTTGTATATCGAAGCTGGAAAAGGCCTGATCCAAGTCCGAAAGGGCAATGCAGAAGCGCTCCAGGAGATTTATTTCATCCCCGCCATGCAATCCATTCTCGGCCCCATCAAAGAGGAAGCCCTGGAAAAAGCCAAGCAATAAGTCGCCCCCCGCAATTTCCGCCTTTCGCCTCCTCCATCTATTGCCTACTTTTGCGGCATGCGCATTGATATCCTCTCAGCGGTTCCCGCCCAATTGGACAGCCCCCTGAATACGAGTATCGTGAAACGGGCCCAGGACAAGGGCCTGGTCGAAATTCATTGTCACGACCTGCGGAAGTGGGCGGAAAATAAGCACAACCGAATCGACGACATGCCGTATGGAGGTGGCGCCGGCATGGTGATGCAGGTGGGCCCGATTGCGCGGGCAATCCGCGAACTGAAATCCGAACGGGAATACGATGAGGTGATCTTCCTGACGCCGGATGGCAAGGTCCTGGACCAGGGCATGGCCAATGCGCTCAGCCTGAAAGGCAATCTGATCCTGCTGGCAGGTCACTACAAGGGTGTCGACCAACGGGCCCGGGATCTGTTTGTGACGATGGAAATCTCGATTGGCGATTTTGTCCTGTCAGGCGGGGAACTCCCCGCCCTCGTGCTGACGGATGCCATTGTGCGGTTGTTGCCCGGCGTGCTGGGCGATGAGACCTCGGCCCTCTCCGACTCCTTCATGAGCAATCTCCTCGACGCTCCCGCCTATACCCGCCCCGCCGATTTTGAGGGCCACAAGGTCCCCGACGTCCTCCTCTCCGGCAACCACGCCCACATCGACGCCTGGCGCGACGAGCAAGCCATCGCTAAGACCCAGGCCCGTCGGCCGGATTTGCTGGAAGAGTAAGAGAAAACTGCAATTGGGGAATTAAGGTGGAAATGAAAAAGGTGCAAATGAAGCCTCCTAGGGACCATTTGCACCTTTTTTCATTGATCAATTTTCACATTGATCAGTCCTTCTTCCACACGCCATTCTTGCGCTTGACATCGGCCATGCGCTTGGAAGGATCGATTTCGATGCGCTCGATTTGCTTGAGCTTGGTATCGATTTGAAGGGTATAATCGGGATTGGTCCAGGGCCATTCAGTGTGGGAGACCCACTTGCCATCGGTTTCGGGCTGCTTTTTGCCCCAGAGAATCCTGATCGGCACATAATGGGTTTCGGTCGAGCCATCCTTCATTGTCACCACAATTTCCAGGGGCATCGGCATATTGCCGACCCGCTTCAATTGGATTTCCGTTCCACCCTTCTTTTTCCCGACCTCCGCAATCTCGTAATCAATCGTCTCTGTGGTATTGACGAAGTATTCGAAGTACCAATCCAATTCCAGGCCGGAGGCACGCTCCATCTCCCGACGGAAGTCAATCGGGTCGGGGTGGCGGAATTTGTACTTCGAGAAATAACTCTTCATGCCCTTGTCAACAGCCTCTTGTCCAATCACATAGCTCAACTGGTGGACGAGTACCGTGCCCTTGGAATAGGCATTGACGCCATAGGCAAAATTCGTGTTGTAGTGGTCAGAATGGACGGTCATCGGCTCCTGCATCCCGGCATCCACCAGGGCCATATAGCTGCGGTAGCTGCCCATCTGCGGGTCGTCCTTCTGGTCGAACAGTTCCTTGACCACCTTGTGGGTATAATAGCTGGTGAAGCCCTCGTCCATCCAGCTGTACAAGGCTTCATTGGTAGCCAACGCGCCCTGGAACCAGGAGTGGATGAGTTCGTGGACCGTGACGCCGACGAGGCTGCCGAGCCGGCGGTGGCCGGTGATGAGGGTCGCCATGGGATATTCCATGCCGCCGTCGCCGCCCTGGACGACTGAATACTTGTCGTAGGGATACTTGCCAACTTCGCGGGCCATAATCTGGAAGGCCTTGGCGGTATAGCCGGGGAGATTTTCCCATTCGCCGGTCAGGCTGTCTTCCACGTAGAAGAAATGCAATTCCGGGGCCCCAGCTTCCGTGTACACCACGTGCTTGTAGTTCGGATCCGCGGCCCAGACAAAATCGTGGACATTTTCCACCTTGAAGTGCCAGGTCAGCTTGTCCTTGCCGCTCAGATCGACTGGGTTCTTTGTATAGCCGTGGCCGATCTCATCCTTGTTCTGTAAATAACCCGTCGCAGCCACCACGTAATCCTTGTCCAAGGTCAATTTCACATCAAAATTGCCCCAAACGCCGTGGAATTCCCGTCCCACGTAGGGATTCGCATGCCAGCCCATGTGGTCGTATTCACAAAGTTTGGGATACCACTGCGACATGGACAGGCGGATGCCCTCGTTGTTGTCGCGGCCGGAGCGGCGAATTTGCAGCGGCACCTGGCCTTCGAACGACATCTTAAAGGTCGTCTTGCCGCCGGAAGGAATCGGCTTCGCCAATTTGACCTGGAGGATGGTTCCTTTGTGCATGAACTCCACCGGTTGTCCGTCCTGGGTGAGGGACAGGGCCTGCAAGCGCCCGTACTCATCTTCCTTGAGCTTGGAAATCCGGCTTTTGACCCGGCCATCCGGATCAGGCAGGTTCAGGTTGCGGACGTCCATCATCGAGCCCGGTTGAAAGGCATTGAAAAACAGGTGGTAAAAGACCTGATTGAGCTCGTCGGGCGAATTGTTTGTGTAGACGATGGTCTGCTCACCGGTAAAGGTGTTCGTTTCGACGTCCATGTCCACGTTCATCGCATAGTCGACGTGCTGCTGCCAGGGGTTGGCGGCTTGGGAAATGACCGGCGAAACGGCAATCAGGAGAAAAAGTAGGATTTTGTACATGCTGCTTTTTTGGAATTAGAACGCAATTTTACACAATTTTCATGTAGAACGCAGGGAGAGATATTGCGAAAAGGGAGTGGTTGAATGGAATAAAGGGTGAATCACCCCCCCGCAAAGGGCGGGAGAAACGCCACTTCATCCCCGGGCTGGAGTTCCTTGTCCCGGGGATAAACGGTGCCGTTGACAGCGATACTGTAGCCGGCCTGGCCCAAGACGGGGAAGCGAGCGGCCATCTCCTCCCGGAGGGCCCGCAGGCTGCGGGCCTCGCTCTGCACCTTCGGGTGGCCGATCCGCGCCTGGAGATAGCCGAAAAACAAAACGGTCACGGTGCCTGAATCAGTTGATGCCATTGCTCGGGGGTATTGAAATTGGTGAATTCACGGGCGTCTTCGACTGGTAAGATACGGTGGGAAATCCGACGAATCCAAGCCTGCAGGGAGCGACCTCCCTCCTCCCACAACGCATGTGCCGCGCCAAGGGCCCGGCCATGAAACAGGCCAGGAAGCGGCGCCAAGCGCCCTTCCGTCGCTCCATACACCACCCCATCCATCCCCATCGTCCGCGCCGCTAACATCCGCGCCAAAGTCGCCCCCTCCAGCAACGGCATGTCCACCGGCACCACCAGTGACCATTCCGGCCCCGCCGCCGCCAAAACAGCACCCAGGGGCCCTTGTCCTGGCTCCGGCTCCGCCACCCGCTGTGCCAACGGATGCACATGGGCCGCCATCGAACTGGCGATGACCACGTCACCACAAAGCGGCAGCAACAGGTCGACCGCCCGTTCCAGCAGGGTCTGGCCCTGCCAGACAAGTTGGGCCTTGTCCGTGCCCATGCGGCGGCTAAAGCCGCCCGCCAGGACGATGCCGCGCACGCTCATCGGGGCAGCACCCAGGTAGAGACCACGGTGCCCGCGGGCAAATGATCGGCGCCATCGGGAATTTCGACGATGAGGTCGGCTGCACCGAAGCTGGCCAACATGTGGCTGTTTTGTTTCCGCAGCACCCGTACGCGCCCTTGTTCGATCTTACCAGTGACAAAATGCGTCTTGCCGTCGCGTTTGCGGTATTCTTCCACGAGGGGAAGGTCGATCCGGGGCAGGTCCAGGACCTGGGCGCCCATGGCGCGACGCAGGTAGGGATAGACGTAACGGTAAAACGACATCAGCGAGCTCCGCGGATTGCCGGGCAGGCCGAAAGCCACGCGGTGGGCTTGTTTCCTCACGAACAGGAGTGGCTTACCCGGCTTCTGGTTGACCTTGTGGAAAATGACCTCATAGCCGCAGGCTTCCAGGGAATTGCGGGTATGGTCGTAGGCGCCGACACTGACGCCGCCGGTGGTCAGGAGGACATTGGCCATGGTGCTGGCCTCTTCGATGCGCTTCCGAATCTCGTCGGCATCGTCTTCGACCTGGGCGTGGAAACTCTCGAGCCCCATTTGCAGGAGGGCCGTCCGCAGCATCAGGCCGTTCGATTCAAATATTTTCCCTTCCCCCAATTCGTCTTCATTCTCCGCAAACTCACTCCCCGTACTCAAAATCGCCACAATCGGTGCCCGCGGAGAAGTCGTCTCGGTCGCGCCAAAGGTCGCCAACAGGCCTACTCTTGCTGCATTCAATTGGGCGCCCGATTGGACTGCGACGGCTCCCTTCGCCAACTGCTCCCCTTGTTTCCGCACATTCGCACCTCTGTCCACCAAGCCATCGAAACTCACCTGATCGCCGTCTCGCGTCGCCATTTCCTGCATGACCACCGTATCCGCGGTGGACGGAATTGGCGCCCCAGTAAAGATGCGGACCGCCTCTCCCCTGTTCACATCGATATTCGGAGGATCGCCCGCCCGAATTTCACCCACCACTTTCAGGGGATCTCCCGTGATCAGGTCGGCGTGGCGCAGGGCATATCCGTCCATCGCGCTCTGGTCAAAAAAGGGATGGGGATGGGAAGCCAGGAAATCGGTTCCCTGGATCCGCCCCGCCGCAAATGCCAAGGGAATCGCCTCGACCGGCATGGTTTCGGCGTTGTCCAGGATCAATTGGCGGGCTTCTTGAACTGAAATCATAGGAAGGGGTTGTTTTGTGGGCAAAAATAGGGAAAATGGCCGGGACACGGTGGGCAAGAAAAATGAAAATCGTCCAGAAAATCTTTAATCCTTTCCCTTCCCGAACGATACAGTAATGAGCGGCCAAAATCTTATTTAGGAACAGGGATATTTGGCCCCACAAAGTTGCCCATTGCGGTCAATGGGCGATCATTTCCCAATGCTACGGCCTGGTCCCACGAAGGGGCCAGGCCGTCTTCGTACGGAAAACCATTCCCGGCGCTTCGCAGTTGATTTCCCATGGCGTCTCCCGATTCAATCTGGCATTTGGTCAATCTCCTCAGCTGCTTCTTCCTGACCGGCCTGATCTGGTTCGTCGCGGTGGTCCATTATCCGCTCTTTGCGGCGGTCGGCGAATCGGATTTTCAGCAGTACGAACGGAAGCATGCCCAGCGCACCACTTCGATCACTTTTCCCACCATGACCGCTGAGCTCCTGAGCGGATTCGTGCTGGTCTGGTGGCACTGGGAAGGCGGAATCCCGTGGCTGTGGGTGGCAATGCTGGGATTGATTGGGGCGATCTGGATCATCACCGTGTTCCTGGCGGTGCCCCTGCACGGCCAATTGGCGGCGGGATTTGATGCGGAGATTCACCGGAAATTGCTGCGGGTGAATTGGTGCCGGACGGCCGCCTGGACGGTGCGCAGTGGGGTTTGGGCGTGGATATTGGTGGGAAATTGAATTAGAACCGGGGAAACCGAAAGGATTCGACTTCCGACCGGCGCTCGCCGGTCATGATCAGGTGCGCGAGGGCCTCTCCGAGGAGCGGCCCCAGCAAAATTCCGTGCCGGTACAGCCCGTTCAAATGGAAGATGGGGCGTCCCGCTTCCCGGTCCAGGATGGGCAAGCGGCTCAGCGACGAGGGCCGCAATCCGGCCCAGGTGTCCAGCACCCTAAGTTCATAAATGCCAGGAACGGCCGCGTAGCACTTGCGGAGAATGTCCATCAGGCCGCCAGCCGTATTGCTGGGATCGAAGCCTTGTTCCTCGGAAGTGGCGCCACAGAGGATGCGGTCTTTCTTCGGGACGATATAGGCATTGCCAATGATCTTGTTGCGGATGCGGATGGTCTTTTGGAGGAAGGGAAATGCGGGCGGTTCCAAAGCAATCATTTCTCCCCGCACCGGATAGACTTTGTAGGGCAATTTTTCCGAGAGCTGTTCATTCCCAACCCCTACCGTCACCACCAAGGCATCGACTTCCCAATGGTTATTTTTCCCGATCACCTTTACCCGTTTTCCCCCCATCATTTCCCAATCCACAATCTCTTCTCCTTCAAATACTTTACCCTCATCTACTTCAATCTTTTTCCGAAGCCGATCCACCAACAAACGATTGTCGACCTGGATGTCTCCCGCCGACCAAATTCCGCCCGGCACCTGCTGGGCGAGGAAGGGTTCCATCTCCCGCAATTGTCCCCCACTCATCCACTCCACGTCCAGGCCCTGGGCCACCTGAAACTGGTGCAACCGCCGCAAAAAGCCTTCGTCGTCGGCCCGCAGTCCCACTTCCAGCGTTCCAGCCCGCTCCATGCCAATGTCCCCCAATTCGCGCTCCACCGCGTCGTACATCGCCCGACTGGCCACGCCCGCCCGCAACAGGTCCAGTTCCTGGAATTCCAACTCGTTCACCGGCGCCAACATCCCCGCCGCATCCCACGAACAGCCCCGCCCACAGCGGTCCTTTTCGAGGACAATGACCTCTACGCCACGCTTCTGCAAGTAGAAGGCGGTGAACAAGCCGGCGATTCCGCCTCCCATGACGGCAATTTTCATGCGGCGAAATTACAGTATTTCCGGGGAATGAATCAGGATTCTTCGAGGCGATCCATCAGGTCCTTCACCGCATCGCGGTGGACGGTGAAGTTCATCATCTTGAGCTTCACGTAGTCTTCGTGGAAAAAGTAGTAGCCAAAGCCTTCGCACTGCTCCCCGCAATGGCGGGAACCGGAGCCGCTGTCCTTGACCAGGAACCACGTATCGCCCTCAAACTCACGGTATCCCACGACGTGCATCGCGTGATCGTCCGTGGTGCTGCCGTTGTTGAAGCGCAATTGGCGGGCACTTTCATTGATGTATTCCGAAGGAATATCGAAGGTCGGCACGACGGCCACGCCCTGGTAGCTGACCAGTCCGGCCTCGCTCACATCGCCGCCAATCGCAAAAGAATAGCCTTTTTGGAGGGATTTTTTCATCGCGCCCATGAATACATCCAGGGGCAGGTTATAGTAAACATCGCTGTGCCACCAGTTGTCCGGGACCTTGTATTCGGCCTGTTTCCAGTAGGGATGCTCCATCAGCGACATGAAATCGACGTATTCGTCCGGCTTCAGGGACAGGTGGTTCTCCATAAAGGACTTGGGCGTGTACTCCTCGCCCTGGTAGGAGAATTCGGCCGGGGGCTCGCCCAAATAGTGGTTCAGGATAGATTTCGTCGTGGCCACCACCTGCTCTTCGTCCCAGGCATTGTCCGTTTTCACGCTCTCCAGGTACTTTTCCAGCTCCTCGAACATGGGCTCGTGGTTGTGAAAAGGCTGGGTCCCGGGCAGTCCATCGTAGACTTCGTGCGGCACCACTCCGTACATATTCATCATCCGCGCCACTGCATTCGTCTCTGATCCCTCTCCAAAATACATGTCGCCGCGGTTTTGGACGAAGTAGCGGGCCCGTTCCACGTACTCCCAATAGACCGTATAGATCTCGCTCAGCCGCACTTCCTTGCCCGACAAACGCTTCACTTCGCTCTCGTAGAAAGAGACCGTCGAAAAACACCAGCAAGTCCCGGTATTGCCCTGGGAAATCGGATTTCCGTGCCAAACCTTCTCGTACTCAGCCGGATCGGTGGGCAATTTGCGGTCGTCCAGATTGACCTTGAAGGAAGTATAGGGTTCTCCGCCCTTGGCTTTGCCCTCGAGGGAAGGCATGATGGTGCGGTTGTAATAGGAAGGGGGAAAAACCTGGTAGGCGCCCTTGTCCTGGCGGGGTTTGGGGCGTACCTGGGCCGAGGAAAAGGAAAACGTGAGGGTCAACAATAGGGCAAGTGGGGCAGCAAAATATTTCATCATCGGAATAATTGGGAGGTTGAAACTAATAAAAAGCGGGGGGAGACACAAAAAAAGCGCTCCGTCGATGACGGAGCGCAAGATATTTTCGATGGCCGGCCCGAAGGCCGGGGAATGTCTGGTTCGGATTACTCGCCGAAGGGGTTGTTGCCGGTAGCAGCAACTTCACCTACTTCGTTGTAAGCGCCCTGGATGAGGCCTTGGCCGATAAAGCCGATGAGCCACAGCAGCAGGAAAGCAACACCGCGGGAGTACTTGCCGTTGGTAACCTTCTCAACAGCACCAGCGTACTGCCACAAGAATACGATGAAGAGGATCGGACCAGCCAGCGGGATGAGGATCAGCCACGGGCTCATGATCTTATCAGCGACTTTCTTTTCGAGAAGTTCCCCACGAGTTTGGTGGTACCAGATCAGGCCATAAATGCCGAGGGTCACCAAAGAGAGGATGATTACCATAGGTACACTGCGATTTTTCATAAGTCTTAACTGTTTATTGTTTTAGGTGTATAGATTATGGATTAAGACGAGTGCAAAAATAGTGATTAATCTCAATTTTCCTACCTTGACTGAAATCCAAAAATTATTAAGGGGCCCTTCTTGGGCCTTGGTGCTGAGGGTCTTTTGGTGGAAATGTGGATAATTTAATTGAGTTCGACGATGGTCCAACCTTCGCCGCCCGCGTCGAGCGGGGCGTCTTTCGTCTTGCGGACCTCGGGGACGGCCCCGAGGTACTCGCGGATCGCGGACCGGAGCGCTCCGGTCCCCTTGCCGTGCAAAATGCGCACTTCTTTCATGCCGGAAATGATCGCGTCGTCGATGAACTTGCTCACCACGGGGAGCGCCTGCTCCACCCGGAAGCCCTTGACCCGCAACTCGGTAGAGGCATGCGCCTTCTTCTGAATCCGGTTGCCGTGGAACACGGTGGCCTTGCGGACCACCTTTTGGTGGTTCTTGCCCTTCTTCACCCGCACCAACTGATTCAACTTCACCGTCAAGCGCAATTCGCCCACATTCACCACGGCCCGTTTGCCCTGCATATCGATCACCTGCCCCACCGATTGGGAATCCTTCATCTTCACCAGATCGCCCTCCCGGATATCGGCATCCGGCATCAACTCCAATTCTTCCTCCTCCACGACCACGACTTTCTCCTCCTCCTTCACCTCATCCGGCAAGGGGGGCGGCGGATTGGGCAGCATCTCACGCAATTCCTGGCGCAGGGTCCGCGTCTTTTCCCGGTCGGCCTGCTCCTCCCGAATCTCCCGGATGGTATGCTCGATCTTGGTATTCGCCGCGTCGATCAGGGCCTGCGCCTTCTGGTGCGCCTCCCGTAGGATCCTCCCCTCTTGCTGTTTGATGTGCTTGTTCATCGACTGGTTCCGCTCCAGCCATTTTTTCAATTCCGCATTCCGCTCCTTCTGTTCCTTCAGCACCCCTTCCAATTCCGCTTTCTGCCCTTCCAATTTCAGCAACAATTCCTCGCTGTACACGTGGTCCCCATCGATCCGCGTCTTGGCCCGGTCCAGCAGGTGCTGGGGAATGCCGACATTCTTCGCAATCTCAAAGGCGTAGGAACGGCCCGGAATCCCGATTTCAATGGTATAGGTCGGTTGCAGCGTCTGGGGATCAAATTGCATGGCGGCATTGACGATCCCATCGTGGCGGTCGGCGTAGTTCTTGAGGTTGCCGTAGTGGGTCGTGATGATGCCAAATGCGCCGGAGGAGACAAATTTTTCGAGAAATGCCTCCGCGATCGCTCCCCCCAATTTGGGGTCGGTACCCGAGCCAAATTCGTCCACAAGGAACAAGGACTTGCGGTCGAGGCCCTTGAGCATGATCCGCATATTGGCGAGGTGAGACGTATAGGTACTCAGGTCCGATTGCAGGGACTGCTCGTCCCCGATGTCGATGTAAAGGCGGTCAAACCAACGGAATTCACTCTCTTCGTCGCAGGGCACCAACATGCCCGACTGCAACATCACCTGCAACAGCCCCACCGTCTTCAGCGACACCGATTTTCCGCCTGCATTCGGGCCGGAGATCAGGACGATGCGATCCTCCTCATCCATCACCGTATTCAACGGAATGACCTGCTCGTAGGGCATGCCGTCCTTCAGGACCAACAGCGGGTGGCGGCCATTCACGATGCGGTAGGCCTTCCCCTTGGCCTCGAAGACCGGTTGATTCGCCTTGAGGTCGATGGCGAGGCGGGCCTTGGCTCGGATAAAGTCGAGGCGGGCGACGGATTTTGCGTAGTCCCGGAGGTTCTCCACGTGGCCGCGGATGCGGTTGGTGGCTTCCATCAGGATGCGCGTGATTTCGTTTTTCTCCTCCAAAAACAGCTCGCGGATGCGGTTGTTCTGCTCGAGGACGCTGGACGGCTCCACAAAAATGGTCCGGCCGGATTGCGAGACGTCGTGGACAAAGCCCTTGACCTTGCCCTTGAAATCGGCGATCAGGGGCACGACGTAGCGGTCATTCCGGATGGTGATCTCGGAGGCCTCGGTCCAGCCCATCTGGGCGGCGTGGCGGAGGATCGATTGGAGGGCCTTGCGGAGGTCGTGGCTCTGGTCGAAGCGGGCCCGGCGGAGTTGCTTGAGCTTCGGCGAGGCGTCGTCGCGGATGTTTCCGCGGTCATCGACGATCTTGGACAATGCTTCGAGGAGGCTCTTGTCCCAATCGAGGCGGGTCAATCCCTTCCAAAGGGTCGGATATTTCTCTTTGCGGGACTTAAAGTAGTTCATCAGGTCCCGGACCATACGCAGCCATTTGACAAGGCGAAACAGTTCTTCTGACCGGAGCCAGTTGCCCGGTACAGAGGCGTGGTCAAAGAGGGTGGCGAGACTGGAGGTCACGTCCAGGGAAAAGGGCTCATCGAAGATGAGCAAATCGCGGCATTCCACGACGCGGGTCAACTCCACCGGCAGTCCTTTGGGACTGCGGTACGGTCGAATGCGGCGGCACAGGGCCTTCCCCTCTTCGGTACTGGCCCGTCCGGCCAGGATGCCCCTCAAATCCTCGAAACCAAGCTTGATTTCAGTCTGTTCGTTCTGGTATTTCATTGTCCGTTGGGCGGTCCCCCCTGATTCGGCGCCGGATTGGCTCCGGGTCCGGTCAGCAACTCCTCGTTCAGTTCGTTCACGACCTTTTGGTAGATGCTATCCATCAGAGCGGGCTCGCTTTGGTAATATTCGTAGCTATCGTAAAATTTCTGCCGGTCCAGGTTGTGTTTTTCGATGACCAGTTCGTTCATCTCCTGGTACTTCATGGGCCGGTTTTTGGGGTTTCGAATCGTCACATCGACCCCGGCATAGGCCAGGTGGAGGTCCTTGATCACCGGGACCATTTCCTCTTCACTCATCACCCACCCCGGTTGCTCTTCCTCACAAGCCACGAGGAAGAAGGGCAAAAGGGCAATGGTCCATATCAACAGGCGGTGACGCATTCTTTTTGGTTTTAATTCCCTGCAAAATTAAGGTTTTTTCATTCAACGCCGCGTCTCAGTGATTTGTTGAGCCGGATTCATTTTTTTACCCTTAGAAGAGAGGTTTGGGGAAATGTATGTGGCAAAAAATAATTTACATTTTCGAGCCATTTCAATCTTTAATTGCCCTCAAGCAGTGCAATTTTTAAATATACTATTGCCCAAACGGAGTAAAATAGTAGAAACTTGGTTATAATTCATAGAAGGTTGAATGGTTTTTGTAGAAGGTTGGACTGAATTGGTAGAAGGCTGGTTAGGGTTCGTAGAAACTTGGTTAGTTTTTGTAGAACGTTCCGTGTTCGATACGGAACCTTCCGTGTCAGACACGGAAGCTTGGACAGTTTTGGTAGAAAGTTGGTTAGGATTTGTAGACACTTCTATGCTGGAGAGGCCGTGTAAAAACGCCCATTCAAATTGATTCCCAGCCAAGAGTCGGAGTT
>CAWUKT010000083.1:0-30902 GCA_963923035.1 uncultured bacterium
ATTATCTTGAAAAGATTTCAACTTTTTTGAGGCAAAAAATGGTCCATTAATCACACTGAGCAGGTTTTAAACAAAATCAACAAGATGGGTGGTACATCCAAGTTTCCATGTCCGACACGGAAGTTTCCACCTCGGACATGGGATCGTCTATGAATCCTAACCAAGTTTCTATGAATTCTGTCCAAGTTTCTACCGATCCTATCCAAGTTTCCACCGATTGTATCCAACCTTCTATGATCTATAACCAAGTTTCTACCGAGTTACTACAAAAGGTAAATTTTTTGTTTAAAAATTGTGCCATCTCTGTTTGATGCATGGCGCCAAAAGGTCATTGATAGTTGCCTGTGAGGCCGTGGGGTGGAGTTGATTCAGGATTATTTGTTAGTGGCCGTGATGATCATCCCCCCTTCACCCCAACCCCGTGGTAACGGCAATGATCCCGACCACCCCAAATCCAAAGGCCAACCAGCTCCCAAAATAAAATACCCGGACCGGATTGAGCCATCGGCTCTCGCCGGGCGGCTTCAGGCCGACGTCGCCGGGGAAATCGGGGTGGTACCAGACCTGCACTTCCGAGCCCATCGGATAGCGGGATTTCCAGCGCTCCAGGAGGCTTTCCATGTTCGTGGACGATAGGAAGGGGCGAATCTGGGTGCGGTGGACCTCGTCGTTGACGGCGTAGGCGAGGGTGAGCATGAGCGTGTAGAGCAGGTTGCCGCCATCGGAGGAGCTGGACCCGAGGACGAGGTCCTGGTGTTCGACGACGGCAATGGTGGTGGCCGTGCGGGCTTGTCGCTGGCGGCTGCTCTTCAGGATGGCGACGAGCATGACGTGGCCGAGGATGCCAAAGGTCAATCCCAGCGAAAGCGAGACAATGGACTTGGCGAAGAGGTGCGTGGTGGAGGGTTGGGGAAATGGACCCCGCAGGAGATCGGGGTGGCCCATGAAGTAGAGAAAGCCAAGCACCGCGCCCAATACCAGGGCCATCAAACCATAAATGGCAATGCTGGAGCCCTTGGATTCGGGGCCGCGGCTCTCTTCGAGCCGCTCCCGGGCCTGGTCTTCGGCAGCTTGTCGGGCCTGGCTGAGTTCCTGGATGCGACGGAGTTCCTCGTTGTCAAGTGGCATGGGAGGGTTCTTTCCCATAAGATAGGAAAAAGATGGTTGGCGGGCCATCGAAACTCAGCGGCGCGGGGAGCCCGTCTTGCGGTAGGGATAGGAGCCTTGTTGGAGCTCCCGGCCCCTGGCAGCGGGCCGGAGCGACGGCGGATAGCCCGGTCCCCTGGGAACCGCCCTCTCCATCCCATCAAAACTGGAACTTCCACGACGAAATTGCCGGGTATGCGGTTCGGTCGCGGGCTTGTTGTATATTTACGCTATGGCAAAGACGACGAAAACCGATGCGAGTTACAAGGGCAAACTGCTGCGTCTCTTCCGGGAGATTATGCTGCTGACCAAGGCGCCGTTTGGGCTGAGCATCAAGGAGCTGGAGGAGAAGCTGGGGGTGACCTACCGGACGGTCTACCGCGATCTGGATGTGCTGGAGCAGGTGGGGTTCTATCCGGAGGAGATTTCGAAGGGGAAGTATGTGATCCGCGGATTGGACAGTGATATCCATCGGTTTGAGAAGAATTTGCAGTTTACGGCGGAGGAGGCGGCCCTGCTGAGTCAGGCGGTGTCGAGTATTCCGGAGGGGAATCCGATGAAGAAGCAGGTGCTGGAGAAGATGCTGGCGTTTTCGGGGATGGAGGATGTGCTGAAGGCGATCATCAAGACGGATATTTCGCGGACGGTGGACAGTCTGGCGCGGGCGATTCGGGAAAAACGGCAGGTGACCTTGTACCGCTACCGCTCGGCCAACTCGCAGAGTATCAAGGACCGGCGGGTGGAGCCCTTTGCGTTTTCGACGGACGGGGTGTTCCTGAAGGGATTTGAGCACGGGCAGAATGTGTGCAAGACGTATAAGATCGAGCGGATCGAGGATGTGCGGTTGCTGGATGAGCCGTGGAAATTCGAGGTGTTCCATGAAAAGGAGAAGGAACCCGATATTTTTGGGATCAATGGGGGCGAGCCGTACCAGATCACGCTGCGGATGAGCATGCGGGCGGCGAATTTGCTGAAGGAGGAGTATCCCTTGTCGGCGCCGCATATCTACAAGGAGGATTATAAGAATTACCTGTTTGAGGCGCGGGTGAATAGTTTTGTGGCGGTGGGGCGCTTTATTCTGGGCTTGATCGATGAGATCGAGGTGGTGGAGCCGGCGGAGTTGGCGGATTATCTGGATGACAAAATCCGGAAGCGGCGACGGGCCGCAGCCAACTAAAAAAATTACCGAACTGTATTTTTAGTGTTTTTCTTTGACATGAGGTGTCAAAGGGGGCGTCTATGTTTGTACTGTAACAAAACGGAACAGCATCATGAACAACTTCATCTACCCCCGCACCATCACCACTGAGACCCTCGTTTGCAGCTGCGCCAACCGGCACTTGTTACTGCCCGGCGATGTCTGCGATCTGTGCATGGGCGTGGTGGTCGAAGGTGATCCGGTGGATGCCCTGCCGGCCCGCTCGGAGAGCGAGGACCTGTACGATGAAAGTTATTTCGAGGCGCTGGAATCCTATTACGAAGACATAACTTACGCAGCATAATATCTCAGCAACAACTCCATTTTGTACAGTTCAATTATCCTCATGCAATAATCCTAAAACAGTTTTTTCTCAATTCAACCTCATTTTATTCCCATCTATTCAAGCAGCAATGATCCAACGAAGCGGTTGCCCCCCCGGCCCCGCTTCGTTTTCTATTTGCGGTTCCGCCGCTTCTCCTTGGGCTGGTCGTCCTTCGTCATCAGCACTTCCCAGTTGCCGTAGCTGTCCTTCCGCATCTTCAGGACCCGCTCTTCGTCTTCCGTGGCGGGCAGGGTATAGAAAACCTTGGCGTATTCCCCGTCGAGCTGGGTGCGCTGGAGTTCAAAATCATCGTATTTGCTGCCATTCGAGAGGTTCATGGAGAGCAGGTTGGCGGTTTGCTTGGAAGCATAGCGCTTCGCGCCCTTTTCGTCGTTGTAACTGAGGGCCGTCAGGAAGGCCGCCGCAATTTCCTCGGGCGTTTTGTCTTCGCGGTATTCCCGGTACTTGTGCCCGGGCGTTTCCCGCAGCTCAAAGCTGTCCTCCATGTCTTCGCTCAGGTCCTGCATTTCCTCCCCAAACTCTTCCATGCCCTTTTTCAATCCTTCCCCCACGCCTTTGGCTACCTCTCCAATGCCTTTTCCGATTTCCTTCAGCTCGTCTTCCCCCAGGTCGATGTCCATTTCCGCATCGTTGTCCCCGGCGGCCAGGTCATTCTTGGTGGCCATCACTTCCCACTTGCCCGTGGTATTCCGGAGCCGGATCATCTTCTCGGGACCGTCGCCCTGCGTATAAAATACCCGGGCGTAGTTGCCGTCGGCTTCCTCGCGCAGGATGGTATAGGTCTCGGAGAATGGATTGGCGCCCATCGAAGAGAAGCTCTCGAACAGGTCCAGCTTGTCGGCCGATTCCGGGGTGCAGTAGACCTTGGCCGATTCATAATTGCCTTGTTGGAGTTCGGCGAGGAAGACATCTGCCGTCGCGCGGGGGCTGGTTTTCTGGGGATCGTTGCAGCCGACGAGCAGCAGCAGGCAGGCGGACAGGACGAGGAGGGAAGCAAAGGTGTTTTTCATGGGAAAGCGTTTGAGCAAATATCGAAAAAAGCGGGGAAAAGTACGGCAGATTGACGCGAGGTGTCAAGGGGTGGGGCGATATTTGTAAGGCAAGGTTAAGGAAAAGATAAGCGATTTATTTTCAGTATCACGGAAGCCCTCTCGTTCACGTAATCAATCAACAGGACGGGCGGCTGGAAGATGGTTCTTTGGAAAGGGAGCCACGTTTCCGGTCGCCTTTGGGAGGCCCATCCATTTTCCATCACCCTCAAGAATTACCGAGGTCATAGTCCTCACAGCGATTTTTCGTTCAATCATGGTTCTGTTTTGTAAAGGGGGGCCTCGGCAAGGGGCTCCTCTTTCTCTTCCCCGCCCTTCATCGCACCACTATTCCGCGGGAACTGAAGATTCCTGTTTTTCTTTGACACGAGATGTCAAGGCAGGCCCGTAGGTTTGAGTATACACTTAAAAACAGAACCCCATGGACTTTCAATATCTCACCGCTACCTGCTCCTGTGGAAACGATCTGCTCCTCGCCCCCGGCTCTACCTGCGAGGTGTGCATGGGCCAGGTACCCGATCCTGAGATTGCGGCCGAGGACACCGATACCCAATTTGGCGTTGACTACTTCGAGGCCTTGGAGCAGGACATCGCCCAGCGGGATTGGGCGGCCTAAGGGCGTGAGATAGGGGAGGGCACCCCCGGACACTTCGCAGGTCCGGTCCCGCTCTCCGGCGTCGCTGGTCCCCGCCCTTCAGGGAGGCGCGGACCGAGCTCCAACAAGCCTGTGATCGGTGGTGCACCGGGTTCTGCGACCACCACTCCCGAAGGAAAACGTATGGAAATCCAAACAATCAGTCGCCACGGGCGACTCTTTTAATGTACGTCCGCGAATAATTGGATGTACTTATTTTTGTACACTCATTCGTACTTTTAACTATACGAAGTCGATCCGGCTTGCCGGGCTGGCCGCGACAATAGACCTCCTTTCGGACCTATTTTAAAGAAAAACCACCGCTTTTCTACTCATCTGAACAATCTGGTCCCGCATTTGTAACTAAGCCAACATCCACTTGCTTTGAGTGGGCACAATCATTCAACTCCTCCAATTCTACTTACTTATGCGAAAGCTCTATTTATTGATTGCGATGGTCAGCTTGGCGTCCCTTTCCTGGGCCCAAAAAGACCGCAGCGAAACCATTGTGACTACCTACCTCCAACTCCCTGGATACGATGTTGCCCAAGTCTCTCCCGGATCCATCGTCACCGAATTTGCTTCCGGCGGCATTGGTTTCGGGGCCGAAAAGCTCCAGGATGTCAAGACCATGTGCGTCAAGAAGGGCGGGACGATCAAGGATGTTGTCGAGGTCAATACCTATTACTATGAATTGCCGGTGACCCAACCGCCGTCCTTCCTGGTCGCCCGGGATGCCGACGGTAAAATCGTCTACGCCGATCAATTCGGGGATGCTTCACCGCCTCCGGCCCGCTTTGGCTACGATGAATGCGCCAATTTCCTCGTGGACCGCGTCAAGAAGCAGTGGGCCGAGCAGGCTTCCAGCTTCAAGGCCCAAACCATGGCCCAGCGTCAACAACAGACCCTGGACCAGGCCCAGGCCCTCGCCCAAATGAACGTTTTCCCTTCCCTCATCCGCGAGGAGTTTGAATTGTACTCCGCCAAAGGCAAGGACCACGACTATTCGGACCTCGAGACAGCCTTCGAAAAGGCCTCCTCGGCCTACGCGGCGATGTCCCAGCGCGGCCCGCTGGGCAGTGCGACCACCGAACTGAAGGAAGCTGTCGCCATCTGGGAAAAGGCGATGGAAGAACTCAATGTCGACGACAAGAAGTCCCGCATCAACAAGCAGATTGGCAAAGGCCTCGCCGAGAACCTCGCCAATGCCTATAACTTCCTGTACGAGCCGCAGCAATCTCTGCGCTACGGCCGGAAGGCGCTGGAAATGTACGGGAACATCACGAACAACCGGCGTCTGGCCTGGGAAGGCCGGATGGGTGTGTTGGAGACCCGTCGCCTGGCGGTCGACAAGAATGAAGCGTCGGTGAGCAACCCGGAGCGCCTGGCCGAATTGGCCGCGGCGGCCACCGGCGGCTTCTCGCCGGTCAAGCAGGTCGATGCCGCCTACGATCGGCTCGCCGAGGATTTCAATACGTTCCGGGCTACCCAGCACGTCGAAACGGCGATGAAGCAGGAGGAAGATTTCAGAGAGGAAATCGAGATGACCGGCGCGAATCCTTATGAGCGCTACGTCATGCGGTCGGCGACGCAGGGCAATGTGTTGACCATCACGCCGATGCTGATGGGAATGGGGGAGAACCTCACCGAATTCCCCAAGGAAGTCTGCGCGATGACCGATCTGAACCAGATCACGATCCAAAACAATGAAATCGCTTCGATTCCTCCCCAGATTGGCCAGCTTCAAACGGTCACCAAGATGAACCTCGCCAACAACAAGCTCACCGCATTGCCTCCGGAAATTGGTGAGCTGACGGGCTTGAAAACCCTGAACCTCAACGGGAATCCGTTGGAGACCATCCCCGAAGAGATCAAGAACTGTACCTCCCTCAAGACCCTGCGCCTCAAGAAGACTTCCCTGAGCAAAGGAATGCAAGGTCAATTGGCCGAATGGCTTCCCAATACCAAAATTCAATTCTGAAACCTACTCCTATGAGAAAGATTTTTCAATTCTGTTTTGCTGCTTTTCTGACCCTGGGCGTTCTCAGCAGTTGCCAATCCGATGACCCGGATGAGCCCACGCCCCAAACTCCGCAAGAGATTCTGGAAGGCAAATGGATCATCAACAGTTCGGAAATTCTGGGCACCACGGTGCCGGGCGATGGCTCCTACCTGCAATTCAATGCGTGTGATCCCACCTGCGGTGGCATTGACTTCAACCAGTCGGACACCACCATGGGGACCTTCACCTATGATTTGAACGATGCGGCCACGGTCCTCGTCATCAATGACGATACCGATGATGGCGGCAACTACAATTATTCCTGGGACATCCTCGAGCTCAGCGAAACGGAACTGCGCATGGTGGCGAGCACCATTTTGGGCTCCCTTCAGATCGAATTACGACCTGAATAAGCATCGATACCGTCTGTTATATTTTTTGTAAAACGTTGTTAAGCTGCCGGCCGGAGGGTCGGCAGTTTTTTTGGGTAGGGGATTGAAATGATGGAAAACCTGCTGGAGAACTATATGGTGTGAAAAATGCGTATATCAAATAGCGGGTCTGGACCCGATAAAACCGAATCGAATCATGTGGAACAAAAAGCATTTGGTGATCGCAATCATTGGAGCCGTGGCGGTATGGCTACAAGCGTGCAATTCTGGTCCGAAAACACTGGAGGCGGACCCGATAACTCCTGAATCAACCATGAATCCTGTCCAGCTGTGGCCTGACAACGGTGAATCAAAAGAATTCAAAGTGGATTCCTCCGATTTCAGAATCGATGCATCCAAAAAGGATTGGCAAATTGGACTTGAACGGGCTTCAAGTTTTGAAGAGCAATTGGGTAAAATCAAAAGAGCGCTGGTGAAAATCTCCCAGGAAGCCAATTTAAGGGAATTGAGGATGGTCGAAATTCAACCTTTGAATGATGACTTGTTGTCCGACATTGCCGCTGTGCCCGAAATCCAAGCCGAATTAATTCAAAGAAAGGGAAAGGTCAATTCCATGAAAACAGTTTCTCCCCACGCCCATCAATCCAATTATTTGAATGAAATCACGGCACTGTTCCAGCCATTTGAGCTGGAACCCGTTGATTACTACATCGACAAGTGCCGGGGTGAGGACGTCTCAGAAGACTCAACCTTTTATACATTGAGGTGTACGACCATTGCTTTTAAACTAAAGGAATTGGTTCCAGAAAACCTGCGAAATACACGCCGTCTTCCTTGAGAGGGACATTGATCTCTTTGCCTCTACATTTGCTCCCCGTCCGCCCATCCCTTATTTTTACTCCCAAACAATTCGAATCCATGTCTGAGATACTTCGTTACGAGCTCCAGGATGGCATTGCCACCCTTACCCTCAATCGCCCCGACCGCTACAATGCCTTCAACAATGACCTCAGCTTTCAGTTCATTGATGCGCTGAAGAAGGTGCGGCGCGATCCCGAAGTGCGGGTGATTGTGTTGACGGGGGAAGGAAAAGCCTTTTGTTCGGGGCAGGATTTGAAGGATGTGCAGGGAAAAAGCCGCTCCTTGGGAGAGTCGGTAGAAAAGCGCTACAATCCGATGGTGCGCTTGATCACCCAGACGGAGAAGCCCTTTATCTGTAAGATGAATGGCGTCGCGGCGGGAGCTGGCGCGAGCATCGCGCTGGCCTGTGACTACGTGGTCGCGGCCGATTCGGCCAAGATGGTCTGGGCCTTCGCCAATATTGGCCTGGTGCTGGACAGTGGGTCTTCCTACTTTTTGCCGCGCCTCGTCGGGCGGCAAAAAGCATTCGAATTGGCGACCCTGGGCGAAAAGATCACCGCGGCCCAGGCCCTCGACATGGGCCTCGTGAACAAGGTCGTGCCCCGCGACGAACTCGACGCCGCGGTGCAGCCGATTGCCGAGCACTACGCGAAGGCTCCCACGAAGGCCATCGGCCTCATCAAGCGGATGCTGACCCGCAGCTTCAATTCTTCGCTCGACGAGATGCTCGAGATGGAGAAGCACGGCCAGGAGATTGCGGGCCGTACCGAAGACTATAAAGAAGGTGTCAACGCCTTCAACGAAAAACGGAAGCCCGTTTACAAAGGCCACTGACCCCATGGAGCCGGTCAGGTTGCATCCCCGGGTCCACCGGATTTCGCCTCCGCAGATTTCCACTCCTTTATATGTATTGCGGGAAGATGAGATGGGCTTTGCCGTCGCCGGCGGCAAGCGTCGCAAATACGCGGCCCTGATTCCCTGGCTCCAATCCCAGGGCATCCAGCAAGTCGCTGTCATCGGTTCCCTCCATTCCAACAATGTTCTGGCCGCCGCTCAATTGCTCACCGAGGCCGGAATTTCCCTTCATTTGTTCCTCAAGTCCTCCCACCACTCCGGCCCGGGCAATGCTTTCCTGACCGAATTGCTGGTGCCGAAGTCCGCCTGGACCGTGGTGGAATCGGCCGATTGGCCCCAGGTCAATGCGATAGCGCAGGACTGGACCGTTGCGCAATCCCGGGAGACGATGGTATTGCCGGAAGGCGCATTTTGTGAGGCGGCTTTCTGGGGAACCACGGGCTTGGCGCTGGACATTGCGGAGCGCGAACAGGAATTGGGCGTGAAATGGGAGCGGATCTTTGTGGATGCCGGGACAGGTTTGTCCGCGGCGGGATTGATTTGGGGTGGGGGAGAGCAAGCATGGAAGGTCGAGGTGATTGGAATGGCGCTGGATGAAGCAGAATTCAAGGGCGTGATGGAGCAAACGGGAACCTGGTCTGGGAAAAAGGAGCATTTGCCCTACGACTTTCATACCCCTCACAATGCGCATTCCTTCGGAGCTGTTAACCAGACCGTGCGGTCTGATATTGTTTTATTGGCCCGCACCTTGGGAATTCTGACCGATCCCATCTATTCGGTGAAACTGTTTCGGGAAGCCTTTCGCATTCTCCGGGAATCACCTTCCTCTCAACCCAGCTTGATCGTCCATTCCGGCGGGGCGAATACTTTGCCCGGATTCTTCCAGCAATTGGAACCGCACCTTTAAAAGAAAAAGGTTTTGAGGCCCCACAGGCCCAGAAGGGCGATTGAATAGGCGCTCCACATCCCCACCGGGGAATACGCCGCCCATTTGATCCCGTGTTTGCGTTGCAGCACGGCCATCAGGATGATTTTCTCCACGAAAAAGGCGATCACGGTGGCCATCGCGATTCCCTCCACACCAAACGTCAGCAACCCGACAATGCTCAGTACCACATTCAATCCGAGTTCTACCCCGGCGCTGTACGCGAGGTATTTCGTCTCTCCGAATCCGCGCAGGATGGATTGGGGAAAGAGCAGGCGGGGGATGACGAGGAGCAAATAGATGTCAAAAATCGGGACGGCACCGAAGAAATCTTCGCCCAATACGGTTCCGAACAGGGGGCGGGAGGCCATGAGCAGGATGATGGAGAACAGGAAGAGGGGATGGATCAAGCGGAGGGTGCTTCGGGAAAGGTCGTCCAATTTGGGGCCGAGCTCAGCCTTCTCATGGGCTTCGGCAATGTTGCCGGATTGGCTGATACTGAGGGCATTGGCGAGGAGGAGGACGAGGGGTAGTTCCTTCGCGCCGTAGCGAAAGTTGGCGAAGGATTCAGGGAACCAGGACTCGACGAGAAAGCTGTCGAGGTAGGTGGCACTGTGGGAGAGGAGGGCCGCTCCCATGAGTGGCAGGGCAATTTTTATCAACTGCTGGCGTTGTTCTCTGGGGGAGGCTTCCCCGCTTTTGGGACGCTGGATCAGCAGATGGGCGACAATTCCCTTGGCCAGGCCAAAAGCACCCAAGCCGAAAATGCCGTCCTGGAGATTCCCCGTGATGAGGATCGGGACGAGGAGGGCGGCTGCCTGGAGCAGGTAGGCCGTGATCGTAAAGACCAGCATGGGACGGCTCTTGCGCTCGGCGAGGTACAGGTAGACGACCTGGAGGGAATAGGTGTCGCCGAGCGTAAATGCAGCGAAGGCGACCAAGGTGGAGATTTCAAATACGCCGGGGTAAATGAGGAGGGCCAAAAGGGGGAGGAGCAGGGCCGAAGAAAATGCGGCGAGCCGGTGGATGGACTGGCTGGGGGAGAGCAATTGGGGGGCTTGGGGTGCCGGCATTTTCCGAAACAACACCAAAAACGCATCGTTCAATCCGCCGACCCAAAAGAAGGAGATGCTGCTCCCGATCAGCAACAAACGCTCGTAATCGGCGACCGGTCCCTGGTCGGGAAAGATGCGGGCAAGGCCGATGGCCATCCCGAAGAGTGTCGCGAAGCGGAAAAGGGAGAAAAACTGGAATGCACGGCGACTGGGATCGGTTCCCACCAGGCGTCGTTTGGGATGCGCATTCTGTTTCAAGGTGTTGTGGGAATAATTTTTTTTGTATTTTTGAGAAGGTCCTGCCAAAAAACGAATAAACCCGTTTAGAAAACAAGGCCTAAATAATTTCCCTCGATTTATTTAAGGTGTAATCCAGGGAAGTTTTGAAGAAGTATGTGTTTGTGCCCATTTGTTGTGTTTTGTTCGCTTTTTGCTTCGAGATTCCCCCAAAATACTTCAGCTAATTGCATCTGAAGTGTGTAATTCAAGTGCCGGGTTTACATTGTGACGCAATTGAGGATAAGTATATTTGGGTAAGAAAAAAGTTAAGTACAACTCAAACGAAAAGACCATGAATGCCATTTTTGTCCTCTTGACCTGGTTTATGAGCCTTTCAAGCCCTTCTGCTCCTGCTATGTACGATGATGTATTCGTCGAAGATTACAATCACGGAATCAACGTGAACGGCGGAACCATCATTACTACCAGCCCCCGTACGGTTGTGGCTCTTGAAGACACTCACTTCCGTCCGAGCAAGTAATAGATTCTTCCCTGGTAAATTTTTACAAACGCGAACGTGATCGACCACCATTCGACCTCTCTCTCGTGGGAAGGAATTATGAATCGGCAACGAACCCCGACCTGACCGGACACCCTCGGTCGGGTTTTTGCTTTTATTAGCAAAAGACCTTAAATAAATGCTAGGAAGCCGACATTCCAATATTCCTAGACAAAAAAAACAAAGGGAATTGGGTAAATTATTTAAGAAATTTTAACTTAGAATTTGGAACCGTTAGGTACCATTCGAAAAGTATATCTGAATTTTCTTTATTAGATAATTATAAACTGAGTATGAAAAGATTTACACTATTGGCACTCTTGCTGGTAACTGGTGTAGTCGCTTGGGGTCAGCGTCCGGTCGCTCCGGGTCAGGCCGAACAGCAGGCTACTTACCAGGAGCGGTTTGAGCAAATGACCCGGACTATTGACCGGACCATTCCTTCCGTTAACCAGATTGCTCCGCAGCAGTCGGCTGCAAAAACTGGAGGCGTCGCAACTGTTTCTCCGATCGCTACTGGTCAGGCATCGAATATCTATTCGGTCCTCCGTGGTGAGCAGAACCAGGCTTACTATGATGCCGCCTCTAACTCTGTTGGCTTCATCCACCGCCACAACATCAACCTTTGGGGTGGTAACAGCGGCCAGTACCGTTTCGACCTTTCCACCGATGGTGGTCAGACCTTTACCTCTGATATCGGTCTCCTGACAGCCAACTCCACGGCTCCGTCTCGTTACCCGAACATCACGGTTTACAACCCGAACAACGAAAACAACCCCTTCAACACCTTCCTGGTGTACAGCGGTCCGACCCTGGGTGCTTCTACATGGGATGGTCACGTTGATGGTGCCCTGCAGGTAACTGCTACCAACCCGATCCCCGCTCCGGCAACTGAGAACTACAACTTTACTGCTTCTCAGACCCTGCTCCCCGGTGGTCTGTGTGAAGGTCTCCCCGGTGAATTCTGGAAGACTGACCTCGCTTTTGACGGCGCTGCTGCCACTGGCGACATCTACGTATACAAAGGTACCTGGAACTCCACCACCAACGATGTTGACTGGGTACGTTCCGATACTCTTTCTCCGAACCACTTCACCGCTGCTAACGGTGGTGCTCCGGTTGCTATCGGCCCGAACATTTCCTTCTCTCCCGACGGAAACACTGGCTGGTTGGCTTGGCTGGGTGACATCGTAGGTGGTGTTGACTCCACTGTTCAGGCTTGCTTCGTTAAGTCTTCCGACGGTGGCGAAACCTGGGGTTCCCCGATTGAAGTTTCTGCCAACGTTAATCCTGACGTAGAAAACTGGCTGACCGACTTCTGGATCACCATTGACACCGTTACTGGTGACACCGTTCCGGTTGGTACCGGCCGCGCTACCCTCGCGTTTGACTTTGACCTGACTGTTGACATCAACGGCAACCCTCACTTGGCTGCAGTTGTAGGTAACGGTACTTCTCAGGCCAACCCGGTTCCCGGTTACTCCATCTTCTCCGGTGTTGAGAAGTTCCTCGGCGACATCTGGTCCCCCGACGGCGGTGCTACCTGGGATGTTTCCTACGTATCTCCGATCCTCACCTTCCGTGGTTCCTTCGGTACTTCCGACCCCGTTACCATGGACAACCAGCCCCAGATCAGCCGTACTCCCAATGGCGATCACATCTTCTACACCTGGGTTGACTCTGATACCACTTCCCCGAACGGCGTAGGTTTCTCCGTAAGCGACAACCTGCTCCCGAACCTGCGTATCGCTGGTCTCCGTATGTCTGACGCTGCTAAGACCTGCCCCAAGCTGATCACCGACGGTGACGCTATCTGGGAAGGTGCTGCATTGTTCCCGACTGCTGCTCCTGACGTTATCCTGAGTTCCTCCGGTATCGTTAGTGTTCCGATCTTCATGGTCGAAATGCTCACCGGTGCTCCTCTTGGTGACTGCCAGTTCCACTACTTCGGTAACGACGCTCAGATCGACGCTACGGCTGAATTCGGTCAGCGTTCCTTCGAAGACCTTCAGTGGAACCAGTGTGTTGAAATCAGCAATGATGTTCCGGTTGAAGACGGCATCGTTTTGGGTCAGTCCTTCCCGAACCCGACCAACGGTACTGCTTCCATCGACTTCAACCTGCCCTTCTCCGCTGACGTAGAGCTCAACCTGGTCAACATGTACGGCCAGCAAGTTGCTGTTCTCGCCAACGGTCAGTACGGTGCTGGTAACCACACTGTAAACGTTGAAACCAACAGCCTCGCTGCTGGTATCTACTTCTACAACCTGAAGTCTGGTGAAACCACCATCTCCAAGAAAATGATCGTGACCAAGTAATTCGGTCCGTTCGAAATAATCGAAAAGGTTGTCCATTTTGGACAACCTTTTCTTTTTGCACTCGTTTTTCTTAACAAATACTCTTCACCGATTTGGTGGTTTTATTGTATTTTGCGCAGGTTCAACCCAACTAAAACAAGACAATATCTCCTATGAGCGCTGAAAATCTCAACACTCCGGAAGCGAAACCCAAAGGTGGAAATACCGGCAGAATCATTTCAATTATCGTGGGGGCATTGCTGGTTGGGGCGGTCAGTTTTTTCGCCTACCGATGGAACGAGGCAGAAAAATCAATCCAGGCATTTGAGGTCAACGAAGAAAACCTGACGGCAGAAATTGTCGATCTGGAAGAAAATCTCGATGATTTTAAATTGCAATTGGATGACCAGGCGCTGGATTTGGAGGACAAGGAACGGATGCTGCAGGAAAAAGAGCTGCTGATCATTGAAAAGGAAAAGCGCATTGATGATTTGGTGCGGAAGAATCGCCTCAGCCAGAAGCAAGCCGATGAATTGCGGGCCAAGGTGAAGTCGCTGAACTACTATATCACCCGCTACGAAGAGCAAATCGACGAGTTGAAGTCCCGGGTGGCCTTGTTGGAAGGGGAAAAAGCGGAGCTGGAGTCGAAGGTCAACAACATGAGCAGCAAGGTGCAGGAGTTGAAGTCGGAGAATGAGGCCAAAGAATTCAAATTGGATGTGGCGAAGGTGTTGGGGACCAACTCATTTGGCAGCTACTATATCCGTAGCAACGGCAAGAAAATCGCCAGCAATCCCATCCGTCGCCGCCGGATGGATCACTTTGAAATCTGTTTCAACATCGTCCAGAATACCGCTGCCGACAAAGGCGAGCGCGATGTCTATTTGCAGGTCCGTAACCCCGCCGGGGAAGTGATCCGCGACAATGGGAGCCAGAGTGGCTACCATCCGTTGGAAAGCGCCGGAGGCGGCGACCAACCGTATACCTCCAAAACCAAGATCGACTTCGACGGGACGAATACGAGCGTCTGCATCGATTTCCAGACGCCCGAAGACATTGACCTTGAAAAAGGAATCTACGATGTCATGGTCTACGCCGATGGCTACAACATCGGCTCCAGTTCCTTTGAAGTGAACTGATCAGGATCGGTCCCGATCCAAAAACAATTCCGCAATCATACAGCGTACGCTGCCCCCTCCGGCCGTCTCAATATTTGAGACCGGAACGGGGAGGAGTTCGCCGTGTTTTTCCAGACTTTTGATCTGACTTGCGTTCAAGGACTTGCGTGCTTGTGCCGACATCACGATCAAGGGCTGCCCTTCCCCATTCACCAATTCCAGCATATTCCCCGCGAAGCTGGCCATTTGGTCGGCCGAAATCCGTACCAATTCCCGTCCCCAGTCGTCCAGGGCGTCGATGACCCGTGCCCGGTCGCTTTCGCGGATTACTTCATCACAGACCACCGACCAATGGGTGCCGATGGCCATCATCACATTGGTGTGGTAGATGGGCTGTCCAGGCGCGGTTTCAGCGTGGAAGAGGAAGGGAAAAAAGTCCAATTCGTTGCCGAAAGTCTCCACGAGCTCCGGATCGGTCCGGGGCGAAATACAGGCAAACGCCTGCCCGTGGAGCCGGTCCAGGACCAAGCTGCCGGTGCCCTCGAGGGCCCGATCCTGGGCTTCGTACAACGTGAAGTCCAGGTATTCATCGATCTGATAACCAGCTTGCTGAAGCAAATCAAATACGGCCGGGTCGTTCTCGGCCCGGCGGCTGCTGTGCAGCATGGGATAGAGCGCCACCGTATTGTCCAGGTGCGTGCTGAACCAATTGTTCGGGAAGATGGCGCTGGGCGTCCGGGGATGGGCCGTATCCGTGAATACGGTCACCTCCACGCCCTTGTCATCCAACAGATGGACCATGTCATCAAACTCCGCAATCGCTCGGTTCTGGAGCTCCTCTTCCGTGAGAGAAGAGGTCTGCTGAAACGCATTGGTGGTGGCGGTATCCCCGTCAAAGCCAAAGGCGGCGGGGCGAACCATGAGAATTTGAGACGTAGACTGCTTCGGCATGTGCTTGGGGTTCAATGGAACTGCAAAATACGGCAATTGAGCGCATAAAAAATGGCCCCGCGAAGGGCCATTTGAAATTCTTTGGGGTTGCGGGATCACATCTTCTCCGGGACCGGGATGCCCAGCAATTCCAGGCCCTTGCCGATGGTCTTGCGAACCGCATCGAGGAGCGCCATTCGCGTATTTTTGAGCACGGGATCTTCCGTGTCCCGAATGGAAATATCGTTGTAAAACCCGTTGAGGGTCTTGCTGAGGTCATAGAGATAATTGGTCAGGAGGTGGGGTTGGAATTTCTCCGTCGCCGCCAAAGCCACTTCATTGAATTCGCCCAACTTCACCAGCAACGCATTCTCCGAATCCTCCACCAAGCGCTCGGACTGAACCTCGCCGTTGGGATCATACCCCTGCTTGATGAGGAGGGAGTTGATCCGGGCGCAGACGTATTGCTGGTATGGACCGCTGTTGCCATTGATCTGAATCCATTCCTGCATGTCAAAAACGATCTTCTTCTGGGTATCGATTTTGAGCATGCCGTATTTGATGGCACCCTTCGCAACCTGCTCAGCAATGACGGAGGCCTCCGCTTCGCTGAGATCGCCTTTCTCCACCTGGGCGTCCAGGTAATTGGTCCGAATGGTGGCCTCCATATTGTCAATCAGGGCCATGATGGGTACGATATTGCCCTGGCGGGAACTCATCGGCCCATCGGGAAGCTCTACGTAGTCGTACTTGAGGTGGTAGCAGTCCTTGGCCTGCTCGAAGCCCAAAAGCTCGAGGACTTTGAAGACCTGTTTGAAGTGGTATTCCTGCCGTTTGTCCACCACATAAACGCTCTTCTCGATGCCATATTCCTCAAATTTCCGCCGCGCCAATTCCACGTCCTTGGTCAGGTACAAACCGGTGCCATCGCCTTTGACCGCCATCGCAAATCCGAGGTTGTACTCGTTGAGATCCATGCCGTAAGCCCCCTGGGACTCCACAAAATGGCCTGCCGCAATGTTCTGGCGGGCATATTCCATACTGGGCGCATCGACATCACTTTCCCAGTACCACGCCTCAAACTCGACGCCGGCCCATTTGTAGACGCTTTCCATCAACTCGAAGGACCACTGACGGGTTTCCCGCCACAAGTCATAGTATTCCCCTTCTCCCGCTTCCAACTGCTTCAAAATCTCGGTCAGGATGGGCTTGGCAGTTTCAACCTCTTCCGCTGGATTTCCCGAATCCGGATGCAGAAAAATGGAAGCAGCACTGTACATTTTTCCCAGCCAGGCACCTTTACCCGTCTCAGGAGCCGGCTCTTGATTCTTGTGCTTGAGCCACCACAGCGCCTTGGCGACGTGCGTGCCGACATCTCCGGGGAAGGTCGCCGCGACGATGTCATAGCCCGCGTAGCGGTGCAAGCGAATCAGCGCATCTCCCAGGGCGAGGTTCCGCATGTGGCCCACGTGCAGCTCCTTGTGGGTATTCGGCTGGGAATACTCGATCATCGTCCGGGGCGTCTCCTCTGTCAACGGTTTTTCGAAGTATTGGCCGTCGAGAATGGGGGAGAGGACCAGCTTGCCAAATGCTGCCCGGCTCAATGTAAGGTTGAGGTAAGGACCGGCGACCTGCACTTTTTCAAAGAGTTGGTTCTCCGGAATATGATCGGCGAACTCTTTGGCGATGAGCGGAGGGGCTTTCCGAAGGGTCTTGGCAAATGGGAAACAGGCATAGGCGAGGTGTCCCAATTCGACCTTGGGGGCAGGTTTGAATTGCTGGTAAATGTCCTCGATGCTGGCCTCGGCTCCTGCATTGGTAATGGCAGTGTGAAGGATCCGGGCTGCTTCGAGTTTAAGTTCGTTGTGCAGGAGTTTCATGGTTAACGATGGTTTTCAATGGTTTTCACCATGTCGTAGAGCAAATCGAAAGCGATTTCACCCGTTCGGTTGCCGTGGGGGTCGAGGAATGGATTGACCTCAACGATCTCCACGCAGCAGACCTTGGGATGGACAACCAGTCGATTCAACAGGCCCCGCGCTTCTTCGGGGAACAGGCCATCGGGGACCGGCGTACCCGTCCCCGAACTGATGGTATTGTCGATGCTGTCGATGTCGAAGCTGACGTAGACAAGGTCGCAATTGGCGAGGAGGTCCATGGCGTAATTGGCCGCCCGGTAGGCGCCCCGCTCCCGCACTTCGCGGATATGGACCATGTTGATTCCCCGCTCCTCGATCAGGGCGCGCTCCTGGTATTCCAGGCTCCGTACCCCCAGCAAGACAATGTCTTCGGGCAAGACCGCCGGACCTTCAAAGCCGATATTCTTCAGCTCTTCCCACTTTTCGAAGGTCTTCGTCGCCAATTCCCGCCGCTTGTGCTCCAGGTTGTCTTCGCTCAGGGCGATACACAGGGGCATTCCGTGCATATTGCCGGAAGGCGTGGTATAGGGCGAGTGGAGGTCGCCGTGGGCATCGATCCAGATCACTCCAAGCCGGGCTTCAGGAAAGGCCTTTTTGATGCCTTTGATGGTGGCGCCTGCGGTCCCGTGGTCGCCTGCCAGCACCACCGGAAATTGGTCATCCATCTTGACAACAGGTTGCAGCGCATTGACCATGTTGTTGTAGACATCGATCAGCCCTTCGATCCGTTTGGCCCACCGGTACCGAACCGGCTCGTAGACCAATTCATTGCGGTTGGGCACGTTGATCCGTTTCCGAAACTTGAAAAAGTTCCACGGCATGTCCCGGTCTTCGTACTTGGCCTCCCGTTTCTCCACCTCCTCATAGGTCCATTCGTCCGCATTCCAATCCTTTTCCCGTCTCAGGTCCTCCTTGAGTTTCAGGTTCAAAGAGGCCATGATCAAAGCATCGATGCTACGGCTCGCGCCTCGGGTACCGGCACTGATTTCCGATTTCAATTCTATCAACTGGACTTCCATACAAGAATAAGTTCAAATTCAAAGATTCACACCGGGCAAAGATAGGAAGTGAAGAGGGGATGTGGAAATGGGAAAATGTGAATAGAAGGGAATGTGGAAATCTCGGAAATGGAGGAAATAGGAGAGGGGGGAATGGGAAATAAAAGAAGCGGAGAAGTGGGTAAATGGCAATGAGGGGACGGGGCAGGCCCAAATAAAGCGCGCTGATCAACACCAATTCCAACTGAAATTGGCACATCCGCACAATCATAAAATTTACAGGGTACTTAGAGGTTCTTCCGCAAGCGGGCCACCGGGATATTCAACTGTTCGCGGTACTTGGCCACGGTCCGGCGGGCGATGCTGTATCCCCGCGACTTCAACAGTTCGGAAAGTTTATCGTCGCTGAGCGGTTTTTTCTTGTCCTCGGCATCCACCAACTCCTGGAGAATGGTCTTGACCTCCCGGTTGGAGACTTCCTCGCCGCTGTCGGTCGTAATACCTTCCGTGAAGAAATACTTCAAGGGATAGATGCTCCAGTCCGTTTGAACGAATTTGCTGTTGGCGACCCGTGAAATGGTCGAGATGTCCATCTCGACGACCTCCGCGATGTCCTTCAGGATCATGGGGCGCAATTTCTTCTCGTCACCGCCCGAAATGAAGAATTCCCGTTGCTTGTCCGCGATGGCCATCATCGTATTCAGCAGCGTAAATTGACGCTGGCGAATGGCATCGATGAACCACTGGGCGGATTCGATCTTCTGCTTCACAAAATCCAAGGTTTCCTTGTTGGAAGCGCTTTTCTTTTGTTTCTGCTGCTTCTTGTACTGCTCGAACATCTTGATATAGCTGCCACTGACCCGAAGGTCGGGTGCGTTGCGGCCATTCAACTTGATGTCGACCTCGTTGTTCTCAACGGAGAGGATAAAATCAGGGATGATGTACTCGTTTTTGGCGACCCCAGGGTTGCCCCCGGGCTTGGGATTGAGCTTCGTGATCTCATGGTAGGCCACCTTGAGCTCATCCTCAGAGATGCCCAGGCCGCTCTGCAACTTCTTGAAGTGCTTCTTGGTGAACTCCTCGAAGTAATCCTTGACGATGCCGTAGGCATGGCGGACTTCCTCCCGTGGCTCCGGCTCGTACGGCTCCAGCTTGCGCTCCAATTGGAGCAAGAGGCATTCCTGCAGGTTGCGGGCGGCCACGCCCGCAGGATCAAAGCGTTGGATTTGCTTCAGCAGGGCCTCCACCTTCGCCGGATCGGCCCGCATATTATAACGGAAGGCCATGTCGTTGACGATGGCCGGGATCGGACGGCGGATATAGCCGTCCTCATCAATGCTGCCAATCAGATGATTGGCAATCGTTTCCTCCTCCTCATCCAGGCTCAGCATCTGCAATTGCTCGTCCAACTGGTCCATGAAGGACTGCGTCGCGACGACCGGAGATTTATAATCGTCCTCTTCGTCATCGGAAGTTGGGAGTTTTTCCCGGTAGGACATGCTGTCCTGCTGGATATAGTCGTCGATGTTGAAGTCGTCGTAATCGTCGGAATCATTCTTGTCCAGATCCGCATACTCATTTTCCTTGGCGCTGCCGGAATCGAGGTCCGTATTCCGATCTTCCAGGGCCGGGTTCCGCTCCAGTTCCTCCTTGATCCGAACCTCCAGGGTGGCCGTAGGGATTTGCAGCAATTTGATGAATTGAATTTGCTGCGGAGAAATGAGCGTCTTGAGCTTGATTTGCTGTCTTTGACTGAGCATGAATTCCTTTTTGCGTACTAATTAAAGTTACGAAAAATAATCGGGAGCGTTCGGGCAAACGCATAGAATTGCCCTAAATTTTAAATAGAAGGGTAAAAAAACCGTGCCAAAACCATGAGGGTTCTACTCCGCCTGGAACACCGTCTCGCCATCGAGAACCGTTTCAAGCACCTGAACATAAGGCACCTGATCCTCCTCCATGAACATGATATCATCTTCCAGAATCACGAAATCCGCGACCTTACCCGGTTCGAGGCTTCCTTTGATTTTTTCTTCGAAATTGGCTTTGGCGGCCCAGATGGTCATGGCCTGGATGGCGGTATCGCGGCCCACAGCCTGGTCCATCATGAATCCTCCGTAGGGAAAATTGGTGAGATCTTTCCGGGCCACGGCAGCATAAAAACCCAGGATGGGGTTGATGCTTTCGACGGGGAAATCACTTCCGAAGGCGAGGAATCCATGCGCGGCCAGCAACGATTTGTAGGCGTAGGCACCTTCCAGGCGCTCTTTCCCGATGCGGTCCTCGGCCCAGTACATGTCGGAGGTTGCGTGGGAAGGTTGGACGGAAGGAATGATATTGTAGCGGTCAAACAACTCAAAGTCATCGGGGTGAATGACCTGGGCGTGCTCAATGCGCCAGCGCTCATCGTTGTCCTCGCCCAAAGTTTGGCCGTAAACTTTCAGCATCAAGCGGTTCGCACTGTCGCCAATGCAATGGGTATTCATTTGGAAGCCACCGTCGTGGATGCGCTGGGCCACTTCTTCGTAGTAGCCAACGTCTTCGAGCAAGAAACCTTGCTCCCGAGGCTGATCCTTGTAGGGATCAATCAGGCAAGCTCCCCGGGAGCCCAATGCTCCGTCGGCGTAAATCTTGAACCCGCGAACGTGCATCCGCTCGGTTTTATAAGGAGGCTTCCCCAGGAAATGGTCAAAGTTTTCCTCGGTCGGATTGGCCATTGCGTAGACCCTGATTTTCAATTCGCCCGCTTGCTGGAGCGAATCGATCAGTTGAATGATCTCGAGATCGAGGCCCGCATCATCCACCGTGGTCAGGCCCACGGAAAACAAGTTGGCTTCCGCTTCCTTCAATTGTTGGGTGATCTCAGCGTGGGAAGCAGGCGGGATGCTCTCCTCGACTACATCGACTGCTTTGTCGATGATCACCCCCGTCAGGCGACCGCGACGGTCCTTGACGAAGCGTCCGCCCTGGACGGTCGACTTGGACGTCACATTGGCGGCATCCAAGGCCGCCTGGTTCGCGATGGCGGCGTGGCCGTCCACCCGCCGCAACAGGACCGGACGGTCCGGATATTTCTCGTCCAGGAGTTCCTTCGTAGGATAGGAGCGGTCCGACCAGTCATTCTGGTCCCAGCCCCGCCCTTGAATCCAGCCATCGGGATGCTGCTGGGCGAACGTATCGACCAACGCGACCACTTCATCCCAACTGGTCGTGCCCACCAGGTTCACCTTTTTCAGGTTCATGGCGTAGCCATAGTAGTGGCAGTGGGCATCGATGAAGCCCGGGAAAATGGCCTTTCCCCGCAGGTCAATGATGGTATCCGCCGCGTATTCAAAGGAAAGGTCATTGGTTTTGCCGGTGGCGATGATCTTGCCGTCCTGAATGGCCATGGCCTGCGCCACTTCCATATCGGGATTCATCGTATGGATGACCCCGTTGACGTAGAGAACCTCGGCAGTTTTATTTTTACACCCAGTAACCCCCAGTCCAATCAGGAGCGTACAGGCGAACAGCAGGCGGAAGGATTTCAGGTTCATGGTGTTTCCTCGATCACAATTTGACGTTCAAAAGTCTCCTCCAGGGAAATCAGCGTTTCAGTTCGTTGGACGGCTGAAATGGCCTGGATTTTATCGTTCAAAACCTCCCGCAAATGGGCGGTATCCCGGCAGTAAATCTTGGCAAAAATACTGTACATCCCGGTGGTATAATGACTCTCGACAATTTCCTCGATGGCTTTCAGATCCTGCACCACGTCCTTGAATGAGGAGCCCCGGTCCAGGTAAATCCCCAGAAAGGCGCAAATCCCAATCCCCAGCCGGGAAGGATCGACCATCAGCCGGGAACCTTTGATGACTCCCGATTGCTCCAGCTTCTGAATTCGGAGGTGAACAGTAGCTCCAGACACATTGCAATGCCGAGCGATTTCAAGGTAAGGAGTTCGGGCATCCTTCATGAGGATATTCAGGATGGTCCGATCCAATTTGTCGATGTGTACTTCCGTAGCCATTGATAATTTAAAAGAAACAGGGCGACTTGAATGAATGATTTGCTTAAATTATTGCTAATTACAAACAAATCAAACTCCATTTGTTTCCTTGGCTCAGGGAAGAAAGAATTGCTGTAAGTTGGAGGCTTCCTCGGGTTTCATGCGACCCGCCTGGACCAGGCGTAACTCCCGCCGCCGAATGGCAGCTTGGTACATTTCCTTTTCCAGTTCGGTCTCAGGCTCAATGGAATGGACGGGAATGGGGCGACCGCTTTGGTCTACCGCCACGAAGGTATAATAGGCCGAATTGCAATAGCGCTTTTTCCCACTCTGCATATTCTCCGCCCACACATCAATCCGCACTTCCATCGAGGTATTGAAGGCCCGGGTCACCTTGGCTTCCAGGCAGACGATTTCGCCCAGTGCAATGGGAGATTTGAAGTCGACAAAATCCACCGAAGCGGTCACCACGACCCGATTGCAGTGCTTGGCCGCAGAAATGGCCGAAACGATGTCCATCCAGTGGAGCAGGCGTCCACCCATGAGGTTCCCCAAGGTATTGGTATCGTTGGGGAGCACCAGTTCGGTCATCTGGGCGAAGGACCTGGCGGGAGTTTTTTCAGTCATGCTGCAAAACTAACACAATTGGGTATGGGATGGAGGAGGAGGGAAGCAAAAATAAAAGAGCCACCCCATCTGAGGCGGCTCTCCCTATCTTTTGGGGCCGAATTAGAGCCGGCGGTTGATTTCGAGGTCGACCTTGAAGTCCCGCGTGGAGATATATCCTTCGAAGGGTTCTTCGATGATCCGGAACAAGAGGCTCACCGTCCGCATGGAACCGGAGTAATCCAGAATCTCGGTGGGATCAAGGAAAATACTGTAAGAGAACGGACGCTTGCGGAAGCGGAAGTCCTGGTGGTCCGTCGCCAGTACATTGTTGGTGAGGCTGGTGCCCAGCAGGAGCAGGCCTTCTGAATCCTTGAGGCGCAGGTGCTGGGGAATACCGCCTTTTTGCGGCTCAATGCGGAAAGAATAGTAGACCGCGTTGAAGCGGGGCTCCTTGTCCACGCCGAAAAGGCCGTAGAACCAGGTGAAGAACTGGCGGAGACCTTTGCGGTAGGGGGAGGGAACCGTTGCCGAAAGCTCTTTGGCCTTGATGATAGCATCGGGATCTTCTTCCGAACGGGTCAGGAAGTTGAGCTGGATCAAATCTTCTTCGTGCCGGTTGAGGTCCACATAAATGGTCTCGGTGGGCAAGGTGAAGTCTTCTTCCTGTTGCTTCTTGAATCGCTCCCGCTGGTACTTCGCTTCCCGCAAATAGCGGAAGGAGTAAATCGGGCGCCGTATCCACAGACGTCCAATCAGGAAGAACAGACCCAGGAAGACGAGGATGGCAATGAGAATCCACAGCCAGAGACGAGACTCGGTCTTTACCTGGGAAATGGTCTCCGCCTGCATGATCTTGGACTGGTCCTCCAGGTAGACTTCGTTGTCCCCGGCCAGATAATAAGGAGTCAGGCCAATGGACAGCGTGAAGGAATCCAGGCTGGTGACCCGGTCCTCATCCTCGGGATGGACACCCAGCACCATGCGCATACTGTCCTTGTTGAAGGTGATGATTTGCAGGGGAATGCTGTCTTCGTCCGTCACCACGGCCGCGTGGTGCTCCTTGAACCCAAAGTTGGGGTCATTGCCGAGGGTATCGAGGTCCAGCGGAATCCGCGTGACATATTTGTCCGGGTAGCTGGACTCCGGGTCCTTGACGAAGTCCGTCTTATTGACCTTGATGAAGTTCTTGTTCTTGCGGTTCTCGAAGATGTCTTCGAGGCGGTCCATCGCCGTTACAGGATCGTAAATGGGACGCGGCTCCCCGCCGGTTCCATCTTCGATGCCATCGCCCCCCGAATTGGGGTCGAGACCCGGGCCGACGGCGCCGGACCCATTGTTGCTTGATCCGGAACCATTGCCAGTGGCGGTCCCGGTTCCGGAGCCATTGCCACTTCCCGTTCCGGCATAAGGGCCGGTGCCGGTATTGTTGTTCGGGTAGCCCGAACCGGTGCCGGCATTGGTATTGCCGGTACCATTGTTGCTGCTGCCATTGCCAACTCCGTTGCCGGCATTGTTGGCGACACCCGATCCGGCATTGGGATCGTAGGTGACATTGGAGCTGACATTGCTGCCGGTATAGCTCGAGAAGACGCTGGAGGCGACCCGTCCCGAAGCGTTGACCGTCATGGCGATCGACTCGGTGGGGTGCTCGGCGTCCTGGAAGACCAGGGTGGCATAGTCGCTGCTGTTGCGGCGGCCGCTGGGAGGACTGTAAGTAACCGTATAGACCTTGGAAGCCTTGTTTTTCAGGGGAATGACCGTATTGGCCGGGATGGGCTGGGCGTTGGCCTTGTTGAGGGTCAGGAAGAATGCTCCCCGGGCGTCGTTGCGGGTATAAAACTGGGCCGAGCCGGTTCCGGTACCATTCCACGCCAACTGGATAAAGGGCGCATTGGTGGGGAGCTGGCTGGTATAGACCTTCTGGCGGTCATCCCAGAACATTACTTTACCCGTAGCGGACAATTCGATTTGCAACTGAATTCCCCGTTTCATCCGATCCTTGTCTCCCTCCGGATAAATCACCAGGGTCACCGAAGAACGGTCCCGGATGCTTCTTCCGTAGTTCACAGAGAAGGTCAGGTCCTGCGTCGCCGTCGGCGCAATGGTCAATGGAAGCTGTTGTTCCAGACTATAAGGACCCTCGTTGAATTTCTCACTCCGCACCAATTCAACCCGGAGTGGAAGGCCGTGGCGCATCCGGTGGGTCAACTGGAAGGTATAAGTGGGATTCTCAAAGGAAAAGTTGTGGATGGATGGAATGGTTTTCCCGGCATCTCCATCGGTAAGAATAATCTTCTTTTGGGCGGACAGGCTGCCCACCACCAGAAGACAAACGCCCATGATCCACGAAATCCGAAGAAACGATTTCATAGCTCGGTTTCTATGTTTCAGTGCAATATTTTGATCTGATTCCCTGCGCATGCTGTGCTGTTTAGAAGGTCCTTGAGGATGGCTCAACGTTCAACCAATTTGATTTCAGTACGTCGATTCACCGCATGTTGCTCCTCATCACAGAACACCCCATCCACACATTCATTGAGGATATATTCTTCACCAAAGCCCCACGAAACAAAACGCTCAGCTTCAGCCGGCCGGTTGGCCATGATATAGTCGATGACAGATTGAGACCGCTGCCGCGACAATTCCAGGTTGTAGTCCTTGGTGCCCCGGGAATCCGTATGGGAACGAACTTCCAAAATCGCATCCGGATTCACCATCAGGAAGAAGTAGAGTTCGTTGAGGTCCTTGTAGGAAATGGGGGAGGTATTGGCCTGGTTATAGTCGTAGGCAATGGACTTAATCGTATTGTCCAATCCAAAGCGGGCTTCCGGCAGCGCCATGGCCATTTCGAATTCCTCGCCGGGGGCCATGCTGTCCGTCACGATGTCCATGCTTCGCGCAAAGAAGCCCTGGCGAGCGGTGACAATCGAGTAGGTATGGTTGGAATCCAGCGGAACCGCCACGTAGAAGGTGCCATCGGTGAGACTCATCGTGGAGTCGATGATTTCGTTGGTCTCGTTGTTGACGATGGCCACGAAGGTGCTGGAAAGGGTTTTCTTTTCGCCTTCCTCTTCCCGAACCTCGCCGTGCATGATCGCATATTCGCCCTTGACCATCGGGATCAGCTGGCGACGGCGAACCACGCCGCGGATATTGCCAATCGCAATATTCTTCACGCGGGGGACATAGCCATCCCGCTCGAAGTACACCGAGTAGTCCCGGTTGGCGGGCAGTTGGAAGCCATAGTCGGCGGAATCAGGCGAGACATTGAACTTGTCGAGTTCCTTGCCGTAAGCGGTGATCCGCACTGAAGCATCGGCCAGCACCGTATCGCCAATCACATCGACGACCCGACCGGCCATTTCGAAGTTTTGTTCCGGCTTCAGGTAAATGTCCACGTTGATGTCGCGGCCCTGGGGAATGGACTTGGTCCAGATGGTATCGCGGTAGGTATCGAAACCGGGAGCGTCCACCGTGACGAGGTAGCCGGTATTGACCTTGACGGGTTCGGAGAAATTGCCGCCACCATCGGTGATGATGATGCGCTCGTTGCCGGACACATCCTTCAGACGAACGATGGAGCCGGGGATGGCCGTCTTGTCGCCGGCATCATACACCTTGCCGGAGATGCCCGGCATGCGGCGGAAATAGTAAATATCGTCGCCCGTGGTCCCATTCCGGTTGGAATTGAAGTAGCCCGTGGAAGACTTCCGGTCCCACACCACGCCAAAGTCATCTTTGGAGGAGTTGATGCCGGTGCCCATGTTTTGGATATTGACGTAGCGTCCGCGACGCAGGTCGGCGGTATAGATGTCCAGGCCGCCGTAGCCGATGTGGCCATCGGAAGCGAAGAACAGGAATCCCTGGTCGTTATAGCTCGGGAAGAGCTCGTCGCCCTCGGTATTGACTTCCGGTCCAAGGTTGCGGGGCTCACTCCACTTGCCACCGACCCGGCGCACCATATAAAGGTCTACGCCACCGTAGCCGCCCGGACGGTCCGAGGCAAATACAATGACGTCGCCGGAGGGGTGGATGGCCGGGTGGAAATTGGCGTAGCCGTCCTGGAGATTGTAGGGGAGGTCGTCGATGACTTCCCATTTGCGGAAGGTCTTCATGCGGCCACCGTTGATCTCGACGGGATCGCTGGTGACTTCGGAATCAAGTTTCTTGCCGCTGGGCTCCCCGATTCGGGTGAAGAGCAGCAAGTCACTGCCGGGCATTTGCACGGCGTTGAGGTCATCGTAGCGGCGGGAATTGGCCTGGCCGCGGATACGCTTGACCCGGGAGATGAATCCCTTGCGGTCTTTGAGGGAGGTATAAATATCGTAATCGCCGTTGGAGGTACGGCGGGCTTTGGCAGTTCCGATTTCGCGGCGCTTGGCGCGGGTGGCAAAGAAGATGCGGTCCCGGCCATTGTTGGTGACGATGTCCGACTGTTTGGTATTGAGTTCGGTGACCGGTCGAATTTCATACCGTCCCTTCTCGTCCCGGATGCGCATGGCCAGGTCACAACTGGCGATGTACTTTTCCCCGATCTCGTATTCTCCCGTCACCTCTTCATACAACATGAATTGGCTTTTCGCTTCCTGGTACTTGCCATTGGTTTGGAGGGTCCGGGCATAATTGAGGCGGGCGGAGGGAGATTGGTTGCCACTGACGATGGCCTTGCGGTACCAATCCTCTGCTTCTTCAAACTCTCCCATCATCCGGTAAGAGTCGGCCAGCTTTTCCATCACGGCGGGGAATTCACCTTTCTCAAGTACGTCCTTGTACTTGTCGATGTCTTTTTGCCAGCGGCGGGTATCCTGCAAACGAGTGTTGGCACCAGTGGTGTTGGGTTGTGCAATCGCCCATTGCGCTAACAGAAAGCAGGCGGCCAAAACAATCGAAACTTTCGTCTTCATAGTAGTTGGGACAGTAGTCAACTGATTCCGGAAAATCTTTCAGTATCAGAGCATTTGAAAAAACCAAGGGAATGCCCCACGGGGAAGTCGGCGATTTTGATCCTGTACGTAGCAAAAATCTCTGTCGAGTACATTGATTTCATCTGCTGACCACCGGGTTGGCGACCGTTGGTTTTAAATCTTAAAAAATATTGGCGACACCGATCGTGACGGGAGGTCTGAAAGTCCAATGTGCTTGCCTCAGGAGGCGGGAGTTATCCACATTGTAAAATCCCAGGGCCCTTTCATCACGGGAGGCAATATAGTGAAAATTGAAGAAAAAACTAGTTGGACCTCGCTTGCCTTTTTGCCTTATTTTATTAAAAACACAAGGATTTGTACCCTTTCCCTTTCCTTTTTTGCCCACTGATTTTCTCTCTCCGGAAGCCTGATATAGGCGTGGTGGATGTGGATAAGTACCCAGAGCCTATTTCTCTTCCTTGGAAGCCCCTTTTTTGCCCCCCACCAAACGCTTGAGTCATCCCTACTCCGGAGGGAATGTTTATAAGAATGGCGATAGATTTAGGAAATGCTTCTGCCCCAGCTGCTTCCCCGGCGAACCCAATCATTTTTCATATTTCTGCTGTCTCAATGTGCAGCACCACTTGGGAATGGAAGTGAAGAAGGAGAATTTTACCAGTTGGGGGAATGAAAACAGGGGATGGACAATGAAAATGAAGGGTTTGGGGACAATAAAAAAGGATCAGTTCGAGGGATTCGGCGGTACGATAGATTCGGGAGCCAATTTGCGGAGCATGCCCTCCGGATAGCCCACCTCCGTCAGGAACAGGCCGCCTCCGTAGACCGAAGTCCCCGCCAATTTCCGATCCCGCCCTTCGATGATTTTCCGCAAGCCCGCTTCATCCAGATTGCCTTTGCCCATTTCGAACAGCGTCCCCACAATCGTCCGCACCATTCCCCGCAAAAAACGATCTGCCGTTACATGGTAGGTCCAGGAATCGCCTTCCCACTGCCAGTAGCTTTCCCGGATATCACAGAAAAAGGTTTTGTTATTCGCGTTCGTCTTGCAAAAGCTCTCGAACGAATCGTACTCCTTAATAATGGCCGCGCCCTTTTGCATGGCCTCAAAATCCACCTTCTCCTTGCACCACCACGACCGCTCAAACCAGAAGGGATCCTTCTCGAAGATCATGTGGTAGCGGTAGGAGCGGGAAGTAGCGGAGAAACGGGCGTGAAAGGAGTCGTCAATGGCTTCGAAAACCTGGACGATGGAGATGTCGGAGGGCAAAATGGCATTGAGGGACTTGAAAAATGCCGGGTGGAGGGCTTCGTCGTGGTCAAAATGCGCCGGCATGTGCAGGGCATGAACCCCTGCATCCGTCCGTCCGGCCCCGTAGCTCCGCACGGGGCGCTTCAACAACAGGCTGATGCACCGATCCAATTCTCCCTGGACCGTCGTGGCATTTTCCTGGACCTGCCACCCACTGTAATGGGTGCCCCGGTACCGCACGTCGACTACATACCGCATCCGCAATCAGACCTTTTCGACCACCACCGCTGCTCCCTGGCCCACCCCCACGCAGAGGGTCGCCAGGCCGTACTTGACGTCGCTGCGCCGCTTCATTTCGTGCAGCAGCGTCGTCATGATCCGTGCGCCTGAGCAGCCCAGGGGGTGCCCCAGCGCAATCGCGCCGCCATTCACATTCACGATGGAGGGATCCAGGCCGAGGTCGCGCATGCACGGAATCGATTGGGCGGCGAAGGCCTCATTCAATTCCACCAGGCCAATGTCCCCAATGCTCAATCCGGCCCGCTTCAGGGCCTTCTGGGTGGCCGGAACCGGGCCAATGCCCATGATCTGGGGGTTCACGCCGGCGACGGCGTGACTCACCACCCGGGCCAAGGGCTCCAGGTTGTACTTCTTTAAGGTATCCTCGTTGCACATCAGGACCGCGCAGGCGCCGTCGTTGATGCCGGAAGCGTTGCCTGCCGTCACAGTTCCGCCTTCGCGGAAGACCGTCCGCAGCTTGGCCAGCTTTTCGAGGCTCGTATCCGGCCGGGGATGTTCGTCTTTGGACACGACAATGGGATCGCCCTTGCGCTGGGGGATGGTGACCGCCACCAACTCATCGGCAAACTTGCCGGCTTCGTGGGCGGCCTGGTATTTCATTTGGGTATCGTAGGCAAATTGGTCCTGCTCCTCGCGGGTGACATGGTAGAGTTCGGCGAGGTTCTCGGCCGTTTCGCCCATTGCGATGGGCGGGTACATCTTGGCCAGCTTCGGGTTCGTGAAGCGCCAGCCAAAGGTTGTGTCGTGGATTTCGGCCGGTTTGCGGTAGGCGCGTTCGGCCTTGCTCATGACCATCGGGCCGCGGGTCATGGATTCTTCGCCCCCGGCGATGTACATGGCGCCGTCGCCGATCTTCAGCGCCCGGCTGGCATCAATAATGGATTGGAGGCCACTGGCGCAGAGGCGGTTGACGGTGACACCGGCCACAGATTCGGGAAGCCCGGCGAGCAGGGCGGCCATGCGGGCCACGTTCCGGTTGTCTTCCCCCGCCTGGTTGGCGGCGCCGGCGATGACCTCTTCGATCTCGGCGAGGTCAATGCCAGGATTGCGCTCGATGAGCGCTTTGATGACATGCGCCAACATATCGTCGGGCCGGACGGAGGCGAGGGCTCCGGCAAATCGCCCGATGGGGGTCCGAACTGCGTCTACGATGTATGCTTCTTTCATAGGTGGATGCGGTGTTCTTTGGATCATACTTACTTCCGGTTGCAAATGTACACAAATCGTTGGGAGCAATGTGTAAATTGAATTAATGTGGAGATGTGCAAATTTTAGGAAATGGGGAAATGGGGAAATGGGGAAATGGGGAAATGGGGAAATGTTTAGAATGA
>CAWUKT010000084.1:0-30741 GCA_963923035.1 uncultured bacterium
GGAAAATCTTCCAAGTCCTGAAGATACCATCGGGGGGCTTAAACTGACGGCTATGACTTGGAGGTGAATACAATTAGGGTTGGAGGCGAATTGGGCGACCTTTTAGGTGGGGGAGTTCGGGTCAAAGCCGAATGGGAAAGGGTGGATGGGAAATGGGATTGGGGGAGAAGGGGAATTCAAAATGGTCTATGGAGGGGGAATTGAGGGCGGGGGACAATGAATTGGGCCTGGAGGTGGGTGAATTAAGGTCCTGGACGAATTCACCCACCCCAGCTTTCGTGGAACTTAGTTCCACGAAACAAAAACAGGGCCTTCAGGCCGCCCAATGGGCATTTTGGTGGAACTAAGTTCCACCAAAGCAATCCTGATCAATACTCGCTTTCGTGGAACTTAGTTCCACGAAACAAAAACAGGGCCGTTAGGCCACCCAATGGGCATTTTGGTGGAACCAAGTTCCACCAAAGCGAGCAGGGTGAGCGGTTGAGCCGCCCCATTCCCCGTCATTCCTCCGATAAAACCGCCCAATCTCTTACACATCCAGCTTTTCCGTCCCCACTCTGGCATCCTTTTTGTTTCCATTCCCGTAATACCAACCACAGTTGGGGTTCCCCTTAGCCCGAACTTTGGATTGAAAGGAAATCTATAAGCAAAAGAGGAGGAAGAAAATGCGGAAATTTCAGCGCAATCTGGGCCAATGGCTCGGAATTGGCCTGGTAGGCCTTTGTTTATTGTTCGGGGGAGCCACGAGTGCCAATCCCACCCCCGGCGAGGACTTTGTCCGGAAATACAAGTGGATGTTCGACGACGAAGTCTACGAAATGTCCTATTCCATTCCCTGGAAAGTCTACAATTTCTACGAATCCAAGCCCCGGGTCTACGAGAACTACGCGGTCTATGCCTACGAGCACGCGGACTATACCTTCCTGAACGACTTCGCCCAGGCCCTCAAGAAAAAAGCGGCCGAGGAAGGCCTCAGCGATTGGCAAACCATCCGCTTCATTGTCTCCTTTGTCCAGCACCTCACCTATGTCCGCGAAACCGGGGAGTACCCCAAGTTTCCGGTGGAGACCCTGGCCGACCGCGGCGGCGATTGTGAGGACACCTCGATCCTGTTGGCCGCATTGTTGGACCGGCTCGGCTACGACATCATGCTCGTCAACCCGCCCGGCCACATGGCGATCGCCCTCGCCTGCCGCAACTGTGAGGGGACTTCCTTCGCGAAGGGAGAGCGCCGCTACTTTTACATCGAAACTACCTCCACCGGCTTCGAAGTCGGAGAGCTGCCCAAAGAGTATATTGGCAACAAGGTGAACCTATTCCCCCTGAAGGCCAGCGAACAAGAGCTGTGGGTCCTGAATGCCAAGCCCAACGAGGCCCCGGACCGCTCCACGGTCTATTATGTGCAGGAAGAGGGCGGCCAGGGTGTCCGCCACGCCGGGCCACAGCGGGTCATCACGACCACGACCACCCGGACCATCACCATCAATGGCCGCACCTATACCAAGACTACGGTTAGCCACCGGCTGGAATAAGCCGAATTCCCTTTGGCCTCCATCCAATTCTCCCGTATTTTCGCAGGAAGCAATACGACTATGGAGATCAAAGAACTCAGTTCCATTCAGGCAGAAATCATGCAGCAGGTCATCGACGAGATGATCCCCGTCCACAAGTTCCTCGGCGTCACGCTGGTGGAAGTTAAGTTGGGATACGCCCTGCTGAAGTTGCCCTTTCGCCCGGAACTGGTCGGAGATCCCCGGGTCAGCCGTTGGCACGGCGGCATCATTGCGGCGCTGTTGGATTCCGCGGGTGGAGCCGCGGCCATCACCACGTTGACCGGCGAAGAAGACCAATGCTCGAGCATCGACATCCGTTTGGATTACCTGCGGCCGGGCAAGCCCCTCGATTTATTGGCGGAAGGCAAAGTGGTGCGGGATGGCAGCTCGGTCCTGTTCACTACGATGCGGGCCTGGCACCCCGAGACGGGCGAGACCGTGACCGAAGGCCGGGCCGTTTACCGCGTCAAGCGGGTCGGTTCTGGAAATGCATTGTTGGATGCGCCGGTTTCCTCGTCCGAGGAACCCTCAACGGAGGAGTAGCTTCTTGCGGATCCATTTCCCTTCTATTTCCAACTCCACCACATACATTCCCCGCGGCCAATTTCCGGCCGGAAGTTCCACCATTGAACTTCCCCGAATCTCATTTTCCCATATCCGTTTCCCCCAACTGTCCCTGACCTGAATGCGCGTTGGTCGGAGGGATTCCCATTGCACCTGAACCTGCTCCGAGGCGGGGTTCGGGAAAATGGACCACTGGCGAGCGGGATCGAGGGGAGTGGGCGCAGGGACGGTCGTGGTATCGCTGCGGACGAGAATCATCCAGTCGGCGTCGGGTTCGGCGGGGGGAATGCCGAGGCTGACCGCGCCGGGACCGCTCACCTGGGTCACCGAACCGGATTGCAGGGCTCCGCCAGTTCGGGGATTGTACCAATCGACGAAATAGGATTGGGCGTCGGGCAATTGGAGGCTGATGGAACTGCCTTCGAGGGCGTAGACGGCATAGGTTTCACCCAGCGCGGCGAGGCACCAGGCATCCCCGGCCAGGACATGGCTGTCGGCGGGGAGGAGTTGGGGTAAGGGCAAATAGGTGGAGAAAAAGGCATGGGCGTGGTGGGCGACCTGCCACAGGCTGTCCCGAGAGCGAAAATCGCCGCAGTCCTGGTCGTTTTGGACGTGGTCAAGGCCAAATAGAAAGGCGACTCCGGCCCCGCCGCCCATGAGATTCCCATAGAGGGCTTGCCGCCGGGCGGCGGCAAAATTGTCGGGGGCGGTGGCGCCCGGATACAAGGTGGCGGGGAGGATCCCCGTATTGGACGGACCCTGGTCCGTACTGAAGACCACCCAATTCTGGCCCAGGGCCTGGGACTGTTGGACCCACCGCAAGGTGGAGGCGTGGATGTCTTCCAGCTCCGCATACAAGGCGGCCCCGGTCAGCTCCGGACTTTCTCCCAGGATCTCTGAATAGGTCAGGATTTCAGTGGAGGCAGGATTGTTCAGGAGGATGGGATGCCGGTAGGGATCCCACTCAAAAAACCAAGCGGCGTCTTCCGCTTGCCGTTCTTCCCCGAGCCCGTTCTCTTCTCCCAAGTCCCAGATGATCCCCGGCAAATGCGCCAACCGACTGACCATCTCCCGGTAGTACAGAAAGCGTTTCGGCCCGAGTTCTCCATTGTCCAACAGTTCTTCATTCTCCTTTTCTTGCAGCACCAACCGCACCACAATCCCCTTCTGGTTGGCGTAGGCCAGCAATTTTTCCCATTGGTCCAACTTCGAACAATCAAATCTTTCCCGTTCGGTGGGCTGGGTCCAGGGCCAGATATTCTCGCCCTCTCCCTCCACATTCATCGTCAGCACCATCATCCCCGTCATGCCCTGCTCCGCCAGATAATTCACCGCGCCGACGACTCCTTTTCCCCGTCCATTCGCCCAGCTCTCATCCCCCGCATTCCAATCCGCCGTATGCGCCTGCCAATCGACGAGCGTCCCGGCGAGACCATAGGTGCTGTCAAATGCTTCCGAGGCGAGGAAATTTTCGGGGCTGTTCGGGCCGACCATGAGGTAGCGGCTGCTGTCCCCACTGAAGACGGGGTAGCGGCCCCCATCATAGCCAATATGGCCCCGGGCGCGGAGGTCGGGACGGGTCGCGGTATTGGATAAAATGCTGAGGGTGCCGGTCAGGCTGTCATTGGGAAGGGAAGCTCCGGCGGTGGGTTGGTCGGAATAAATGAGGTCGGTGCCCCGGCGAAAGGAGACGGAGTAGTTCCAATCACCGCTGCGGGGCGGGGAAAAATGGACCCGCCAAAACTGGCCGCCATTGGTCCCCGAATTGGCCGCATCGCCATCCGCGGCGAAATGGCCGGGGACTACGATCTGCTGGTTGCCCTGTTGAAAGGTGACCTCCAGCCGAAAATCGGTAAAGGGATTGGGAGAATTGGTTTCGGAAGTGAGGGGGCCGGGTACGAGGAGGGAAACGCGGTGGAAGGGGCGGAGTTGACCCTGCACGAGTACCTGTCCCGGAAGTAGAGCGGGGAGGGAAAACAGGATCAGGAGAATGCCCAGGGACCAACGCATGGCCCAAGATCGTAAATTTCACTGATTCCGTTGGCGGTCCACCGTAAAACCGAAGACATCCCGGCGTTGGTAATGGCCGGTGACATCGAGGGCCATCCGCTCGCGGATGGTCGCCGATAGGTCCGGGAGGTCCCAGACCAGCAGTTCGTCGTCGACGCCGCCGGGCCCAGCGACCAATTCGCCGTCCGGGCCGTAAATGGCGCTGCCGCCCCGCATGATCCATTGATCCGGATCGGAGGCGATCTCATCCGGCAGGGGAATCCCCTCCGGCAATTCCTTGGCTTGCATGCGCGCGCCGGCCGCAATCACAAAGCAGCGGCCTTCCAGCGCATAGTGCCGGCTGGCGAGGTGGTTCTGCTCCTTGACGTGGGGCCACAGGGCGAGGTGCAGGTGTTCGCCGGAGTCGTGGAGGACCTGCCGCGTGAGCGGCATCCAATGTTCCCAGCAAATCATGCCGCCGATGCGGACGCCGTTGATGTCCACGGCGTGGAGCCCCCCGGCGTCGCCGGGAGCGTGGACGAGCCGCTCGGTATGCGTCGGCATCAGCTTGCGGTGGTGGACACGGAGTTCGCCGCTCGAATCCAGGATGAGGAGGACATTGTAGAGGGAGCCGTTGCCGGGGCCGGTAGCGACCCGCTCGTTGGCACCCATGACAATGGTGATGTTGTGGGCGTGGGCGGCTTCGGCGAGGGCCTGGGTTTCCGGGCCCGGGACCTCGATGGCCGAGGCATGGGTCCGGGCGAACAGGTCTTTGGCGGTGGGATCATCCCAGATGTTCATGCCGGGACTGATGTCCAGCCAGATGGGATAGCCGCTGAGCCAGGTTTCGGGAAATACGACGAGTTGGGCGCCCTGTTGGGCGGAGGTCTTTACGAAGTGGAGGGCCCGTTGTAAACTGGTGGGCAGGTCAAGGTAACTTGGCCCCGCCTGAACCACTGCGACCCGCAGGGAAGCTGGCAGCGCCACCTTAGCGGAGCTTGATTTGTCCGTTGAGATCGGCGTCGCCCTGCATCAATTCGGCCAGGCTGGCTTCGATCACAACCGACTTGCCATCGGCACCCACAATGGCCCGCTCATTCTTCTTGACCTTCTTGACGTCCTGTTCAAAGTGGTAGACCGTCTTATAATTGGCCTCGCCGAGGATTTGCATCATCATCGCCTGCTGCATTTCGTCCTCTCCCTCCATCTCAGTATCGACCTTGTAGTCTCCGGAGAGGGTCAGCTTCTTTCCTTTCAGGGTGAGCTTCCGGGCTTTGTCGGGATCGACATCTCCACCGGCCTCACCTTCGAAAATGGCGCCGAGGAAATTGCTTTCACCGAGGAGGTTGTTGAGGTCTTCTACCTCGTCGAAGTCACAGGAGAAGCCAAAGATGTAAGTTTCCTTGTCGCTGAGGTTCTTTACGTTGTGGATACCGGCCATGCTTTCCAGTCCCATGACCATTTCCTCATCCTCAAACATGCCATCCAGCTCGCCCATATCGATTTCTTCTTCTCCACCTTCAGCCAGGCCTTCCATGAAGCCAGCCAGTTCCCCCATGTCGACCTTGAAGACAATGTTTCCGGAGCCATCGCGGTTGATGGTGATTTCTTCCAGGATGTCAAAGCAAGAACTGCTCAGGAAGACGGTGAGCAGCAGGAAAATGGGGAGAAAAAGTTTGGATAATTTCATATCGAAAAATAAGGGTTAGGCAAATTGAAGGGTATAGAGGCGTTTGTAAACGCCTTCCTGGTCCAGCAGCTCCTGGTGGTTGCCGCGTTCGATGACCTGGCCCTTGTCCATGACCAGGATGAGGTCGGCCTTCTGGATGGTGGACAATCGGTGGGCAATGATGATGGAGGTCCGGCCGTGCATGACCTTGTCGATGGCCGCCTGGATCATCTCTTCGGATTCCGTATCAATGTTCGAAGTGGCCTCGTCCAGAATAAGGACTGATGGGTTGAATACGACCACCCGGGCAAATGCGATCAGCTGTCGCTGACCGGCCGAAAGGGTGGAACCCCGCTCCTGCACCTCGTAGTGGTAGCCGCCGGGAAGTCGCATGATGAAGTCGTGGGCGCCCACAATCTTCGCCGCTTCCTGGGCCTGCTCCAAGGTGATTTCTTCGTTGTTCAGGGTAATGTTCTCCAGCACCGAACCCGAAAACAGGAAGACATCCTGCAATACAAGTCCGACCTGACTCCGCAGGTAGTCCAGCTTGAGGTCCGCGATGTCGACGCCATTCAGGGAGATCTTGCCCCGGTTGATTTCGTAGAAACGGGACAACAGGTTGATGATCGTACTTTTTCCTGCTCCCGTCGACCCCACAATCGCGACCGTATTGCCGGGCTTGACATCAAAGCTCACATCCCGGAGCACCCAGTCGTGGTCTTTATAGGCAAACCACACCTTATTGAACTCAATGCCGACTTGACAGCCGCCGTTGTTGTCCTTTCGGAGGGGAACCTCGGTCAGGGTGCCGTCGTCGGGAATCTTATCGTCCGTGTCGAGGATACCAAAGATGCGTTCGGCGCTCACCATCCCCAATTGCAGGGTATTGAAGCGGTCGGCCAGCATCCGGATGGGCCGGAAGAACATGGAGATGTACATGATGAAGGCGACCAGGGTCCCGAAGGTGACGAAGCCGTCGAGGACATTGCCCACTCCGTACCAGACCAGCAGGGCCGTGGCCAGTGCCGTGACGATTTCCACCACCGGGAAGAAGATGCTGTACGCCAGGACCGACTTGAGGTTGGCGTTGAGGTGGTTTTCATTGATCTGCCGGAAGCGTTCGGCCTCGACGTCTTCCCGGCTGAAAATCTGGGTCACCAACATGCCCGTGATGTGCTCCTGGAGAAAGGAGTTCATCTTGGAAACATATTTCCTGACGCCCTGAAAGGCAGTCTTGATGGCATTTTTGAAGAAGTAGGTCGCAAACAGGAGAATGGGAATGGTGGTGAGGATCACCAGGGTCAGCCGCCAGGAAATCGCCATCATCACGGCAAAGATCATGACCAATTGAAGAATCTCTCCGAGGATGTTTACGAGGCCCTGCGAGAAGACATCGTTTAGGGTTTCGACGTCGGAAATGGTCCGCGTCTGCAACATCCCGACCGGGTTCCGGTCAAAAAAGCGGGCCTGCAACGACGTAATATGCCCGAAGACCTGCCGCCGCAGGTCGTGGATGACGACCTGCCCCAACCACCCTGTCAACAGGGTATTGAAGTACATCAGAACTGCCCGCAAGACCAATAATCCCAGGATCACCACAATCCAAAACCGCACGCCACTGACATTCCCGTACTGCGTGGGATTGTCGAGGATGTACTGAAACAAATAGGGGATGGCCGGAGCCAATACCGCCAGCAAAATGGTCAACAACAGGGCGAGGAAAAACCAACCCCGGTAGGGGCGGGTATACGAGAGGATGCGCCGTACCAACGGCCACTCAAATGCGGAACCTTTTGGGGTGGAAGATGTGGATGCTTGCGCCATGTAGAAGGCCAAAGATAACAAACTCCCTCCAATGAAGTCGGCTTTTTTCCCGACCTCATCCATGCCCCCACAACATGAAAAAGGCCACTCCGCGAACGAAGTGGCCTTTCTCCTAAATACGTTTTCTTACTCGATGATGACCCTTCTGGTCACCGACTGGTTGCCCACGCGGAGGCGAACCATATAGGTACCAGCGGCCTGCTGCTGAAGGTCCACCTCGACATTGACCGTGCTGGCCGGGTCCTCGATAAACTGGTTCCAGACCATGCGGCCCGCAAGGTCGTAGATTTCCAGGGCCGCGGCTTCATCCAGCTGCCCAACTGCGACCCGGAAGAGTCCCTGGGTCGGGTTCGGATAGACCGTCATGTCCCATTCCAATTCCGCATCTACACCCACCACACAATTCACTTCGAGGGTCTGGCTGGAGGTATTGGAACCACAGATATTGGAGGCGATCAAAGTGATGGTATAGGAACCATTGCCGGCATTGGTATAGTCGTAGACCGGGTCCTGCTGGTTGCTGCCCGCGCCGCCGTCACCAAAGCTCCAGATCCAGTCCGTTGCGTCCGGGCTGGCGTCCGTGAACTGGTATTCCGGACAAGTGGTCGTATCCACAGTGAACGACGATACCGGGACATCCAATTCCTGGACATCGATGGTGTCGGAGTTGGAGCAATTATTGGTATCGAGGGTTGTCAGGAAGTAAATGCCGCCCATGGAGACATTGATCATGGACGTCATGTCGCCATTGCTCCACATATAGCTCAGGTCCGGATTGGCCATCACGCCCAGCTGGAGGGAAGAGCCGGTACAGAAGGCCGTATCCGACGGGCCGATGTCCAACGGATCCACCGCGAAGGTATTCACCGCGACCGTATCCTGGCCCTGGCAGTTGTTCGTATCCGTCACGATGACCCAGTAGTTGCCGGCGCCCGCCACACAATTGACCTGGGACTGGGCATTGTTTGACCAGAGGTAGCTGGTGAAGCCTCCGCCCGCATCCAGACAGATGCTGTCATTGCTACAGACCGTGGTATCGGCGCCCAGATCGACATCCGGGGAAGGAATCACATTGACAGTGATCGGCGCGCGGTCACTGGTACAGTTCGTCTGGCCATCGGTGACGGTCAGGTAATAGGTCGTCGTATCCTGGAGCGGACCGGTATTGAAGATGGTATTCGAGGACAAGGTATTGCCCGCCGTCGCCTGGTCCCACCAGAGGTAAGAAGGTGCATTGGCACCCGAACCAGCGGTCAACTGGGCCGAAGCGCCCTGGCAAATCGTCGTCAGACCCGTAGCGACCGGCAAGGCCGGCGGGGCATTCCGCACAATCTCCACCGTATCCGTGGAGGAAGGACAGGCGCCACTCGTGATGGTCCACACCAAGCTGGTGGTCCCCACGCCAATGCCCAGCACAGGCGAGTTCGGGTTGGTAGCATTTACAATGCTTCCACTGCCGGAGAGGATGCTCCAGGTACCCGAGCCAGTGGAAGGCGCATTGCCGGAGAGGACCGTGGCCGTATCGCAGATGCTTTGGTCCACACCCGCGGCAGCGGTGGTCGGGAAGGCATCGCGGGTCACCACGATGTCGTCCGTCTTGGGCGGACACACACCATTGGAGACCGTCCAACGGAAGGTATTCGGGCCGAGACCGAGGTTGGCGACGCCGGAGGCCGGGTCGGTGGCATTCAGGATGGTGCCGGAACCTCCGACGAGGGTCCAGCCACCCGTTCCAACGGCTGGGCTGATGGCGGCGAGGGTGGCGGCAGTATCACAGACATTCTGGTCGAGGCCCGCATCGGGGGTGGACGGCTCGATGTCGCGGGTGATGGTCACGGTATCGACCGAAGGCGTCGCCGGGCCGTTGCTGATCGTCCAGATGAGGACGGTGCTGGAACCCGAGGCAAGTCCGGTCACGGTGGTATTGGGAGAGCCGGGCGTGGTAACCGTTCCGGATCCCGATACGATGGTCCAGGTACCGGTACCGTACTGCGGGCTGTTGCCGGAGAGGGTCACGGTGGAGTCACAGATGACCTGGTCGACCCCGGCCTGGGAAGTAGACGGCTGCCGGAAGACGGTGATCTGCTGGGTGGTGGTGCAGAATCCGAAGGTATAGGTAATGGTATAGACCCCGCTGGCCGCAGCGGGCTGGGGGGCGGTGAAGGTCGTGCCGGAGACGCCCGTGCCGGAGAAGGTTCCCGCATCGCCCGAGTTCAGCTGGGGCGTCACGGTGACAGCGGCCGGGGTCGCGGTCAGCGTCCGGGTATCGCCTTCGACCATGTCGGACGAGGCCGAGGTGAAGGAGAGGTTGTTGTTCTGACGGACATTGACGGTGATGGACTGGCTACCACCTGCCGAGCAGTTGAATTCGCGGACATCGATGGTGGCGTAGTCGGTAAAGCTGGGCACCATGGCGATGGACGCCTGGGTGGTATTGCATTCCGGGCCGTTGTCGTCGTTGAAGGCAAAGGGGTTGGTGGTGGCACTTCCCTGGAAGGCAGAGATCTGGGTATTGATCGCGCTGCCACAGGTACTGACGGTGTAGCAAGCCCCCTCGAGCACCGGAAGTTGGAAGTACTCACCGGGCGAGTAGGGCGTGACCGTGTTGTAGACCCCGCAGCCGGCATCGGCTGAGATCTCCCCAAAGATGAAGCTGGAGCGGGTACAACTTGTTCCCGAGGCGGTATTGGTGCAGGTTTGCCCCCATACCAAGTCCCCTGACCACAGAAACAAGGTGGATAGGATAATAGTGTAAAGTTTTCTCATACGATAAAAGTTGACCTTGTAGTCCAAGATGCTTGATTCCTACTGTTTTAAGGCTAGCAATATAGCAAAAAAGAAAAAGTGGCTGTCGAAAAGTTAACCCCCAAGGGCAGGGAAGACCGATTTTGAGGACATTGACGATTCTGAAGGAGGGAGAGGGCAAAAGAGAAATACAACCACGGAGAAAGAGGAAAGGGAATGCGAAACAGGCGGTCGATAAAAGGCCGGGAAAAGGGAAACCAGCACGGGGGCGGGGCTTGATAAATGGCGGAGAGGAGGGAACAAAAGGAACTCTGCAAAATTGTTTTTAGAAACAGGAAAATCCTCTATATTTGCACTCCCTTTTAAGGGAAATCCGGGTATGAGCATATTCCACCTGGGATATGGCGCGGTAGCTCAGATGGTTAGAGCGCAGGATTCATAACCCTGAGGTCGGGGGTTCGACTCCCCCCTGCGCCACCAAAGGGGATTTTTGACCATTTTTGGACAAAAGTCCCCTTTCTTTTTGGCTGAAATTCGCCTCTGTGGCGCTGATAAAGCCGGTAATGGGATGGAGGGCAAAAGTTCGACTTTCGTCTTTTTCACGATCGTAAATCATGCGAAAATGGGATTTATTATCCGCCACATTATTCAGTCTTTTACGAACTACCTCAATGATAGCACAACCCCCAAGGAAAAAAGGAGAGGTTCTCCCTATAATTCTTAAGTTCAAAGCTGAAATTCTCTGGTTTAAGGAGAGACAAGCCCGAAATGTAGACTCTTCACTATTAACCAGATTATACTGGCATTGCATATACAAATTATTCTATGGTGCCCGGCTCCACAAAAAGCTCAAGTTGCAATAAAAAACTTATTCCTTGCAATTTTGCAGACAGTCAAGTCATGGATTTCAGCTATGGTAAAACAGCTTTATACTTTGAAGGGATCGATTTAAGATAGGACACCTCTTTATTAAATACCCTCTTATTAGGAATAAGACTGACATTTTCGTCAATTGGTTTCTTAAGGAATTGTTTTTGAATTCCTCTCCCTAATACCTCAGCTAAAGCAGAGGGTACTGCATTTCCAAGTTGACGCTGAACATTAGAATTACCTCCTAAGACTTCTACATTATCCGGGAAGGTCTGGATTCTTGCCATTTCTCTCATGGTCAATCTTCGATTATTCCAATGAAAAGGTCCAATTGCTGTGCCAGGCTGAGCTTGAATTGTCCAACTAGGCCTATTTGGATCCAACTTCAACAAAAAGCTCCAATACCTCGAGCGCCACTTAAAAATATTTTCACCATTTCCCCTTTCAGTGTGAAAAAGGTAATTTTCCCCGGGGGGAATTGAGGGTAGGAGTTCTCCCCATTTTCCCCCGACTTGGCTTTCGGTCGGAGTTTCCTTTTGCTTATCTAGGTCACCAATTGCATCCCACGTAGATCGATATGGTTCCAAATTGCCAAAAAAAGACATTTGACCTGATTTATTAAGTGGGTTTTGAAATCTTGGTTTCGGAAATTCAAATTTCTTCCCATCAATATGACCTATAATAAAAACCCGTTCTCTTATTTGTGGGACTCCAAAGTCTGCAGCATTGAGAACTTTCCAACTGAAGGAATAATTTACATTGTTCCTTTCATTTATCTTTTCAAGTGCACTTTGAAGAAAGTTCAAGCCTTCATCCTTGCCCTTGTAAGCTAATCCAAAAACATTCTCCAAAAGAAATGCAGTCGGTAAAGTATCTTCAAGAACCCTCATATACTCATCCAAGGTATTTGCTCTTGGATCATCTAGTCTTTTGGAATCCCCATTAACCCAATAACTCGATTTTGAAAAAGGTTGGCAGGGAGGACCACCAACAAGTAAAGCCGCCTCTCCTCGTATAAGGCCACCAATCTCAAGAATTTGGTCAGAAGAAACATTCTCAATTTTCTCTTCTATTACATTCCAGTCACGATTATGGCGGAGTGTTTTGCAACACCATTTATCCATCTCCACGCAAACTGCAGTATGGAATCCGGCAGCTTCTAATCCATAATCCAGTCCACCTGCACCACTAAATAAGCTAATTATCTTATCTTTCATCTTCCTATTTGATTTAAAGGAGCCTACACAAATATAGTGTATTCACAATACATAAATGTTACGATTCAATCTAAAAAGAGCAATGCTGGATTGCCAAGCCCGAACTGGGATAAAAAGATCTTATGAAGATTTAAGTGAGGATACAAACCTATCCATCGAGACCATTAAATCGGTTGCCTCAAGAAAAGAATACAACGCTACCCTTAAGGTAATTTCATTGCTATCAATTTCATTGGGGGTAAATCCAATTCCCTACTTCGAATGGGAGGAAATCAATGAATAACTTGAATAAGCTATGGAAGCTATGTGGACTCTCTCCTGATGAGTTAGCCGACGTTGGGGAAAATAATCCGAGAGCATATATGGCTGTGAAAGGAGCTGTTGCAGAGAAACACTTACATAAATATTTTAACTCTCTCTTGAAGAATGGTAGTATTTCATCTTTTAGGATGGCAGAAAATGACTTCGAAAAAGATTTCTACGTAAAGTTGGTTGATGGCACTGAGAGAGTTATAGAATGTAAAAATGTCGAAGTCTTAAAGATATCTAGCAAACCCTCTCTAATAGGATACCTAAAATTCCTGAGATCAGAATTGGGGCTAATTGAACAGATCAAGGAATCTGAACTTTTAGATATGAAATTAAAGGATTTAAAAGTTATCCTGTCTTCCTTACCACAAAGGTTTAGAGAATCAGGTATGGCGAGGTATGATTTCAGTGCTTCTAGGCTGAAATTCCATTCAGTTTACGACTTAAATTTGGATTTAGAATTTCTCGAGCAATTTGAGGATTCCCCACTTTCAATTGATTTCCAAAGAACCAGAAATCAAAAAGGAGCAACTGAAAATATTGAGTCCAAAGCTGGACGCTTTTACAAAGAACGTGAGATTGATATTGTTGGGGCCTGCCTATTCTCACGAACAAAAAGGTGGGAATTCGTTTTTGGTTCTTGTAATCACTTTGAACGACACCCTAAATACCCAAGTCATTACTCGAATAGACTTGTCATTGAAAAATCGAGATGGTCAAAAGATTTTCTATCAGTTGTTTAAAGATCATTCAAAACTCCAACAATAATCAACGGTATTATTTTTACACGCCAAAAACCCTTTCAATATCCTCACCCAAATAGTTCGACGTTGGTCCGTCCCACGCCACGCAAGTGGCAAGGCGGCTGAACAGCAGCCTTTTTTTATATCTGTTCCTCAGTTTCCCATCCTAATTCAACCCCCACACCCGATACCCCCCAATATCTTGGACCTCCGTCTTCCGCTGCTCCAGCCAGGCCGCTGTCCGCGGGAAATCCCGCAACTCCAGGTCCTTGTAGGTCGCTGTCTCGCCGGGTGGAAACACGGCATAGGCCGGGGCCTGCCGCACCAACCCAGCTTCAAGCTCCGCATCGTACGCATCAAATTCGGGGCTGCCCAAAGGCGGCAGCGTCAGGCCGGGGTGCAGCCACAGGCTCGGCCACGGCGAGACCTGTCCAGTCAACGCATAGACGGCGCTGAAATCGCCCATGAAGAAAAACGGTTGGTCTTCCGACCGCAACCACGCGATCAATTCCGTGGGTTCCCGGTCCTGGCCCACCCAAGGTTCGGCCCAGGCCAACCACTTCAGGTCGTCGGTGCCGTCCGGCCAGCTGTTCGCGGGGGCAGTTCCGGCCGGGAAGTCGTGGACCTTGCGCGCGACCACGGCTTCGGAGTGGAAATCCGTGATGACGTAGAGGCTTTGGGCGATGAGCAAGGCGACGACCAGTACGGTCAGGCCCGGAATAAAGCGCCAGCGGTCGTCCAAGAGGTCCCGCCATTGGAGCCAGCCTGCGTGGAGCAGGCCCGTCGCCACAAACAAAAAGGGCACGCCATTTTCGGCCTGGTTGAAGGTCAACAGCACGAAAGCCCCGCTCCCGATGGACAGAAGCCAGGCCAGTATCCATGGCCTCAGCCACGCCCCCAGGCCGGCGGTCGATGAAAATCGCCCTTGTCGCCACCGCAATACCCCCCACACCAACGCCCCCAACCAAGGCACCTGATACATCAGGTGGTGGTACACAATGGGCCCATCCACCACCGATTGGTAGGACCGGAACGCCACTGCCCGCAAGGTCTTCATCGGACCGTACCCCAACTCTGCCAGCCGCGCATTGCCCTCCTGCTGCGGCAATTCCCACAGGTAGTACCGCGCCAATTCCAGGTCCATTGCCCCCCAATCAAACCACGTCGCCACCCAGCCGCCGCCCAATAACAAGCCCAAAGCCAGCCACCCCAGCATTTTCCCCCAATGCCGCCACGAAAACCAAAACGGCAGCACCAACACGATCCCCAATGCGATATAGGCACTCGGGACCTGTTTGCTCAGCCCCGCCAACAGCAGGGCCGGTGCGACCCCAATCAGCCAGGCCAGGGAACCATTTGCCCGCCCCGCTCGATAAAGGAAATAGACGGCGAGAAAGGAGAAGAAAAAGGCGTGTTGGTCCGGGTAGGCCGTGCCGAAAGGCGCATAAAACACAATGCCCGAGAGCACCGCGTAGAACGCAGCCCCCATTGTCCCGAGTCCCGCTCTTCGCAACCAATCGCCCACCAGGGCCACAAAAAGGGCATTGAAGAGGGCCGCGTGGAGGCAGAGGGAAAACCAGTTGACGCCGAAGAGAGAATGAAAGAATTGCTGGAAAACGATGGGGGTGAAGCCGGCGGGGGTGATGAAGTCGACAAAGAATTCCTGTCCGTTCATCAGGCGCCAGGCCCCGTCGAGGACGATGGGACTGTCCAGCGCGTTCAGGCCGAGCCGACCGTAGACCAGGCAGTAGAAAAAGGCAAACACCACCGGTCCGGCCCGAAACCCGATCCACTTGGCGTATTTGCGGCCCCTTTCCACCTTTGAATCAGAGGATTTCAGCCAGGGGGAAGGTCTCCCCGCTCTTGTAGCGGCTCCGTTCGTCCCGAATCACCCGGCCCGCCTCGTTGTAAGGATCGTGTTCGTAGACCAGCACGATTTCCTCATCCACCAGCCAGGGCAGGTAGACCGCGCGTTCCTTCATCGTTTCGAGGGGACGGACATCGTAGGCCATCACATAGGGGAGGGGGATATGTCCGAAAGTGGGGAACAAATCGGCCCCGTAGAGGATCTTGTGGCCCTTATAATGGATCAAGGGCAATTGTTGGGCCTCGGTATGGCCGTTGACGACCTTCAATTCCAAATTGGGGAACAGTTCGGTCTCGCCGTCGAGGAGGCGCAACTGGCCGCTCTTGACCAGGGGCTGAAGGTTTTCGTCGTAAAAAGAAGCGGCCTCGCGGGGATTGGGATTGAGGGCCCATTCGAGGTGGCTCCGTTGCACCCAAAAGTGGGCGTTGTCGAAGACGACTTCAAAGCGTTCCTTGACCGGGTGCCATTCGGTGGTGCCGCCACAGTGATCGAAGTGGAGGTGGGTCAAAATGACATCGGTGATGTCGGAGCGGTGAAATCCCTTGGCTTCGAGGGACCGGTCGAGGGTGCTGTGCTCGTGGTCAACTGCGTAGATCTTCTTGAACTTGTCGTCGTACTTGTGGCCGAGGCCGTTGTCGACGAGGATAAGGCGGTTGTCGTCCTCGATGAGGAGGCAGCGCATGGCCATGTCGATGCGGTTTTTGTCGTCCGCAGGATTGGTGCGTTCCCAGAGCGGGCGGGGGACGACGCCAAACATGGCCCCGCCGTCGAGCCGGAACCGGCCGGTTTCAATCGGATAGAGGTTCATAGACAATAAATGTACGCCCTCCCCAACTTAATTGCACCTCTGTTGGGGAAAAACTGGGATTGGAATGGGTTGGGTAGGGCAATGGGGGAGTTGTTGACTGCGATAGCGGGGTTGAGAACTGCGGTGGTCGAGTCTGGGACTCGAGTGGCCGAGTTCCAGACTGCGATGGCCGAGTCTGGGACTCGGATGGCTGAGTTCGGAACTCCGATTTCCGAGTCGGCGACTCGGATGGCCGAGTCCAGAACCGCGATTTCCGAGTCTGAGACTCGAATGGCCGAGTCCAGAACTGCGATTTCCGAGTCCACGACTCGAATGGCCGAGCCCAGAACTGCGATTACCGAGTCCACGACTCGGACGCCCGAGTTCAGGACTGCAATTACCCCGAATCCATCCCCATGAGCCCAAGATTCAGCCACTTGGATCGAGGCCCCAGGGGACACACGCTAAAAACTTGCCCCATCCACGGAGATGTATTAACTTAGTCCTGCCCTCCTCAGCATTTTTCAGCAGTTTAAAACGACCGCCAACTTATGACATTATCTACTGAAAGATTGCAGGCCATGCGTTTTTTAGCGGATCCTCCCGCCGATGAAACCATCGCCCGTATCATATCGGCTGGGGACGTAGCCGCAGTGGACGAAATCTTCAAAGGGCTGGCTACCAATGCCTCCATTCCCGACGACAGCCATCCCGAAATTCACCGATTCTTTAAGGAGTCTCCGACCCTTCCCGCCGATGTGGACTGGGAGCGGATCAAGATTGGGCAGGAAGTCTTCATGGCCCACGGGCCCACCATCCTGCTGTCCCTGTTTTCCAAGTCCCTGCCCGAATGCTACGCTTGTGGTAACGGGGCCGAGGTTCTCTACCGGACCGGACGCCTCACCTTACAGGGGCAGGATTACAAGCGCTATGCCCGCCGCCTCATGGAAACCGCCCAGTTTGTGGTGGACGTGATGTGGGAAGGGGCATTTACGGAAGAAGGGACGGCTTACCTCGCCATCCACAAGATACGGCTCATCCACGCGGCCATCCGCTACTACCTCCGCAAGAAGGGGTGGGACGAAGCGACTTTGGGAACGCCCATCAACCAGGAAGATGCCGCCGGGACCTTGCTGAGTTTTTCGGCCAGTGTATTGGAAGGCATCCAGGTCCTCCATGTCGACCTGACCGAGGAAGAAATCGATGGCTATATGTATCTGTGGGCGGAGATCGGGCGCTTGATGGGAATTGAAGAAGAATTGATCCCGACGTCCTACGAAGATGGCCTGGCGAAGATGAACCTCATTTTTGATCACCAGCTGCAGGAAAGCGAGGGGGGCAAATTATTGGTGGACGCGTGCCACAAGTTCATGGACTACGTGATTCCGGGCAATGTCTTCGATGAGTATCCTAAGATTTTGACCCACCGAATGGTCCAGTCGCGGGTTTCGGAAGCCCTCGACCTCCACCACGTGAGCAGCTTCAAAGGCCGGCTCATGTTCCGGCTGACCCAGGTCTTTGCCGCGTTCTCTGATGACATGGAAGACGAGTTTGGCTTTGTTCGGGGCATGACCCACCGCTTCGGCAAGCGGTTCCTCCAGGGCATCTTTGAATACTACAACGGCTGGAAAAAAATCGAGTTCCGCATCCCGCCCTCCCTGCGGCAGGACTGGGAGGACCACCATGTCGTCCACCCTAAATTTTGACCCGAACCTCTTTCTCCCATGACCAATCCCACTCCCAAATACCACTACCACGTGGAAGATTGCCGTGAAATCGTTCCCTTGTTGGACCAGGTCATCGACCACTGCAAGCGGGACATGAACCCGCTGGGTTACTTTGCCGCCCTGTACCGCCTGACCACGGTCAGGATTGTCCAGGGCATCGAAGCGGGCGAGTTTCAGGACAATGAGCGCATGGCCCGGATGGACACCATTTTTGCGAACCGGTACTTCGATGCCATGGCCCGCATATTCAACGGCGAACCCACCACCCAGGCCTGGACGGTCGCGGCCGAAGCCGCCAAGAACCCCAAGATCAGCGTCCTCCAGCACCTGTTCCTAGGCATGAACGCCCACATCAACCTGGACCTCTCCGTGGCGGCTGCCGATACCTGCCCCGGGGAAGACATCCACGCCTTCGAAGACGACTTCAATACGATCAATGACATACTGGGGTCCCTGGTCGATACCGTCCAGGAAGACCTCGGCGATATTTGGCATCCCCTGCGCATCGTCCTCCACATGACCGACGCATTCGCTGATCTGATCACCTATTTTGGATTGGAAATCGAGCGGAAACATGCCTGGAACAAGGCTGTCATGCTGGCCCAGCAGTCGGGGGAAGCGTATGACCAGTCCTTTCAGGAGATTGACCGTGACGCCCATCGGGTGGGAGAACGCATCCACCATCCCGGCTGGGTCCTGCGCCACCTGGTCCACAATGCCTCTAAGGAAGAACGGGGCAGTGTGGCCTATCGGATCCAGGAATTGGAAGCCTCCTCGCATGAACTCCAATTGAAATAAGCCCTCCTCTCAACCCCCAGTCTATGGTAGCGAACAATGTATTGCCCCTTGAGGCATGGCCTGAGTTGCCGGGTTACGAGCTTCAGGAATTGGTATTTCAGGATGCCGTCGACCTGCTATTCCGGGCGCGGCACCTCAAGTCCGGAGAATTCGTGCTGGTACGCACCAGCCGGGCCAACCGCCCGGACCAGGCGACGCTGGAACTGATCCAGCGCAGCTGGAATGGAGCGGGCCAATTGGCCCATCCGGTCATCCTTACCCACCGCGACAAGGTGGAAATGGGCAACCGGATCTTTCTGGTACTGGACCACCTCGACGGGGTGCAGCTGCCGGTCTTTCGGCAGGAACTGAAGTCCCGGGAGGCCCTGTGGCCCCTGGCCGTCCAGGCCGGGGAATTGCTGATGGGATTGGAAGGACTAGAATTGGTGCTGCGGGATTTCCGTCCGTCTCGCTGGTTGGTGGGCAAGGATGGCAGCCTGCGCCTGTGGGATGCTGCGGGGGTGACCCAACTGAGCGGACGCACCGCGCCCGAAGCCGCCGCCCTTCCGGCCCCGGAAGTGCTGGCATACTGGGCGCCCGAGCGAACCGGGCGCATCCGTTGGTCTGAGGGCCCCTGGTCCGACCAATACGCCCTGGGCATCTGGCTCTATGAATTGTTCACCGGTGAGCTCCCATTTTTCAGCTCCGACCCCCTGGAACTGATCCACCAGCATAGCGCGGTGATGCCGCCGGACCTCACCAGTCAATTCGCCCAATGGCCGCCCCTGGCCCTGTTGGTGAACCGCTTATTGGCCAAATCCCCTCCGGAGCGCTACCAAACGGCGAATGGCCTGCTCCAGGACCTGTTGTTCCTGGCCGAGAACCACCGGGAGGCGACCATCATGGCCCACTACAATATCGGCGGCTTTGATGTGCCTTCGCGTATCCGGATCCCTGACAAGTTGTTTGGCCGCGAGGAAGAATTGGGAAACCTGCAGGACCTGTTGGAGGGCTTGACGAAGACGGGGAGCAAAATGGTGGCGGTGGAAGGACAAATGGGATACGGGAAATCGAAGCTGGTGGAGGCGTTCCGAAACGTCCTGCGAAGCAATAACAGCATCTATGCCGGAGGCGCCTACTTCCCGGAGGTACAGGATTTCCGGGAGACCGGGGTGGCGGCACTGGTCCGGGCCCTGGTGCGGCGGATATTCCGGTGGGACGACGAGAAGATAGCAGAGTGGAAGGGAGAGTTGGGAGAAAAAATACGGGACAGCCTGGGGAGTCTCTCCGGGATGATCCCGGAGCTGAAGGCCTTGTTTCCCCGGGCCCAATCCGAACTGATCCCCAATGTCAAGGAGGAGCAGAACCGGATCACCTACCTGTTTGTGGCGTTGTTGGACCACCTGCTGCCCAAGGATGTCCCGGTCACCCTGTTCCAGGACGACCTGCAATGGGCCGATCCCTTGTCCATTTCCCTCCTCCAACAATTCATGGCCAGCTTCCCGGAACGCCCCTGGCTCCTGGTCGCGGCCGTCCCCGACTTCAACCAAATTCCCGAAGAACTGCGGACCGACTTTGAATGGGAGCGGATGACCCTCGGGCCATTGCCGCCCCGCGAAGTGGAGCGCTACCTCGATACCACCCTCGGCTCCAATGGGAAGAATCCCGAGCTGGCCGAACTCGTTCACCGCCGGACCCACGGCGTGCCGAGCTTCCTCAACCAATTCATGCGCCTCGTTGCGCCCTATTTCTCCTATGACTTTGAGCAGCAGGCCTGGACCTACGATACCCAGGCCATTGCCGGGGTCGCAGTCCCCGAAGGTGTCGCCGAACTGATCCGCTCCCGTGCGGAGGCCCTCCCGTCCAATATCCAGGGAGTCCTGACGCGGGCGGCGGTATTTGGGATGGAGATCGACGAAGAGCTGCTGGTGTACATCTCGGAGGACGATGCCGGAGCAGTCGCCAAATTGTTGGGGGCGGCCCGGGACAGTGGTATCCTGTCCCGGATCGGGAAGGGCCATTGGAGCTTCCAACACCAGATCTTGCAGGCCCATTTCCGCGATCAATTGACCCCCGCCCAGGTGACCCATTTCAATACCTTGATTGCGATCCGGCTCTGGGAACGTCACAGGAAGACCCCGGTGGATTTTGCATGTACGATTGAGTTGTTTCGGCACCTGGCCCGAAGCGATTGGCAATCGTTTTCGCGGGAGAAACTCGGCGCCCTGATGGAACTGGGGCGAAAGACAGGCATCGAAGCCTTCCAGTCCCAGAGTTTTCGCCAGGCCGAATTGTGTTTGGCGACGGCGTGGCAATTGGAAGAAAGGGCGATGCCCCAGGAAGACCCGCTTGAGATACCCTTGTTGTTGGCCCATACCCACCGCTTCCTCGGCGAAATGGAAAAGGCCGAAAAGGTGTACGAGGAGCTATTGGGCCGAAACTTGAATGTGACGGGCAATCTCCGGGTCAGTACCCAGCTGGTCCTGATGTATACCACGGAGGGCCGCCACGTGGAGGCCTTGGAGGTCGGCCGGAATGCCATCCGGAATTCCAAGCTGATGAAGCCCTTGCCGCGCCGCAAGGGCGCGATCCGATTGGAAATGATTCGCAGTATCCTCGGACTCCGCCGCAAATTCAAAGGGGCCTCGGCCAAGGTCATTGACGCTTTGCCGACCTCCGAGCTACCGGAGCTCTCCCCGATGATGATGCTCATGCGGCGCATGAACAATCCCGCCCTCAGCGTCGACTCCAACCTGTTCGCCCTGTTGGTGACGCGGGAAGTAAAACTTACGATGAAGTACGGTCTCAATCCCCACGCCGGCCCTGGCCTCATGGGACTGGCCGTGATGACCCTGGTGGGATTCAAAGACTATGAAAATGCCCTCAAGTTGGCCCACTCAGCGCTTGAGGTCCACGACCTGAAGATCCGTCAGGAAGGCATGGCAGAAGTCAGATTTGGCTATTCCCACTTTTTCCTCCACCTCGAAAAACCCCTTCGCAAGGAACTGCCCCGCTACCTGGACAGTTACCAGGACTTCATTGCCCGGGGCACCAACCTGTACGCTGGTTATTCCATCAACAGCCGCCTGTGGTCCATGGGCACGTTGGGCCTGAACCTCAGTGAGATCGGGACGGAGTGCCGCCAGTACATGGACGAATTCAAGCGGCGGCGGGAATGGGAATTGTACGACATGATGAAGCCCAAGTGGCTGTTTGTCGAAGCCATGCAGGGACGTACCCAGGCCGCCTGGACGCTGGAGACACCGGACTATGCGCCCCGCCAAAAGGCGGTGGAATTGAAGGAACGGGGCTCCCTGTCCATCCTGGCCGGCCTCTTGCTGGCCGAGCTGGAGCTGACCTGGTACGGCCAACGCTTCCGGGAAGGCCTGGCCATCGCCCGGCAGATGGTGCCCGTCCTCCCGAACATGGAAGGCATTTATTTCTCCTCCGATTTCCATTTGTTTGCCTCCCTCCACCTCCTCCAACGCTTCCTCTCCGACGGTCAACGGCCCGACCGCAGGGCGCGCAAAGCCCTGAAGGACCGGCTAAACCGATTCGAAGCCCTCTACAAGCTCCAGCCCGACAATTATGCCACCTTCTACCTGCTGCTGCGCGGTGCGGTGGAGTGTATGGTCGGGGAGATGGGAAAGGGGATTCAGTGGTTGGAAAAGGCGGCGGACAAGAGCCAGGAGCAACAGAACTCCCGGAGCTACGCCATTGCTTCGGAACTGGTGTATCGGTTGTCGGTCCGCCAGGGGCAGCCGAAGGAAGAGGCGCTGAAGAATGCCCGGCAAGGTTACCTGATTTGGGGAGCCACGGCCAAGGTGAGGGCGCTGGATGCGGAGATGGGAAGCGGACAAGGAAGCGGGACAACCAATGGTGGAATGGCGGGGAGCGATGCCCTCGATTTGGCGTCGATCCTCAAGGCTTCCAACGTACTGGCCGGGGAGCTGAGGCTGAACGAGCTGATGCGGACCTTGGTCAATGTGCTGCTGGAGAATGCCGGGGCCCAACGGGGCGTCCTGTTGCTGCGGGAAGGGGATGAATGGGTCCTCGCGATGGAAGGGGAAGCGGGGAAAGACCCGGCTGATTTCCGGGAGGGGGGACAAGGGGAAGCCACTACGGACGTTCCCTGGTCAGTGGTGCAATTCGTAGAACGCTCCGGCGAGACCCTGGTCCTCGAAGCCAATGACTACCAGGACTTCGGTGGTGATCCTTACTTGTTGCAACAGCAACCCCAGGCGCTGCTGTGTCATCCAATCATGACCCAGGGGCGACTCATTGGCCTCGCCTACCTCGAAAACCGCCTCGTCCAGAACGCATTTACCTCCACCCGCGTCCAAACCCTCCGCCTGCTGTCCGGCCAGATCGGCATCTCCATTGAGAATGCCCGTTTCTACGGGCAACTGGAGGAGAAGGTCCGCGAACGGACCCGCCAGATCGAAAACCAACGCGTCGAAATCCAATTGGAGAAGCAGAAGTCCGACGATCTCCTGCTCAATATCCTACCGGAAGCCGTGGCCCACGAATTGAAAGAGACGGGACGCACCAAGGCCCGCCGCTACGAAGAGGTGTCCATCCTCTTCAGCGACATCGTCGGCTTCACGGGCTTCGCCGAAGCCCAAACCCCGGAAGCATTGGTGCGGAGCCTCGACCGCTACTTTGGGCGCTGCGACAAGGTGGTCGATGAACTGGGATTGGAGAAGATCAAGACCATCGGCGATGCCTATATGTGCGTCGGCGGTCTGGCCGAAGACGATCCCGACGCGGCCCGCCGCGTCGTCCTCGCCGCGCAACGCATGCTCGATGTGGTGGACGAACTCCAACAAGAAGGGCTGAACATCCAGATTCGGATTGGCATCCATACCGGTCCGGTCGTGGCCGGCGTCGTGGGATCCCGCAAATTCGCCTACGACATCTGGGGCGATTCCGTGAATACCGCCGCCCGAATGGAGGCAGCCTCCGAGTCCATGCGGATCAACATCTCCCAAAATACATTTGACCGGGTGGGCGATCATTTCACGACGGATTTCCGCGGGAAGATCAAGGTGAAGAACAAGGGTGAATTGCCGATGTACTTTGTGCGGCGGGAAGGAAATGACAAAGGGTGACCCACCAGAGAGCAATGTGAGGGGGATTGTGCGGGTCTGAAATACCGTTTTTGAGGGATGTTTGTGGCCCAGCTATTTTTTTGTCCCCGTAAAAATTAATACCTTGATAGTGAGATGGCTGGTGCTGCCGGCCTTCTGAATTTTTGTAACTGCTTCATTAATTATCGTGTTTATTATGAAAAGGCTTAGTTTAATAGGCTTGCTTTTGGTGTTGTGTTTTGGTTTAAAATCTCAGCAGACAGCGGAAAGAGGTACATTTCAGGTAGAGGTGCCCTCGGCGAAATACGTCGAGACGGTCAAGTTGGACAAGGAGGTGCTGGAGGAAATTGAAGAATTGCGGTGGGAGGCGGAAGACCGAAATGTCACTTTGGAGAATGGGCTCAAGGTCCTGATTATCTCCCGGCAGTCCCAGCAGAATGGGCGGCGGGTATTTGGTTGGAAAATAGAATCCGCAAACTAGGAGGGACCATGAAACGAGTAACCAAAAATTTCCGTTGGGTAGGCTTGGTCCTGCTCTTGTTCACGGGGGGACTGTTTGCCCAGCCCGCCAACGATGACTGCTCAAGCGCCACCAATATCACAACGCTGGACGGTACCTGCCAAACCGGCTTCACCACGGTTGCCGCCACTAACGACGTCGGTGTCGGCGGCTGCATGTCCGGCTCCGAGAATGTATGGTTTACCTTCACTGCCCAGGGACCCACAGCCACGGTCACCATCAATGGTGCCAATTGCTCCCGCCCTGAGGTCGCCGTCCTGTTCTATACCCCGACGCAGTGTGACCTGGCTTCGGGCCTCGTCGTGGACTGCCAATCCCTGAACGGGAACTATTCCACGATCACCGCCAGCCCAACCGGGCTGACGACCGGGACCGTCTACTATGTAATGGTCACGAACTCGACCGGCGGGACCGCCGGTGCATTTGACATTTGCATCGACAACCCCATCCCGGTTCCGGCCTCGGGCCAGGATTGCAGCAGCTCCGTGCAGGTCTGTTCCAGTTCGCCCTTCTCCGGCAACAGTTCCGGACCTGGGGTGCAGGAAATGAACATCACCAATGCGGGCTGTCTCGGAGTCGAGAACAATTCCTCCTGGTACACCTTCACCGCGAATACCAGCGGGACGGTCGAGATGTCCATCTCGCCACAAAACGGCTCCGACGACTACGACTTTGCCATCTGGGGACCCAATGGCACCTGTCCCCCGACGAGTGCCCCCATCCGCTGCAACTTTGCCGCCTTCCCCCGCCTGTTTGGGTGCGGATCGAACTCGAATCCGACCGGATTGGCCGCCGGAGAGACGGCCACGACGGCCGCTGCCTGTGACAACCAGGCCTTCCTGGCTCCCCTCAACGTGACCGCCGGCGAGACCTATATCCTCATGGTAGACGGATTCACCGCGGCTTCCCAACCCTTTGACCTGACCTGGGGCGGAACGGCCTCCTTGGACTGTGGTTTGTTGGATGCGAATAGCATCCGCTTGGAGGCGCAGGTAGAAGAAGGGGGAGTTCGGTTGAATTGGCGGGGAGAATCGGACCAGCTGATCCAGGACCTCCAACTCCAACGGCAGGTGGATGCCCAGTCCTGGGAAACCATTCACATGGAACAAAAATCCGCTCCCCTGGCTGCCTTCACCCCAAAATACACCGATCAGAATCCGCGCTACGACGCGCTCAACTACCGCGTGGTGGTCACCGATGTCAATGGTTTCCAAGGCTATTCGAATGTGATTCGGGTGGCACTGGAAGCAGACGAAATATTTATTTTCCCCAATCCGGCCTCCAGTTTGATGCGGGTCTCGCTGCCAGTTTCCCGGACCGCTTACCAGTGGTCCCTGGTGGACGCAATGGGCCGGGTGGTGGACCAGGGCGTAGAGGACTCCACTCAATTGGAACTTCACCGGAAGGGCCAGGCGGCGGGCGTCTACTACCTGAAAGTGGTCGGCGAACAGGGCAGTCAGGTCAAACAGATCATTTGGAGATAGAAGAGTTTTTATATTATTGATTGACTTTTTTTTAGAAAGGCCGCCCTCCCGGGCGGCCTGATTTTTTGCGGGAGAGGAGAGGGGAAAGAGCAATGGGAGGGGGTAAAAATAAAAAAGGGAGCCGCGCGGGCTCTCTTTTTTGGTCTCGTGGGTCGGCTCACGGATTCGTCGCCCAGACCGTCACTTCCGGGATGAAGCCGCGGCTGTCCATCTCGAGAGTGGCCTTGATCGTATGGGCAATCTCCATGGAGCTGAGCTTGTTGTCCTGATCGGGGCGTTCGCTGCGGTCGGGCTGGTTGAAGGCCGTCGGGACCTCGCTGGGATTCACCAGGATCACCCGGACATTGTACTGGCGGAGTTCTGCTTGCCAGCACTGCGTGATGCCCCGCAGGGCGAACTTGGAGCCGGCGTAGACCGTGCCGTACTTGAAGCCTTTCGAGGCGGCGGTGGAGGCAATGTTGATGATATTGCCGCGTTCCTGGAGCTTGAAGTGCGGGAGGATCTCCTGGGTGAACAGGGTCAGCCCGAAGATATTCGTAGAGAAGACCCGCTCGAATTGTTCGAGCGTGATGTCGCCGAGGAGCGCGAACTCGCCGATCCCGGCGTTGTTGATGAGGACATCGACGCCCCCGAGGAGTTCCACGGCCTTCTGGGCCATGTGCGGAAGGTGTTCGTAGTGGGAAATGTCAAAAGCGAGTCCCTCCACGCCCAGTTCCTGGGCGACCGCATCGACCTTGTCGGCATTTCGGCCCGTGATCAATACCTGAGCGCCGGCCGCTTTCAACAGCGCGGCCGTAGCCTTCCCAATGCCGGAGCTGCCTCCGGTCACAATGATTTTTGCGTTATTCAGATCCATAAGTGGCTTGATTTTTCTTTTTTCTTCCGCAACACAACTCCCCCTCCTCCGAATTGTTCCTCCCCGACTAGAATTTGAGGCGCATCTGCAAGCGGAAATCCGAGCGCGTATTCCCCTGGATTTCATTGAGGCCGGACCCGATCGAGGTCTCGTTGTAGAGGTGGGTGCGGGCGTAGCGCAACCAAAATTCAACGTTCCGGGTGGGCTTGACGTTCAGGATGGCGTAGTAGCGGCTGCCCTGGCCGGAATAGGCGGGGATGGAGAAGAAACCGAGGATGTCATTCTCGTAGGCAAAGATGCGGGAGTTGAAATCTTCGGTGTCAAAGACGGCATACCGCGCCGTCAACTTCCACTTGAAGCCCGGTTGGTAGACAATGTCCTGGTAGGCCATGAATCCACTTGTTCGGTCCATATCCCCTTCGTCCCACCAGCTCCCCTCAATCCGCGACTTGACGGTCAGGGTCCGGTGGACCTTGTACTGAAAATGGAGCCGCAGTCCCTGCCGCACGGTCGGGACGAGCACTTCCAACTGCTGGCCTTCTGCCAGGTCCCGGGAGTTCCGTTGTTTGTGGTCCGAGCGGTACCGGAGGTAGACCAGCATGGTCCGGGATGGCTTGTACTGGACCTGGCCGAAGTATTCGTGGCCCTGAGACGGGAAGCTGACCTGAAAGGCATTCCACGGGAACCAAAATTTATCGAAGTAGGAGGCAATGGTCCACTTGGTATTGGGCATGAGCTTGATGCCCATGTACACGCCCCGTTCGTTCTGGACCGCAATCGGCCGCTCGGCAAATGCAAAGCCCCGGTTGGAATGGAAGTCCCGCTCGAAGTTCCGCACCGAAAGGGCGAAGTCGGCTTTGCGGTTCAGCGCGGCCAATACCCCCACCGTGGTCCCGGTCCCCCCCGACTTGCTCCGTCCAATTTCTCCGAAGAAGTTGAAATTGCGGACAGTGACGTCGAAATCAAGCCCGGTCAGGAAGTTCTGGTCACCGGAGAAGTTGAACTGTTGGTAGTCGTTGGTATTGGGAGAAATGGTGCTGCCATAGTTCTGGAAGAAATGGGTCGCGCCGAGGGTCACCCGGCGGTTTTTGTATTCCACCCGCCCCCCAAAGATCGTCTCCTGAATGGCATCTTTGTCGGCAATCTCGGCCGGCGTCCGGTGAAAACCACTCGTCTGCAAGGTCGAGACATTGCCGATCTCATCCGTCACGCTGTCCACGACGGTGATGTTCGCATCCCGGTTGAACCGGGAGAAGAATGGGGTCACGTAGACCCGGTTAAAGGCCACCGTCGCCGCCGCCCCCCGCATCAGCTGGTTCTCATTCACCGACGCATAGGGTCGGATGCCCAGGTTGGTCCGCTTAACCGAGGACACCGTCTCCGCCCCTTTTCCAAAGCCCAGTCCCGTCGACAACAACAGCCCCTGCCCGACCTGGATGTTGTAGTCACCCACTACCAGCCGCTTCAAACGACCGTAGTCCCGGATGAACAAGTGGCCGGCCGCGAAGTCAAATCCGTAGAATTGATTGTCCGGGTCCCATTTGAATTGTTCCCCCTGGTCCTTCTCCGCCACCAATGCCGCACTGAAATTCTGAGCGAAGCGCATCCGGTAGCGGAAATAATACTTGTAGGGGTTGCCTTGGTAGCGCGTCGTGGTTTCTCCGTTGGTGAGGGTATCGGGCGCCGTGAAGCCCCGCTGCTCCTCGATGATGGCGAGGGTCCGGAACAAGAGTTCGTGCTTGGATTCCTTGAAGACGGTCTTGAAGCTGGGACCCACCGGGTGGAGCACGCCGGGGTTGATGTCTTTTTCCTTCGATTCGCGGATGGTCACGAAGGGGCGGATGGCCTGGAACGTGGGGTAATCGAAATTGGGAACGGCCTGCAACTCATAGATACTGCTCAATTTCCCGAACTCCGCAATGTAATTCAGGAGTGCAGTCGCCTTGATATCGTCCATTTCCGGGAGCAGGAGCAATTGGTCCTTGCTGGCGATGTTCAGATTCAGGGGCTTGCGGCGCAGATCGTCGAGGTAGTCGGTAAAGATGGTCCAGTCGGTGGACTCATCCGCCTCGATGTCGGTAATGGCATCCTCGATGATGACATTCAAATCCGATTCATCCGAACGGAGCGAATCGGGATCTACCTGGGCCTGGCTCCAGGCCGGAAGGACCAGGAGAAAGAGCAAACTCAGGTAGGGGAGGAGGCGCATCATTTCTTGTCAGCGGGGGAATTGAATCGGTAGGAGAGGGAAAAGCCGGGGGTATAGCCGAGGTATTCGTGGATGGAGTTGGAAAAGTCGACGAGGACATTCTTATAATCCAATCCCAGCCCAAAGGTCAGGGTCACCGGTTCGGTGCTGGCGCCGGCCCGCACCGCCAGAAAATCCAGCAGCCCATATTCAATTCCGCCCCGAACCGAAAGGGGGAAGTTTTCTTGCTTTTGAATGTCCGCCAGAAGGAGGACCCGGTCGGTGACCTCATAGGCCAGCCCCAGGTCGAGGGTCGACGGAATCTGTTCGCCGATCTCGCGGTCGAGGTCGGCCTGGTTGGCGTTGAAGACGCGGGCACCCATGCTGAGGCCCTCCACAATTTGGAGTTGGATGCCGAGGTCGAAGTAGATCGCCGAGGCCGCGCCGTAATCCGTGATGGAAGTCCGCGCCCAATTGAACTTGGCGCCAATGGAGAGCTTCTCAAAGAGGTGGGTCGCGTAGGTCAATCCGATGCGGGCTTCGTTGTACGTGCCGAATCCGAAGCCGCCGAAGTCGAGGCCCGCGTAGTGCCGGTCTTTGAAGGGGAGGACCACGCCGGCCGCGCCGGAATTGAGTTCGGAGAGGAGGTAGCGCCGTTCGAAATAGGCGCCCGCCTGGGGAGCCTTCATGTGGGCGATCCCGGCCGGATTCATGAACAATTGCCAGAAATCACCGCCTACGCCCGCGTAGGCCGTGCCCAGCCCGGCTCGCCGGGCCCCAATCGGTTGGTTTTCATTTCCCGCCTCACCCCACAACGGAGCTCCCACCAGCAACAACAAAACCAGAATACGGAGGATTCTCATGCACATTCGAAGTAAAGTGAGGATAAATTAAGGAAAGATTTGCCGATTGGAAAATGCGGGCGGTCGGATGGGTGTAAAGATTGAATTAAATCTTCGCCCAAGGGGAATCAAGTGTCCCGCGGGAGAGATGGAAAATTTGAGCGGGAAGGCTCCTGACCTGTCCTGACATTTGCCTAACTTGCACGTCAATTTATTTGAAGCGGCTGGCATGGACAAAGCAATAGCAGAATGGAATGGCCGGGTGGTGTACTACCTGGTATTTGCGTTGATCGCGTTGATCATCGCCTACCTCTGGTTCCGGTTCTTCCGGGGTCGGATGCGCAAGGAATGTGACTATTGCGGTCGCCGCCTCTACAAGCGGCCCCAGTTCAAAGATGCCGTCAAAGGGATGCCCCATACCTTCTGCAACCGGACCTGCGCAGAAAATTACCGCGCCAATGGTCCCTTGCCCGCCAATGAGCGGCAGGTTCTCCGGGCCAACGAAATCATTGATGAAACGGTAGGTTAGGGCTGCGGAACGAAGTCCTTCAATTTTCCCACCACTTTAAAGCGGTTGAAGACGCGCTCCCCGTGCGGGGCGTTCTCGAATTCAGCAGTGAGGTCCTGCCCGGCCATGTTGCCGTAGTGGATGCCGTCCCGCCACATGCGGCTCGTGGTCACATCGTAGATGTTCCCCTTGTAAGCCACCCAGATTTCTTTCCGGTCCTGGCCATTGCGCAGCGCGAGTTGGCTGCGGGTATATTCCTCAATCTCCTGCATGTTGTTTAAAGCTACAATACCTTACGGGACTCTCTAAACCATGACCGTCTTATTTCGGCGAATGGGGCTACCTGTGACAAATATGACCTTTTAGGGGGGATAAGTGGGCGGGAGGAGGAAATGGATTCAATGGGTAAATGGGGAAATGGAGTAGAGTCAATGTGCCAATGAGGGAAATGTGGAGATGTGAAAATTGGAGGAAGGGGGAAATAAATTCGGGTTGGAGGTGGGGGGAGGGATAAAAAGGGCAAATGGAAGAAATGTGGAAGAGAAATAATGGTAGACACAGCGGAATTTGAAGGCGCAAAATGGGATTTAAATATGTTAGGAGATGGGCGTT
>CAWUKT010000085.1:0-30477 GCA_963923035.1 uncultured bacterium
GAGGGGAAAAGTAAAGGCGACTTAATCGCCGCCTTTACTTTCCTCTACTCGATTTTACTACCTACTCCACCACCAACCGCTCCACCCTTTTCCCGCCTTTCCACCGGTACTCCACCAGATAAACCCCGGCTGACAATTCCGGCAGCACAATCTGTTCGCGAAGCATGCTCACCTCTTGCGTCCACAACAACCTCCCCGTCAGCTCCACCATCCGCAGGGTGCCTCCGATCTCCGGGACTTCCACCTGAAGCACATTCCCGGCCAGCGGATTTGGGAATAGCGAAAACGCTGTTTCAGATACGCCCAAAGCCGATTTGCTAGCCGCAGGATACTGCGTCGGCGGAATGGAATTGGGCAGGAGGGTGGGGAAAGGAGCATTGCCGCAGCTGGCGGCAGGGGCTGAGGAACTCAGCGCGACCGGGCCGGTTACACATCCAAGGTCCAATTCACCCGAGCCGACCGCTTCAAAATATTGAACCGGGGCGGTACCGGAAAGCGCGATGGAAAGGTAGCTCCCCTGACAAGCTGGAAATTCATTTCCAGCGGCAGTAGTCGCCGATCCAATCTCAAGGAATTGGTTTTGGTTGTCGAGGAGAAGGGAAGTGCTGGACGCGGTCCAATCCATGTCATGGTCGAAGCGGTTGCAGCGGATGTCGATGTCTGCATTTCCCTGAGTGGACCAGATGCCGGTTTGGATATAGCTAGTGGTAGGGATAGGGAAAGGCGAGGGAGCGGGAAAATCAAAGGAGAAATCGTTGTGGATCAGTTCCAGGTGGCCAAGGCCAGCTTTGATGCCGACCACATGGAGTGGGTTTCCGGCCCAGGCATCTTCCACCGTTTCTTCAAATTCAAACTGGTTGTCCCGGACAGTGGTGGCGTTTCCAGCGGCATCGACCCGGACGCCGATGAACAAACGCCCGGCGGAGCCGGGACTCGAAAGGTTGGTCACGCTTTTATTTCCCTCATCCACCCGAAACTCATTTCCCTGAATCACTGCCTCCCCATTCAACCACACCCCCACCTGGCAATTTTGAAAGGAATTGCTCCAAATCTGATTCCCATTGTTGAGGAGATGGACCAGAGGAGTAAAGATGCCAGGAGCAACTCCGATTCTCAGCCCCTCCGCCAACTTTTCAAACGTATTGCCCCGAGCCAAAACCCCGCCATTGCTGACAAAAATTCCGGCTCCCCGACTCCCATCGTACAGACCGGGATCGGGAACAAAGGACTCCGGCAAAGCGGCAGATGAAAAGTAGTTGTCTTCGACGACCACGTTGAAAGCGCTCCGAATGTCGACAAATGGATCAATGAAAAGAAACAGCCCGGCGCCATTCTCCCTCCGAAAAAAGACATTCCGCCTGATCTTAACCGCTGCTGGGAACTGATCGTAGAACATATAAATGATCCTGCAGCCCCTTCCCTCGAACCGATTGTCTTCGCAGGTCAACACCGGACCGTAGTACAAAGTGACGGGAGCATAGTATATGGCATTCTGGCGCATGAAGATTCGGGTCTGCCCACTTGCGAACGGACTCAGGTTGGGATCACCTTCAGCATAGATTCCCCCCCAATTCAGAAAACCCCATTGATCGGCGGATTGGAGGGTGCAGCGCTGCATCATAAACGTCGCCCCCAATTCTACTGTAATTTCCACTTGAGGATCAAAGTAAATCGTCTCATCCTGAAGCAAGGCATTCGCTCCAGACGGGACGGTCACGTCACATTGGACCGGATCCTGGATGGAAGTCCCGCCCCAATTGGCATAGTCCCAGGGACCACCGGTAAAGATGATGGGGGAAGTGCATTGAGCGAGGGAAAAGCAAGGGAAGCCAACCCCGATCAGCAGGGCCAGCGCAAGGAAAAGTCGTTGAGTATTCATGTTGGAGCTTAATGGTAGCGTGAAAAAAGTAGCCAAAGAGCCGCCCCCAACAATGGAGGCGGCTGCGGTTGTGAAATGGTTGGTTGATCAGCGGACGATGAGGCGTTGCGCCATTTTTTGTCCTTTGAATTGGTACTCGACCAGGTAAATGCCGGCCGGCACATCGCTCAGGTTCAGATGGGTAGTCAGTTGGTCGGGATGGTGAATCAGGAGGGCCCGACCCGTGAGGTCCAGCAGGCGCAATTCGCCGCCCACCTCACTCAGCTCAATATGAAGACGGTGGTTGGTAACAGGATTGGGATAGACTTTGAAGGTGGATACCGGGACCACTTGAACAGCCGCTTTGCTACTGCCCGGGTATTGGGTCGGCTCAATGGAAAACGGAATGAAGGCGGGCGGATCCTGGACCGCACAGGTATTCGTGACATTGGTGGCCGGATAGTTGACAGTCCCGAAATAGCAGGTGGGATCTACGCCGTTGAGCCCAGCCACTTCATAGTAATCGGCCGTGATGGTGCCCGTCATCCAAATTTGGTCGCCGACGTCGCTGCAAGGAGGAAAAACATTGCCCGCGCCAAGTCCCACGGATCCAAAGCTCAAAGGCTCGTCCCGGAAAAAGATTTTGATGGGCAGATTGTTGGAAGTGCTCCCGGCAGTATGGTTGAACTCGTTGCAGGTAATTTCGTAGTCCGCTTCTCCCGTCCGGGAGTGGATACCGTGGGTCACATACTGCATGCCCCCTGAAATGACCGACGAGAAGGGAACGTCAAATGTGAATACGTTGTTCCGGATGATGACGTCGTCGACCGGTTGGGTGCCCCCAAAATCGTGGATGGCCAGCAGGGAGAGCGTTTCGGCAAACTCATCATACGGCAAGGTTTCCCCCATGGTGAAGCGGTTGTTCTGGATATTGATGTCGTCGATGGGCAATTCCCGGTTGTCGCCTTCCATGCGCACGCCACTGTAATCGCGTTGGGTATTGCCTTGATCGTACCGGTCCTGGGACAGGACATTGTTGTCGTCGACGATGAAGTCGTTGTCAAAAATGTTCATGGGGCCTTCGGAGAGGTAAATCCCCGCTTCGTTGTTGTAAAATTGGCAGCTTTCCACCCGGGTAGCATTGAACAGCGGGTTGGTCAGGGCTGTGATGGTGGAGCTGGAATGGAGTTGGTGAATGCCCTCGTCGAGCCGGTAGAATTGGTTGTTCCGGGCCAGGACACTGCCACCCGCCACCATGATCCCGGCGCCCCGGATTTCGTTGCGTCCCACCGAAGCCGGACTGAGATTGCCAAACTGGTTGTCTTCCACGACGACATTAAAAGCGTTGATGATCAGGACGTAGCGACCACTGGCAAACCAGAAATTGGGATCGGAAAGGGGAGTATTGTCAGTAGAAAAAGTATTGTTGCGGATTTTGACGGCGCTGGGAAAATCGGTGTATTCGAGGACCTGAATGCCCTCCTCGTTGTTGTGGAAGGTATTCTCCTCGCAGGTCAGGACCGCTCCGCCATAATTGGTCGAGTAGCTGCCATCGCCCAGCACAAAACCTTCATCCATGTTCCGCAGCTCATTCCAACGCATAAAGACGCGTGTTTGACCGGTCGCCGTCGCCGACAAGGTGGGATCACCTTTGACTTTGAATCCCGTCCAACTGGCCTCAGGAGCCACCGCCTGGAGAGTACAACGTTGCATCAGGAAAGTCGCGCCCACCTCCACGGTGATTTCGACGTCTGCCGCCAGGTACAAATCGGTATTGCCCAGGTAGACCTGGGGCCCCGCCGGAATGACCACGTCACAGACCACCGGGTCCAATGGAGAACTGCCGCCCCAAGCGGCAAAATCCCAGCCACCGCCGGAATAGGTAATCGTCCCGGTGCAGGTCGCAGCGAGAGAAATCGGAATAAAACACAGGAGGAACAAGCCCAACCGCAGGCCATGCCCCCAAAAAGGGATCGATTGTTGTTGATTCATGATAAAAACTTAATTGGGTACATTCAATGGGCCCAAGGAGCGGATTTTGGGGGAATCGGGAAAAAAAGTTGGGCGAAACCGGGAAATGAGCGGGCGAAAAGGGAGGGAAATTGAGGGAAGGAAAACGGCAGGAGATGGAAGGGAAATGGCAGAATGAAAAATGAAGGTGCTGATAGAGGAAAATGGCCTCAAAATAAAATTGCCAGACGCTCAACGCCTGGCAATTTTTTCATCTCAACGGTTCCCGGGGCTTGTTACCACGGATCCCCGTCGTTGAAGAGACTCTCCCGGTCAAAGCTGTCGTTCGGGGAGTTGCGGACCACATCGTACTGCCAACGCGGGTTGTTCGGTTCGCCGAGGCGATTCGAGTGGACGAGTTCGTAGTCGCCAATGGCCTCGTTGCGGTCAACGAAGATGAACATGACATTGGCCTGGGTGGTGAGCTTGTTGAAGCGCCAGATATGGTAGGGGTGGCTCTGGTTTGAAGACGGGAAGCGCTCGACATCGTTGGGGGCACCGTAGGTAAGCATGACCCGGCCGCGGTCGGTCCGCCAACCTTCAAGGTGTGCCGCCTTGAAGTTCTTGTTCGCGTGGTCCACGCGGCTTTTGTACGCCTTCCACGGCTTGGCCGGACTGTCCGAAGGCAGTTCCTTGCGCTTGTCCCAGAAGCTCATGAAGTAGCGCTGTTTTTCCCCCTCCGTCTGCAATGCGTCCACAAAATCAATCTCCGTCTCCGTGCTGATATAGTACAGGGTATGGATATAGTAGTCCAATTCCTCCTCGTTCAGCTCAAAATGATCTTCGTACTTCAGGTCGCTGTTGACCACCATCGGCGCGTCGACCCGGCTATTGTTCACAAAGAAGCGCTTGGCCGTGCTGGCGATCAGTTCCTGCTTCTTGTTGTAAATCTCGATGTTGAGGTAATAGGTCTGGGACGGCAGGTAAAAAATCTCGTAGCTGGCGTGGATGATGTTGAGCTCCGAAGGCTTCATGCGCAGGACCTTCTGGTAGCCGCCCAGCTTGGACGTAGAATTCGCGAGGGTGAGGTAGGCGTTGACAAACATCACATCGCTGGCCTCGTTGGCGGCATTGTAGGCTTCGAGGTAGAAATGAAGGGAGTCCGCGTCGAGGTAGGTGCCATTGTTGACAATGGGGAGGATGTCGTAGCCGTGCTTGCTGTGGGGCATGGCTTGGGTGGTGCGGGAAAATGACTGGATGAATTCAATGTCGCTGAGGTGGGTGACCGCCTCTTTGCCCGCCGGAACGTCCAATTCCTTGATGAACTGATGGCGCTTGCCATCCGGATTGTTGGCGTCGCGGAGGATGCCGGAAAATGAATACAGCCCCGGTTCCAGGCTAATGCGACGGACATCCATGACGCCGTAGTCGAGTTTCTTCGCACTGGAATCCTTTACGCCGGGGTTCATCAGTTCGAAGCTCCGTTCGTAGACCACCTCATCCGAATCCAGCTTTTTGACTTCCAGTTCAATCTTGACCTTCCCCTCAAAGCGATTGTCGTTTCCCTCTACATACGCAAGGGAATTGGCCGCCACGTCCAGGTAAAATTCGATATAGGGCTTGTTCTCGGTATCGTAAAAGGTGCACAGATCAATATAGTACACCAGCGACTTCGCCTGGAGGGAACCCGCTCCCAGCAACAGCCCGGTCAGCATCAACAGTAAATATTTCCGCATGGTCATTTTACCTTTTAGTTCAAAAATAGCTCTACTATCCGACCCCAATGAAGATGTTCCAGACATTTTCTAATTTTGTCGGCTATCTCAATGTAAAAATACGGAAAGATGAAAATTTTCCCGGTTTATTATTTTCCTTCAATTGCATGGTTTGCAGCGGCTCTGGACGCCGGCGAGATCGTTCTGGAGCGGCATGAATTCTACCGCAAGCAGAATTACTTCAACCGCATGCAAATTCTGGGGGCCAACAAGGTGCTGAAACTGACGATTCCCATCCTCAAGGCCCGGGAACATACGCCCTTGCTCCACCGGGAAATCTCCTTCACCGAGAACTGGGCGCGCGACCATTGGATTTCCATTACCTCCGCCTACCGCTCCTCTCCCTATTTCGAATTCTACGAAAGCCAACTCGAGCCCTTTTTCACTCAGGTCAACCCCAACCTGTTCGACCACAACCGCGCCATCATCGACTTTTTCATCTCCGCTCTCCAAATCGAATTGCCCTATACCGTAACTGAGAAATTTCAGCCGACCGACTACTACGAAGCCGATTTTCGCCAGGCCTTTGCTGCCCGCGGTGAATCCAAGACCGACCGGTTCCAGGCCGTGCCCTATCCCCAGGTCTTCGGCGACGCATTTGCGCCCAACCTGAGCATACTCGACCTCCTCTGCAACATGGGGCCCCGCAGCAGTCAGGTCTTACGCGAAAGTATCCGGAAAAATTGATCAGTTGATCAGGTCGGCGATGGACCGGGCCGCCTGCTCACCACTGAGGTAGGCCCCGTGGACCGTGCCGCGGTAATCGCGGGAAGTATGCTCCCCGGCGAAAAATACCCGGTTGTCAATGGCATTCGCCAGGGTATCGTAGGCGGCCGAGCGTCCCCCTTTTCCCACAAACGAATACGAGCCGTACGTGAACGGATCGGTATTCCAACGGGTCCGCCGGAATTCGACGGGCATCGGAATTCCCGCGCCGTACATGGAGCGCAGGGGCGCCATGATCTCTTCGATCACATCGGCGTCGTCGCGCTGTTCCAGCCGGACGGAATAGTCGCCGAACGAGAAGGTCACCAGGACGGGTTGGTTGACAATGGGCTGGGCATTGAGGTAATAATTGAAAGTATCGCGGGTATCGGCGGTATAACCCAGGTAATGCCGATCCGCTGGCCAGAATTGGCTGTCCCACCGGAGCAGGTACTTGTTCACAGTGCCCATCGCGAGGGCGTCCAGAGCAGCTTCCTTCTCGCTGGGAAGGGCCGGTTCAAACTGAATCCGGTTCCGTTGCAAAACGCCCAATGGCACGGCGACGATCACATAACCGGCGACAAATCCCCCCGCATCGGTGACGATGGTGATTTCACTCCCCGAATAATTGATTTCCTCCACGACCGTATTCAGGCGCACATCGATCCCTTCGGCGAGGTGATTCGCGAGGGTATCGTAGCCATTGGTGACAAAGGATTCCGGCCCATTATACTCTTCGTCGTCGTAGAAATTGACCGAAGACAGCGTGTCAATGTCCGCTCCAATGTCAAATTCGAGGTATGCCGACAACTGGTAGTCCCAGATACGGTCGTTCTCGTACTGCGGATAATTGGCGAAAAAGGCTTCCGCAAAGCTCTGGGAATCGCTGCCAGAGAGGTTGTTCAGGATTTTGTTGAATTCCTTCTCGGCATCGTCCATGTCCGAGCCCGACCGGATGCTCCCGTCCGTATCGTAGACCACGACCTTGTCATCGTCGGTTTCAAACAGGTCCAGGCCCGCCTCACTGGCGACGTCATTCAAGGGGTTCTTGCGGCCATTGCCGTGGATCCAGCTTGCCCCTTCATCAAAAGTAATGCCGCCAGACCGGTCGGTCCGCAGTCTTCCCCCCACAGCTTCCCGGGCTTCCAGCACAATGACTTCGACCTCCCGTTGCCGGAAGTATTGAGCGGCCCGCAACCCGGCGACGCCCGCTCCGATGATGACGATGCGTTTGTCCGTGTCAATCGGGCGTTGGTCCCGTTTGCAACCGGTGAGCAGTCCCGGCGCGATGACCATGCCGGCGAATCCAAGGGCGGATTGTTGGAGAAACTGTTTGCGATCCATAGTAGGAGGGTAAGAGAATGGAGGAAAGGTCGGAAAAATGAAGGAGAATGCGCATGGACAAACTCCCATTTCCTTACTACCTAGCCCCCGAAGCGATCCAGGTACTCCTCCGGAATCGAATCGCCGGGTTCCCAGAACGACGGCGTATTGGGCGCTGGGCACAGGGTTTTCATCCGGTAGCCTTCCGGCGGGGTAAAGGGATCCTGCGTCAGGCCAATCTTGCTGTCGGCGTAGATATACTTCATGTAGATGGCGAAAATGGGGAGGGCCATGTTCGCGCCCTGGCCGTAGAGGGTCCGCTTGAAGCGGACCCGGGAGTCGTCACAGCCGACCCAAACCCCCGTCACGAGGTCCGGCGTCACGCCCATGAACCAACCATCGGTATTGTTCTGTGTGGTTCCCGTCTTGCCGCCCATCTGGTTCGTGAACTTGTACTTCGTGCGGAGCCGCCGCCCTGTTCCCTTCAGGTGGTCGACCACGCCTTGCAGCATTTGGACCATCGTAAAGGCCGTTTCCGGATCCAGCGCCTCCCGGACCTCCGGGACATGCTGGTACAGCACCCGCCCAAACTTGTCTTCGATCCGGCGCACCATGTGCGGCTTGATATAGGTCCCCTGGTTGACCAGGGCGCTGTACACCCCCGTCATCTCGAAGACGGAGAGGCTCGACGTGCCCAGGCACAGGCTCGGCACACAATCGAGGTCGCTCTCGATGCCCAGGGCCTTGGCGTAGCTGCACACCCGCTCCGGCCCCAATTCCTTCATCAGATAGGCCGTCACCTGGTTCTTCGACCGGGCCAAGCCCTCGTAATAGGTGATCAGGCCATCGTCCTTGCCGCCCGAGTTCCTCGGCTTCCAAACCTTGCCGTCCGGCAATTCGATGGCCACAGGTACATCCAGCACCTGGTCGCAGGGCTGGTGCAGTTCCTTCATCCCCGCCGAGTACACAATCGGCTTGAAGGTAGAGCCGACCTGGCGCTGGGTGCTGGCCACGTGGTCCAGCTTGAACTTGCTGTAATTGATGCCGCCGACCCAGGCGCGGATTTCGCCGGTATGCGGATCCATCGACATGAAGCCCGTTTGCAGGAAGCTCACGTAATGCAGCATGGAATCCAACGGCGTCATCACCGTATCGACCTCGCCCTCCCAGGACCAGATCGTCATTTTCTGCTTTTCCCCGAACGATTCCTCAATCTCCTTTTGGCTCAGGCCCGCTTTTTTACCCAACCGCCACCTCTCCGTACTCTTCATCGCGTCCTTGATGATCCCCGATTGCTTTTTCCAGGGCTTCCCGTAGCGTTTCATCTCCGACAAAAAGGTCTTCTGCAAATCGGAGAGGTGTTCCTTGACCGCTTTCTCGGCGTAGCGCTGCATCCGGGAATCGAGGGTCGTATAGACCTTGAGGCCATCGGTAAACAGGTTGTATTTGTCGTCCAGGCCCTCGTCTTCCATGATTTGGAGGACCTCGTCTTTCACTTCGTCGCGGAAATAGGGGGCCATCGCCCGGGTGGTGCCGCCGGGCCGTACATTGAGGCCGAGGTCCAGGTCCCGCGCCTGTTGGATCTTGCGATCGGTCAACCGTAGATCCGGGAACAGTTCATTCAGCTCGACCATGTACTTTTTCATCTGGTCCAGCACCGTATTTCGGCGGTTGGTGGCGCGCTCGGCATTGCGGGTCGGGCTATAATAACTGGGGCCTTTGAGGAGGCCGATCATCAGGGCGGCTTCGTGAAGCTCGAGGTCGGCGGCCGATTTGGCAAACAAGGTCTGGGCGCCCATTTCGATGCCGTAGGAAGTCCCGTAAAACGACGTCGTATTCAGGTAGGCCTGCATGATTTCGTCCTTGGTAAACCGGGATTCCAGGACCACGGCCACGATGGCCTCTTTGACTTTCCGCGTGATGGAATTGTCCCGTCCCACCTTCTTGTACAGGTTCCGGGCCAGCTGCTGGGAGATGGAGGAGCCCCCCCGCAGGCGTTGGCGGACGATCAGGTCCTTGAGGATGGTGAAGGGGGTGCGGGGATCAATGCCGGAATGGCTGTAAAACCGGATGTCCTCGGTGGCGACCAGGGCGGGTTTGACCCACTGGGACATGGAGTCAAGGGGCATGAAGACCCGGTTTTCGCGGTCGTGGAATGTCCCGAGGACCTTGCCATCGGCGGTATAGATTCGGCTGGACAGGTCCAGACGGGGATTTTCGATGTCGTTGAGCGGAGGGAGATTGTTGGAGACGTTGATGATGAAAATGGTCACCCCAATCCCAATCAGGAGAACCAGGGAGAGGAACCCCCACCGGATGATTTTCCCGAGCTTTGACCGCTGCTTTTTTTCTTTTTTCGCCATTTGAAAATGGTTTTGAGCGGTACAAAGTTAGGAGCTAGGACAATGGGAAATGGGACAACTTTTTCACAGGCTGGGCCAGGTGCTTGCTGGATAGGGCTTTTGGGACCGGGAAAAGTTCCGTCGAATTGCCCTTTTCCCATTTCTGAACTTCTCTCTTTTTACCTAATTTCACGGCCTACTGAACCAATATCTATGAGCCTCAAAAGAGACATCGCCGACGGATTTCCCCCCAGCATCGATTTTCCCGATGAACTGGCCGCCTTTGTGGACTGGAGTGAAGCCAACAACTTCTCCCTCTGGGGCGTGGAATTGCAGGCGGGATCCCGTGACGACATCGAAGCCTGGTTTGGCCACATCTTCGCGAATTCCCGGTTGGGCATCTTTGCCACCGGACCGGATGGTAGCCTCTATGCCATTTGGAAGGATGCCGAGCTCGAACAACGGGTCGTTTTCCTGGGCTCCGAAGGCGAGGTCCGCAACCTCACCTCCAATGTCCTCGATTTCCTCCGTTTGCTGGCCATTGGTTACGGAGAAGTTGGATACGCCGACCTCAGTGAGCCGCCGGAAGACGATTTTGTGGATATGATTGACGATGAGGAGGACGAGGAATTCGAGCGGAATACCAATGAGGCCCTGCCTGAGTTCCGGGTTTGGCTGCAAAAGACCTACGGCGTTCAGATTCCCCAGACGGGCGACGAGCTCGTCGATCCCGAGGACAAGAGCTTTGCCGAATGGGTCGAGCGGATGCAATTGCTCCACGGAAAATAACTCCCTTCCCTGCCCCTTTTCATTGGTAATTTCACGGCTCCTGCTTATTATTTGGCATGAGTAAAAAGGCAGTTCGTGAACTTGTATTGGGCCTGGTGCACCAGGGCCGGTCGTATGCTTCGGCCCGCGGTCTCGCGGGCGTCTTTTCGCAGGGCATTCACCTCAAAGTAGATGTCGAATCCGTTCTGAACGATCTTGTCGAGGACCGTCGGCTGGAAGTCCAGGAGGGAACCTATTCGGTGACGGAGGCGGGCTACGGAGACCTGTACCGCACCGATTTTGAGACCGTTTTGCAACAACTCAATCCCCTCAGTGGTCATCCCATGGCCCTGAAGACGTTGATCCAGAAAATCCTCACGGGCAAGCCCATTCCCCAACCCTCCGGAAAGGCCCGCTCCTTCGAATTGGGAGGCAAATTTTACAATACCACGCCCTTATTTCTGGGCGAAGCCCTCGGCGCGGTGGTAGGACGCAGCCACAATGGACCCCAAATCCAGATCATCGAGGACCAAATCCTGTTCGAAGACGGCAATTTTGACCTGATGATTTACAGCCTGGCCCAGGCTCGCTATGACGACAGCATTGGCCCCGGACGCGACAATTTTAAGCTCAAGGCCACCTACAAAGGCACTTCCGTAGGCGTCGAAAACCTGATGAAGAAATTCGCGGCGGCCCTGGCCGATCAAAGCACCCGCTACGAATTGAACTGGTACGAGGTCGACGAAGAAGGCGACGTGGTGGGCGAAGACTTTGAGCTGTACAGTTGATGGGGCTTGGGTTGCGCTGGGACCAGCCGCGGTTGGTCCCCGACCGCAATCGGATGCATCAAAAGTAACCCCGGTTGGTTGCGGACCTCAGTGGGTTGCACCGGGACCAACCGAGGTTGGTCTGGGACCTCAGTAGGTTGTATCGGGAGTAACCGCGGCCGGTCTGGGACCTCAGTGGGTTATACCGGGAGTAACCGCGGTTGGTCACGGACCTCAGTCGGTTACACCGGGAGTAACCGCGGTTGGTCTGGGACCGCAGTGGGTTATACCGGGAGTAACCGCGGTTGGTCCCGGACCGCAATCGGTTATACTACGACCAACCGTTTTAGTTTATAGCAAGGTCGGCCCAGCACCCTGAAATAACCTTGTAGCTGAAAAGAATGCCCGCCCGGGGCTTTTCCTCCACCACCATTTCCCTTCCCCAACTTTACGAACTCTCCAACCATCCCACTGAACGTGGTCATGTCCCTGGGTTTCTCCCCAAAAGAAAGGTCGCCCGACTTTCGCCGGGCGACCAGAGGGAAGGTTATCAACTTATATTATCGACGAATGATCTCGCGGACCATGGATTCGGTACCACTGCGCAGGTGCATGAAGTAGGTACCGGCGGCCCAATCCTGCGTGGGCAGGGTCCGCTCGCTTTGGCCAGCTTCGACCTCGTAGATGGCTTCGGTGACCTGCCGTCCAATTGCATCGTAGATGCGCACCTCGTAGGTCTTGGCGGTAGGAGCCGAGATGCGGATGTGGATGCCCTCCTCCCGAACCGGGACCGGAAAGACATTCACTTCGCTGTCCAGGCCATCGGAGTGCAGACGGGCCGAAACGACATTCGAGTAGCCCGTGGCCCCGTCAAAGTCGGTATAGCGCACGCGGTAATGGAACTCGTTGACCGCATCGACGCCGAAGTCATCGTAGGCATAGCTCCAGCGATTTTGGTCATTGCCAATCGCCTTTTCCTCCGCCAATTCCGTGAAATTGACCCGGTCCAGGCTGCGCTCCAGCGTATAGTGGCTCAGGTGCTGTTCTTCCATATTGGTCCAACTCACCTCGATATAGCGGTTGTCCCGGGGAGAAGCACTGATCTCCAACTCATTTTCATTCAGGATAATGGTGGAGCCAGCAAAAGCAAATTCGGAAGGGCCGTTGAAGCCGGAAAATGCTGCCCGGTCCAATCCAATTTCCGACGGACCACAATCGTTCGGCGTGCCCTGGATGGCATTGTCCTTGGTGATGAAGTAGGTCTGAAGGGTCGGATAGGTGCCGTCCTGGGGCCAGATCCGCATTTCGTAGTTGCCGGTTCCGGTTCCGCTTTGGTCTTCGAACATCCATTCCCCGTGGTCAGCCCCGGAGAAATAATTGATCGGGTAGCTGCACTCATTCGGGGTGCCCGGAATGATATTGGTGCTGGCCCGCTCGAAGTAGGAGGACACGACATCGTAGTTGTTGCCGCCAAAGTCGATGAGGATGTACTGGACGCCGAGCGACTGACCGGCAGTGCCGGGCTCGAGGCCGATGGCGTAGCCGTAGACCCCGCCGGTGGAGGCGATGGCGCGACGCAGGTTCCCCTGGACGTATCCATTGTCTACCGGAGCCATATTGCCATTGGCTGTAATGCAATTGTTGACAAAGTTGCCAAGTCCCGCGGCGGGATTCATCATGCCAAAGGTTGCGCTGTAACCCGAGCCATTGGCAGGGACGGTGGCGGTATCGTGGGTGACGATGCGGTTGACCGGGGGAGTTCCCGTGGCGCCGGCCGGTTCAAAGTCGACGCTGTTCCGGACGTCGGCCACATTGCCGCTGCCCGACAAATGGACCATTCCCTGGGTATTCGCCAGTTCCAGATTGTAGAAGGAGCCATCGTCGGCGCCAATCTGGGCCTGTCCGCCCCGGACCGCGTAGGACCCCTGGATGAACTGACGCTCGTTGATGTTGACGTCGTTGTTTTCCAGGCGGACGGTCCCCGTACCCCGTTGCTGGAAGAGGTTGTCCGAGTACATATTGCCTTGGACCTCGATGAAGCCGTCGTTGTTGAGGAGGGCGCTGCCGCCTTCCATGTGGACATCGCCCTGGATATAGACCTCGGCGCCGGGTTCGATCCGGATCAGCGCCCCTTCGTTGTTGAGCTCAAAATTGTGTTGGGCCCAGGCAGTCCCTCCCAGTACCAGGCATAGCGCCCCCAGAAGGGTGGTGCGGAGTGTATGTAAATGTTTCATGCCGGTGGAATTGGGTGGAAATTATTTGGACGGTTCAGCCGCTGCACGCTGGAGTTTGATGTCCCGTTGGAATTGGGCACGGTCCTGGCTGGTGGTCGGACGTATCAGTTGGCTACCCTGCATGGACTTGGTGGATGCAGTATTGCCGTGGTAGAAATTGCCTTGCTTGGGATCTACATTGTAGAGTTCCGGCATGAGGTATTTTCCGGAGCGTTCGCCATTCTTGACGACTTCAGCCGTGCGCAATTCAGGGTGTTGTTGCAGATAGGGATCGTTCCGTTCGGCCAGAACCATCCATGAGACCTTTGTATTCGGGGCACCTGCGACTTTAAAGGTTTTGCCCTGGATTTCCTGGGCGACATAAGGCTGGACGGGAGTTCCCACCGGAGTCAACTGGTAGCTGAAGTTTTTGTTGACGAGGGGAAAGTAGTCGGGCAATTCAACAATGGCTTCACCATTGCCATCGAGCTGGATCATGCCCCGGTACATATTCAGAACCTCGTCAGATTCGGTGGAAAAATGGCGGAGCATTTGGTTGGCCGGATCGGCGGGGTGGTCAATGAGGAAGGTTTTGACACCCGAGCAGCCCATATTGCCGACGGCATAGACTCCGTACCAGCTACCTTGTCCTACGATGCCATAGCCCCAGTTGGCAGCCGGAGCAGAGTAGGCCTGGAGTCCAACGTGGTCGGCAATATCGGTTCCATAATAGCCGACATCAACGGCAGCGATGGTTCCTGCGATGGTATTGTCAACGTTCTGGGCCAACAGGGCCGGACCAGGACCCGAATGGATCGAGAAGACCGCAGCATCAGCGTTGTTCGTGTTGTTGATATTGAATTCAGCATTTCGGCCGGTGGCACCAAGGTGATTGATCAGGATACCGTGCCCGACGCCCTGCTGGACGAGGCCGATGCCCGCACCATACACGAGACCGCCGCCGGTAGGAACGGTGGTATTTACAATTCCGAATACTCCAAATCCTTGGGTGCCAATGGAGTCGAATTCGAAGGCGTTTCCAGCCTGTCCATTGAAGAAGGAGTAAGACCCTGTACCACCATTGACGCTGATGTCATTGACGGTGCCCAAGGTTCCGGTACCGTTGATGTCGTTGTAGACACCGCCGCCAGTACCTGTATTTTGGACGTACATGCCGTATCCAGTGCCTGAAACTGCGCTGATGACCCCATCATTGGTGCCATCCTGAAAGACGATGACACCGGCAGCCGTGGAATTCACATCCATGTCGACCTCAACCCCATAGGCCGTGGCCCCGGTTCCCTGCTGTTGGAATTGGCCGGTGGGAATATTGCTGGCCGTATTGAAGTTGACCGCATTCACCGCCCGGCCCGTACCTGCATTGACCACAAATACCGCTGAACTGGCATTGGTGGTAGTGGTATGGTTGACTTCCACGGTATTGCCCGTGGCACCAGTCTGAACAATGTCCAATTTGGAGTTGGGATTGGCTTCACCAATACCGACATCCTGGGAGTAGGCGAGTGTACTGCCTACCAGCAGCATAAGAGCAGCGAGTAAAATCTTCTTGGGTAGAGATTTCAGTTCCATCATCTAATAAGTTATAAGTTGACATTTAACCAGTCGGCTGACAAACCAAGTTCAGCCTATCGACCAAGTACAATTCATTAATTCCAAATGAGCGTTTTTACACCAGGGTTTCGGATAAACCCTTTCTTGTTGAATCTGATCTAACACAATGTACAACTTTTTTTGATAAATACTTCATTACCCGGGGATTTCTTACATCTAATTGGGCTTCGGTCGAGAGGCACAGGATGGTCGTCGGTGTTTTGGTGCATTTTGTCGACTTACGGATCGGGGCAATGTCCTCACAGGGAGCCCAATGGTCGGGTTTAGTTGTTCGCTTCTTTTCCCTGAATTGCCTCCGGGACAAGCAGGTGATGCCTCCTCCAAATGGAACTTTTGATTGAAAAATGGATACATTTTAGTAGAAAACTTACATGGTCGGGATTTCGAGAAATCAGGGCAAAGCATAGACGATCGGGGCTTCGGGTTCGATGAATTATCTGGTCGGGGATTGATAGGAAGATTGATGCAAAAAACGTTTCTTCTGCTAAATCGATTTGTTGGGGAGGAAAATGGACTTTTGGGAGGAGAGGAGGTGTAAGGAAGGAAAAATGATTGTTTCTGAGAAGTAGAGGAAATGTCAAATTCAGCTGACCAGGGTAATGAATCAGGTGTCCGTGGGGGAGAGTTGAAGAGATGCGGCCAGGCGCTGGACCACAGCCTTTGAATTTTGCTTGAGGAGTCGGCCGTTCCAAATCCACATGCCGCCGCTTACCAGCAGGGGAAGTCCAATCACGGCGAGCAGTAATTCGAAGCTGAGGTTGATCTCGCCGCGGGTGCTGTACACGGCCATGAGCAGGCCGGTCGCGACGCCGATGCCAATCCCGATCAGGGTGCCCCACCAGCTTCCGCTGGGTTTGGCGGTGACCCGCAAGCGGGTCGCGTCCACATCCACCCGCAATTGCGGGTGCGGTTCGGCCAGGTCGCCCAGGCCTTCGGATTTCTTCCGAAATTCATAGTGGCCGTCCGGATGGCGGAATACGCGGTACCCCCGGTCCCAGCGCTCGCCTTTTCCGGCCGCGCGCACCCACTGGTCCAGCGTCGTCCGGACCGGTTCATCCCCCGCCAACAATTCAAATTCCGCTTGCAAGGTGGTCGTTCCCGTCATCAGTTGTCCGATTCCTCCGCAAATGCCTTGAAATCCACCATGAACTTTTTGGTCTGTTTCTTGAACGCCCCCGGCATCAGGAAACCGATGATCTTCATGAAGCCACCGAACTTGAATTCGGATTCCGAGCGCCAACGCGTGCCGCCGCCGGGAAGTTCCTCAAAGTAATTGTGCTGGACATTGAAGACATTCTTGGCCTCAAAGCTCTGAAACAAATGCTCGGGCAGCTTGTTCTCGATCACCGTTTCGACCATTTCCACTTCCCGCTTCCCCATCTTGTAGTGCAGCTTCGACTTGGCACCCGCCGCCCCCGGCGTTCCGCTCAGATGCTCCATGGAAACGAATCCGGGTTGCCAACGGTGAAAATTGTCTACGTCCTCGAATTTCTCGATGACCTGGGTCCGGGAACGGTCAATGTCGACTTCGGTGGTGTACTTCATACTTTGAATATACGATTTTGGTCCGAATGGGGGAGTGGGGGAAGGGAGAAGAATGAAACCAGGGAAATGGGGGAGAGAAATAAGGGGGGAATGACGATTGGAACCGGCATTGGACCCCGGCGGTGGAATGGATATATTGAGGGGCAATGGAAAAAATCCTGCAACTCGCCTGGCTCGTTTGCTGCGTATGGTCCGGAGGACTGACCGCCCAGGTCCTCCCGGAGCAAATTCCATCCCTGAACCCCGCCGAATTTCAGGCCTACCTGCGCGAAATTCCCTCCTCCGAGTTCAACCCCAGTGCGACCCTGACGCCCGCAGGGGCCCAAGCCGACTTGCAAATCCTGCGGCGGGCGCTGGAGGAAGCCCATACGCCCATCTACCGCTACGCGTCCCAATCCCAGGTTGACAGCTGTTTTGCCGCTGCGCTCCATGCCGCCGAATCTCCGATGTCCTACCTCGAATTGGTGGGGCATATTTCCCGCCTCCAACACCTGATCGCGTGCGGACATTCGGGTTGGAGCCACCCGCCTGGATTTTTCCCCCACCGCGATTCGGCCCTGGCGTTGTTTCCCTTTGACCTTCGCATCACCGGTTCACCGCCCCGGTTCTGGATCCACCAGAACAACAGCACCACCGCCAAAATTGAACCCGGAACCGAACTCCTGACCCTCAACGACCAGCCCCTGCCCGAGCTGGCCAACTGGCTGCGGCAACACATGTACGCCGACGGGGCCACCGGCGCCTCGGCCTGGGGCGATTTGGAAGCCGCCTTTCCCAACGCCTACGGGAATTTCGTGGGGAGCCCGGAAACCTTCAAGCTGGAAATCCGGGAGCCTGGCGCCGAAGCATCCCGAACGATTGATGTTCCCAGCGAATTGCGGCCGCAGATCAAGGCGAACCGAAAGGCGCGTTATCCAGCGGCGGAGCCGATGGGAAAGCCGCTGCGGTTTGAGGAATATCCGGAGGTGAAGGCCGCCAAGCTGGACATCCGGTGGTGGCGAAAGGAATACATGGCCAAGATGGGGCAGGATTTCGAGACCTTTGTCGATTCGATTTTTGCTCGGATGGATGGAGCGGGAACGGAGAATTTGGTGATTGACCTGCGGGGAAATCGGGGCGGGTGGACGGCTTACGGAAGCTACCTGCTGTCCTATTTGATCGAGGAAGAGGTTTCTTATATGACTTCTGTTGTCACCCGAAATCCCGGTCCCTACTCTTTCGAGCCCATTGTCCTGTTCCCGCCCGGCTATATCGACACCTTTGATTTGCAGTTGGAAAATGGAACTTATACCTGGAAGAACTACCCTTCTTTGAGAACCATTCCCCAGCCCCACAATCGCTTTTCGGGTCAGATCTACGTCCTGACGGACCACCAGTCCCGTGCCTGCTCGGCAATGTTTTCGGCTTTGACGCGGAGGCATACCTCGGCGGTATTCATCGGGGAGGAGACCGGCACGGCCCAATGCGGGTCGGGTGGGATGGTGATGGGAATCACCCTGCCCCATTCTCAATTGCGGGTCTTTTTCTCGACGGCCATGTACACTGCGGGAGTTTCCGATGTCCAGAATCCTCATGGAGTGCAGCCGGATGTGCCGGTGCCAGCGATTTATCCGGAGTCAGATGGTATTGATCCTGGGTTGGAAGTGGTTTGGGAGTTGATTCGGGAGAAATGAAAAAAGAGGGGGAGGAATTGAAAAACCGTCGTGCTTGATCCCGTCCTTGATTTCATTTTTGGTTCGGAGCGCTTCCCAATTTGAAATCTCAGATTTGCAATATAAACTTGCCACATGAAGCGATCCGTCTCCGATTATTTCCTCATCGCCCTGAAGGCTGTCGGCATGGGCTCGGCCGAAATCGTTCCCGGAGTCTCCGGGGGCACCATCGCGTTCCTGACCGGCATCTACGAGGAACTCCTCGATTCCATCAAGTCCGTCGACCTCAAGGCCCTCGGCGTCCTGCGCAAAGGCGGCCTCAAGGCCTTCTGGCAGCACATCAACGGCAATTTCCTGGCTGCGGTCTTCGCCGGCATGATGTTCGGCGTCTTCGGATTCGCCTACGTCCTCAACTACATGCTCGCCAATTACCCGGTGCTGCTGTGGGCCTTCTTCTTTGGGCTCATCGCCGCCACGGTCTTGTTTGTGGGCCGTCAGGTGGAGAAATGGAATGCCGGAGCCATTGTGGGATTCCTGCTGGGGGGCGGAGCCGCTTTTGCCTTTACGGCCCTGACCCAGGTGGAGACGCCACAAACCTGGTGGTTTGCCGGGATTGCCGGGATCTTTGCGATCACGGCCATGATCCTGCCCGGCATCTCGGGCAGCTTCCTCCTCGTCATCCTGGGACAATATTCCTTTGTCCTGGGCGCATTGGACCGAAAAGACTTTCTGGTCCTGGGCGCTGTGGCCTTGGGCTGCGCGATTGGCCTGTTGACCTTTTCCCGTGCCATCTCCTACCTCTTCAAGCAATACCGCAATACCACGATTGCTGTCCTCACGGGCGTCATCCTGGGCTCCATCAACAAGATTTGGCCCTGGCGCAACGTCGTGGAAGTATACAAAGACCGGCACGGCGAGTTCAAGCCGCTGCTCGAAGAGAATGTACTGCCGGGTGTCTACGAATCGACCATCACCACCTCCGAAAGCACCTTCCTGGGGGTCACGGAAAAGCCTTCCTACCTCATTGGAGCCATCGCGGCCATCGTCCTGGGCTTTGCGCTCGTCTTCGTCATGGAATTGGTCAGTCGCCGTAGCAAAGGATGAAACTGAGGACGGCCCTCGAACTGCCGCCCTCGTCCTGGCACATCGACCATTCGATGTCGATGCTGGCTTTGGGCTCCTGCTTTGCGGATCGGCTGGGCCAGCGTCTTTCCACCTATAAATTTCCCATCTCCGTCAATCCTTGGGGGATCGTCTTTCATCCCCTGGCCTTGTCGCGCCTGCTGACGTGGGTGAACGACCCGAGGTTGGACGCCGGTTTTCAGGCTTCGGTCTGGGAACGGGAGGGTGAAGTGGGCTCGTTTTGGTTGCACGGGAATATGAATGGGACAGGGCGGGAATCGTTTGAGGAAAAGGTGGGGCAGGAGCGGGAACAAATGCAGGCGAGACTGGACGGGCTGGATGTGCTGCTGGTGACGTGGGGCACGGCGATTGGGCAGGTGCGGGATGGAATGCTGGTGGCCAACAACCACCGGTTTCCCGGTGGCGATTTCGCATCGGAGATGGCTTCGGTGGCCGACATCGTGGCCGCATGGCGACCGCTGCTGGAACAGCTGCGGACCCGGCGACCCGCTTTGCGGGTGCTGCTGACCGTGAGTCCGGTGCGCCATGTACGGTCCGGCATCGTCGAGAATGGGGCCAGCAAGGCGATCTTGCGGGCGGCCAGCCACGAGCTCGCCCACAGTCTGGACTACGGGGACTATTTCCCCGGCTATGAATTCATGGTCGACGACCTCCGCGATTACCGGTTCTACGAACGCGACCTCATCCACCCCAATGACCTGGCGGTGGACTATATCTGGGACGAATTCGCCCGGGTCTATTTTTCCGAAACCACCCGCTCCCTCATTGCCCAGCTGGCCCAGGTCCACCGGGACCTCGATCACCGCCCGCGCAACCCCGACCATCCCCAGCACCAGTCATTTCTCGAATCCCTCCACCACAAAATCGCCCGCCTGGAAGCGCACTTCGACATGGCCCCCGAGCGGACCCGATTCTCCCAACGCTGACGCTCTTCCTCCTTGTTTTGGGGAGCGCCTACCCAATCTAAGGTAGGTCTCTACCCAAGTTCGGGAAATCTCAATTTGCCCTCGAGTAGGTATTGTCCCGAGGGACTCGGTGGATTAGCTTTGTGGAGCAATTTAGAATTAATCTAAATAGTGGGGCGGGTGCAAACAGCCGTCCTCTGCTTCTGGTTTTTGACCGCATTCAAGTTTGTTTATGTATTTATTTCGCTCATCACCATATTCTTAATTCCCTGCTCCTAGGTGCCTCGCTCCTGGGAGTTATGGGTTAAAGGGGGCGTCTTTGACCAGTGGCCCCGTGAACTTTCCTATCATAATTGAAACGAGGGATATCGCCCCGCCGAACCACTCCGGCGGGGCGATTCCATTGGGGGACTTGGATGGGGTAGGGAAATGAGAAACCAGGGAGCCTCGATGGGCCCGTGAAAATAGGGGGACGAATGGAGAAAGGGTGCTACTGCGGCTGACTGGGGACGCGGGCGGCCAATTGGATCAGCATGTCCTCGGTCATGGCAGAGAGGTCGTAGCGGGTTTGCCAACCCCAATCCTGGGTGGCAGCCGAATCGTCGATGGAATTCGGCCAGGAATCGGCGATGGCCTGCCGGAAGTCCGGGGCATAGTCGATCCGGAAGTCGGGCCGGTGCTTTTGGATTTCCGCGGTGATCTCGGCGGGGGTAAAGCTGATGCCGCCGAGGTTGTAGCTGCTACGGATGCGGATGGACTCGGCCGGGGCCTCCATCAATTGCAGGGTCGCCTGGATGGCGTCCGGCATGTACATCATCGGCAAGGCCGTATGCTCCTCGAGGAAACAGGTATAGGAATCCGTTTCGAGGGCCTGGTAGAAAATGTCGACGGCATAGTCCGTCGTGCCCCCACCGGGCTTGGACTTGTAGCCAATCAAGCCCGGATAGCGGAGGGAGCGGACGTCCACTCCGTATTTCTGGAAATAATATTCACACCATCGTTCCCCGGCCAGCTTGGAGATGCCGTAGACCGTATTGGGTTCCATGATGGTTTGCTGAGGGGTCTGGTCGCTGGGCGTGGTCGGCCCAAAGACCGCAATGGAACTGGGCCAGAAAACCCGGTGGAGCTTGAGGTCCCGGGCCGCTTTGAGGACGTTCAACAGTCCTTTCATGTTCAGGTCCCAGGCCAGGTCAGGTTTCTTTTCCCCGACCGCAGAGAGGAGGGCGGCGAGGTTGTAGACGGTGGTAATGCCGTAGGTCTCAATGACTTCATAGACTTGTTCTTCGTCCATGACGTCGAGTTGGACAAAAGGTCCACCATCCATCAAAGAGGGTACTTCCCGAATGTCCGAAGCGACGACTTGAGCCCCACCATGCTTACTCCGAAGTGCTTCGGTAAGTTCTGTCCCGATCTGGCCGCCAGCGCCAATGACCAGGAACTTCTGTGTGTCTGCCATAAACTTCCCTTGAATGATCCAGATTCAGTTTCAAATTCACGATTCTCTATATAAAATGCAAAAGGCTATCAACTGTTTGGAGACGTAAGACAAAATCAGACTTTCACGCTGATTTTCTTTTTTCACTCCCTCCATTGTTCTTTCTTACGAAGATTTTTCCGGGGCGTTCCGGCCCCGCATTGTCCATGAACAAGATACAAGTTCCATGTCCCGAATCGCATTGATCACCGGCGCGACCGCCGGCATTGGAGAAGCCTGCGCCCACAAGTTTGCCGAAAACGGCTGGGACCTCATCCTCACTGGCCGCCGCGCCGAACGCCTCGACGTCCTCGCCGAATTCCTGCGGACCCGCGATGGCATCCGCGTCCACACCCTCAGCTTTGATGTCCGGGACCGGGCGGCCGTTCAGGCCGCCGTCGCCGAGATCCCCGAAGCCTTTCGCCCGGTCCACCTCCTCATCAACAATGCGGGCCTTGCCCTCGGCAAGTCCGGCGTCCAGGACGGAGATCCCGACGACTGGGATACGATGATCGACACCAATGTGAAGGGGCTGCTGTACATGACGAAGGCGGTGGTGCCCGAGATGATCGGGCAGAAGCAGGGCCATGTCATCAACATCGGCTCGCTGGCCGGTCGGGAAGTCTATCCCGGCGGCAATGTCTACTGCGCCACGAAGCACGCGGTGGAGGCCCTGAGCCGAGCCATGCGGATCGATTTCCTGGAAGCCGGGATCAAAGTCACCAGCATCAGCCCCGGGCTGGTCGAGACCGAATTTTCTGTGGTCCGCTTCAAGGGGGACCAGAACAAGGCCGATGGCGTCTACTTTGGATTCGAGCCCCTGTATGCCCCTGACATCGCTGAATCGGTGTTCTGGGCCGCTTCCCAACCCGCCCACGTCTGCATCAACGACATCTTCCTGACCTGCACCGCCCAGGCCACGTCGACCATCGTTCACAAAGAAGCCTGACCCCTTCGATGTAACCGTTAGGTATTCTTTCGTTGTAACAAAGAACCCATGCAACGATTGGTCATCATGTGCTGTCTGCTCTGGGGGAGCCTGCCGTTGTTCGGGCTGTCCCAGCCGGGCTATGTCCAATCTTTGCGCCCGAGCATCCAGGAGATTCCTGCCTACCAGGCCGAAGGCCGCCACAAGTTGGTGAAGATGGCCTTTGCCGAACACCGAATCCGCAATCCGCGGGTATTTGAGGCCTTGGGTGATTCGGTGGTGCAGCAGGTGGACCTGGTCTTTACCCGTTATCCCTTCCACCTCGAAACCTGGGAAATCAATTACGATACCCTGATGGAGCGGCGCTACGCGGCGTTGGAGGAGATATTGCCGCGGGCGTTTCGCACGCCGGGCGTTCAGTGGCGGGTTGTCTTGCAGACGCAGGGGAAGGATTTGAAAGCGGCCACGAAATTGTTCCACGGCTTTGTGGTGTATTACGGGCCGGGGAAAACAGCGCCGGAACCCAAGGAGGTGGTGGTCACGGAAGCGCCCAAGATGGAGGAGGTGGAACCGGAGCGGCCGGTGTTGCGGTTTGATACGGCGGAATTGAGGCGGGGCTGGGAAAATGCGGAAGCGATCCTGGAAGGGGAAAAAGAATTTTATGATTCCACGGCCCTGGCCGTGTTGGCGGCGCATCCGGAGTGGGCGAACATGGTCCTCGTCGGGGACTGGACCGCGTCGATGTACCGCTACGGCGCCCAGGTCATCCGCCACGTCCGCCAGGGCAGCGATCGGGACCGCGTGCTGGGCTATGTGTTCTTCAACGACGGCGACGGCAAATACGACGACGAGAAAGAGGTCGGCCTGACCGGTGGCATTTACCATGCACGGGCCGGAAAGGTCACCGAAGTCCAGCGGGCGGTCAGGTCGGTTCTGATGGGAGGAAATGGCGGGGACCACCGGGAAAATGATTTGGAGGCGGTGGTATACGCGCTGGACGAATTTCCCGACTCCGGCGAACTCATTTTGATTGCCGACAACCGCGGACCTGTCCGCGATCTGGTCCTGCTGGAATACATAGACCGCCCGGTCAACATCATTTTATGTGGTGTCTACCACGAGGAGGTGCAGCCCGACTACTTTACCATCGCCTACCGGACCGGCGGCTCGGTCTATACCCGCGAGCGGGCATTCGAGCAGTTTGACCAGCTTCCCCTCGGCCCCCAATTCCAATTGGGGGAATACGAATACACCCTGCGGATGGGACGCTTTGTCCGGAAAGAGATCCGCTAAATCTCCGATCGGGGATAGTTTGTTCATAATTTTTTCATCTTAGGCCCAGCGTGTTATTTTTGTGGGAGAATATATTTTCCTGCTATCATGAAATACTTTTACTCTTTTTTCCTCGTCGGGCTATTGGCCCTCACCGCTACTCTTTCCGCCCAAAACTATGACCATTGTGGCACCATGGACCGTCTGGATTGGAAAATGCAGACCGAACCCCAGTACCGCCACTCGATGGAAGCCGCTGAAACCGCAGCGCGCAACTGGCTGGCCGACCACCGCAGCCAGGTGGGCGGAGCAGTGCTGACCATCCCCACGGTCGTCCACATCGTATACACAGCGCCCGAGGAAAACCTATCGGATGCGCAGATCTGGTCCCAAATCGATGTCCTCAACGAGGACTTCCGGATGCTCAACGCGGATACTTCTCTCCGCCGTCCCGAATTCGATTCCCTTGCTTCCGATTTCGAAATCGAGTTTTGCCTTGCCACCACCGACCCCTTCGGCAATCCAACCACCGGGATCACCCGGACGTCTTCCTCCGGTGGCCAGCTGCTCGGCTTCTTCGGCCCCCTGGACGATGTCAAGTCCTCCGCCACCGGCGGCATCGAGCCCTGGCCGACCGACAAATACCTGAACATTTGGGTCTGCAACCTGCTGCCCATCATCGCTGGCTACGCCCAGTTCCCGGGCGATGACCCCGCCACCGACGGCGTTGTGATTGGCTACTCCTTCTTTGGCCGGACCGGCGACCTGACCCCGCCCTACAACAAGGGACGTACGACCACCCACGAAGTGGGTCACTGGTTGGGCCTCCGCCACATCTGGGGCGATGGAGACTGCACGATGGACGACTTCGTCGACGATACCCCCAAGGCCGACGCCAACAGCAATGGCGCCTGCTTCGCAGTTAACAATACCTGCGTGGATTCCCTGTACGATTACATCGACATGGTGGAGAACTACATGGACTATTCCCAGGACAGCTGCATGAATACCTTCACCCACGGACAGAAAGCCCGTTCCTGGTCCTTCCTGAACACGGACCGCCTCGGCCTCTTCACTTCCAATGGCTGTAGCCTGTCTGTGGCCCGCGATATTCCCCTGGTCCGCGACGACTTGTTCACTTTGTTCCCCAACCCCGGCACTGAGGTCTGCTACCTCCAGTGGTTCGGTCTGGATGGGGAAGCCATCGAGCTGAACATCATCAACACGCTGGGCCAGAATGTCTACCACGAATCGGTCGCTTCTGTCGGACGGAAAACCAAAATTGATTTGTCCGAAATGCCAGCCGGTGCGTATATTGTGAGAGTAGAGTCGGCATCTGGAATCCAGGTGGAACGGCTCACAATCCGATAAACGCGAAGGACAAAAACAGGATTACATGACTAAGTGGGTTGGCCGGGCGGCATTGTTGCCCCTGCTAATGGTGTGGTGTGTCGTAAAAGGAACGGAGGCGCCGAGCGTGACCATCCAGTTCTACTCGTCCACGCTGGAATTCCCCTACTTATATTGTAGCGAGCTGGAAATGGATGGCCCCGTCTCCCGGGCCATGATCATTGACGCCTACGAGCACCTCCAGAACTGTGATCCCTCCGAGTTCCTGGCCCGCTGCCAGGACTACCGCCGCAATTACCAGTTGGGCGATTGGCACTTCTTCGAAATCATTGCCCTGGCGTCCGAGAAGATGTACCAGTCGGAGAAGTTCCAGGCGGTATTTCAGTGGTTCATGCTGCGAAAGGCCCTCATCGACGCCCAATTGTTCTACCGGGACAACCAGCTGTATGTCTATGCCGCCAGTCCCGATGCCGAGTTCGGATTTTATACCATCGAGCGGAACCAAAAGCGCTATGTCAACCTGACGGCTTGGCGAGAGGGCGTGGACCTCTACCAACGGCAGACCTATCTGCCGGAATTTCTCATTGACCCCACCGCCGACCGAAACTTTTGGTTCCACATTTCCTCCCTGCCCAATCTCCCCTCGCCCCGCATCATCCGCCGGAAGATCTATTTTCAGCACAAGGGCCAAACCTTTTCCTGCGACGTCAACTTGAACAAGGACCACCTGGAAATGATGGACCGCTATCCCTATTATTCCCAGGTCCAGTTCTTCCACATGGACATGTCCGCGGAGGCCGAGAAGAGCCTGCTCCCCCAATTGGAGGCGTACATGGAGGGTTGGAAGCGGGTGCAAAAAGTGGAATTCCTGTTGTCATTTGTCCGGACCGCCTTCTTCTACAAAGAAGACCACGAGGAATTTGGACACGAGAAACCCATGAGTCCGGAGCAGACGCTCTACTATTCTTATTCCGATTGTGAGGACCGGTCGGCTCTGTTCTTTTACCTGGTTCGGCGCTTGCTGGACCTGCCGGTCATCGTCATTGACTTCGATGAGCACGTAGGCGTGGCGATTGAGTTGGCGGAGGTAAAAGGCGACTATTTCACCCACAAAGGCCGCCGCTTTGTCTACTGCGAAGCGACCGGACCCGACGACGCCCTGGCCATCGGGGAGATGTGGGACTATGTGCGCAGCCAGCGGGCGCGGGTACTCACCGAATACCTTCCCTGAGCCCTACCATTTCCACAAACTGAGGAACCAGAGGTCGTTGACGGCCATGCCGTAGACCAACAGGCCATTCCAGATTCCCATCACCACCAAAGCGATTTTGAGGAAACCTCCCCCGGCCCGGCGAAAAGTCGAGGCGGTAAAGGCGAGTTGTCCGAGGTAGAGGAGCGGGATCAAACTGGTCAACAGCAGGATGAGGTAGGCGCTGCCGGAGGCTTCGGTCCAATGCAGAAAGGGCTCCCGAAGAAACAAGGCGAATGCAGCTTCCGCCGCTCCAAACAAGGTCAAAAAGGGCACGATCAACCACTCCCGGGAGGAAGGCTGGTAACTCGGAACCACTCGACGGGCCAGGACCAAAAGAAGGAACAATCCCCCGATAGCGAGCCCACCGTACCGCAGCCCTCGAAATACCGTCGGCCGCGCACAGTTGCACGCCTCGTAGTACTGCATGCCCACCTGCACATAACGGTTGCCATCTTCACTCTCCCCATAAACCGCCCTGACCGGCCGGTCCATCATGTTCGACAATTGGCCGGGCGCAGTGCGGATGAAGTATTTCCCGCCCAGCTGAATGAGATCCCCGTCCGCCGCGTCCATCCGAATGACCTGCGTCCAGTTGTCATACCATCCCAGCAAGGCATTCCGGGGATTCGCCCGGGCATAACAGCCCGCGAATTTCGTCGGGAAGGCTCCCGGATAGGGAGCCGGGACATCGCCCAGGCGCTTCCGTCTCGGGGCGATCACCTGTTGCCGGATGGCCTGGGTCAGGGGTGTTTCCGCGCTGGGATAATTGCGGAGCTGGTGGTAGACCACCGCAAACCCCCGTTGTTGATCGGGGTACCATTCGAGGCGACTGGTCCAGCCGGGCACCTCACCGGTGGCGTAGAAATACGTTTCCTGGCCCCGGGCGCCCCGTTGCAGACCGCTGGTAAAGGCCGGCACGAGATCGGAACGAGGCGCTGAGAGGGTATGGGAATGAAATAGAAACGCCAAATGGGTGGAGTCGAGCAAGCCTGTGGCCGGATCAAATGCGGCCAACAGGTAACTCAGGTCGAGGAGCAGCGGACTGTAATTGTAGGCCGGGGCGTAAATGAACTCCGGCGGGCTGCAATCGGTGATCCTGGACCGGTCAAAGATGCCATAGGCGTCCAAAGGCCGTTGCACGGCCTCGAGGAGGTATTGGTCCCAGGGGCGACCCGACACCTCGGAGATCAATTGGGCGAGGAGGGCGTAGTTCAAATTGGAGTAGGAGGGAGCCGTCCCGGGGCGCCAGCGGCAATGGGTGGCCGGCGAGCGGGCTAGAAAGGCAGAAAAGTCCCGGTCCTGCGGCGCCAGGTCGGCGGGATAGAAGTATTCGGAGAAATGGGTATCGTCGAAGCCGGAACTGTGTTCCAGCAAGTGGAGGGCGGTCAGGGGCGTTTCGTCTTCCCAGGGGTTGTCGGGCCAGTAGGGTTCGGGCAAATAGGAACGGAGGGGAGCGTTGAGGTCGAGTAGTTCATCCTGGGCGAGGCGCAGGACGCCGAGTGCGACCAGCACCTTACCCAGGGAGCCGACCGAGAGGAGGCTGACGTCATGGTTGGGGAGGAGGCAATCGTCTCCCCAGCGCTCCAACTGAAACATGCCGGGACCACTGCTGTCCCGTTTATAGGCACAGTACCAGGCCCCGTCGGCCTGGTCGTGGTTGCTCCAGGCTTCCGCCAACGATTGGGCCGGCAAGGCCCCCCCGAGCAGCAGCAAGCCCAATGCAATGAACCCCTTACCAAACCAGGAAACGCGCATGCTGTTCTTCATTGTGGAGCGTCGCCTTCAGCACATAGGTCCCCGCCGAAAGCGGCCCCGTCCAATCCGAAAGGCGTTGCTGCCATTGTTCCCCGTCCATTTCCACCCGCCATTTCCCCACCTGTTTTCCTTCCACCGACCACAATTCCAGCCCTGCCATTTGCCCGGCTCCCCCCTTGATTCGCACGACCGGCTCTTCCCCCATCTGTACCGCCACACGCCAACCGGGTGCCAGCCGTTCTTCCTGACCCACCAGGATCGTATCGACCACGAAGACGCTCACCTGATTCGTGACCGTCTGGTTTGCGGACATGCCGCCCACCACATAGAATTCATTGCCGTTCACCTCCGCGATGTCCCGCACATCCATCACCGAGTCGGGATTGCGGGCGTATTCCTCCCAGGTTCCCGTCGCCAGGTCATAGCCGAACGTCCGGCCCGTCTCCACGCTCGGCACGCCATTGTAGCCGATGCCGTCGACATTGTAGGCATTGTCAGTGCCGCCGGTCACCACGACACGGCCGCCGAAGCTGAATCCGCCGCCCCGGTAGACCCGCGGGCCCGGGTGCATCCCCAGCGAAGTATAGGTCATCAGGGGCTGCCCAATGTCCAGGGTCGCCATGTACACCGCATTGACCAGCACAAAATTGCCCTGGATGCGGACGCCGTCGAGGTAGAGGAGGGTATCGTTCGAAAGCCCGCCACAATGTCCGAACAGGCCGAGACTGGGGATATTGCCCTTGTTCTGCCATTGGTCGAGGTGGGTATCGTAGACCTGGACGAAGCGCGTATTCGTGGTATTGGACCAGCCGGACACGCAGAAGATGAGGCTGTCGTTGTAGACCACCTGCACATGGTCGTCCATGGCGATTGGAATGCTGTCGCCGAGGGACCAGGTCTGCGTCAGGGGATCGTAGATGTCCACGCGGGGGCTCGTGAGTTCGTTGCAGTTGGGAAAGACCTTGTAGCCGCCGATCAGATAGACCTTGCCGTTGACACCGGAAGCGGAGGCCGCGATCCGTCCTTCGGTATCGGGGACATCCGGAATGGCCGACCATTGGTCGGTGAGGGTATTGTATTGGAAGGCTTCCAGTCGGACGCCGCTGCCGCAGGCCTTGGTGCTGTCGAGTCCCATGAAGCAATAGACAAATGGCGTGTCGTTCACGGTGAGGGAGGTCGTGGCGAGGTTGCTCCGGGGGACCGGCATGGGCGCGCGGGTCTCCCAATGGCCGACCAATTGGGCGGAGAGGAGCACTGGCCACGCGAGGATGATGGACAGGAGGGCAGATTTCATGGAGCAATTTGGACTTTCGAGCGCCCAAATTCAAGTCGAATGGGGTTCTCTTTTCACTCTACTTTCAAGGCCAGGGAGGAGTTTGGGTTTTCCTGGAGGTCCACCATCTTCCCTCTAGTGCCGACTGGTTTGAGCTCGAAGTAGAATGAGGGAGTAAATGGGGGAATGGAAAAAATGTGGAAGTGGGCAAATGGATCGGTAGGGTCGAAGGGGAAGGGAAATTTGAGAATGCAAGGAATGTGAAGGTGTGAAAATGGATGGGGAGGGTCGATGGGGTACCTCTCGGGGAGATTTAATTCGGGTTGGAGGTGGGGAGAGGGTAGGAACGAGGTGGGGGGGAGTGCCTCCAACCCAAATACAATTCGCCCTGGACCCTAATTCATTCGGCTCCAACCCTAATTAACGGACCTCTGAGGTCAATGAATTCGCCTAAAAGCTCGATTCATTCGCCGTGAAGGTCAATATCATTCGCATCGATGGCAAGTCTATTCGGCTTGGAGGTAGGGGGGAGGGGGCAAAGAGGTGGGGAGGGGGCATACGTGTCCCGTTTAACTTCAGAAACAGCTTTTGGAAC